>DASXYL010000041.1:0-17944 GCA_036502575.1 Jatrophihabitantaceae bacterium | reverse complement strand
CCCTTCGCCGCGTAGCTGTCACGCCCCGCGGCACTGATCGTCCAGCCGAAGTCCTGCAACTCGGCAGCCAGCGCCCGCCCCTCTGGCAGCTTGTCCGGCACGCGCAGCCTCCGCGCGCTCAGAGCGACCTCCATCGCACTCGCCAGATCCCGCTTCGGCACCCCGTGCTCATGCGGCACCGGCGCGATCGTCACCTCCCTGCCCGAGGTGATCGTCACCGCCTCGACGTGCGGCACCCGCTCACGCAGCAGATCCACAACCGCCCGGCCCACCCCGGTCGCGTCCACCACGAACCGCACACCGATCAGCGCCGGCCACATCGACATCGCCGCGATCTCATCCGCCACCACCGTGTACGGGACGTGCCGCAACCGACGCAGCCACTGCACATGGAACTCCGGCCGGCCACCCTCAACCGGCACCCTGTCGATAATGGACAGTGCCGTGTAGTCGTCCTGTCGACCCAAGTCCACCCCGACCGCCCGATGCACCCTCACGCCGCACCCCCGACCACACGCAGATCCGGCGCCAGCGGCACGCCGAAATCCAGCGGCTCCAATGCCGAGTCGAACATCGCCTCAATATCGGCCGGGTCGAACAACGACCCCGCACCCGCCACGAACTCGCAGCCGTACTCCTGACGGAACATCCACTCGCCGAGCGTCTCCCGCTCCTCCTCCAGGAACGCGGCCGTGATCCGCGGCACCTGATCCGCCGGCACCCGCACCACCCTCCAGCCACGCTCGGACGTGGCCGCCGCATGGAACCAACCCCTCTGCCCGAACGGCGTCGACAACGCGATCAGCCGGCCACCCGACACCGCCAGCATCGGCCGCACCGACGAGTAGAAGTCATCCGGCACCCGCGCACCCTCGTCGATGATCAGCAGCCGAACCGCGGCGTACCCACGCGTCGTCCGCTCATCACCCGGCAACGTCACAATCCGCGAACCGTTCTCCAGCGCAAGGCTCATCGTGTTCTCCGCCTCAGCCGCCACCGGACGACCCAACACCCGGTAGAACCGAGTGATCGTGCGGAACAACTCCACCGACTGCCGCTGTGACGGCGCCGCGATCAACACCAGCGACCCCGGCTCGTACAACGCGCAGTGCAACGCAGCGACCGCCGACACCGTGGACTTGCCCGCCTGCCTCGAGCACAGCAGGCAGATCCGTGCCTCACTCGAACGCAGCACCCCGGCCTGCCACGGGTCAGGCTCGACCCCCAGCCGCCGAGCCAGCACCACCGGGTCAGCAGCGATCCTCAGATCCTCAGCAAGGCTGCTCATCACTCAACCACCTCTCCCTCGATCACGCGCCGACCCGGCTCGAGCGCGGCCACCACCGCGGCGCGCGCGTCCGGGAACACCGCCAGAGCGGCGAGGATCTTCGTCCGGACATCGAGCCACTCCGGCGACGTCTGCAGGTTCACCACGAGCGTCTGCGGGCGTTCGTCGAGCTCGCCGGTCAGCCGCGCCAGCAGCTCGCACAGCGCGCGCAACTCGCGGATCGCGGCCAGCGACAGCCCCGCCTGCTTGCCGGACTCAGCGGCCAGCAGGATCGCGGACGCACGGTCGTAGAGGCCATCGACGCGATCCGCGACGGACACCGCCGCGTCACGGTTACGTTCCGCCTGTACCGCGACGATCGCCGGCGACAGGTGCCCCTTCCGGTGCCGCGTCAGCGACGACGGTGTGACACCGTGGCGTCCCGCTATATCGCGGTACGGCACCGCGCCGACGAGCGCCTCGTCGATCGTCTGACGCTCAGCATGGCTGCAGATCGAGCACACGCCGGGCATCAGCGTTGCCGCCCGGCTGAATACCACCACCACGGCAGCTCGTCACCTGACCGCGGGCGAGGCGCGCACCCAGCGCAGCCCTTGCCGCGCCAGGTCACCGACTCGTCGGGGTGCTTCCGGCAGCGATAACGAGACCGCGCCGCGGCAGCAGAGGGGGACTGCGCATCCCCCGCCGCAGCCCGACCGATGCGCCGTAACTGCTGCGCTCCAGAGCCCTGAGCCTGCCCGCTGGGCGCTCGTGATACTGGCCGCGATACCGAGCGGCGCTCAGTCCGGTCGACGCCCGCGAACGCGACCGACCCGACGACCGTCGCGCTTCCCCCAGCGCCGTCGCGCAAAGGACGCACCGCCGCCGCCGCCCGGGACGCAGTCGAGGTGTTCGTATCGGTGTCTGAGTGGGTCTGCGTCTGCGTCCCCTTAAGAGTGGGGGACGCAGGACGCAGTGGTTCCACTGCGTCGGGGACGCGGTGGGACTCAGTCGGGACGCAGTGGGTTGCACTGTTTTGACCGGTTCGCGCCTCTGGATGGTTGGGGGGCGGTTGACTGCGTCGGGACGCAGTCGAGACGTGGTCAGGATTCACTGGTCGGCTCCGTCTGGGTAGGGGGTGACGAGGGTGTGGTGGCGGGCACCGCGGGCGCCGGCGATGGCTTCGACGTGGCCGGTGTCGACGAGGGCGGCGATGGCGGTCCTGATGTCGGTGGCCTTGCCGCGGACGCGTGCGGTGATGTCGTTGCTGGTGAGCGGGTGGGGCGCGCCGGCGAGCGCGTCGGAGACCTTGGCCATGAGCGTCGTGGGGTGGAACGGCGCGGTGGAGTGGTGTGGCGAGGCGATGCCGGCGGGGTCGGGCTGCTGGGCGGTGTCGAGGGTGAAGTCGGCGTACCACCAGCGGTCGCCGGTGCCTGGTAGCGCGTGCTCGCGTAGCCGGCCGGGGCGGTCCTTCGCGATGAGCAGGCGGCTCTTACCGGTGAGGCCGTGGCCGAAGCGGGTGACGTTCTCCAGGACGAACGCGGCGCCGGTGACGGCGTTGAGCTTGTGGACGCCGCCGATCGCGTAGCGGCCGCGGCCTTCGGTGCTCTTGGTGACGTGGTCGAGCGACAGTGCGGCAGCGCCGCTCGAAGTGATCGGGCGGATGAGGGTGCGCCCGAAGCGGGCGATCTCGTCGTTGTCGTTCGTGCTGAGCCCGTGCAGCGACAGGGCCTCGGTGACGCCGTCGATCACGACTAGGGAGGGCCGCAGATCGCCGAGCGCCTGCTCGAGGTCGCGGAGGCCGCCAGCGACGGTGACCGGCTCGGACGGGCTGATGTAGGCGAACCGGCCGGCGATCCAGTCAGGCAGTGCGCCGAGGATGAGTAGCCGCCGTGTGACGCTCTCCGCGTCGTCCTCGAAGTCGAGGTAGGCGACGGCGCTGCCGCGGCCGAGCTCCTGCGTCGCGATCCACTGCGCGAACCAGGACTTGGCGGCTTCGGACTCGCCGACGCACGTGTGTGAGCGGCCCGGGTACAGGATGCCGCGGCCGTCGTCTCGGCGCCCGATGGTTGGCACGGTCGGTTCGTGGTCGCCGGCCAAGATCGCGGCAAGGTCGACGGGCCGCCACGTCGTCGCCCCGGCGTAGCCCGGTGGCTCGGTCGGCGGCGGTATGTCGGCCCACGGGTCGACGAGATCGGGGGCGGTCACGCAAGGGCCTCCCGCACCAGGTCGGCCCATTGCGTCGGGGTCATCACGACGCGCCAGGCCCCGCCACGGAACCGCACGAACGTGGCAGCGAAGTCGGCGCCGGCGTTGCGGCGCTGGACCTCGGCGGCGGCGGGCTTCTCTCGAGCGGCGCGGGCTACGTCCGACCAGTTCGCGACCTGGATCACGTGCCGTGGCACGCCGTCGATGTCGCCAACGTCGTCGAGCCGGCCAGCGCCCAGCTTGCGGCGGGCGGCGTAGCCGAGCTCGTCGGTGATCAGCTGCGCGACCTCGAGCTCGGCGCGGTCGCCCTTCCGTTTCTGCCCGCTGGTCACCACAGCCCCACTTCCGGGACGGCGCCCTTGATGACGACATGCACCTTGGCGTTCTCGAGCGCGGCGACCAGGTCGGCGGTCTTGTCGACCGGGATCCGCAGGCTGCGTGACCGGTGGTCGAAGTCGAGCGTCCAGTCGCGGCCGCAGACGGCGCGTACGGCGGGCACGATGTGCCTGACCGGCCCGCGCACGTCGCAGGTCCACTTGCCGACGTCGAGGTGCACCGTGGGCCTCTTCCGGCCGCTCACGGCCCACCCGCCAGATCAACATCGAGCGTCGCTGCGAGCTCCCACATCTGCCAACCCGCCCGCCACAGGTCGCGGGCATGGGCCCGGAGCGCCTCAGCCTCGAGCGAGTACGACGACGGCACGGCCGGTACCGGCGGGAACAGGTCCTCGAGCAGCACATCGAGCTGACGGGCCGCGCGGCGGCGCCCGTACCTGCCCAGGTCGCGCACCCGGTGCGCGCGCTGCGGTGGACTGTCGGCGATTCGTGTTACGTTGCTGGCGAGAGACTTGCTGCCGCTGTCCTCACCGGACCCGCCCTTGTCGAGGGGGCGGGTTCTCTCGTCTGGTGGCCTCACGCGGCATCACCCGCTGACGGTGGCGGCGTGTCGAGCATCGAGAGCAGCCGCTCCCGAATGATCAGGATCCGGCGGCCGACTCGGATGCACGGCAGCTGGCCCTCTTCGCATGCTCGGCGCACGGTGCGCTCGTCGACGGTGTCGCCCTCGAGGTCGCGCAGCAGGGAAGCGGTCTGCGTGACGGTAAGGACGGTGGCGGTGCTGGCGCGGAGCTCGTCGAGGGTCACTGCGGGACCCCCGTGATCGCGGAGAGACGGAGCAGTACGTCGACGTAGGCGACGAGGTGGGAGCCCCGCGGTGTGGTTGTGCCGAGTTCCCAGCGGTGGACGCTGCTCTGGTTGACGCCGGACTCGGCGGCCACCTCGGCCTGCGAGGCGCCGGCATCGAGGCGGATCCGCCTGCGATCGGGTGGCGGCGGAAGCAGTCTGCGCGCCTGTGCCCGGGTGTAGATCGCTGTCATGTCCAACAGCCTAAGTCTGTCGGCCGCTAGGTGGGTGCATTGCGCGCGCATCCCATGACGCAACGCTCTGCAGCCAAGCTCAACAGTCGTTGGCTATTGACAAACGCATACGCGACGCATAGCGTCCGTCGTGTGAAACGCGAAGACCACCCGATCGAGGTGCCGGCCCGCAACTGCTGGGCGATGCAGACCCACATCGACGACACGTGGTCCGCCATCGGCTTCTTCTGGCTCGTCAACGACGGCTGGCGCCTCGGCGAGCTCCGCATCATCCCGCGCGCCGCCGGCAACATCGACAGCAACATGAACCCGCTGGAGCACTGGCTCGATGGCGCGGCGACCCTGGAAGCTCTACCGCCAGATCACAGCATCTACGGCGAGGTCCTCCGACGAGTGCCGCTTGCCCACATGAAGCAGTCGATCACCGACCTCGTCCAGGTCGTCAAGGATTCACGCATCGGCCGAGGCGCCGACGGGAAGCCCGACACAGCGTTTCGGCAACGTCTCGACGCGCTCGAGTTGCCCGACGAGCGCCCCACCGATGCGCAACTCGGCTACCTGCTCGTCGCGAAGACATACGCCGAGGCGGTCGCACAAGGCCGCACGAACCCCAACCCGCTCGTCGGCTACCAGCTCGGGCTCGACCCGACACAGGTCCGCGATCGGCTGACGTTCGCACGCAAGTCGTCGCTTGGCTACCTCGAGCCGACGGGTCCCCGCCGCGCTGGCGGCCAACTAACCCCGCTCGGACGCGAACTCGCCGAGCGGTACGAGTCTGAGCTACGCAAGATCCAGCGACGCTGGAAGAGGGAGAAGCGATCATGACGAAGCCACGGCGCCGGCAGTCCGGCGAGGGCGGCATCTCGGAGTACAAGACGAAGGCCGGCCCGCGGTACCTGATCAAGTACGCAGCGGCCGACGAGGACGGCGGACGACGCGTCGTGCTCAAGCGCGGATACCTGACGCGCAAGGCCGCCGCCGCCGAGCTGCGCGAGCAGTTGGGCAAGATCGCCGACGGCACGCACGTCCTGCCGAACAAGGTCACGGTCGGTGAGCACCTCGCCGAGTGGCTCGACGGGCTGCGGCTCGCCGAGTCGACGGTCGCCAGCTACCGGAAGAACGTCCGGCTGCACGTGAGCCCGCATATCGGCGACCTGCGGCTCGACCAGCTCACCGGGACGCGCCTGACGAAGCTGTACCGCCAGCTCGAGCAGAGCGGCCGCGCAGATAGTAAGGAAGGCGGCCTGTCCGCGCGGACGGTGCGCTATATCCACACGATCGTCCACAAGGGGCTCGCGGTCGCGGTGCGCGACGGCCGGCTTGCGGTCAACCCGGCCGACAAAGCGACCCCGCCCTCGGCGAAGGAGGCGGCCGCCCCGGAGATGCACCCGTGGACCGACGGGCAGTTGCGCGCGTTCCTGGACTGGTCGAAGGCTGGCGATGAGATGTACGTGGCGTGGCTGCTGCTGGCGATGACCGGCATGCGCCGCGGCGAGGCGCTCGCCCTCCAGTGGCGTGACATCGACTTCGACGCCGGCACGATCGCCGTCCGCCGGTCGGCCACGCTCGTCAAGATCAAAGGCCAGGGTGAGCGCCTCGTGGTCAGCGCGCCCAAGTCAGGCAAGCCCCGCGTGATCGACGTCGACCCACAGACGCTCGCCGCGCTCCGGGCGCACCGCAAGACGATCGGGACGCTCAGCCTTGCCCTGGCCCGCGACGACGCCCCAGTGCTGGGCACAGTCGACGGCGCCGTGCGCCACCCCGAGCGGTTCTCGCTCGCGTTCAAGAACCGAGTCGCCCGCGCACGCAAGGAACTCGGCGAGGACGCCCTACCGACGATCCGTCTGCACGACCTCCGGCACACGCACGCAACGATCTTGCTGCTCGCCGGCGTGCCTGTGAAGGTCGTCAGCGAGCGACTCGGCCACGCCTCCCCGATGATCACGCTGACGGTGTACGCGCACGTCATGCCGACGATGCAGCGCGAGGCCGCAACGAAGCTCGCCGCGATGGTCTACGGCGGCGCGTGATGGTCCAAGTATCAGCGGAGTATCACGGGTGCCGTTATGTCTGAATCACAAGACCGGGCGCCCCGGAATCCCGGGGCCTTATTGGTGGGCAAGGGGGGAGTTGAACCCCCACGTCCTTACGGACACACGGACCTGAACCGTGCGCGTCTGCCATTCCGCCACTTGCCCGCGGCGATCCATAAACAGCGCCGCGAACCAGCCGCGGCAAGCCGCAAGATTAGCATGCGGGATCGGCCGCTCCGGTGGGCACGGGTCCGCCCAGGGCGCACGCAAGTACCATCATTCGAACGCGCAAGGTCGGCGCGGCGAGTTGCCATGCCGTTGCGACCTGCGCCGACTAGGAACCGACCAGGAACCAGGCCCGACTGTGGGCCGCGATACCTGCAGCAGGAGGACCGCGATGGACGAGCGCAGCGCGCGGTCGCGTGGAGTCGGTGCGCTCGTCGCGATCCGCGATATCGACGGCGATGGGCAGCCGCCGGCGGCCGGCCACGGTAGGAGGCGAGGGCGAGTATGAGCTTGGCGCAGCGCTTCGAACGGCGTCTTGAGGGTGTCGTGGGCTCGGCGTTCGCCCGCGTATTCAAAGGGCAGGTCGAACCCGTCGAGATCGGCACCGCCCTGCAGCGCGAGGCCACCGACAAGCGCAACGTGATGCCCAGCGGCGAGGTCCTGGCCCCCAACCGCTATCGGGTCACGCTCGCGCCGTCGGACTACGACCGGCTCGTGCCCTGGGAGCTGCAGCTGACCAATTCCCTCGCCGAGCTGATCCAGGAGCATCTGGACGAGAACGGCTGGCGCACCGCGGGCGACATCGAGGTCTACCTCGCCCGCGACGACAGCCTGCACACGGGCGTCTTCGGGGTGGCCTCGCGGATGGAATCCGGGGTCGGCCCACGACGGCGGCCCTACGACTCGCTGTCGCTGCCGGCGGTGCCCGGGCATTCGCCCAGCGAGTACCAGCAGCCGTTCGGCAGCGCCCCGCCGCAGCAGCCGCAGCCGCAGCCGCAGCCGGAGTTCATGCCCGGGTTCGCCGGCGCACAAGGACAGCCGGCCCACGAGGTCGATCCCTTCCTGGGCGGCGCCCCGTCGCCGGCACCACCCGTGATGGCGCCGCCCCCATCGCCCCCGATGTACGGCGTCGCGGTCGCCGGGGTGGAGCATGCGGTGCCTGGCGGCCCGTACCTGCCGGCCGCTCCGTACTCGCCGGACGGGGCGCCGATGACGCAGCCGTCCGCGCCGCCCCCTCCGCCGCAGCCGCACCCGCAGCAGGGGTATCCGCTGCCACCGTCCGGGACGACCCAGACCGGCGTCCGCGGCGTGCTGCTCGTCGACGGCACGACCCGGCGCTTCGAGCTACGCACCGGAAGCAACCTGATCGGCCGAGGCACCGAGGCTGATCTGCAGCTGCTCGACCAGGGCGTGTCGCGGCGGCACCTCGACGTGCAGTTCGACGGTAGTTTCGCGACCGTGTACGACCTCGGTTCGACGAACGGCACCTCGGTGAACGGCCACGAGGTGAAGAGCCAGCTGCTGCGGCACGGCGACGTGATCCGGGCCGGCCATACCCGCCTGGTCTTCCAGCAGGAGCACGGGTGACCCAACTGAGTCCAGGCAAGGCAGCCCGGTGAATTCGCCGCTGGCCATACAGCTGATGCGGTTCGGGTTTCTGGTCCTGCTGTGGCTGTTCGTGTTCGCGTCGGTTCGGGTCGTCCGGGCCGACCTGCGTGCCAGCGGCCAGCCGCGGATCGCCGTCCCGCCGCCGGCGCGACGCCGGGGCCGGGCACCCGCAGGTTCGGCACCGGGACCGCGGCGCGCTAGCGTGCTGGTCGTGACCGAGGGTGGTCTGGCCGGCACCCGCATCGGCCTCACCGGCGCGCCGGTCCTGATCGGACGCGCCGACGATTCCACGCTCGTGCTGACCGACGACTACGCCAGTACCCGGCATGCGCGGATCAGCCAGCAGGACGGCGTGTGGTTCGTCGAGGACCTCGGTTCCACCAACGGCACCTACCTCGGCCAGCACAAGCTGGGCGGCCCGACGCCGCTCGAGGTCGGCGTCCCCATCCGCATCGGCCGTACCGTCCTGGAGCTCCGATGAGCGCTCGCGCGAAGAGCCCCGCCGCCGCGACGCGGCCCGCGACGAAGGAGCGGTGCGGAGCCGCGGGTGCACCCGAGCGCCGGCGAGTGGTGCGGACGCGGATTCGCTCGGGCGGGTTGGGCTCGTGACCCTTGCTCTTCGGTACGCGGTGCGGTCAGACCGTGGCCTGGTGCGTGGCAACAACGAGGACTCGGTGTATGCGGGACCTCGGCTGCTGGCCATCGCCGACGGCATGGGCGGGCACGCAGCCGGCGAGGTGGCCAGCAAGATCGCCGTCGCCGCCGTCGAGCACCTCGACGAGGACCGCCCGGTCGGCGACCTGCTCGCTGCGCTGCGCCGGGCCGTCGAGGACGCCAACCAGCGCATCTCCGACTCGATCAGCGCCGACAGCGAGCTCGACGGCATGGGCACCACGCTCACCGCGCTGCGCTTCACCGGCGGGCAGGTCGGGCTGGTGCACGTCGGCGACTCACGGGCTTACCTGCTGCGCGGCGAGCAGCTCTCCCAGATCACGCACGACGACACGTACGTCCAGTCGCTGGTCGACTCGGGCAAGCTCACCGCCGAGGAGGCCAGCCACCATCCCCGCAAGTCGGTGATCCTGCGCGCACTGATGGGGGCCGACGTCGACCCGGACGTCTCGATCCGTGAGGCCCGGGCCGGTGATCGCTACCTGCTGTGCACCGACGGGCTGTCCGACGTCGTCACCGCGCCCACCCTGCTCGAGGCGCTGAGCGAGGGCGATCCGCAGGAGTGTGCCGACCGGCTCGTCGAACTGGCGCTGCGTGGGGGCGGTCCGGACAACGTCACGTGCATCGTGGCCGACGTCGTCGACGCGGGCTTCGGCGACGACGTCCCGGTGATCGGGGGCGCGTTCGTCGACCCGACCGAACCCACGCCGCGGCTCTCCGCCGACGACAGCCCGGCCGAGCGGGCGGCGCACATGACTCGCACCGACGTGCCGCAGCATCTCGATGCGGTGCCCCGGCGGCGGCGCTGGCTGCGCCGGCTGGTCATCACCGTCGGGGTCCTGGTGGTGCTCATCGGTGGCACGGGCGGCTTCTACGCGTGGACGCAGAGCCAATACTTCGTCGGAAAGTCCGGCGACGAGGTGGCGATCTTCCGGGGCGTCAACACCGAGTTCGGGCCGCTGAAGTTCTACAAGCTGTCCAAGAACACCTCGCTCAAGCTCGCCGACCTCACCCAGGCGGCGCGCAGCCGGGTCGAGTCCGGCATCACGGCGCACAGCCCGTCGGGCGCGCAGGACATCGTCAAGAACCTGCTGACGACGCAGTTGCTGCCGCCGTGCCGCACGCCGACGCCGACCACGACCCCGTCGATCCGGGCCAGCGACGTCCTCCCGTCGCCGCTCAAGACGCCGACGCACACGCCCGCGAAGACGCCCACCAAGACGACAGCACATCACGTCGCGGCCCGCGTAGCTGCTCCCAGAGGTTCCGCGAGCAGCGTCCCGGGCGCCGGCCTGAGCAGCCAGACGGGCGTCGGTTCCGGGACGCCGTCGACCCCGCCGCCCAGCGAGGGATGCCGGTGACGCAGACGACCGGCGAGATCCGCGTGCCGACTCGGCGGAGCGCCGAGCTCATGCTGCTCGTGTTCGCCATCGCGATCGTGTTCGCCGCCGAGGCGATCGTCGAGGCGACCCGCGACGGTCGGATCAACAGCCACCTGCTGACCGACAGCATCGTCCCGCTGGCGGCCGGCCTCATCGCCCACCTGGTGATCCGTCGGGTGGCGCCCTACGCCGACCCGCTGCTGCTGCCGATCGTGGTACTGCTGAACGGCTTGGGTCTGGTGATGATCCACCGCCTCGACCTCGGCCTGAAGCAACAGTCCGACGACGGCACCGGGCCGAAGTTCACCGGCGCCGCTGCGCCGACCCAGATCGTGTGGACGGCGCTCGGCCTGGTGCTGTTCCTGGTGATCATCTGGTTCATCCGCGACCATCGCGTGCTGGCGCGATACGCATACACACTGGCGCTCGCGGGCATGTTCTTCCTCGTGTTGCCATCGGTTCTCCCGGCTCGGTTCAGCGAGGTCAACGGGGCCCGGATCTGGATCCGGGTGGCCGGGTTCTCGATCCAACCGGGTGAGTTCGCGAAGATCCTGCTGACGATCTTCGCCTCGGCCTATCTGGTGACGAAGCGTGACGTGCTGTCCCTGGCCGGACGGCGGTTCCTCGGCATCGACCTGCCCCGCGGCCGCGACTTCGCACCGCTCCTCGTGGTGTGGCTGATCTGCATCGGCGTCCTCGTGCGGGGGCACGACCTCGGCTCCTCGCTGATGTTCTTCGGCCTGTTCATCGTGCTGCTCTACGTGGCCACCGAACGGGTCAGCTGGGTCATCGTGGGCGTGCTGCTGTTCTCCGGCGGCGCCTTCCTCGCCTACCAGCTGTTCTCCAACGTGCAGACGCGTGTGACGGTGTGGCTGCACGTCTTCGACTACCCCGACGGCATCGGCCTGCAGGTGAGCCAGTCGCTGTTCGGACTGGGGACGGGTGGGTTGTTCGGCACCGGCCTCGGCGGCGGCCATCCCGAGATCGTGCCGTTGCCGGCCACCGACTTCATCATCTCCTCCTTCGGCGAGGAACTCGGCATCTTCGGCCTGGTGGCGCTGCTCGTCGTCTACGTACTGTTCATCGCCCGCGGATTCGCCGCCGCGCTCGCGGTGCGAGACACTTTCGGCAAGCTGCTCGGCACGGGGTTGTCGTTCTCGATCGGGTTGCAGCTGTTCGTGGTCGTCGCCGGCGTCACCCGACTGCTGCCCGAGACCGGCCTCACCACGCCGTTCTTGTCTTACGGGGGTTCGTCACTGCTCGCCAACTACGCCCTGCTGGCCCTGCTGCTGCGCATCTCGGACGCGGCCCGCCGGCCGGCCGAACCCGGTCGCCACGCCGCCGCCGAGCCCGTCACACCGCCACAGGCGGTGGTACCAGCATGAACCGACCTATTCGTCGGGTGGCGATCGCCGTCGGCGTGCTGATGTGCGCGCTGTTGATCAACCTCAACTTCGTCCAGGTCGTGAAGAGCGACTCGTACCGCAACAACAAGAACAACCGGCGGGTCATCCTCAACGAGTACGCCAATCCGCGGGGGTCGATCATCGTGCAGGGCACGCCGATCGCCGAATCCGTGCCCACCAAGGATGAGCTGAAGTACCTTCGCAAGTACCCGGATGGCCCGACCTATGCCGATCTGACCGGCTGGTACTCCCTGATCTACGACAAGAACGGCCTCGAGGACGCCGAGGACGGCCTGCTCTCCGGCAGCGACAGCCGCCTGCTGGGCAGCCGCATCACCGATCTGCTCACCGGGCGCACCCCGGAGGGCGGCAGCATCGAGCTGACCGTCAACAAGGCGGCGCAGAAGGCGGCGGTCAAGGGCCTCGGTGGACGGCGTGGGGCCGTGGTCGCCCTCGATCCGAGCACCGGCGCGATCCTCGCGGCGGCCAGCAGCCCCTCCTATGACCCCAGTGTGCTCAGCTCGCACAACCTCGACGCGATTCAGGCGTCCTACAAGAAGTTGAACGACGACAAGGAGCAGCCGCTGCTACCCCGCGCGTTCCAGGCGAGCTACCCGCCCGGCTCGGTCATGAAGGTGATCGTGGCCGCCGCTGCGCTGCGCGACGGCAAGAAGCCCACCGACGTGATCCCGGCGCCGAACGTGTTGCAGCTGCCGAACGGCGGCACCATGCGCAACTTCAACGGCGAGACCTGCGGAAACGGCAAGACCACGACGCTGATCCAGGCACTGACCATCTCGTGCAACACCGCGTTCGGCCAGCTCGGCGTGACCGTGGGGCAGCAGAAGCTCCAGGACGAGGCCAACCTGTTCGGCATGGACGGCCAGGACTTCAGCATGCCGCTCACCGTCTCCGGCTCCTCGATGGGGCAGATCAACGACGGATCCCAGCTCGCGCAGAGCTCGATCGGGCAGTTCAACGTGCAGATGACCCCGATGCAGGCGGCCATGATCGCGGCCGCCGTCGAGAACAGCGGCACGCTGATGAAGCCCTACCTCGTCCAGCAGGAGCTGGCGCCCAATCTCTCGGTACTCAACAAGACGGTCCCACAGGTGCAGAGCCAGGTTCTGCCGGCCGACCTCAACGGAGAGCTGCAGACGATGATGGAGAGCGTCGTGAAGAGCGGCACCGGCACGAAGGCGCAGATCTCCGGAGAGCGCGTGGGGGGCAAGACCGGCACCGCTGATAACTCGGACAAGAACGGTAAGGCCCTCGCCCCGCACGCGTGGTTCATCGGCTACGCGGCCGACCCCGCGCATCCGATCGCCGTTGCCGTCGTCCTCGAGAACGCCGGTGTGAGCGGCAACGAGAGCGCGGGCGGGGAGCAAGCGGCGCCCCTCGCCCGCGACGTGATGAAGGCCTACCTCGACGACGCGAGCCGATGACATGACCAGCGAAACCAGTAAGGACCCTCGATGACCCGGCAGCGCCCACGCCGTGCAAGGCTTGTGACCTCATGACCGCCACACCCCGACTGGTTGGGAACCGATACGAGCTCGGCGAGCTGATCGGTTACGGCGGCATGGCCGAGGTGCACCGCGGCCGCGACGTCCGGCTCGGCCGCGAGGTCGCGATCAAGATCCTGCGCGCCGACCTGGCCACCGACCCGGCCTTCCTCATCCGGTTCCGTCGCGAGGCGCAGTCCGCCGCCGGGCTGAACTACCCGGCGATCGTGGCGGTGTACGACACCGGCGAGGATCCCGGCCTCAACGGCAACGGCAACGGCGACGTCCCCTACATCGTCATGGAGTACGTCGAGGGCCGCACCCTGCGCGACGTCCTCAAGGCCGAGGGGCGACTGCCGATCCCACGGGCCATGGAGATCACCGCCGAGGTGTGCGGCGCCCTGGACTTCAGCCACCGCAACGGCATCGTGCACCGCGACATCAAGCCCGCGAACGTGATGATCACGCCGACCGGTGCGGTGAAGGTCATGGACTTCGGCATCGCCCGGGCCCTGTCGTCCAACGCGGTCACCGTCACCCAGACCGCCGCCGTCATAGGCACCGCGCAGTACCTCTCGCCCGAGCAGGCGCGCGGTGAGCCCGTCGACGCGCGGTCGGACGTCTACTCCACCGGCTGCCTGCTCTACGAACTGATCACCGGCAACCCCCCGTTCGTCGGTGACTCGCCGGTGGCGGTGGCCTACCAGCACGTGCGCGAGAACGCCCCGGTGCCCTCGTCGATCAACCCCGAAGTGCCCCGGGCACTCGACTCGATCGTGATGAAGGCGCTGGCCAAGAACCCGCTGAACCGCTACCAGTCAGCGGGCGAGATGCGCTCGGACCTGCAGCGTGCCCTGGCCGACCGTCCGGTCGAGGCCGAGGCCGTCATGACCGACGCGGAGCGGACGCAGTTCATCCCGCGCTCGCCGACCCATCTCGCCGGCGGGGCGATCCTGCCGCCCGGCGACGGGGACGACGACGGTCGCAGCGAGGAGGACGAGCGGCGCCGCAAGCGGCTCATCTGGACGGCGATCGTCGCGGTGCTGCTGCTGGTCATCGGCGGTGCCGCCTACGCCATCGTGCTGCTCGGCAAGTCCGACAAGCCAGCGAAGGTCGCCGTCCCGCCCCTCGTGGGCAAGACTCCCGCTGCGGCGAATCAGCTGCTCATCGCTGATGGGTTCCCGCCCATGCAGTTGCCGGCGCCGACGACGGCGGGCCCGTGCGACGGCGGCGCCAAGGCGGTCGACGGAAGGGTGTGCCAGCAGACGCCGGCCGCCGACTCGCAGCAGACCAAAGACACCGTGATCACCTTCAAGACCTACAAGAAGCCGACCAAGCAGGTGCCGTCGTTGACGAACCTGACCCAGGCGGCGGCCACCGACGCCCTGCATACGGCTGGCCTGCCGGCCCCGAAGGTCGTGTCGCAGGACTCCGATTCAGTCGCGGCCGGACTCGTCGTCAAGCAGGACCCGGTCGCCTACACGGCGGTCCCCGTCAACACGGTCGTGACGATCTATATCTCGACCGGCAAGTCCGGCGTGCCCAACGAGCTCAACAAGAAGATCCAAGACGCGTTGGCTGATCTGAGCAGCAAGGGCTGGACCAACGTGGACGGCTCGAAGCAGCAGCCGACGACTGACAAGTCTCTGGACGGTCTCGTCATCAACCAGTACCCCACTGGCGGCAGCGCCTTCCCGAAGACGCAGCAGATAACGCTGACCGTTGGCGTGTACGTCCCGCCGACGCCGACATGCACGACCGCGACCGGCACACCGACCGGCTCGGGGTCGGGCACCGGCACCGGCACGGGTACCGGCACCGGCACGCCGACGGGATCGACTACGCCACCCGGCGGAGGCGGAATCATCGTCGGACCACCGAACAACATCGCGCCCACATCGCCGGGCGGATCGACCACGCCGGCCTGCTAGGCCGGCGACTGCTCGAGCTCAGCGGGGCGGTTCGACGGCGATCGGCAGGGTGATGATCGCCCGCAGGCCGGGCTGGTTGTCGGCCAGTCGCACCGTGCCGCCGTGCGCGCGCACCAGGTCGCGCACGATCGGCAGGCCGAGCCCGGTGCCGCCGGACTCGCGGGAGCGTGAGCCGCCGACCCGGTAGAACCGGTCGAACACGCGCTGGCGCTCGTGGGCCGGGATCCCCGGGCCGTCGTCGGTGACCTCGACCTGGACGGTGGCCTGCCCGGCGGTGTGCCGTCCGGCGATGACGGCCACCGCGACGCCGGTCCGGGCGTGGCGCACCGCGTTGTCGATGAGATTCACGATCACCCGGCGCAGCCCGTCCGGGTCGCCGTCGACGATCATGGGCGCGGTGTGCACGGTCACCGGCACGCGGGCGGTCGAGTAGGCGGTGCAGGTTCGCGTCACCAGCACGTCGAGTTCGACCATCTCGCGCCGGCGCAGCGCTCCGCCGGCCTCGTCGAGGCGCGCCGTGGCGAGCAGGTCGTCGACGAGCAGTTCGAGGCGGTTGACGTCCACGAGCGAGTCGCGCAGTACGGCGTTCCAGTCCTCGGGCGGCAGCCGTTCGGCGACTTCGAGCTGAACGCGCAGGGATGCGAGCGGCGAGCGCAGTTCGTGCGCGGCGTCGCCCACGAACGTGCGCTGGCGTTTGGTGGCCGCGTCGATGCGGTCGAGCATCGCGTTGAGCGTGACGGCGAGGCGCTGCACCTCGTCCTGGGCGTCGGGCACGGGCAGTCGCTGGTCGGCGAGGCCGGCGGCGGTGATCTCCTCCGCCCCCAGGCGCAGCCCGGCGACCGGCCGCAACGTCCGGCCGACGAACCAGTACGTGGCCAACGCCATCACCAGGACGGCCAGCGGGCACCCGACCACCGCGACGGTGCGCAGCAGGTGCACGCTCTGGTCGACGCGCCCGAGGCTGGTGCCGACCAGGACGCTCTGGTTGCCGACGCTGACGGCGCTGACGCGCAGCTGCCCGTCGGTGCTCGCCCGGTTGCCGTTGATGGTGATGCGGTGCCCGTCGCGCGCGCGGGCGAGCTGGGCCGGGTCGAGCATCGGCACGAACAGGTCGGCCAGCGGCGAGCGGGCCACGACCTGGTCATTGGCGCTCACAACCTGGATGAGGTCGACCCCGCTGCCGGCCAGCAGCGTCGCCGGCGGGTCGCCGCCACTGCGGCGCACGAGCGTGGCGACGTCGTCGCCGGTCTTGCTCGCCGAGGAGTCCAACGCCCGGATCAGGGACCCCTGCAGGACCGTGATGAGGACGACGGTGCCCGTGACGACCGCGATCGCGAACAGCGTGCTCGCCGCGATCGTGATACGGGCCCGGAGTGACCGGGCGCCCCACCATTCACCCAGCCAGCGAAATCGCGGCCAGATCATCGTTGCGGCAGACTACCCGCTGCTGGTCGACGCGCCGGGACTGACCGTCGGCGCGGCGCCACCGACGGCTGGGCTGGGCATGGCGCCTTCGGCGGCGAGGCGGTAGCCGGCCCCGCGTACGGTCTGCACGCTCTGCCGTCCGAACGGAGTGTCGATCTTGCGACGCAGGTAGCCGACGTACACCTCGACGACGTTGGCGTCGCCCTCGTAATGGGCGTCCCACACGTGGTGCAGGATGTCGGCCTTGGACACGGCCTCGCCGGCGCGGCGCATCAGGAACTCGAGCAGCGCGAACTCGCGCGGGGTCAGCTCGATGGTGCGCCCGGAGCGGATCACGGTGTGCGCCGCCGGGTCGAGCACCAGGTCGCCGACGGTCAGCGCGGCCGGGCGCGGGGTGACGCCGCGGCGCAGCAATGCCCGCAACCGGGCCAGCAGCACCACGAACGAGAACGGCTTGGTGAGATAGTCGTCGGCGCCGAGGTCGAGACCCTGCACGCGGTCCTCGACGGCGTCGCGCGCCGTGAGCACGAGCACGCACACCGCGCCGCGGCCGCTGCGCATGCGGCGCAGCAGCTCGAAGCCGTCGATGTCGGGCAATCCGATATCGAGGATCACGAGATCGAGCGCTTCGCGCGCGAAGAACGCCTCGGCGTCGGCGCCCGTGCGGGCGGGAAAGATGGTGTGGCCGGCCCGCGCGAGGATGCTCGCGAGGCCTGCCGCCAGGAGGGAATCGTCCTCGACAACGAGAATTCGCATGGTCGACCGATCAGTGAACGAGGTGCGTCGCGATCAGGACCGCGACGTTGCCCCGGAAGCGAAGCTGTTGGACCCGAGCGACATCAGTCTACCCCTCGGCCCGTTGAAGTGCATCCGGCGACGTCACTACCGTCGCGGCCTGGTTGAAGAACTGGACGGTGCGCAACGCCGCGAGCTCGCGATCGTTGTCGAGCGTGATCAGGTGATAGCTGTGCTCGACGATCGTCTCGCGCACGATGGTGCTGCCGACGCGGCTCGCCACGTAGCGCGGATTCGCGAGGCCTGCCACGTCGTCGTCGCGCGCGTGGATGAGCAGGAGGGGAACAACGACGTGCTGCAGCGTGCGCTTGACGTAGCGGATGAGGCGATC
>DASXYL010000040.1:0-169717 GCA_036502575.1 Jatrophihabitantaceae bacterium | reverse complement strand
CCGATCGTCCCGCAGTAGTCGTTCTGGAAGTTGCGCAGGCTCGAGTTGAATCCGGCCGGGTCGATGTAATTGTTCATGTAGATGCGCTTGAGGTTCTGCTGGATCGTCGAGTGCCGGACCTCGTCGATCATCTGGATGGCCTGGCCGTTGTGCAGTTCCGGGTTCGGCACCGTCCGGAACAGCAGCGGCATGGCGCGGGCCGCGGAGATCTCCGGCAACGGGATGATCGACAAGAACAGCTTCTGCCACTCCAGCCAACGCTCCTGCACCTGCCGGAACATGTTGCCGCGGATGGCGCCGTCCTCGGCGCCGTACACCCGGTGGTCCTTCTCCTCCTGCATGGGGAAGTACGACCGCAGAACCTGCTTGAGCGGGTCCTTCTTCTTGGCCTTCTGGAACGTGTAGTCCGTCCCGTAGTGGGACACCGGCTCGTGATACGCCGGTTCCCAGGACAGCTCCTGGATCTTCTGGTGGGCTTTCGCCACACTCTGACGGCTCATCGGCACTCCTTCGCGGGTCGTTGCTACTGCCGACTCATGACTGGCTGGCTCGGGGATGGCGTGTGCTCCACGCCACGATGAGGACGATTAGAGCCCCGGATGCGACTCGGAACGGTCTCATCCTGAGACGCATCAGGGACCCTCCATGACGGCCGCCCGCAGTTCAGCGAGCTTGCGCCGGGTCTGTTCCACCGTCCGCGCGTCACCTTCGATGGTGGGGACGATGCCCAGTGCCCGGAGCAGCGCCGCGGCCGGCTCGCCCGGATGACCGGCATCGCCCAATGTGGGATGAAGGCCCTGGTCCGCGAGGTGCGCGAACACGACATTGACTACGGTCCACGGGCTGTAGGTCTCGGGCTTCGATGCGTTGGATTCGGTCAC
This sequence comes from Jatrophihabitantaceae bacterium, assembly GCA_036502575.1. Classification (GTDB taxonomy): domain Bacteria; phylum Actinomycetota; class Actinomycetes; order Mycobacteriales; family Jatrophihabitantaceae; genus DASXRA01. Next base: position 168,836 of record DASXYL010000040.1, on the reverse strand, counting down.
GGCAGCCTCCTCGATCCGACACCGCATGAGACGGCCGCTGGAGGTGGGGCGACGGTCTCGTTTTGAGACAACCCGGGATTCGGGCCGGTCCTACTGTCGGGTCACCGACCCAGCCCGGAGGAGATCGCGCATGTACACGAAGGACGGCGAGAAGTACTTCATCGTGGATAGCCACATCCATCTGTGGGACGGGCGCGCTCAGAACCAGAAGAACATCCACGGCAAGCAGTTCATCGATTGCTTCTTCGACTACCACACGAATCTCAGCCCGGACGAGGTCAAGTGGGGCTACGACGAGTACTGCTACTACGGCCCGGACCGGCTGATGAAGGACATCTTCGACGAGGGCTACGCCGACCACGCGATCTTCCAGACGACGATGCTCAAGGACTTCTTCCACACCATGTTCAGCCAGTCCGACCAGGCGTGGGAGTTGACCCAGAAGAACCCCGAGCGGCTCACCTATAACCACTCGTTCGACCCGCGCTTCGGCGAGGAGGGTCTGGACTGGTTGCGCGCCGACGCCGAGAAGTTCGGCCTGCGCGGGGTGAAGCTCTACACCGCGGAGTGGAACGGCCAGTCCCGCGGATACAAGCTGTCCGACCCGTGGGCCCGGCGCTACCTCGAGGAGTGCCTCGCCCTCGGGATCAAGAACATTCACGTCCACAAGGGCCCGACGCTCAAGCCGCTGGATCGTGACGCGTTCGATGTGCACGACGTCGACGCGGTGGCGTCGGACTACCTGGACCTCAACTTCATCGTCGAGCACTGCGGACTGCCCCGGTTGGAGGACTTCTGCTGGATCGCGACCCAGGAGTCCAACGTCTACGGCGGCCTGTCGGTGGTCATGCCGTTCATCCACACCCGGCCCCGCTACTTCGCCCAGGTGATCGGCGAACTGCTGTACTGGATCGGCGAGGACAAGATCACCTTCGCTAGCGACTACGCGTTGTGGACGCCCAAGTGGCTGATCGAACGCTTCGTCGACTTCCAGATCCCCGAGGACATGACCGATTACGCGCCGATCACGACCGATCAGAAGAAGAAGATCCTCGGCCTGAATGCAGCCAAGCTGTACGACATCGACGTGCCGCCCGAGCTCGCGATCAAGATCCCCGAAGAGCCCGAGACCGGCGTCGCTGTCGGCGCATCGTCGTGACTCTCGTTCAGACGGACCGGCACGACGAGGTGGTCGACGCGCTGCGCACGGTCCGGGATCCGGAGCTCGACGAGTCGATCGTGGACCTCGGGTTCGTCACGTCGTCCACGGTGGACGGCCGGCACTCGGAGGTACGCCTGCGATTGCCGACCTATTTCTGCGCACCGAACTTTGCCTATCTGATGGTGGCCGACGCGCAGGATGCCGTGCGTTCCGTCCCGGGCATCGACACCGTGTCGATCGTCCTGGAGGACCACTTCGCCTCTGACGCGATCAATTCGGGGGTGGCCGCCGGGGCCGGCTTCGTCGGGTCGTTCCCCGACGAGGCCGCCTCGGAACTGGACGACCTGCGCCGCAACTTCCAACGCAAGGCGCACGTCGCCGCCATGGAGCGAGCCTGCCGCCGGCTGCTCGCCGACGGGTGGACGATCGAGTCGCTGCCCCAGGCGCGGCTGGCTGACCTACCCGCCGGCGCCGAGCGGCAAAGGCTCCTGCGCCGGCGCGCCGACGTCGATCTGCCGCTCGACCCAGGATGCCTCGTGCTGGTCGGCGACGACGGCGCGCCGGTCGAACCCGAGGACGCGCCCCTGCGGCTGCGTTTCGCCCGCACCGTCCGAGTCAGCATCGACGGCAACGCTCACTTCTGCCGGGGATTGCTGGCCACGCGCTACCCCGAATCGGCCGCCGAGGAGGTCTCGCGATGAAAGCCGTGCAGTTGCCGAAGTACGACGCGGCGCCGGAACTCGTCGATGTGCCGGATCCCGAGATCACCGGCCCTCTGGACGTCATCGTGCGGATCGGCGGCGCGGGGGTGTGCCGAACCGACCTGCACATCATCGAGGGCCAGTGGGCCGAGAAGTCCGGCGTGGAGCTCCCGTACACGCTCGGCCACGAGAACGCCGGCTGGGTGTCCGCGGTGGGCGACGCCGTCACCAACGTGGCGGTGGGCGACCCGGTGATCCTGCACCCGCTGGTGACCTGCGGGCTGTGCCGGGCCTGCCGTGACGGCGACGACGTGCACTGCACGAATTCGTCCTTCCCCGGAATCGACAGCGATGGCGGCTACGCGCAGTACCTCAAGACGACGGCGCGCTCGGCCATCAAGCTCGACCCGTCACTGCAGCCGGCGGACGTCGCCGCCCTCGCCGACGCCGGGCTTACCGCGTATCACGCCGTAGCCAAGGCGGCCCGTCGATTGCGCCCGGGCGATCGCGCCGTGGTCATCGGTGCCGGCGGCCTGGGGCACATCGGCGTGCAGGTGCTGCGGGCCCTGTCGTCTGTGGAGATGATCGTCCTCGACCGCAACGCCGGCGCGCTGGCCCTGGCGAAGGAGCTCGGCGCGGACCACACGGTGGTTGCCGACGAGAACGCCGTGGCCGCTGTCCAGGAGCTGACCGACGGCAACGGTGCCGAAGCCGTCATCGACTTCGTCGGCGAGGGCGGGGCCGTCGAGGTCGGCGTGGCCAGCCTCCGCCGCAACGGCAACTACTACGTCATCGGCTACGGCGGCGCGATCAACGTCCCGACGATCGACATCATCTCAACGGAGATCAACTTCATCGGCAACCTGGTCGGCTCGTACAACGACCTGGCCGAGCTGATGGTGCTGGCCGCGCGCGGGCTGGTCACGCTGCGCACGGCGACCTACCCGCTGACCGACTACCAGAAGGCACTCGACGACCTCGACAACGGCAAGGTACGCGGGCGCGCGATTCTCGTGCCCTGAGCATGCTCTGAGGAGGTGGTGGCATGTCACCGAGCTTGGCGCTGCTCGCGATCGCGGTCATCGCGGCTGCGGCTATGTGGCTGGCCTTGCATGTCGTGCCGAGGTCCGAGCTGAACGCGTTGCCGATCAGGTTCCGTCGCCGGATCACCTGGTGGCACCTGCACGTCCGCTGGGTTTACACGTGCTGCGCCGTCGTCGCCGCGGGCGCGTCGCTGACACATCTGTCGGGCTGAACGTCTGACCATCCGTTCTCTTGGAGGCATCATGACTGCTGGAAGCGTCACGCCGGAACACCTCGGTCTCGGCTCCCTGCCCGCCGCTGCCGCTGCTCCCGCTCCGGCCGCGCCGGCCGAGAACGCGTTCTTCGCCGGAAACCCCGCCGCGCTCGGCATTCCGGTGTTCGTGGCTGGCTCGGTCGCGCTCGCGCTCACTCTGATCGGCTACGTGCCGTCGAGCGCTGCGGGCGCGCCGATCGCGATCATCGCCTTTGCGACCGGACTCGGCCTGACCATCGCCACGATCTGGGCGGCAGCGGTCGGGCAGAGCGCCGTGGCCAGCGTCTTCGGCATCTTCGGGGCGTTCTGGCTGAGCTACGCCGGCCTGGTGCTGGGACTGCTGCACAACTGGTTCGCGATCACCGCGAGCGCGGCGGTGCATACCCAGGGGCTGTTCCTCATCACGTGGATCGTGATCATGGGCATGCTGACCTTGGCGACGCTGCGGCTTCCGCTGGCGTTCACCGCGGTGTTCGCCCTGGTCGAACTCGCCCTGATCGCCGTGCTGATCGGCACGGAAAACGCGTCCAAGGGCTGGCTGCAGACCGGCGGGGTGATCGTGTTCCTGTTCGCCGCGGTCGGCGTCTACATCTACTTCGCCGTCGGCTCGGCGATCACCGGCGGCCCCGACCTGCCGCTCGGTAACCCGGTCATCAAGAGCTGACGCTTGAGCTCCGCCGTCCCGATCGAGGCTGTTTCACACCGCCTGCGGTGGCACGTCAACCTCGATCGGGACGGGTGCGTGGAAATATCTCGGCCGGCGTGCTGGTTTGCATGCGTGTCCGGCTCGGTGCGAGTCCCCGGGTTCCAATATAAATACCGCCACCGCGGAAGATCGTTCGGCTGAAGCCGCGGTGTGCTAAGCGCCGAGAGGCGACCGCACCGGGTCGGACCTTCTTGTCTCGAGCCGAGGTGCGCCATGAAGGGTGATCACGTCGAGATCGTCATCGATGCCGGCGACGGGGTTCGCAGTTACGACATCGCGGCCACCCGGGCCGGTCGCCGGGTCGAGATCACCCAGGGCCGCGGCATCGTCGAAGTAGTCGAGGTGACCCGGCGGGGGACGCCCGTACGCACGGCGCGATTCATGGCTGCCCGTGTGCTGGCGCTCGTCGAGCACCCCGCCGCCGAAGACGGATCGGCCCCGCTCCGGCCGCCGGCCCCGCTCGGCGACTGACGCTTTCCGGTCGGGGATCTTCCTACGCTGGAGGCCGTATAAGGCCGCCCGCGCAGGAAGATCAGTGGTGACGACCGGCATCTACTGCCGGCCCGGCTGCGGCGCCCGGCCGCGAGCCGAGAATGTGCGCACGTTCGAGCTGGCGGCCGCCGCCGAGGCAGCCGGGTTCCGGGCCTGCCTGCGCTGCCGCCCGTACCGGGTTCCCGGGCCGGTCGCGTCCTCGGCGCCGGAACTCGTGTGCCGTGCAGTTCGGCTGATCATCGACGGCACGCTGGACGACGGCGGTACGGAGGCACATCTCGCGGCGCGGCTCGGACTGTCGGCGCGGCACCTGCGACGGGTCTTCCTCGATCACCTCGGCGCGACTCCGGATCAGCTGGCTCGGTCGAGACGCACCCATTTCGCCCGCCGGATGCTCGACGACAGCGACCTGAACGTCGCCGACGTGGCGTTTGCGTCCGGGTTCGGCAGCCTGCGCCAGTTCAACCGGGAGATGCGCGACGTGTTTCGCGCGTCGCCCCGCGAGCTGCGCGTCCGCCGGCGCCGGGCCGATCGCCTCGGCGCCGACGGTGGGCTGACGATGCGGTTGCCGTACCGGGCACCGTTCGACTGGAACGGCATCGTCGCCTTCCTGGCCGAGCGAGCCGTGCCCGGTGTCGAGTCGGTGGTCGAGCACGTGTATCGCCGCACGATCAGTCTGGACGGCGGGCCGGGCCTGCTCGAGGTGCACCCTGGCGGCGACGACCACCTGCTGCTGCGTGCCCATTTGCCTTACTGGGAAGGATTGATCCACGTCGTGCAGCGGGTCACCCGGCTGACCGGCATGGACTCCGACGTCGAGCCGGCCGTCGCGCAGCTGGTCCGCGATCCGGTTGTCGGCCGGCTGGTGGCCGCCCGCCCGGGCTTGCGCGTGCCCGGCGCGTGGGGGCCGTTCGAGATGGCGGTCCAGACCGTGCTGGCGCAGGGTGGCGACGCGGGCGGTGCGCGTGGTGCGCTGGCCGCCTTGGTTGAGCGGTTCGGGCAGCCCGTCCCCGGGTTGGATCACGGACTCACGCACCTGTTCCCGTCGGCGGAGGTGCTGGCCGGCGCCGACGAGTGGCCGACCGTCCGCGCGTTGGCCGCCGCGGTCCGATCCGGCGACGTCATGCTGGACAGCGGTGGCCCGTTGGCCGACCTCGTCGCGGATCTCATCGCCGTGCCGGGCATCGGTGGCACTGCGGCGCACCAGATCGCGCTCCGACTGGGTTATGCGGACGCCTGCCCGGTCGACACCGCGGATTCGGCCGGCTGGCGTCCGTGGCGGGCGCTCGGGTCCGTCCACTTGGCCGCATGACCGGGCCTGGGCAGCAGAGCCTGTTCGCCGACGTGGATCTCGCGATCGACGAGACATTCAGCACGGCTGTACGTCACGACCTGGATGCGACGTCGTGGGTGGACGTGGTACCCAGGTGGCTCACCGGCGACGAGCAGCTGATTGCCCGGCTCGTCCGGACGGTGCCGTTCGTGCAGCACCAGCGGTGGATGTACAACCAGCTGTTCGACGAGCCGCGGCTCACCGCCGAGTACCCGGAGATCGTCGATGCACCGGAACCGTTCGTCTACGTGATCGCCGAGGCGCTGTCCCGGCGGTACGGCGTGCCCTACGACGGGTTGTGGCTGAACCTGTACCGCGATCATCAGGACGGCACCGGCTGGCACGGCGGCTGGGCGACGTGCAAGCGCTCGCTCTGCAGGGTGCCGGTACTGAGCCTGGGCGCACTGCGGCGGTTCCTGACCAAGCCCCGGCCGGGCGGCCGCAGTACCGGCTTCACCGTCGCAGGAGGCGACCTGGTCGTCATGGGCGGACGATGCCAGGGCGACTGGTTGCACAGCGTGCCGAAACAGGCTCGGCCGGCCGGCCCGCGGGTCAGCCTCAACTTCGAGAGCACCGAGCAGAAACGGCCGGACTAGGAGTCGGGTGCCGTGCTCCCTCGGCGACGGCGGCAGGTGGAGGCGGCCGGGCACGCGGAGGCGACCGCGCAGCTGGTTTGCGATCCGGTGGCCGGCCAGGCCGAGCGCGCAGGAATTAGCTTGTCGGATAAGGGTGTTCTTCCGCTCGACCGTCTGATAGACTCGCTCATGTGTTCGATGTCGAAGCGCCTCCGCTGTTGATGTCGGACGTACTCGATCACCCCGACCTGATCGCAGCGGAGTTGGCTGGCTCGAAGCCGTCGCCGCAGGATGCGGTGGCGTTGTCGTTGCTGGATCCGGATGGGTTGTCGGCGGCGGGGCGGGTGGATCTGCTGGTCGCGTTGGAGCGCCAAGCTGCGTGGGTCGCGGCGCAGCAGCAGCGGGTGTTGGCCAGGATGGCTGTGGATTCGGCTGATGAACGCAATTGGGTTCGGGAGGACGTCGCCTGTGCGTTGCGGCTATCCGGGTTGACCGCGCAGCGGCGGCTGGCGGTGGCGCAGACGCTCAGTGAGCGGTTGCCCGCGACGCTCGGGTTGCTGGATCGCGGGCAGGTCAGCTACCTGCATGCGGCGGGCCTGGCCGAAGCCGTGTTCGGGTTGGACGACAAGCAGGCCGCTCAAGTCGAGCAACGCGTGTTGCCGCGGGCGGTCGAGCAGACCCTCTCGGAGTTCAAGCGCTCGGTGCGCCGCGCCGTGGCCCGGGTAGCCGCCAGCACGGTGGAAGAGCAGCGGGTCGAGGCGATGGCCGAACGCGGGGCCCGGGTCACCCCACGCGATGACGGCATGGCTGAACTCTTGGCGTTGCTACCAGCCGAAGGCGCCGCCGCGATCATGACCGCGATCGACGCGCTCGCCTCGGTCACCTCAGCCGACGATCCGCGCACCGCTGATCAGCGCCGCGCCGACGCCCTGGTTGACCTTGGTGTGGCCGCGCTGCACGACCCGCACTTGCCAAAGGCGCAGGGGATGCGACCCTCGATTCAGGTCACCGTCGCCCTGTCCACCCTGCTCGGCGAGGACGAGCAGCCCGGCGAACTGGCCGAGCACGGACCCATCCCCGCATCCCTCGCCCGACACCTGGCCGCCGATGAAAGCGGCACGTGGCGGCGGCTGGTCACCGACCCCGTCACCGGCCAGCTGCTCGACTACGGGCATGACATCTACCGTCCGCCGAAAGACCTCGCCGAGTTCGTGATCGCCCGCGACCAGGCCTGCACGTTCCCCGGCTGCAACCGACCCGCGCATCATTGCGATCTGGATCACCGGATCCCTTACAGCAAAGGCGGAACCACCAGCAGCGAGAACATCGGGGCGCTGTGCGAGCGACACCACATCGGCAAACATCAGGCCGGCTGGACATCCCACCGCCACGACGACGGCACCACCGAATGGATCAGCCCCACCCGACACACCTACCAATCCCGATCACCCGACCTACCCCAAGACACCACCTGCGACCCGCCACCGTTCTGACCCAGTTCCGTGGGTAGTGCGCGACCCTGGTCGGTAGTTGATCTTCGCCGCAAGTTGGGGCACGGCGACTGACCGCTGCGTCGACCGCCTTTGCCGACCCATCCACGCCGACTCCTCCTCACCGGGTTCGGTCGTCGGGCTGTGGCGTCAGACGGTTGGGCAGGGCTGGGCTGCCAGCGAGCCCGGTCTCAGGTAGCCGCTCAGCTGATATCTAGGGCACCCAGGGCATGGCCAGTGGACCGGCAGCCGGCAGGCCGAGACGCGCAGCCATGGCCGCGAACGACCCCCAGCCCTCCCACAGCGCGGCGGAATCGGCGGCGCCCGGGCTCTCGCTCGAGCGGGGCGGACGGACCCGGGCGAGGGGCGACACCGCCGGGTAGCTGACGACGTCGACCTCGGCCCCGGCCGGGATGCGAGCCCGCTCGCTCGCCAGCTCGATCGCCCGGTCGAGGCCACCGAGCTCGTCGACCAGGCCACGTTCCACGGCGTCAGCGCCTGTCCAAACCCGGCCCTTGGCCACGGCATGGACCGCGTCGCGGCTAAGACCCCGCCCGGCCGCCGCCTTGCCGACGAAGGCCTCGTAGATGCGGTCCAGCCACCGTTCGAGCGCGTCCCGCTCGGCCGGGCCATAGGGGGCGCGGGTGCTGAACATCCGGGCCAGGCTGCCTACCGCGACGCTGTCGTAGCTGACGCCGAGGCGGTCCAGCAGGCCGTCGGTGACGAGCTTGCCGGCCAGCACGCCGATCGACCCGGTGATCGTCGCGGGCTCGGCCACGATCGCGTCCGCTCCCATCGCCACGTAGTAGCCGCCCGAGCCCGCGACATCGCCCATCGACACCACGACCGGCTTGCCGGCCGCCCGGGCCTGGCCGACCTCGCGCCAGATCGCGTCGGAGGCCACCGCCGATCCGCCCGGACTGTCGACCCGGAACACGATGGCGTCCACCCGCTTGTCACTGGCCGCCGCCCGGAACGCCGCCGTCACCGTGTCCGAACCCAGGTGCGGACCGTCCGGGCGACGGCCGCTGCGGCCGGTACCGATGGCGCCGATCCCCCAGATGAGCGCGATCGTGCGGGGCTTGCGCACGGCGCGAGGCGCCTGCACCGAGATCACGGGGTGCGCGTATCGAGAGAGGTACAGCAGCTTGGAGGACTCGCCCGCCCGGGTCCGCACCTCGGCGTACACCTCGTCGCGGTAGCCGACCCGGTCGATGAGCCCGGCGGCGAGCGCGTCCTCGGCCGAGATCGGTGCCTGGTCGGCCAGCTCGCGTACGCGCTCGGCGGGCAGACCACGGGCCGCAGCGATGCCTGCGACCACCTGATCGAACACCGAGGTGGCCATGCGCTGCGCCGCCTCTCGGTGGGCGTCGGAGTACGTCGAGCGCAGCAACACGTCGGCGGCGTTCTTGTACTCGTAGCGCTGGCCGAATTGCGGCTCGATCTCCAGGCGGTCGAGGGCTCCCCGAACGAACGGCGTGCCCAGCGTGAGGCCGTTGAACGTCACGTCACCGATCGGCTGCAGCCAGATCTCGTCGAACGCGGTCGCCAGGTAGTACGGCGCGACGCCCGGGCTCCACTCGCCGAACGACTCGGCCCAGGCGATCGCCGGCTTGCCGGACGCGCGGAAGGCCAGGACGGCGTCGCGCAGCTCCTGCGCCCGGGCGAATCCGAGACGTCCGGAACCCACCTTGGCCAGCAGGATCTCGACCTGCTCGTCGGCCGCCGCCGTACGCAGCCCCTCGAGCACGTCCTTGAGCCGGGCCTGCCGGCGTTGCATGAGCGCGGAGACGGGATCCCCGGGCACGCCCTGCGCGAGCGGCTCGGTCAGATCCAGCTCGAGGACGAGGGCAGCCGACTGTCGACTGGCCACCTTCTGGACGGCGTCCTTGACGCTCTTCACCGGCATGTACCGATCCAAGCCGCCACGCCGGTGCGGCGCCAGTGGCGTGCGCCGGAGTCTCAGGTCGCCCACAATTCCGTCCATGGACCCGGTCCGGCGGATCAGGCTGGCGCTGCTCGCGCTGGCGCTCGTCCTGATCGCCGGCACGATCGGCTACGTCGTGCTCGGATTCGGGCTGCTCGATGCCGCCTATCAGACCGTGACCACCGTGACGACGGTCGGCTTCCGCGAGGTGCTCCCGCTCTCCGGGGTGGGCAAGGCGTTCACGATCGGGCTGATCCTCGTCGGGGTCGGCACCGCGCTCTACACGCTCACCGTCATGCTCGAAGCCCTCATCGAAGGCCACCTGCGAACCGCTCTGGAGGCACGCCGCATGGACCGCGAGATAAGCCGGCTGACCGGCCACGTGATCATCTGCGGCTGGGGCCGCGTCGGCCGGGCGAGCGCCCGGTACCTCAGCGCGGCCGGCGAGACCGCCGTGGTCATCGACCGGGACGGCGCCCGCCTCGAGGACATCGACCACCCAACCATCATCGGCGACGTCACCGATGACCAGGTGCTGCAGGCCGCCGGCATCGAGCACGCCCGGGCACTGATCGCCGCGCTCGACACCGACGCCGACAACGTCTACGTGACGCTGTCCAGCCGTGCGCTGCGCCCGGACCTGGTGATCATCGCCCGGGCCCGGACCGAGACGTCCCGACCCAAGCTCGTCCGGGCCGGGGCCGACCGGGTCGTCAATCCGCAGCTGATCGGGGGACGGCGGATGGCGTCGTTCGCTCTCCAGCCCCACGTCGCCGAGTTCTTCGACGCCGTCATGCACGACGAGGAACTCGACTTCAGCATCCAGCAGGTCGAGATCGCCGCGGGTTCGCCGCTGGTCGGTCGGAGCCTGTCCGAGGCGGCGCTGGGCGAGAAGACCGGTGCGCTGATCCTGGCGGTGCGCTCCGGCCCGGACGCCAAGTTCGAGGCCAATCCGGGCCCGGACACGAAGTTGACCCCGGGGACGATCCTCATCGTGGTCGGCAAACCCGACGAGCTCGAGACGTTGCGCAGCCTGCAGTACTGACGCGCTAGGCGGGCGCGACGTCCGACTCGGTGTCCGGTGTTGTGCCGAGGTGGCCGCTCGCGCCGTGGTGCTCCAGGCGGATCTCGTCGGCCGCGGACACGCCCTCGGGCAGGTCGATCGTCATCTTCGGACCGGTGAACCACTTCTTCGCCGAGAGGTGCCAGCCGAGCCACAACGCGAGCAACGCCCCGCCGACGACGATCGGGGTGTAGTTGACGAACTTCAGATTCGCCCAGCCGAAGCCCTTGTACCAGGGCGCTCCGGCCGTGGAGGTCGGCAAGATCGCGATGAACGAGGTGACCGCGATCTCGACGACGGCGACGATGCACATCCACTTGTACTTGTTGCCCAGCGTCCACCCGCCCGGTTGGAAACTGCTGCCGGCCTTCCAGCGTAGGAAGATCGGGATCGCGAAGGCGACGTAGAGGCCGATCACGCCGATCGAGACGACCGCGAAGAACGCGACGGGCGAGGGCACCAGCTCGTTACCGACCGGGAGGTTGACGGTCACGATCGCCGGCAGCGTGATCACGATCGCCACGGCTACCGACAGCAGAACGCCGTACACCGGCACCCGGTTCTTGCTCAGTTTCGACCAGTACTGCCCGCCCGGGACGGCACCGTCCCGGCTGAAAGCGAACAGCATCCGCGACGTGCTGGTCATGCACGCCACCGTGCAGAAGAACTGCCCGATCGTCGAAATGGCCAGCACGATGCTCGCGCCGTTGGTCGTCAACGCCTGATTGAAGATGATGGCGACGCTGCCACCGGTGAACCCGCCGCCGCCGGCGGTCACGCCGGACTCGTCCCGGACCGCGAACAGGAACGCGAGCAACAGGACCCAGCCGCCGATTGCCGAGTAGAAGATCGACCGCCAGATCCCCTTCGCGGCCGCGTTCGCCGCCGAGTGTGTCTCCTCGGACAGATGCGCGGACGCGTCGTAGCCGGTGATCGTGTACTGCGTCAGGATCACCGATAGGGGAACGGCGCCGAGCCAGAACGCCGCGCCACCGCTGTGGCCGCCGAAGAAGCCCGTGTTGTTCACCGTGTGCGTGAACACCGACGACAGGCTCGCGTGGTGGCTCGGCGCGAAGACGAGGATCAGCACGACCGCGCTCGCTCCGGCCACGTGCCACCACACCGAGATGTTGTTCAGCATCGCGAGCAGCTTGCTGGAGAAGATGTTCACCACCGCAGCCAGTGCCAGCACGATGACGAAGATCAAGAAGACCCTTTTCAGGCTGTAACCACTCGCCCAGGACGTGCTGTACGTGTCGAGGGTCAGGTCGAAGAACGTCGCGCACCCATAGGCCACGGACGCGTCAATGGCGAACAACCCGATCAGGTTGAGCCAGCCGGTGTAGTAACCGGCCTTCGCCCCGCCTAGCTTGGACGCCCACCAGTAGATGCCGCCGGACGTGGGGAACGCCGAGACCAGCTCGGACATGCACAGCCCGATGACGAGGATGAAGGCCGACACGATCGGCCAACCCCAGGCGATCGCGGCGGGGCCGCCGTTGTTCCAGCCGACGCCGAACGTGGTGAAGCAGCCGGCCAGGATCGAGATGATCGAGAACGAGATCGCGAAGTTCGAGAAGCCGGACCAGCTGCGATTCAGCTCTTGCTTGTAGCCGAGTTCGGCCAGTCTCTGTTCGTCGTCGGTCAGATGCGCGGTGGCGGTCACTTCGCTAGCTCCCTCGTGGTCTCGGGTTGCTGAACGTCGTCGATCAATGCGGCGAACTCGGCGCTGTCGAACTCGGCGACGGCCCGGTCGTACTTCTCCATGCCCCAGGACCAGAAGTCGAAGTCGGCGTCGCTGACTGCGTCCTGAATGGATGCCCAGAGCGTCCAGCCGTACTTCGACATCAGCGCCAACAGGCGGGCGCGGGCGAGCTTGGCCCGGGACGCCAACCCGTAGTACGCGGTGATGAGATGCTCGAGCCGGTCAAGGGGCAGCGTCGCCTCGCTCCAGATATTGCCGAGCTCGAAGCACGCGTCGTTGTTGCCCGAGTACTCGTAGTCGATGAACCACAGGCGCGTGCCGTCGTCGAGGATGTTGGCCGCGAGCAGGTCGTTGTGGCAGGGCACCGTGCCGTCGGCCCGTACGGCGAGTGCGGCACGCATCACGTCCACCTGCGGCATGAACTCCAGATAGCGGTTCGGCAGGCGGAATCCCCGTTCGCGCACGACGGCGAGGTATCCGCGCTGCACGGCGAACATGTCGAAGTCGTTGGCGAAGCGGGGCCCGGCGTGCAGTTGCCGGCACTGGGCAGCAACCCGGTTCAGCTGCCGCGCGTCGTCGAGGTCGCGTGCCTCGAAGGTGCGCCCATCGATCCATTCGACGAGTGAGATCCCGATGCCCGGCATTGCCGTGAGCACCCTCGGTCCTACGCCGGCGTGCGCCGCCGCCTCCGCGTTGCGCATCTCCGCCTCCCGGTCGATCGCCAGGAGGCTGCTCTTCCGGCTGGAGACGCGGGCCACAGCTACTGGAGTCGAGTCGGCGCCGACCCGGTAGATCCGGTTCGTCAAGCCGCCGCTCATCGGCTCGAAGGCGAGCTTCCTCCCGGCGAACTCCGGGACGCTGGCCACGGCGGCGTCGAGGACATCAAGGACATCGAGGTTGTCACGACCCGGAAGAGTGGCGGCTGACTCGTGTCTGTCCGTCACACGTCCTCCTCCCCGGTCGCCCACGGGTGGTCACGCAACACCGCGTCGTTGCGCAGTGTCGGGATGGTAGGCCCGCCGGGTCCTAACGGTCTAGGCCCCAGACCTTTTATCCGGCGTGGCGCTTGTCGGGACGTTCGCCGGTCAGGATGATAAGCAGCCATGGCGGCCGACCAAGAGCTCCCATCGTCGGCCCGCGTCGTCGTCATCGGCGGTGGGGTCGGCGGCGCCAGCATCGCGTATCACCTGGCGGAGCTGGGAGAACGCGATGTCCTCGTCGTCGAACGAGCCGAGCTGACGAGCGGATCGACGTTTCATTCGGCCGGACTCGTCGGACAGTTGCGGGCCGATCCCACCCTTACCCGCATGAACATGTACTCCGTCGAGCTGTATCGCCGGTTGAAGAAGGGCGAGCATCAACTCGGCTGGATAGAGAGCGGCGGCATCAAGCTGGCCTCGACGCCGGGGCGACTCGAGGAGATCCGGCGGCAGATCAGCTGGGCGCGTACGTACGACCTGCCGCTGCACGAGATATCGCCCGCCGAGGCGCAGGAACTCTTCCCGCTCATGGACACGGAGGGAGTGGTGGGCGCCGCCTACCTCGAATCGGACGGCTACCTGGACCCATCGCAGCTGTGCTACGCCTTGGCGGCAATGGCCCGCTCGTCGGGTGTTCGCATTGCTGAGCACACCCGCGTGCTCGGGCTCGACGTCCGGGACGGCCGCGTGCGCGGCGTCCGAACCGACCAGGGAGACGTCGAGTGCGAGGTAGTGGTCAACTGCGGTGGCATGTTCGCGGCCGAGATCGCTCGGCTGGCTGGCGTCCGCGTGCCGCTCGTGCCGATGTCGCACCAGTACGTCGTGACCGGGCCGATCACGCCGCGGATCGAGAAACCCCTGCCGACGCTGCGCGATCCGGATCTGCTCGTGTACTTCCGCCCGGAGGTCGACGGCCTGGTCATGGGTGGCTACGAGCGCAACCCGGAACCGTGGACGGCGACGGCGAATACGTACGACGCCGTCCCGGCTGACTTCAACGGACGCCTGCTGCCGCCGAACTGGGATCGCCTGGAGGAGATCGCCGCCAACGCCGAGCGGCGGGTGCCGATCATAGGGACAGTCGGCGTCCGCACCGTGATCAACGGGCCTGAGGCGTTCACCCCGGACAACGAGTTCTGCCTCGGCGAGACCGATGTCGCCGGATTCTTCGTGGCAGCCGGGTTCTGCGCGCACGGCATCGCCGGGGCGGGCGGCATCGGACGGGTCATGGCTGAGTGGATCATCGCCGGCGAACCGAGCTTCGACTTATGGCACATGGACCTGAACCGGTTCGGCGCGCAGTACGGCTCGCCGAGCTACACCCTCAAGCGCACCGTCGAGAACTATCAGACCTACTACGACATCCCGTACCCCGGCGTACAGCGCCAGGCCGGTCGCCCGCTACGGGTGCCCGCCGCCTACGCGTGGCACCAAACGAATCAGGCGCAGTTCGGCGAGAAGGCCGGCTGGGAACGGGTCGACTGGTACGAGTCGAACTCGGCCGCTGGCGACCCGACGCTGCGCCCGCGGGCCTGGGCCGGACGCTACTGGTCGCCGGCGATCGGCGCCGAGCACGCGCAGACGCGGGCCGCCGCCGGTCTGTTCGACGAGTCGTCGTTCGCCAAGATCGAGGTGAGCGGTCCGGACGCGGCTCCGTTGCTCGACTGGGTGTGCGACAACAACGTCACCCGCGACATCGGCGCCGTCACCTATACGCAGGCGCTCAACAGCCGGGGCGGCATCGAGTCGGACTTCACGGTGACCCGGTTCGGCGACGATGCCTTCCTGATCGTGACCGGCACGGCTTTCGGCTCGCACGACCTGGCGTGGCTGCGCCGGCAGGCCCGGCGGCGGGGAGCCCGGGTGCGGATCGTCGACGTCACCGGCAAGTTCGGTTGCTTCGCGCTGTGGGGGCCGCGCTCGCGCGAACTCCTCGCCGCGTTGACGCCGGCGGACCTCGGCAACGAGGCGTTCCCGTTCATGACGTCCACGTCGTTGACCGTGGCCGATGTCCCGGTGCGGGCACTGCGAGTCACCTTCGTCGGCGAGCTCGGCTACGAGCTCTACGTCTCGAGCGAATATGGCTCGGCGCTCTGGTCGGCGCTCTGGGACGCCGGCCGGGGGAGCGGGCTCGTCGCCGGCGGCTACCGAGCGATCGAGTCCCTGCGCCTGGAGAAGGGGTACCGGGTCTGGGGCAGTGACATCACGCCCGAGACCAATCCGTACGAGGCCGGCCTCGGCTTCTGCGTGAAGCTCGACAAGCCCGGGGGCTTCGAGGGTCGCGACGCCGTGCGAGACGCCAAGCAGCGTGGGTTGTCCCGACGGCTGCGCGCGCTGGTTCTCGACGACCCGCGGGCTGTCGTGCTGGGCAGCGAACCGGTGCGAGTCGGGGACCAGGTGGTCGGGCGGATCACATCGGGTGGCTACGGATACACCGTCGCCGCATCCATCGCCTACGCCTACCTGCCTATCGAGCACGCCACGCCCGGGACGCGACTCTCGGTCGATCTGTTCGGGGATTGGATCGACGGTGTCATGGCGCGGGAACCACTCTTCGATCCGACCGGTGAACGTATCCACGTCTGAGAAAAATGACCGGTACGTTTAAGGGCTAGAGGCCGTACCATTCTGCTGTGGCCGCCGAACTGCTGGAACGTCCGCGCGTAGGAATTACGACCTACCGCGAGGGTGCGGTGTGGGGCGTGTGGGGACAGGCGGCCGACTTGCTGCCGACGAGCTACTCCGACGCGGTGGCCAATGGCGGTGGCGTGCCCGTGCTGCTGGCGCCCGCAGCGCTGACTGACCCGGAAGGCGCGGCCCGGGTCGTGGTCGACGGGCTGCACGGTCTGGTACTCGCCGGCGGCGGCGACGTCGATCCGGCGCGATACGGCGCCGATCGGGACCCGCACACCGGGCCGCCTCGATCCGACCGCGACGATTGGGAGCTCGCCCTGACGCACGCCGCGCTCGAGTTGCGCGTACCGATCCTGGCGATCTGCCGTGGCATGCAAGTGTTCAACGTCGCCTTGGGCGGCGACATCATTCAGCACCTACCTGACGTGGTGGGACACGACGGTCACTGCCCCGTGGTCGGTAGGCACGGCCGGCACGACGTCCGCATCGCATCGGGTAGTCGGGTCGCCGACCTGCTCGGCGATCGGGCGACCATTGCTACCTACCACCACCAGGCGGTCGGCCGGCTGGGCGAGTCGCTCACCGCGACGGCCTGGGCGGACGACGGAACCGTCGAGGCGATCGAGCACGAGGGCGTGCCGTGGGCGGTCGGGGTGCAATGGCACCCGGAGGTGCACGACGGCTCGGCGCTGTTCACCGGCTTCGTCGCGGCCTGCGTGGCGCACCGCAGCAGTCTGGTGATGGCGGCCAGATGACCCCCTCTGACGGCCGGATCATGATCGCCGCCGCGCCGACGCCCGACAACGTCGAGGCGTTGTGGGCCCGCACGGTCTTCTCGCCGGTGCCGGTGCGCAACGCGTTCGAGGTCACCGTCGAGCGGCTGGCCCAGAGCATCCGGCTGGGCGTCCTCGCCGACGGCGAGCGTCTGCCGCCGGAGCGAGAGCTGGCCGAGACCTTCGGCGTCAGCCGGGTGACGCTCCGCGAAGCGATCCGCGCGTTGCGCGATGCCGGACTGGTCGAATCACGCCGCGGCCGAGGAGGCGGGACGTTCGTCGTGTCGCCGCGCCCGGGCCGGGGCCGTCCAGCCGGCCTGCACCGCTCGCTCGAGCAATCACTGGAGGACACGCTGGCTCTGCGTCGCGTCGTCGAGCCGGGGGCCGCGGCGCTGGCGGCGAGCCGGACGTTGGCCGCGGCCGACCGAGCCAGCCTGCACCGGTACCTCGACGAGGCCACGAACTGTGAGCCGGCGCAGCGGCGGCTCGCCGATTCGCGGCTGCACATGGCGATCGCGGCGATCGGTGGCAGCGCGTCGGTGACCGCCACCGTGGCGGACGCCCAGATGCGGCTGGACGCGCTGCTGCGGGCCATTCCCGTTATCGCCGCCAACATTGCTCACTCCGACCGCCAGCACGCCGCGATCGTCGATGCCATCCTCTCGGGCCAGGCCGATGTCGCGCGGCTGGAGATGGAGGAGCACGTGGACGGCACGGCGGCGCTGTTACGCGGCCTCCTGGCCTGAGCGATGTGGTCGGTGTACCTGCGAGAAGGTACGGTCGTCGGACCTTTCATTGAGAGGGACGTGGTATGCCAGAACCTGCTTTGAGCCTCGAGGCGCTACGCGATCAGGTCGCGGCCGGAACGGTCGACACCGTCGTCGTAGCGATAACCGACATGCAGGGCCGGTTGCAGGGCAAGCGCGTCGACGCCCGCTTCTTCGTCGAAGAGGTAGCCGAACACGGCACGGAGGGCTGCAACTACCTGATGGCGGTCGACGTCGACATGAACACCGTCGGCGGCTACGCGATCTCGTCATGGGATCTGGGCTACGGCGACCTGGTGATGACCCCCGACTTCGCGACGTTGCGGCCGATTCCCTGGCAGCCGGGTACCGCGCTCGTGCTGGCCGACGTGGGCTGGATCGGCGGCGCGGCCATGCTCGAGTCGCCCCGCCAGATCCTGCGCCGGCAGATCGAGCGGCTGGCTGCGCGGGGCTGGACGGCGTACGTCGGTACCGAGCTGGAGTTCATCGTTTTCAACGACACGTACGAGCAAGCCTGGCAGCAGGGCTACACCGCGCTGACGCCGGCGAACCAGTACAACGTGGACTACTCGATTCTCGGCACCGCCCGCGTAGAACCGCTGCTGCGTGACATCCGCCTCGGCATGCGCGGGGCGGGTATGACAGTCGAGTCGGCGAAGGGTGAATGCAACCCGGGCCAGCACGAGATCGCGTTCAAGTACGCGGACGCGCTGACCACGTGCGACAACCACGTCATCTACAAGACCGGCGCCAAGGAGATTGCGGCTGCCCACGGTCAGGCGCTGACGTTCATGGCGAAGTTCAACGAGCGCGAGGGCAACTCGTGCCACATCCACCTGTCGCTGCGCACCGATGACGGCACCCCGGTGTTCGCCGGCGACGGTCATCACGGAACCTCGCCAGTGTTCGATCAGTTCGTGGCCGGCCAGCTGGCCGGCCTACGGGAGATGGCCTACTTCCTCGCCCCGAACGTCAACTCCTACAAGCGCTACCAGCCCGGGTCCTTCGCGCCGACCGCCGTCAAATGGGGCCTGGACAACCGCACCTGCGCGGTGCGCGCGGTGGGCCACGGCGCGAGCCTGCGATTCGAGAACCGGGTGCCCGGGGGCGACGTCAACCCCTACCTGGCCGTGGCCGCACTGATCGCGGCCGGGCTGCACGGCGTCGAGAACGAGCTCGACCCGGTGCCGCCGTTCAGCGGCAACGCGTACACCACCGACGCCGAGCGAGTGCCGGCCACGCTGCGCGAGGCTGCCGATCTGTGGCAAGCCAGCTCGATCGCCCGCGCCGCATTCGGTGACGCGGTCGTCGATCACTACGCGAACGCCGCCCGCGTCGAGTTGTCCGCGTTCGACGCGGCGGTCACGGACTGGGAGCGGTTCCGCAACTTCGAGCGGATGTAGGGGAGGGAGGCGGCACGTGACCACGCATGACGTGATCAATCCGGCCACCGAGCAGGTGGTCACCCGGGTCGAGCTGCTCGATCAGGACGCGACCGACGAGGCGATCGCCCGATCCCGTCGAGCATTTGCCACTTGGCGAGCGGTCGGCCCGGGGGATCGAGCGCGGCTGCTTCGTCGCTTCGCCGACGCGGTGGACGCCGATCGCGACAACCTCGCCCAGATCGAAGTCGCCAACTCCGGGCACACGATCACCAATGCCCGGTGGGAGGCCGGCAACGCCCGGGACGTCCTCGCCTACTACGCAGGTGCGCCCGAACGCCTCATCGGGCAGCAGATTCCGGTGGCCGACGGTATCGACGTGACGTTCCACGAACCGCTCGGAGTCGTAGGAGCGATCGTCCCGTGGAACTTCCCGATGCCCATCGCGTCCTGGGCGTTCGCACCGGCTCTCGCTGCGGGCAACACGGTGGTGCTCAAGCCGGCCGAGCTCACGCCGCTCACCGCGCTCCGGCTGGCCGAGCTCGCCCTCGACGCCGGCCTGCCCGAGCACGTGTTCCAGGTGCTGCCCGGCAAGGGCAGCGTCGTCGGCCAGCGCTTCGTCGACCATCCGGACGTGGCGAAGATCGTCTTCACCGGCTCGACCGAGGTCGGCCGCCAGGTCATGGCCGGCTGCGCGGCCCGCATCAAGCCGGTCACTCTCGAACTCGGCGGCAAGAGCGCCAACGTCGTCTTCGCCGACGCCGATCTGGCCCAAGCCGCCGCCACCGCGCCGTACGCCGTCTTCGACAATGCCGGGCAGGACTGCTGCGCGCGATCGCGCATTCTCGTCGAGCGCAGCGCGTACGAGCAGTTCCTCGAGCTGCTCGAACCCGCGGTGAACGGAGTCGTGGTCGCTGACCCGGCCGACGAGGCGAGTGAGATGGGTCCGCTCATCAGCGAGCAGCATCGGCAGCGGGTGGCGGCATTCGTCCCGGACGACTCGCAGGTGGCTTTCCGGGGCAAGGCTCCCGACGGTGCCGGCTACTGGTTCCCGCCGACCGTGCTCACCCCGACGGATCCGAACGATCGCGTGCTGCGCGAGGAGATCTTCGGCCCAGTGGTCTCGGTCGTCCCGTTCGAGGACGAGGCGGATGCGATCCGCGTCGCCAACGACAGCCCGTTCGGGCTCTCGGGATCGATCTGGACGCGCGACCTCGGCCGCGCGCTGCGGGTCAGCCGCGGCATCGAGTCGGGCAACCTGTCGGTGAACTCGCACTCGTCGGTCCGCTACTGGACGCCGTTCGGCGGCTTCAAGTCCTCGGGCCTCGGTCGCGAGCTCGGCCCGGACGCGCCACTGGCGTTCACCGAGACCAAGAACGTGTTCATCTCGACCAAGGAATCGACCAAGGAGCAGCCATGACCACACGGCTCACCGATCGCGTCGCCGTCATCACCGGTGCCGGCGGCGGGATCGGCCTGGCGACCGCTCGCCGGTTCGTGGCCGAGGGCGCGAAGGTCGTCTGCGCCGACATCGACGAGGACGCCGGTGGCAAGACCGCGGCCGAGGTGGACGGGCTGTTCGTCAAGGTCGACGTCACGTCCGAGGACGACGTGCGCGCGATGTTCCAGACCGCGGTCGACCAGTACGGCCGCCTCGACATCGCCTTCAACAACGCTGGGATCTCGCCGACCGACGACGACTCGATCGAGACGACCGGGCTCGACGTGTGGCAGCGCGTCCAGGACGTCAACCTCACCTCGGTGTACCTGTGCTGCAAGTACGCGATCGAGCACATGCGTCCGGGTGGCCGCGGCTCGATCATCAACACGGCGTCGTTCGTCGCGGTGATGGGCTCGGCGACCTCGCAGATCTCCTACACCGCCAGCAAGGGCGGGGTGCTGGCGATGAGCCGCGAACTCGGCGTGCAGTTCGCCCGCGACGGCATTCGCGTCAACGCGTTGTGCCCTGGTCCGGTGAACACACCTTTGCTGCGCGAGCTGTTCGCTAAAGATCCGGAGCGGGCCGCCCGCCGTCTCGTCCACGTGCCGCTCGGACGCTTCGCCGAGCCGGACGAGATCGCCGGGGCAGTCGCGTTCCTCGCCAGCGACGACGCCTCGTTCATCACCGCATCGACGTTCCTGGTCGACGGCGGCATCAGCGCCGCCTACGTCACCCCGCTGTAGCCGCGTCTACGCGCCGGATTGCCGAGTGCTCGGCGATCGCGTCCAGGGCGCCGGTCAGCGCGTTGCGGATTGCCTGGTCGCTGATCAGACCGTCGGGGTCGACCTGATCGCGGCGTACCGGTGTACGGAGACAAGCCGATTGGACGATGTCGGCGTTGATGTATCCCAGCACCGTTGCGAGCGTCTGTTCGGCGCCGAGACCGCGGCCTTCGGCAGCGACGGTGA
The DNA here is from genome assembly GCA_036502575.1 of Jatrophihabitantaceae bacterium. GTDB lineage: Bacteria > Actinomycetota > Actinomycetes > Mycobacteriales > Jatrophihabitantaceae > DASXRA01. Next base: position 147,440 of record DASXYL010000040.1, on the reverse strand, counting down.
TCCACGCGGCGGGCTTGCCGTACATCTCCGGGCCGCCGACGGTCCAGTCGAGCAGGTTCTTCAGGCTGCCGGGAAAGGTGCCGGCGTACTCCGGCGTACAGAACACCACGGCGTCGGCGCCGGCGATCTGAGCGCGCAGGTCGGCGACCGCCGGGGGCAACGGGTCGCGGTCGTCGTCGGGGTTGAACGCCGGTAGCACGCTCATCCACTCATACAGCCGGGCTGTGATCCCGGGCGGCGCGAGGGCCACCGCCGTGCGCAGCGCGGCGGTGTTGGTGGAGGCGGTGCGGGTACTGCCGGAGACGAGCAGAAAGGTGGTCGCGTCGGCGTCGGTCACGAGTCGGCTAACGCGGAGCGAGGGCGGAGCCATTCCATTCGCCGGTCGGGCTCGGGCGTCAGTGGGGCACTCCGGTGTTACGCGCGGCGGGCGAGGCCTGCCGGTTTGACGAGCTCGATCGCGGCGTAGCGCACAGCGATCAGCCCGTCGCGTTCGAGCTCCTTCAAGACTTTGTTCAGGGACGGACGCTGCACACCGAGCATCGCCGCCAGAGTGCGTTGGGGTAGCCGCACGACGGCATCGACCGAATTGGCGGACTCGTCGAGCAGCAGGCGCGCCGCCTGCTGGACCAGCGACTGTCCGAGCAGGCCGACCACCCGAACCTGGCTGCCGGCCAGTCGCTGGGCCACGCTCGACAGCCAGCGGCGGGCGATCGCGGGATTCTCGGCCAGCAATGTCTCGAAGTTGGCGCGGCTCAGGTAGAAGCACGATCCGTCCGTTACCGCTCGGGCCGCGTAGGGCACCGGCTGGTCGAGCAGCAGCGGGATGTCGCCATCGACATCTCCGGCGCGCAAGACGCCGACGACGGCACGACGTTGGCGCGAGCTCAGCAGCAGTTCGTAGCGGCCGTCGCGCAGGATCCACACGCCGGAGGACCGCTGCCCGGCCCGGAACAGCACGCTGCCCTTGGTGACCGATCGCTGTTGCAGTACGCCGGCCAGCGCCGGCAGATCACGCGGGCCGATCGGGGCGCCCGGGCCACGTCCGACGCAGCGGGCTACCCAGGCGGCCTGCCGGATCAGTCCGTCGAGCTGATGCTCGTCCGCGCTGAGTAGCTGTAGTGCGTGGCCGAGGGCAGTGGCAGGCTGACGCGTCGCGGGCACTGCGAGAGTTTGTCACCTCGCTGACACTGATCGGTACCCGGCTCGCCCAGGTGGAGCGACGCCACCCAGGGTGAGCGAGGTCAGCCTGCCACCGGCTCCGCTCGGCCGGTGCACGGGTCCACCCGATCGGCGAGGCGGGCCCGGCGCTGCGCGGACGCCCGCAGGAACGCGGCGATCCAGACGCGTGTGCGGGACTCACGGGGCTCCGGGTCGGGGACGACCGGAGCGTTCGGCAGGGCCGATCCGGCGTGGTCGCGTACGGCATTGACCGCGAGATCTGAGGCGATGGGAAGCATGTCGGTTCCTTTCTGTGCGCGGTAGCGCTATCGGCTCGGCACCGGGCCGGTACTCGAGCGGATGACGAGTTCGGTGGGCAGGACGACGCGTTCCTCGGTGTAGGACGGATCGAGGAGCATCCGCCCGAGCAGGCGTCCCTTATCGCGAATCGGTTGGCGGACAGTGGTGAGCCCGGCGCCCTCCGCAGCGGGGACGTCGTCGAATCCGGTGACGGAGATGTCGCGGCCGGGCACCAGGCCCCGCCGTCGCATCGCCTCGATGACGCCGAATGCGAGCACGTCACCGCCGGCGGCGATTGCGGTCGGGCGGTCGCGGCGATCGAGGACGAACTCGGCGGCAGCGATCCCCGACTCGACCGAGTTGTGGCCGCCCGAGACGATGGTCAGCTGAGCGTTCTCGCCGAGCCCCTCTCGCACGCCCTGCGCCCGCAGGCGCGCATTGTTGTAGAGCGCGGACGGGTCGATGATCTCGTCGGGAGTGGTCGCGGATCGTCCGGAATCAACCACCATGGCGACGTTGGTGTGCCCGAGCCGGGCCAGGTGCTCGCCGACGCCGCGTGTGGCGCTGGCCTCGTCGATCACCACCCGGCGGCCGGGAAGGTCATCGTCGGAGTGCACGAACGGCAACCCACGAATGGAGATCACATCGAGGGCGGGATGGCCGATGTCGACGCAGTAGGCGACAACACCGTCGACCACGGCGCTACGCATGGCCTCGACCGACTCGCGGATCGCGTCCTCGTCCGCCTCGGCCTCGTAGCGCGGCAGCGGGATGAGCAACAGACCGGTCCGGGTGCGCTCGGCCACTTCGCTCAGCCCAGCCAGCAGGCCGACCGCGAACGGATCGGAGAACGCGTAGGACAGTTGCTCGGTGAGCAGCAGGCCGATCGCTCCGGCCCGGCGGCTGCGCAGCGACCTCGCCGCGGCGTCCGGCCCCGGATAGCCCAGGTCGCGGGCGGCGGCGAAGATTCGGCCCCGGACGTCGGCGGAGAGCTGCTCGGGCTTGTTGTACGCGTTGGACACGGTCGACAACGAGACGCCGACCGCCGCTGCGACGGACTTCATGGTCGCTCCCGGGGTCATGTCGCCGCTCCTCTGGATCGATTTACTAAAACGTTCTAGTAGAACGATACAGAAGGCATCGGGACGCGGCCAGCGAATTTTCGAATTGGTGGCGGCTGGCGCTGAAGGCCCCGGTAGGCCGGGCCCCGGTGAGGTCAGGCCGGGCGTGAGTCGGGACGGCCAGATGGGGTGGTCCGGACAGATCGGGTGAAGGCCTTGTGTATTCGCATCGCGGACGTCATCATTTCTCCATCAGATAGGAAGGTTTCCTACCAGATCGGCTCGGCCACGGGGCGACATCGCCGCCGCCTCACCACTCGCTTGCGCAACTCACCCCCAGGAGAAGCCATGCGCACACGTATCTACGCCGGACTGACGGTGCTCGTCGCCGTCGCGGCGTCCCTCCTCGCGATGTCGCCGCCGGCCGGAGCGGCCACCGCTCTGCCCAACCACGTCTTCGCCCCGTACTTCGAGGCCTGGCGCGGCGACAACCTCTACACGCTCACCCAGCAGTCCGGCGCCAAGTACCTGACGCTCGCGTTCTTCCAGACCGCGTCGCCCGGGTCGTGCACGGTCTACTGGAACGGCGACACGAGCCTGCCGATCTCGTCGGGCACCTACGGCAGCCAGATCAACCAGATCCGGGCGGCGGGCGGCAACGTCGTCCCGTCCTTCGGCGGCTACTCCGCCGATCACGACGGCACCGACATCGCCGACAGCTGCACGTCGGTCAGCAGCATCGCGGCCGCCTACGAGAAGGTGATCTCGACCTACGACGTCCCACGCATCGACCTCGACGTCGAGGACGCCTCGCTGACCAAGAGTGCTGGCATCACCCGGCGCAACCAGGCCATCGCCCAGGTGCAGTCCTGGGCCGCGGCTAACGGACGGACCCTGCAGGTCTCCTACACCCTGCCGTCGTCGCCCAACGGGCTCGAGAGCAGCGGCAAGGCCGTCGTCCAGAACGCGATCAACAACAACGCCCGTGTCGACGTCGTCAACATGATGACCTTCGACTACTACGACGGCGCAACGCACAACATGCTCACCGACGCCGAGAACGCCGGGACGCAGCTGGTCAACCAGCTCGGCTCGCTGTACCCGTCCAAGTCGACCGCGCAGCGCTGGGCGATGGTGGGCATCACGCAGATGATCGGCATCGACGACTACGGCGCGGCGGAGACGTTCCAGACCTCGCAGGCGGCACCGCTGCAGAGTTGGGCGACGTCCAAGGGCGTGAACACGCTGTCGTTCTGGGCCCTCCAGCGTGACAACGGCGGCTGCCCGGGGACGGGTGGCAGCGACTCGTGCTCGGGCGTCTCGCAGAGCACCTGGCAGTTCAGCCACGCTCTGGAACCGTTCACGCATTCCTGAACCGCTAGCCTGCCGGTCATGGCGGACGACTGCTTGTTCTGCAAGATCGTCGCGGGCGAGATTCCGGCGACGAAGGTCTACGAGGACGACGACACGCTGGCGTTCGCCGACCTCAACCCGCAGGCGCCGGTGCACGTCCTGGTCGTGCCGAAACGCCACTTCGCCGACATCGTCGAGCTCAGCCGGGACCCCACGGCCGGCGGCGCGCTGCTGAACGGCATCCGCGCCACCGCCGAGACGTCCGGCCTGCGCGAATTCCGTACGGTGTTCAACGCCGGCGAAGCAGCCGGGCAGTCTGTCCTCCACGTGCACGCGCACGTCCTCGGTGGGCGCCGGATGCAGTGGCCGCCGGGCTGAAGACGATCTGACCGTGAGCCGGGACGCGGTTCGCCGGTACAGTTGAGTCGTCGTGATGCACGAGATCCATCGCGGCCGCCCTACCGTCCAATCCGGAAAGCAGGAACGAAGCCGACTTGTCAGACGCCAATTCCAGACCCGAACGCGTCTCGACCACCGTCGTCGTCCCCGGCGACCAGGCGATGGTGGCCCTGCTCGGCTCACGTGACGAGCTGCTGCGGGCCATCGAGAAGAGTCTCGACTCCGACATCCACGTTCGTGGCAACGAGATCACGATTACCGGTGAGCCCGGCGACAACGCCATCGCGGTGCGCCTGTTCGAGGAGTTGCTCGAACTGATCGGCGCCGGCCAGCACCTCACCCCGGACGCCGTCACGCACGCCGTAGGCATGCTGACCGCCGACACCGGCGAGCGCCCGGCCGAGGTGCTGAGCCTCAACATCCTGTCCCGCCGCGGCAAGAACATCCGGCCCAAGACTCTGAACCAGAAGCACTACGTCGACGCGATAGACAAGCACACCGTCGTCTTCGGCATCGGCCCGGCCGGAACCGGCAAGACCTACCTCGCCGTCGCCAAGGCGGTGCAGGCGCTGCAGGCCAAGCAGGTCACGCGCATCATCCTGACCCGGCCGGCCGTCGAGGCGGGGGAGCGGCTCGGGTTCCTGCCCGGCACGCTCTACGACAAGATCGACCCGTACCTGCGGCCGCTGTTGGACGCGCTGCACGACATGGTCGACCCGGAATCGATCCCGCGGCTCACCCAGTCCGGCACGATCGAGGTGGCGCCGCTGGCCTACATGCGCGGACGCAGCCTCAACGACGCGTTCATCATCCTGGACGAGGCGCAGAACACCACGCCGGAGCAGATGAAGATGTTCCTGACCCGGCTCGGTTTCGGCTCGAGGATGGTGGTCACCGGCGACGTCACGCAGATCGACCTGCCCGGCGACACGCGCAGTGGGCTGAAGGTCGTGCGCGAGATCCTCACCGACATCGACGACGTGCACTTCTCCACCCTGACCAGCAACGACGTGGTTCGGCATCGGCTCGTCGGCGAAATCGTCGACGCGTACGCCCGTTATGACGAGCACGCGCAGGCTCGTCCCGCGCCGCCCCATCACGCGAAGCCGCGCCGCTGAGGCGTCCGTGTCCATCGAGATCAACAACGAGTCAGGCGTCACCGTCGACGAGCCGGCGCTGGCCGATCTGGGCCGCTTCGTGCTCGACGCCATGCAGGTGAGCCCGCTGGCCGACCTGTCGGTGGTGCTGCTCGACCCGGCCGCGATGTCGGCGCTGCACGTGCAGTGGATGGACCTCGACGGGCCCACCGACGTGATGGCCTTTCCGATGGACGGGGCCGAGGAACGAGTCGAGCGGGGCGACCATCCGGGTTCGCTCGGTGAGGACCGTTCGACGCCGGCGGCGATGCTCGGTGACGTCGTGCTCTGTCCTGACGTGGCCGCCGTGCAGGCTCGCGAGGCGGGACATTCCGTCGAGGCCGAGCTGCACCTGCTCTGCACGCACGGCATCCTGCACCTGTTGGGATACGACCACGGCGACGCCGATGAGGAACGGGCGATGTTCGAGCTGCAGGCGCGCATCGTGCAAGGCTGGGCAGAGAAGAGCGGTCGGGGACCGATCCGTGCTCCGCTGCCCGGCACGGGCGGCGAAGTGCGCGACATCGGCGGCCACTGACGTGTCCCCCGCATATCCGAGCGCTCATTGCGTTGTTGGCGGGATAAGCGAGTGAACGCTGCTGACGTTGCGGTCCTCGTCGTAGCGGTTTGCCTGGTGCCGCTGGGCGGGGTGTTCGCGGGTATCGACGCGGCGCTGGCGCGGGTGTCGGTGGCGCGTGTCGACGAGATGGTGCGCGAGGAACGGCGGGGCGCCCGGACGTTGCGGGTGGTCGTCGCCGATCGGGCCCGCTATACCAACCTGCTGCTGCTCCTGCGCGTCACCTGCGAGGTGACGGCCACGGTGCTCGTGACCATCGTCGCCCGGGCCCAGCTCGGTCATCGGTGGCCGATCGTCGTGCTCATCGTCGCGATGATGGTCGTGGTGTCCTACGTGTTCGTGGGGGTCGGTCCCCGCACGCTCGGACGCCAGCACCCGTACCGGCTGGCGCTCGCCGGGGCCGGGGTGGTGCGCGTGCTCGGCCGCGTGTTCGGTCCGCTGGCGTCGTTGCTGATCCTGTTGGGCAACGTGCTGACGCCGGGACGGGGGTTTCGCGAGGGGCCCTTCGCGTCCGAGGTCGAGCTGCGCGAGCTCGTCGACATCGCCGAGCAGCGCGGCGTGGTCGAGCACGGCGAGCGGGAGATGATCCAGTCGGTCTTCCAGCTCGGCGACACGATCGCCCGTGAGGTGATGGTGCCGCGCACCGAGATCGTGTGGATCGAGCGGACCAAGTCGGTGCCGCAGGCGCTCGCGTTGGCGCTGCGCAGCGGGTTCTCGCGGATCCCGGTGATCGGCGAGAACGTCGATGACATCGTCGGCGTTGTCTACCTCAAGGACCTGGCCCGCCGCTCCCAGGACGCCGAACGAGCCAAGACGACCCGGGTGGAGGAGGTCATGCGCAGCCCGGCGTTCGTGCCCGAATCCAAGCCGGTCGACGAGCTGCTGCGCGAGATGCAGGCCCACCGCAGCCACATCGCCATCGTCATCGACGAGTACGGCGGCACCGCAGGCCTGGTCACCATCGAGGACATCCTCGAGGAGATCGTCGGCGAGATCACTGACGAGTACGACGACGAGAAGCCGCCGATCGAGCGTATCGACGCCGACACGGCGCGGGTCACGGCCCGGCTCTCCGTCGAGGACCTGGCCGACCTGTTCGACGTAGAGCTGCCCGACCGCGACGACGTGGAGACGGTCGGGGGACTGCTCGCCGAGCGGCTCGGCCGGGTGCCGATCCCCGGCGCGACGGCGCAGGTGAACGGTCTGGAGCTCGTGGCCGAGAGCGCAGGTGGGCGCCGCAACCGCGTCGACACCGTGCTGGTCCGACGCAGGGCGCACACGCCCTCCGAGCCGGCGACGAGCGAATACGAGCGGGAGATCGCGCCGTGACCGACCGTGATCCCCTGGACCCCGAGGACGCCAAACTCGTCACGCTCGCCCGTTCGGCGCGGGCGCGGGCCAGCTCCGCGGCCGGGGCGGCGGTACGCGACACGGACGGACGCACCTACGTCGCTGCGTCCGTCGAGTTGCCGTCACTGCGGCTCTCGGCCCTGCAGGTCGCGGTGGCGATGGCCGTGTCGTCCGGCGCGCTCGGCCTGGAGGCCGCGGTGATCACCGGGGACGGCCCGGACGATGCCGGCGCGGCGGCGGTGCACGACCTGGCGCCGGCGGCGCCGATCCATCACGTTCAGACGTAGCCGAAGGGCTCGCCCAGGTGCGACGTGGCGAGCGCATCCCGACCGGACAGCTGGTTGAGCAGGCCGATGCGCGACGCGCGCGCCCGGGCCGGGTCGGTCTCGTAGGCGTACTCGAGTTCGGGGTCGATGAGCTGGATCGCGTGGACGAGTAGGTCGCCGGTGATCGCGACGGTCGTATCGCCGTCCTCGACGAGCACCGACTGGTGCCCCGGGGTGTGGCCCGGCGTGGCGACGACGCGTACCGCCGGGCTCAACGCGACGTCACCGTCGAGCAGGCGCAGCTGATCGCGTGACTCGAGCGGTTCGATGAGCTGCCCGCCCAGTGTCGGGCCGAACAGGCCGAGTGCCGCGTGCTCGGCTCGTTGGAGCACGTAGGTCGCGTTGCGGAAGTACGGTTCGCCGACGACCGCCCAGCCGATGTGGTCACTGTGCAGGTGAGTGAGGACGACTGAGGTCACGTCGTCCGGATCGATACCTGCCGTCTTCAGCTCGGCCGGCAGCAGTCCGGGCACCGGCGCCCACGACGACGCCGGAGCGCCGACCGGGCCGATGCCGGCGTCGACCAGGGTCACGGCGCCATCGGCGGTGCGGATCGCGAAGCAGCGGAATCGCAGCAGCCACTCGCCATCGGCGGTACGGGCGCGAGGATCCAGCTCGTCGGCCCGGCTCCACTGCTCGGCGCTGGCCTGCGGGAACGCCTCGCGGCGCGGGCGGAAGTACGGCCCGACGCCGTCGTCGAGGGCGATCACCGTAGTGACGCCGACGGTTCGACTGAGCGGCATGGTTCCCCTACCTCCGGACCCGGCCGTAGCGATCGGCGAGGCGGGCGGCCCGGGCCTCCTGCGGCGTCGGCTCGGGTGCGTGCTCGGTCTCGGCATTGCCGTCGGCATCGTCGTCATCGAGCTCGCCGGTCGGGTGTCCGGCCTCGGCCCGGGCCATCGCGACGGGGGCGGCGAGCGCCAGCGCGGCGAACAGGAACCACTGGATGACGTAGGCCAGGTGCTGCAGTTCGGGCACTCCGCCGGCCGGGTTGGACAGGTCCGGTGGCGGGATGGCCACCAGGCCGCTTGTGCCGGTCTGGCCGGGCAGCAGGTTGCCGTAGCCGTCCAGCACGGACGTGCTCAGACGGGTCGCCTGCTCGCCGGCGTTGATCGACTCGACCTGCCCCCGGGCCAGCTGCGTCGCCTTGTCGGCCGCCGCGTCCGGGGGCCAGAGCCGGACCGTGACACTCACCGGGCCGGGCGGCGGGGCCGGTGCGGTGACGGTGGTTGACAACCCGGTCACGAAGCCGCGCACGACGAGCAACGTCGCATCAGCCGTGCGCAACGGGGTGACCACCAGGTAGCCGTTGGTGCCGTTGATCGTCTGGTTGCGCAGCAGCGACTGATGCGCGCCGTCATAGGTGCCACTCGCCGTCGCTTGGCGGAACTGCACGTCCCGGCGGCTCGGCGACGGGCCGGAACTCGTCGGGTGCAGCAGCGTCGAGACCGGCGCCGGGGCGGCGTGGGCGTTGCGGCGCAGCACGATGTTCGTGTCGTGCTTGCCCGACAGCCGGGCCAGCTGCCAGACGCCGAGCAGCACGCAGATCGTGGCGATCAACAGCATCAACGCCGACAACGTGGCATACCGTCGTTGTCGCAGGACGCTGAGCACGGCCATCACGGTACGTCGCACGCCTGGGCCCGTGCCGAGTACCCTGGCGCGGGCCCGTTTCGGCGGGCCTAGTACGCAGCCCAAGGGCGCTTAGCTCAGCGGAAGAGCACTCGGCTTACACCCGAGCGGTCACTGGTTCGATCCCAGTAGCGCCCACGCTTCGCGGTACCTCAGGCGAGGTATAGCTCGAAGGCATCGCTGAATGCGCGAGCGAGTTCGGGTTCCTGGTCATCGAATAGCAGGCCGATGGTGTCGCCGAGGGCTTGTTTGCGCACGGTGGTGATGTTGTCGCAGCTGACGACGCCGTCGTGGTCGAGTCCGTTGCGCGGCCCGACTCGGACTTCGCTGGTTAGTCCGCGGATGGTGCTGGTGATGGGTGCGATCGTGACCCAGGTGAGCAGGTGCAGCTTGGACGCGCGGGTCAGGATGAGCGCTGGTCGTCGCTTGTCGAGGTGCACCGCAACGATTGAGCGCATCAGTCGAGCGAGGGGTGGTCCGCGGTGAGCATGTCGTCGAGTTCGGGATATGCCGACTTGCCCTCGCGGGCGAGTTCGACCAGGCGGACCTCTTCATCCCGGTATCGCTGGGCGCGCTGCAGGTAGGCGATCCCGCGGCGTACGGCGTCTGAACGGCTGGCCGCGCGTCCTTCGGCCACCTCGGCGTCGAGGGCAGCTAGCTCGGTGCCGTCGAGGCGTATGGCGATCTGTGTGGTCACGTCTTCCAACGTAGCTCGCCCTGTCAACCAATTGGTATGCGCCTGTTGGTCGATGGGCGCAGCATCCGTCCTTCTCGGGCGTATCACGAACTCGCGTACGAGTTGAATGATTGGTCTCTGCTCTGGCCTCGACTAGACCCGTTGACATCGCGGATGACGCTGATTACGAAAGACACGGACCTTCTCGGCGATGCGGACGGAGAGCTGTTCATGCGAGTCATCCGGGTGACGGTCGACCTCACGGTGCCCGACCTCGACGAGGCAAAGGCCTTCTATAACGACTTCCTCGGCCTCGACGCGCAGGACATGGGTCTGGACTGGGTCACGCGCGTCGTCGTGCCCTCCTCGGGCGAACACATCCAGTTGCTGTCGCAGGACGCTACCGGACCCGAGAACCCGCTGCTCTCGGTCAAGGTCGATGACGTCGACGAGGCCTACGCCATCGCGCAACGCCTCGGCTACGAGATTGTCCACCCATTGACCACCGAGCCGTGGGGCATCCGCCGATTCTTCGTCCGAGCACCGGGCGGGACCGTGCTCAACATCGCTCAGCACCACGATCCGAACGAGTGACACCGGTCGCGGGTGGCCGGACGAGGATCCCCGGGGTTCATGCGGTGGTCGCCAGACCCTGTGCGGCGGTCGTCCCGTCAGTTCGCGCTCACGATGATGTTGCTCGTCCCCTGGCGGGCCTCCGCCAGGGGACGAGCAAGTCTGAGGAACGACGCGCCTAGCTAAGAGGCAGGTAGACGTGACCGCCGGCTTCGACGAACTCGGCTGACTTACGGCGCATCCCCTCTGCTGCGAGGTCCTTCAGCTCGTGGGAGATCTTCATCGAGCAGAACTTCGGTCCGCACATGGAGCAGAAGTGAGCGGTCTTGGCCGGCGTGGCGGGCAGGGTTTCGTCGTGGTAGGCGCGAGCGGTGTCGGGGTCGATCGAGAGGTTGAACTGGTCCTCCCAGCGGAAGTCGAAGCGGGCGGCCGAGAGCGCGTCGTCCCAGGCCTGTGCGGTCGGATGGCCTTTGGCCAGGTCGGCGGCGTGCGCGGCGATCTTGTAGGCGATGACGCCGGCCTTGACGTCGTCGCGGTCGGGCAACCCGAGGTGCTCCTTCGGCGTGACGTAGCAGAGCATTGCCGTGCCGAACATCCCGATCATGGCGGCACCGATCGCCGAGGTGATGTGGTCGTAGGCCGGCGCGATGTCGGTGGTCAGTGGTCCGAGGGTGTAGAACGGCGCGTTGCCGCACCATTCCTTCTGCTTGTCGACGTTCTCCTTGATCTTGTGCATCGGCACGTGGCCGGGCCCTTCGTTCATGACCTGCACGTCGTACTCCCAGGCGATCGCGGTCAGCTCGCCCTGAGTGGCGAGTTCGGCGAATTGGGCCGCGTCGTTGGCATCTGCGATGCTGCCCGGCCGCAGGCCGTCACCGAGGGAGAACGCGATGTCGTAGGCGGCGAAGATCTCGCACAGTTCGCGGAAGTGGGTGTAGAGAAAGTTCTCCTCGTGACGCGCCAATGACCAGGCCGCCATGATCGATCCACCCCGCGAGACGATGCCGGTGACCCGGTCCGCCGTGAGCGGGACATGCCTCAGCAGCACGCCGGCGTGCACTGTCATGTAGTCCACGCCCTGCTCGGCCTGCTCGATGACCGTGTCGCGGTAGAGCTCCCATGACAGGCGTTGCGGATCGCCGTCGACCTTCTCCAGGGCCTGGTACAGGGGCACGGTCCCGATCGGCACCGGCGAGTTCCGCACGATGCCCTCGCGGGTGGAGTGGATGTGTTTGCCGGTCGAGAGGTCCATCACCGTGTCGGCCCCCCAGCGGCAGGCCCAGGTCAGCTTGTCCACCTCCTCAGCGATCGAGGACGAGACCGCGGACGTGCCGATATTGGCGTTGATCTTCACCAGGAATCGCTCACCGATCACCATCGGCTCGGATTCGGGGTGGTTCACGTTGTTGGGCAGGATCGCCCGCCCGGCCGCGATCTCGACCCGCACGATCTCGGGATCCAGGCCCTCCCGGATCGCCGCGAACTCCATCTCCGGCGTGATGATGCCGGCCCGCGCATACGCCAGCTGGGTCACCGCCTTGCCGGTCCTCGCCCGCAGCACGGTTCGGCCCCCGTTGGCCGGGCCCTGCGCCGGTAGCGACTCGACGTCTTCGCGCTCGCAGATCCACGACTGACGGATCGGGGCCAGGCCGGCCTCGGGATCACCACCCGGGCCCGAGGTGTCATACAGCCGTACTGCCGGATTGCCGCCGGTCAGCTCGATCTCGCTGAACGGAACCTGCAGGTCGGGGCGCGACCCCTCGACGTAGACCTTTCGCTTCATGCCACCAACGCCTTCCACTCCGGACGGGTCGGGCAAGGCTGACGCCACTGGGAGACTCCTCCCTGCGCCGGCATTACCCGGATCAGGTTCAGCGGTCGGGGGCTGAAACGCCCCCCTCTCAGCCCGGCACACCGAGCTCCCGCGGGTCGTACCGGCCCAGACTCGCACACCCCGGTCGCGTCTCGTGGCTCTGGACATCAGCAGTGAACTAGGTCACCATGTATGGCACATACAGTATGCACCTCGGAGGTGCGAGATGGTCGAGCCAGGACGTAGTACTCGAGTGCGGGTGGTGCACGACGTGTACGGCCGCAACTATCGCGTGGGGGAGACCGACTCCGTACTCATCGGGCGCTCGCGCGCCTGGATCATTCGAATGGCCTGGGCATCCATGGCGGCGATCGGCCTGTTCCAGTACGGCTTCGCGGCCGCGGTTCCCACGCTCACGCGGGCATACGGGTGGAGCCTCACCGACGCGTTCTGGGTGCTTGGGGTATGGGTTGTCTTCCAGGCCGGCGTGTCTGCGCTGGCGATGTGGCTCTATCAGCGCCTGCGGCGAAGTCTGGCCGTGCCCATGTTGCTCGGCGCCGTGCTGTGCACGGTGGCGCTGCTGACGCTGGCGCACACCGGGCGTCCGGGCCCCGTCTTGTTCGGATACTCGATGCTCGGCGGCATCGGCTGCGGTCTGGTCTACGCCACGTGCGTGGCCGCTGCCGTCGAATGGTTCCCCGAACGGACCACGACGATCGTTGGCCTGGTGAGCAGCGGCTTCGGCTGCGGAGCCCTGCCGTTCGTCGTGGTCGCCTACGGCCTGGGCGTCGACAATCACACAGCCATCCTGAGCAGCGCGGGCGTGGCGGTGTTCGTGGTGGTGGGCGTCAGCGGACTGTTGATGCGCAAGCCGCCGCGAAACTGGTGGCCTTCGCACGTCGATCCGCAGCTGTGGGCCGTCGATCAACGCCTCAACCGCAGCCTGCCGAACAACGTCCCCACCTCCGAGCCCTACTCGGTGCAGGCCGCCTTCCGCAGCGGAACGTTGCCCATGATGGTCGTGGTCGTCGTCCTCGGTGCTGCCGTTGCGCTCCTCGACATCGGCTATCTCGCGGCGTTTGCGGTGTCGCGGGCCCCGTCGCTCGTCGGCGCGGCCGCGATCGGCGTCCTGGCGGTGATGACCGGCTTCGGTCGCGCGGTCGCGAGTGTGCTCTCGGATCGGCTCGGTCGCCGCGGCACGCTGCGTCTCGCCATGGCGGTCGGGGGAGTCGCCCAGTTCGGCCTGCTGGTCGCCGTCCATGGCCGATACAGCGCCGCCGTCATCGTTTTCGCGGGCCTGGCCGGGGCGGGCACCGGCGCCGGCTACCCGTTGCTGGTGGGGCTGGTGCGGGAGTGGTTCGGTGAGGACGCGAAGCTCTCGAACTACGGCCTCGTGTACACGGGCAAGGCAATCGGGGGAGTAGCCGGGCTCGGGTTGGCTCGGCTGACCTGGACCACGACGGGGGCCACCGTGGCCTTCGCGGTGGCCGGATGCCTGGGCTTGTTCGGCGCCGCGTTGACCACCCGGATGAGCCAACCGGGACGTCGGGCGACGCCGCTGCCCCGGCTCCGGATCGATTCACTACGCCGAAAAGACATGCCGCCCGCTCAGCAGGTGCTGATCCAGCAGGCCGTCGCCGACGCCGAGGGATACAGCATGCGCTTGCAGTAGCCGTCGGCGCGTAGGTCGACGTCGCGCTACCCGCCCGCCCCTGTGCGGTAAGCCTCAGGAAACCTTCTCGCAATAGCTGGACAGGCGACATCCGGTGGAGCACCATAGCGAGTACGTAATACGGTATGCAGTGTGTGGTCGACAAGATTTCACACAGATGTCAAAGGCCGGAGCAGACCGTTCGGCCGCCGCGAACCAAGGGAGTTGAGATCATGACTCAGACCGCGACGAAAGCCTTGGCGGATCCGATCCTGCAGGAGCCGAGTCGCGACCCGGATCGGATCTCTGGTGGACACCTGGTCGCGAAGGCACTCAAGGCTGAAGGCGTCGACACGATCTTCACGCTCTGCGGTGGCCACATCATCGACATCTACGACGGATGCGTCGACGAGGGCATCGCCGTGGTCGACGTCCGCCATGAGCAGGTCGCCGCACATGCGGCCGACGGATACGCGCGGGTCACTGGAAAGCCGGGCGTTGCCGTCGTGACCGCCGGCCCGGGAACGACCGACGCCGTCACCGGTGTCGCCAATGCGTTTCGGGCCGAGAGCCCGATGCTGCTGATCGGCGGGCAGGGCGCGCTGAACCAACACAAGATGGGTTCCCTGCAGGATCTACCGCACGTCGACATGATGACGCCGATCACCAAGTTCGCGGCGACCGTGCCGCACACGGCGCGGGCTGCGGACATGGTGTCGATGGCGTTCCGGGAGTGCTACAACGGCGCGCCCGGCCCGTCGTTCCTGGAGATCCCTCGCGATGTGCTCGACGCCGAGGTCAATCTCGCCGACTGCACCATTCCGGAGGCCGGTCGGTACCGGGCCTCGACCAAGACCATCGGCGATCCGGCCGACATCGAGAAGCTGGCCGACATCCTCACCAGGGCGAAGAAGCCCACCGTCCTGCTCGGTACGCAGGTATGGACGTCGCGCGGCACCGACGCGGCCGTGGACTTCGTTCGCACACTCGACATCCCGGCGTTCATGAACGGCTCGGCTCGGGGCACTCTGCCGCCGGGTGACCCGCACCATTTCCACCTGTCACGGCGGTACGCGTTCAACAACGCCGACGTCATCCTGATCGTCGGTACGCCGTTCGACTTCCGGATGGGCTACGGTCGCCGGCTGCCGCAGCACGCGACCGTCGTCCAGATCGACATGGACTACCGCACGGTGGGCAAGAACCGCGACGTCGACCTCGGCCTCGTGGGCGATCCGGGCGCGATCCTCGCGGCCGTCACTCAGGCCGCGTCGGGTCGCATCGCCAAGGGCGCCGACCGCAAAGAGTGGTTCGCCGAGCTCCGGGCCGAGGAGTCCGCCGCCTACGACAAGCGCTTGCCCCGCCAGCTCTCGGACAGCCAGCCGATCCATCCGTTGCGGCTGGCCCACGAGATCAACGAGTTCCTCACCGAGGACTCGATCTACATCGGCGACGGTGGCGACATCGTGACGTTCTCCGGTGGCGTCGTTCAGCCCAAGTCGCCCGGCCACTGGATGGATCCGGGACCGCTGGGGACCCTCGGGGTCGGCATACCCTTCGCCCTCGCGGCCAAGTTCGCCCGGCCCGACAAGGAAGTCGTCGCGCTGTTCGGTGACGGGGCGTTCAGCCTCACCGGCTGGGACTTCGAGACGATGGTTCGCTTCAACCTGCCCTTCGTCGGGGTGGTGGGCAACAACTCGTCGATGAACCAGATCCGCTACGGCCAGATCCAGAAGTACGGCGACGCGCGTGGCCGCGTCGGCAACACGCTGGGCGACGTTCGCTACGACGAGTTCGCTCGGATGCTCGGCGGCTACGGCGAAGAGGTGCGCGACCCGCGCGACATCGGCCCGGCGTTGCTGCGGGCCCGCGCGTCCGGCCTGCCGTCACTCATCAATGTCTGGGTCGACCCCGACGCCTACGCGCCCGGAACCATGAACCAGACGATGTACAAGTAGGGCTGGGCTGAGCGGGAAGTCCTCAGCCTTCCTGCTCAGCCAGTTCCTGCCGCCGGGCGTGATAGTGGTCGCGGGTGCGCTCGGTGTGCTTGCGCATCAGGTCACCCGCGCGCTTGCTGCTGCGGCTCGCGAACGCCTCGATCAGCTCGGCGTGCTCGTCCCAGGCGTCCTTGCCGCGGGCCTGCGCGATGGGCATGTAGTACCACCGCACCCGGCGGTCGACCATCGCGATCAAGTCGCCCAGGGCCTTGTTTCCCGACACGGAAACCACGTAGGCGTGCAGGTCGGCGTTGGCCGCGACGAGACCCTCCTGGTCGTTCGCCTGGAGTGCCTTCACGCCGGCCCGCTGGAGCTCCCAGAGCCGCTCGACATCCTCCGGCGTGGCGTTGCGCGCCGCCAGCCGGGCCGACTCGGCCTCCAGCAGCGTGCGGACGGCGAGCAACTCGTCCGCCTCGGCGTCGGTCGGCACGTGGACCGACGCGCCCAGCGCCGGACGCAGGTCGACCCAGCCGTCGCCCTCCAGGCGTTGCAGCGCCTCGCGAACCGGCTGCCGGCTCACCCCGAGCTGGGCCGCCAGCTCGCTCTCGGCCAGGTGCTCACCCGGTTGCAGCTCGCGGCTGATGATCATCTCGATGATGGCGTCGTAGACCGCCTCGCGCAGCGGCGCCGGTCGTTCGAGAGTTCGGGGCCGCACCGGTGTCGCTGGTCGTCGGGCTCGGCTGTGGGTGCGCGGCGCGGTGCTCGGGTTCGTCATGTGGGCTCCTGTGCAGTACCCGTCGGGCGGACTCCGCCGCAGTGTCCATAGCATACAGTAGCCGAGATACAACGCGGACGAGTTGTCGGTGTGTCGCGGCCCGCGGGTTGACGTCGAGCCATACTGCATACAGAATCCCTTATGCGTACTGACTCGAATCGAGGAGTGGCCCGTGGCAACGCACCGTCTTCGCTACGACGTGAACTGCTCGATCCTGTTCACCGAGCTGCCCGTCCTGGAACGCCCCGTTGCGGCCAAGGCGGCCGGGTTCGACGCGGTCGAGTTCTGGTGGCCCTTCGACCGGGCGGTGCCCGCTGACCGCGAGGTTTCCGCGTTTGTCGAGGCGCTCCGGGACGCGGGCGTGCAGCTAGTGGGCCTCAACTTCTTCGCCGGCGACCTGCCCGGCGGTGACCGCGGCCTGGTGTCGTGGCCCGAGCGGTCGTCCGAATTCCGCGAGAACATCGCCGTGGTGGCGGCGATCGGCGAAGCGACGGGGTGTCGCAGCTTCAACGCGTTGTACGGCAACCGGCTCCCGGGCCACGACCCAGCCGCGCAAGACGATCTGGCCGCGACGAACCTCGGCCTCGCCGCGGCGGCGCTCGCGGCCTTCGGCGGCACCGTCCTGGTCGAGTCGGTGAGCGGGCCGCAGCCCTACCCGCTGCGCACCGCTGTGGACGCGATCGCTGTCATCCACCGGGCCCGGGTCGAGGCGAGGGTCGACAACATCGCCTTCCTCGCCGACCTCTACCACCTCACGGTCAACGGAGACGACCTGGACAAGGTCATCGCCGACCACAGCCACCGCATCGGCCACGTGCAGATCGCGGACGCGCCCGGACGGCACGAGCCGGGCTCCGGCGAGCTGGACCTCGACGGGTACCTCAGCGGGCTCGAGCAGGCCGGCTATCGCGGCTGGGTCGGTCTGGAGTACGTCCCGACCGGTGCCGGCGCCGACAGTTTTGGGTGGCTGCCCCGCGAACGTCGCTCGACCCGAACCGACGAAGGAGCGCGCTGACATGACAACCATCGGTTTCATCGGACTGGGCATCATGGGCGGCCCGATGGCGGCCAATCTGGTCGACGCCGGGTTCGACACGGTCGGCTTCGACCAGACTCCCGAACGCACCGAGGCCCTCGCGCGACACGGCGGGCGGGCCGCCTCCGGAGTGGTCGAGGTGGCCCGGCAGTCCGACATCGTCATCACGATGGTCCCCGACTCACCCCAGGTCGAGGCGGTCGCGTTCGGCGACGAGGGCATCCTCGCCAACCTGGCGCCCGGCAACCTGTACATCGACATGAGCAGCATCTCGCCGAAGACGGCCCAGGCGGTGGCGGCGTCGGCGAAGCAGTTCGGCGTACGCGTGCTCGACGCGCCGGTGAGCGGCGGCGAGCAGGGCGCGGTCGACGGCACCCTCTCGATCATGGTCGGCGGCGACGCCGTGGACTTCGAGGCCGCGGCGCCCCTGTTCGATGCCGTCGGCGCCACGATCGTGCACGTCGGGCCACACGGTTCGGGCCAGACCGTCAAGGCGGCGAACCAGCTCATCGTGGCCGGGACGATCGAGCTCGTCGCCGAGGCGATCGTGTTCCTCGAGGCGTACGGCGTGGACACCGAGGCGGCGGTCAAGGTGCTCGCCGGCGGGTTGGCCGGCAACCGGATCCTCGATCGCAAGGCGGCCGGCATGCTGGCTCGGCAGTTCGAGCCGGGCTTCCGGATCGACCTGCACCACAAGGACATGGGCATCGTCACGTCGGCCGCTCGCGAGGTCGGCGTGGTCATCCCGCTGGGGGCGGCGGTCGCCCAGCTCATCGCCGCGCTGAAGGCGCAGGGCGACGGTGGGCTCGACCACACGGCGCTGGTGAAGGTCGTCGAACAGCTCTCCGGGCGGTCGTTGTGAACCGGGCTGACCGACGAGGCGGCCATGGCCCACGTTCTGCTCGCTCCTGACAAGTTCAAAGGCTCCCTGACCGCGTCGGAGGTGACGCGGTACCTGGGCCTGGGCTTTCGGCGGGCGTGCCCTCGGGTTCGGGTGCGCGGATTTCCGGTGGCTGACGGCGGCGAGGGCACGCTGGACGCCGCCGCGTCGGCCGGCTTTCGGCGGATGCCGGTCACGGCCACCGGGCCGAGTGGCCGTCCGGTGCGCACGGCGTTCGCCGAGCGGGACGGCGTGGCCGTGGTGGAGCTGGCCGACGCGTGCGGGATGCGGCGGTTGCCGGGCCGGCAGAAGCACCCGTTGCACGCATCCAGCCACGGCGTCGGCGATGTGGTCCGCGCGGCGCTCGATCACGGGTGCCACCGGATCGTGGTCGGACTCGGCGGCAGTGCGAGCACCGATGGCGGCGCCGGCCTGGTCAGCGCACTCGGCGCCCGCCTGCTGGATCGCCGGGGGATCGAGCTGCCCCCAGGCGGCGCAGCGCTTCGCCGCGTCGAACGGATCGACCTGACTCGACTGCACCCGCGCGTGCGCGCGATCCGGCTCGTGGTGGCGAGCGACGTGGACAACCCGCTGCTCGGGCCGGCCGGCGCCGCGGCGGTCTACGCCCCGCAAAAGGGTGCGACCCCGGCCGATGTCGCGGTCCTCGAGGAAGGGCTGGCGCGCTGGGCCGAGGTCTGCGAGCGCGACCTCGGCGTACGCGTCGCCGAGGCCGCCGGAGCCGGAGCGGCCGGCGGCGTCGGATTCGCCGCGCTGGCCGTGCTGCGGGCGACGATGCGTCCCGGCATCGAGTTCCTGCTCGGCCTGCTCGGATTCGAGAGGCTGCTCGAGGAGGCCGGCCTGGTGGTGACCGGGGAGGGATCGCTGGACGCGCAGAGCCTGCGCGGCAAGGCGCCGGTCGGCGTCGCGGCGGCCGCGGCACTCGCATCCGTCCCCACCGTGGCGGTTGCCGGGCGGGTCGCTCTCAGCGAAGGCGAGTTGCTCGCGGCCGGCATCCACCGGGCGTACGCCTTGAGTGACCTCGAGCCGAACATCGCCCGGTCCATCGCCCGGGCCCCCGAGCTGCTCGAAGCTATCGCAGCGAGGGTGGCGGCCGACTGGCTCGATCCGACCGGTCGGATGCTGACGAAACCCCTTCAGAGAAGAGATTGCTATGAGTCGCCGCGCCAAGATCGTCTGCACGCTGGGTCCCGCATCCGCCGGTCGGCTCCCTGACTTGATCGAGGCCGGGATGGACGTCGCCCGGCTCAACTTCAGTCACGGGATCCACCGCGATCACGCCGCCACGTACCGGCTGGTCCGCGAGGCCGCGGCCCGATCCGGGCGCAACGTCGGCATACTCGCCGATCTGCAGGGTCCGAAGATCCGGCTCGGCCGGTTCGCCGACGGGCCGGTCGTGTGGGCGACCGGTGAGAGCGTCGTCATCACCACCGAGCACCATCCGGGCGACCATGACCGGGTCTCGACGACATACGGCGGTCTGGCGGGTGACGTCCGTCCCGGCGATCGGCTGTTGATCGACGACGGCAAGGTCGCGCTCGAGGTCACGAGCGTGCGGGAGCAGGACGTCCACTGCCTCGTCACCGAGGGCGGAACAGTCAGTGACAACAAGGGAATCTCGCTGCCGGGCGTCGACGTGAGCGTGCCGCCCCTGTCGGAGAAGGACATCGAGGATCTGCGCTTGGCGCTCGCCCTCGGCGTCGACCTGGTGGCGATGTCGTTCGTCCGGTCGCCCGAGGAGATCAAGCTCGCGCACGCCGTCATGGACGAGGTCGGTGTGCGAGTGCCGGTGATCGCGAAGCTGGAGAAGCCCGAGGCGGTGCAGGATCTCGACGGCATCGTCGCGGCGTTCGACGGCATCATGGTGGCCCGCGGCGACCTGGGCGTCGAGATGCCGCTCGAGGAGATCCCGCTGATCCAGAAGCGCACCATCCAGCTGTGTCGCGAGGTGGGCAAGCCCGTCATCGTCGCCACCCAGATGTTGGACTCGATGGTCGAGAACTCCCGTCCGACGCGGGCCGAGACGTCCGACGTGGCCAACGCGGTCCTGGACGGAGCCGACGCCGTGATGCTGTCGGCCGAGACCAGCGTCGGGGCGCATCCGGTGTCGGCGGTGCGGACGATGGCGCAGATCGTCGAGTTCGCCGAGAAGGACGCCTCGGGCTACAAGCCGCCGCTACGTCAGGCGCCTACGACCACGGCCGGCGCCATAGCGGCGGCGGCGACCGCTGTGGGGAGCGCGCTCAACGTCAAGGCGCTGTGCTGCTTCACCTGCACCGGTGACACCGCCCGACTACTGGCCCGGCACCATTCGGGCTTACCGTTGCTGGCCTTCACCCCGGACGAGTCCGTCTGCGCCGCACTGTCGGTCAGCTGGGGCGTCGAGACGTTCCGATTGCCCACTGTCCAGAACACCGACGACATGGTGCGCCGGATCCAGGATCTGTTGTTGTCCCTGGGCCGGTTCGAGCGAGGTGATGCGGTGGTGATCGTGGCCGGAAGCCCTCCCGGCATAGCGGGTTCGACGAACGCCATGCGGGTGTGGCGGCTCGGCGACGAGGTGTGCTGACGCGGCCTCACCCCGAGATCTCGACCTCGGCGAGGGCGCCGGAGCTCTCGTCGAAAACGAACCCGCGAGTGCTCGTCGTGGGGCACAGGAACGGGCTGGTCCGCAGCCGGGCCACGCCGTGCCGTACCTCCGACCGGGCGTCGCGGAAGGTCTCGACCCGCCAGATCGGCCGCAGCCCAACGTCGGCCTGCAACTCGGCGACGAACTGCTCGTCGGTCGTCTCCCGCAAACCGCAGGCGCCGTGCATGATGATCATGATCTCGGTGGTCTTGAGCAACCGCTGGCTGAGGGTGAGCGATCGGATGACGTCCTCGGTCACCACTCCGCCGGCGTTACGTACGACGTGGGCATCGCCTTCGTCGAGACCGAGCAGCGCGTAGACGTTGATCCGCGCGTCCATGCAGGTCACGACGGCCACTCCGGTGCGGGGCTGCCTCGGCGCACCAGGCCGGAACAGGCGGTCCTGGTAGCGACGCGCGTTGGCAACGAGCGCGTCGGTCTGGGTTGACAGCATCGGGGCTCTCTTCACCATTGACGCCTTCCTTCCTGGGCCAGCCACAGGAAACGTCTTCGTCATCCTCTAGACACCGGTGAATACATGAGGCACCATATTGCCCACCCCATACGGTATGCAATCCCTGGTCGAAGGTATTCGAGCCTCGGGACTCGGTCACCGACTACACCTCGGGCGCGCAACCGCTGAAGCCTCTGGAGGACGTCATGGGAAAGGCACTCGACGGCGTTCGCGTACTGGATCTGACCCACGTCCAGTCGGGCCCCTCGGCCACGCAGGTACTGGCCTGGCTCGGCGCCGATGTCATCAAGCTGGAGACTCCCGGCAAGGGAGACGTCACGCGGGGCCAGCTGCGCGACATCCCCGGCGTGGACAGCCTGTATTTCACGATGCTCAACTGCAACAAGCGCAGCATCACACTCAACCTCAAGAGCGATGAGGGGAAGGAGATCTTCGCCCGGCTGGTGGCCGACGTCGACGTGGTCGTGGAGAACTTCGGCCCCGGCGTGGTCGACCGCTTCGGCTTCAGTTGGGAGCGGCTGCAGGAGATCAACCCGCGGCTGGTCTATGCGTCGATCAAGGGCTTCGGACACGGCAAGTACGCCGACTTCAAGGCGTACGAGGTCATCGCGCAGGCGATGGGCGGCTCGATGGCCACCACGGGCTTCGAGGAGGGTCCGCCCACCGCAACCGGTGCGCAGATCGGTGATTCGGGCACCGGCATCCATCTGGTGGCGGGAATCCTGGCCGCGCTCTACCAACGAACGAGCACCGGTCGAGGGCAACGGGTCCAGGTGGCCATGCAAGAAGCGGTGCTCAATCTGTGCCGGGTCAAGCTGCGGGATCAGCAACGGCTCACGCGCGGGCCGCTCGGCGAGTACCCGAACGAGCACTTCGCGGACGAGGTGCCGCGCTCGGGCAATGCCTCCGGTGGCGGCCAGCCCGGTTGGGCCGTCCGGACCAAGGGCGGCGGCCCGAACGACTACATCTACGTGATCGTCCAACCGCAGGGCTGGGCTCCGCTGGTCGAGCTGATCGGACGCCCGGATCTGGCCGAGCATCCCGATTGGGCCACGCCGGAGTCGAGGCTGCCCAAGCTCGACAAGATGTTCGCCCTGATCGAGGACTGGTCCGAGCGGCACACCAAGTGGGAGGCCCTGGACGCCCTCAACGCGCTCAACGTCCCCTGCGGTCCGGTACTGAGCACCAAGGAGCTCATCGAGGACGAGACGCTGGCCGACCTGGGCGCGATCGTCACCGTCGAGCACCCCGAGCGCGGGGCGTTCAAGACGGTCGGCTCGCCGCTGCGGCTGTCCGAGTCCCCGGTCGACGTCGTGCGGTCGCCGTTGCTGGGCGAGCACACCGAAGAGATCTACTCCGAACTCGGCTATTCGCCCGAGCAACTGGAGCGGCTGAAGGGCGCCGGCGTCATCTGAAGTCCGGCTATCGCAATCACATCGAACGCCCGGCCGCGGCTCGGCGGCGAAGGAGTGAATTGACATGGGATATGACCGCGCAGCCGTCGAGGGAGTGCTCGCCCTGGCATTGGCCGAAGGTCGAGCGTCGTTGTCGGCGGGGGAGGCCAAGCAGGTCTGCGACGCCTACCAGATCGCCACGCCCGGCGAGGGATTGGCGACATCGCCCGAAGACGCGGTGACGCTCGCTGAGCGTCTGGGATATCCAGTCGTGCTGAAGATCGTCTCTCCGGACATCCTCCACAAGACCGAGGCCGGCGGCGTCCTGGTCGGTCTCACCGACCCGGCGGGCGTGACGCAGGGCTACAGCCAGATCGTCGCGAACGCCCAGGCGTACAAAGCCGATGCGTCGATCACCGGTATCCAGGTGCAGCAGATGCTCACTGAAGGGACCGAGGTGATCATCGGCTCGGTCACCGACGAGACGTTCGGCAAGATCGTGGCGTTCGGTCTGGGCGGCATCCTCGTGGAAGTTCTGAAGGACGTGACCTTCCGGCTCGCTCCCACGTCCCGGGACGAGGCGCTGTCCATGGTCGACGGGATCGCGGCGGCCGAGATCCTGCGCGGAGTGCGGGGAGCCGAGGGCGTGGATCGGGACGCGCTGGCCACGCTGGTCCAGCGGGTGTCAGACCTGGTGACCGACTTTCCGCAGTTCGCCGAGGTGGACCTCAATCCGGTCCTCGCGACGCCGAGCGGCGCCACGGCGGTGGATGTCCGGATCCTCGTCGACGAGTCGGCCGGTGAGCCGGTCGAGCGGTTCACGCAGGAGGAGATCCTGCAATCCATGCGGCGCATCATGAAGCCGCGATCGATCGCCGTCATCGGGGCGTCCAACGAGGCCGGCAAGATCGGCAACTCGGTGATGAAGAACCTCATCGACGGCGGTTACGCCGGAGACATCTATCCGGTCAATCCGAAGGCCGACGAGATCCTGGGACGCAAGGCCTACAGGAGTGTGGCCGACGTGCCCGGCGAGCTCGATGTCGCCGTGTTCGCCATCCCGGCGGCGTTCGTTGCCGACGCCCTGGAAGAAGTCGGCGGCAAGAGCGCGGCCGGCGCCATCCTGATTCCGTCCGGCTTCGCCGAGACGGGTGAACAAGCGCTGCAGGACCAGGTAGTCGCGATCGCCCGCAAGCACGGCGTCCGGATCCTCGGCCCGAACATCTACGGCTACTACTACACGCCGGAGAACCTGTGTGCGACGTTCTGCACGCCGTATGACGTCAAGGGAAGCGTTGCGCTGTCGTCGCAGAGTGGTGGCATCGGCATGGCGATCCTGGGCTTCAGCCGCACCACCAAGATGGGCGTGTCGAGCATCGTCGGAGTCGGGAACAAGGCTGACATCGACGAGGACGACCTGCTCACGTTCTTCGAGCAGGACGACAACACCCAGTGCATCGCCATGCACCTGGAGGATCTCAAGGACGGTCGTGGCTTCGCCGAAACCGCCAAGCGCGTCTCCCAGCGCAAGCCGGTGATCGTGCTCAAGGCGGGTCGCACCGCCATGGGCGCGCGGGCGGCGAGCTCGCACACCGGAGCGCTGGCCGGCAACGACACGGTGTACGACGACATCCTCCGGCAGTCCGGCGTCGTTCGGGCGCGCGGACTGAACGAGATGCTCGAGTTCGCCCGCGGTCTCCCCGTTCTGCCTACACCCCAGGGCGAGAACGTCGTCATCATCACCGGGGCGGGCGGGTCCGGAGTGCTGCTCTCCGACGCCTGCGTGGACAACGGGCTGTCGCTCATGTCGATACCGCCGGACCTCGACGAGGCGTTCCGGAAGTTCATCCCGCCCTTCGGTGCGGCCGGCAACCCGGTGGACATCACCGGCGGCGAGCCGCCCTCGACCTATCGGAACACCGTCCGGCTAGGTCTGGAGGACCCACGCGTGCACGCGCTGATCCTCGGCTACTGGCACACCATCGTCACCCCACCGATGGTCTTCGCCGAACTCGTCAGCGAGGTCGTCGAGGAGTTCCGCAACAAGGGCATCCACAAGCCGGTCGTTGCATCGCTGTCCGGCGATGTCGAGGTCGAGCAAGCCAGCGACTACCTGTTCGAGCACGGCGTGGTGGCCTACCCCTACACCACGGAGAAGCCGGTCGAGGTGCTCGGAGCGAAATACCGGTGGGCCCGCGCCGCCGGCCTGCTGACGAGCTAGAGCCCGCTCCGGCACTGAGAACGACAGGAGAACTGCGCGAGCCCATAACGGCCAAAAACGGCTACAGTCTTCGGGAAGCGAGTCCATGATGGCGTCTACAGCTGCGAGTTACCGAGAAATCACCGACGCGAACGGTCGCATCTACCGCGTCGGTGAGACCGACCGCGATCTGCTCGGTATGTCCAGGGCCTGGATGGTCTGGCTGCCCTGGCTGGCGATGGTGAGCATCAGCGTCTTCGAATACGGCTACGGGGCCGCCGAGGACACGATCCGGGACAAGCACGGCTGGAGCCTGGGCCAGACGTTCTGGATCGTGACCATCTGGGCCGTGTTCCAGGCCGGGATCGCGTTCCCGGCCGGGCGGCTGCGAGAGAAGAACATCGTCTCGGCTCGTACAGCCATGCTGCTGGGCGCACTGCTCACCTGTATCGGCTTCTTCTCCATCGCCAGCTTCTCCAGCCTGCCCTTGGTGTGGATCGGCTACTCGGTTCTGGGCGGTACCGGGGCGGGCCTGGTGTACGCGACCTGCATCAACATGGTCTCCAAGTGGTACCCGGAGAAGAAGGGCGCGCGCACGGGCTTCGTCAACGGCGGGTTCGCCTACGGCGCGGTGCCGTTCATCTACGTGTTCACGTACTGGTTCCACCCGTCCAACTTCAAGCTGGTCATGAGCCTCATCGGGTTGTACATGCTCGTCGTGATCGGGGCCTGCGCCCTGTTCTTCAAGGATCCGCCGAAGAACTGGTGGCCGGCTGATGTCGATCCGAACGAATGGAAGAAGGCGGCCAAGACCGCGAGCGCGAACACGCTGGTGAAGAACCCGCCGGCCGTGCGCCAGCTCAGTCCGGTCCAGGCGCTCAAGACCGGCCAGCTGGAACTGATGTGGATCGCGTTCCTCATCGTCGGATCGGTCTCGCTGTTCGGCAGCGCCTACCAGGTGCCCTTCGCCAAGGACGCTGGATTCGGGCCGTTCATCGCCGCCTCGTCGGCCGGAGTGCTGTCGGTCGTCAACGGGGTCGGTCGCGCGGCGGTCGGCTGGGTGTCGGACTACCTGGGGCGCAAGCAGACCCTCGTCCTGGTGCTGATGATCGAGGGGCTGGCCCAGTTCGGCCTGCTGTGGTCGGGCAAAGCGGGTCTGGAGATCCCGTTCCTGATCATGGCGTTCGTCGCGGGCTTCGGCGGCGGTGCGTTCTTCCCGTTGTTCGCGGCCATCACCCCGGACTACTTCGGCGAGAACGACAATGCGTCCAACTACGGCCTGGTCTACAGCGCCAAGCTGCCGTCCGCGATTCTCGGTATCGGGATCGGCTCCAGTCTCATCAACGCGCTGGGATACACCTGGACGTACACGATCGGTGGCCTGCTCGCGATCGTCGCCGCCATCGTGATCATGTTCCTGCGCCAGCCCGGACGCCACCCGGCACCCGTCGTCGCCAAGCCGATGGCCAACCGGGCCCGGGCCAAGCCGGTGACCAGCGAGGATGCGGCCATCGCGCCCAACTGGGCCGACTGACAGTACGGGCAAGTCGTCCTCCGGATACACGAGTCAAGTTCGTTGCATACGATATACCGAGGTCAATGCCGAGGGGAGCGAATATGGTGAAGGTCGCAGTCCTTGGCGCCGGAGCGATCGGCGCGTACGTCGGGGCCGCCCTGCGAAGGGGCGGTGCCGACGTCCACCTGATCGCCCGCGGGCCCCAGTTGGAGGCCCTGCGCAAGCACGGGATCCAGGTCAAGAGTCCGCGGGGGGACTTCACCGCGTACGCCCACGCGACCGACGACCCGACGGAGATCGGTCCGGTCGACTACGTCTTCCTCGGCCTCAAGGCGCACTCCTATGCCCGATCCGGCCCGCTGCTCGAGCCGTTGCTGCACGAGCACACGGCCATCATCGCCGGCCAGAACGGCATCCCCTGGTGGTACTTCCACCAGCTGGCTGGCCCGTACGAGGGGCGGCGCATCGAGGCCGTCGATCCCGGCGGTGCGACCTCGGCGGTGATGGCGCTGGAACGCGTCATCGGTTGTGTGGTCTACCCGGCGACGGTCATCGAGTCACCCGGAGTCATCCGGCACCTGGAGGGGACGCGGTTCTCGATCGGCGAGCCCGACGGCACGATCTCTGATCGTTGCGTTGTCTTCAGCGAGGCGATGATCGCCGGCGGTCTGAAGTGTCCGGTCGAGGCGAAGATCCGTGACGACATCTGGATCAAGCTCATGGGCAACGTGGCGTTCAACCCGATCAGCGCGCTCACCCGGGGCACGATGGTCGAGATCTGCCAGCACTCCGGCACCCGGGCGGTGGTCGAGCAGATGATGGAGGAGACTCTCGACATCGCGGCGCGGGTGGGCAGCACGCCGACGATCTCGGTCGAGAAGCGCCTCGACGGGGCCGAGAAGGTCGGGCATCACAAGACGTCGATGCTGCAGGATCTCGAGGCCGGCAAGCAGCTCGAACTGGACGCCATCATGGCCGGGGTCGTCGAGATGGCTGACATCACCGGTGCATCGGCGCCCACGCTGCGCACGGTCTACGCCGCTACCGACCTGCTGGCGCGGGCCGCGGCCGGCCGGTCGCGCGAGACGTTGCCGGTGAAGATCTCGGCCTGAGGCTTTACGGGTCTTCCGTTCTCACATACAGTAGATCGCATACACATCTGAGATCACCGATGGAAGCGCAACCGCACCGAGCCGTACACCGCCGACCGCTAATCACTAAATACAGGAGTGCTGCATGCCTCGGATGAGAGCAGTCGACGCCGCGGTGGCGATCCTGCGCCGCGAGGGCGTGACCGACGTCTTCGGCCTGCCCGGTGCGGCGATCAACCCGTTCTACGCCGCCATGAGGGACGACGGCAGCATCACCCACATCCTGGCTCGGCACGTCGAGGGTGCCTCACATATGGCGGAGGGCTACACGCGCGCCAAGGCCGGCAACATCGGGGTGTGTATCGGCACGTCCGGTCCGGCGGGTACCGACATGATCACCGGTCTCTACTCGGCGGCGGCGGACTCGATCCCGATCCTGTGCATCACCGGACAGGCCCCGGTGGCCCGACTGCACAAGGAAGACTTCCAGGCGATCAACATCTCCGACATCGCCGGGCCGTTGACCAAGATGGCCATGACGGTGCTCGAACCGGCGCAGGTGCCCGGCGCGTTCCAGCAGGCGTTTCACCTGATGCGGTCGGGGCGTCCGGGACCGGTGCTCATCGACCTGCCGGTCGACGTGCAGGTGGCCGAGATCGAATTCGACCCGGACACGTATCAACCGTTGCCGGTCTACAAGCCGGCCGCATCCCGCGCGCAGGCCGAGAAAGCTCTTGATCTGCTGGGCGCAGCCCAACGGCCGCTGATTGTTGCCGGCGGAGGCATCATCAACGCCGACGCCGCCGACCTGCTGGTGGAGTTCGCGGAACTGACCGGGGTCCCGGTCATTCCGACGCTGATGGGCTGGGGCACGATTCCGGACGACCATCCGCTGATGGCGGGCCTGGCCGGACTGCAGACCGCGCACCGATACGGCAACGCCACGCTGCTGGCGTCGGACTTCGTGCTGGGCATCGGCAACCGCTGGGCGAATCGCCACACCGGCGGCCTGGACACCTACCGCCAGGGCCGCACGTTCGTGCACGTCGACATCGAGCCGACCCAGATCGGTCGCGTGTTCGCCCCGGACTACGGCATCGTCTCCGACGCCAAGGCCGCGTTGGAACTGTTCGTCGAGGTCGCCCGCGAGCGCAGCGCGACGCTGCCCGATCGCCGGGGCTGGGCCGTTGAGTGCGCCGAGCGCAAGCGAACCCTGCAGCGCAAGACGCACTTCGAGACCGTGCCGGTCAAGCCGCAGCGCGTGTACGAGGAGATGAACCGCTCGTTCGGACCGGACACCCGATACGTCACGACCATCGGGCTGTCCCAGATCGCCGCGGCCCAGTTCCTGCACGTCTACCGTCCGCGGCACTGGATCAACGCCGGGCAGGCCGGTCCGCTGGGCTGGACCCTGCCGGCCGCGCTCGGCGTGTGCGTGGCCGAACCGGCGGCGACCGTCGTCGCGCTGTCCGGCGACTACGACTTCCAGTTCATGATCGAGGAGCTGGCCGTCGGCGCGCAGTTCAACCTGCCGTACGTCCACGTGCTGGTGAACAACGCCTACCTCGGACTGATTCGGCAAGCTCAGCGTGGTTTCGACATGGACTACTGCGTGCAGCTCTCCTTCGACAACATCAATGCACCGGAGCTCGACGGCTACGGCGTGGACCACGTCACGGTCGCCGAGGGCCTCGGGTGCAAGGCGCTGCGGGTGTTCGAGCCGGACGACATCCTGCCCGCGTTCGAGCAGGCCAAGAAGCTGATGGTCGAGTATCAGGTGCCGGTCGTCGTCGAGATCGTGCTCGAGCGGATCACGAACATCGCCATGGGTACCGAGCTCGACAACGTGGTCGAATTCGAGGAGCTGGCCACGCGCCGCGAAGACGCTCCGACCGCGGTGTCGCTGCTCGACTAGGCGACGTCGGCTAATCGACCACCAGCGTCCGGAGCTTGTCGGGGTCGATGATCAGGTCGATCTCGGTGATGCGGCTGTCGACGACGGTGATGCCCACGACCGCGGGCTGGCGCCCCGGCGCTCGCACCACGAGTCCGGCCGCACCGTTGACCAGCGCGGGCTCGCAGTACGGCATGTAACGCGGCCCCTGGGTGGCCACCTGACGCGCGACGGCCTCGAGCCCGGTGACCAGCGGGGGAGCGAGCAGCGGGCCGGTGCCCGAGTCCGCACGGAACACCACGTCGGGGTCGAGCAACTGCAGCAGCGTGTCGAAGTCGCCGCCGCGTGCGGCAGTCAGGAACGCCGCGACGATCTCGCGCTGCTTGGCGAGGTCCGGATCCGGCACGGTCGGGGCGCCGCGCACCCGGCGTCGAGCGCGGCTGGCGAGCTGGCGCGCGGCCGCCGGCGTCCGATCGATCATCGGAGCGATCTCCTCGAACGGCACCCCGAACGTGTCGTGCAGGACGAACGCGAGCCGCTCGGACGGCGTCAGCGTCTCGAGCACGACGAGCAACGCCAAGCCGACCGAGTCGGCCAGCAGCGCCTGCTCCTCGGGGCTGGCGTGATCCTCGACACTCACGATCGGCTCGGGTAGCCAGGTGCCGACGAAGTCCTCGCGGCGGGAGCGGCGGGCCCGGAGCATGTCGATGCACACCCGGCCCACCACCGTGGTCAGCCAGCCGGCCAGGTTGTCGATCGCGCTCTCGTCCGAGCGACGCAGGCGCAGCCAGGCTTCTTGCACTGCGTCCTCGGCCTCGCTGACCGAGCCGAGCATGCGGTACGCGACGGCGCGAAGGTGGCTGCGATGCCGCTCGAATTGCTCGGCCGGCCAGGTATCGGTGTCCACAGTTCCGTCCTTCGATCGGATCCCTTTCCACAATGACGTGTCGCAGGCCCCGGATGTGACGGCGTCACATCGTCGCGTCGCGATCCGTCAGGACCAGTGGGAACAACTCACGGAGGTCCTTCATGGCCGCAACCACGGCTCAACCGTCATTCCTCGCCACGCGGCGGGGCAAATACACGCTCGCGCTGCTGTGCGCGATCGCGTTCCTCGACTTCGTCGACGCCTCGATCGTCAATATCGCTCTGCCCGATATCAGCAAGGACCTGAACTTCTCGGTCCAGGGCCTGCAGTGGGTCATCAGCGGATACCTGCTGACCTACGGCGGCTTCATGCTCCTGGGCGGCCGGGCCGGTGACCTGCTGGGGCGCCGTCGTGTCCTCGTCGCTGGAACCGCGCTGTTCGCGGTCTCGTCGCTCATCGGCGGATTCGCCGGTGACGCGGGCGTTCTCGTCGGCGCCCGCATCGCGCAGGGCCTGGGCGCCGCCCTGATGCTGCCGGCGGCCCTCTCGCTCCTGACGACGCTTTTCAAGGAGGGCAAGGACCGGCACACGGCACTCGGCGTCTGGGGCGGAGTGGCCGGGCTCGCCTCGGCGGCCGGCGTGTTCCTCGGGGGAGTACTGACCGAGGGGCCCGGATGGCGCTGGGTGCTGTTCGTCAACCCCCCGATCGCCGCGTTGCTGTTCGTCGGGATCTTCTGGCTGATCCCCGGTGAGCGTCGCCGCGCGCCGCTCGCCAACTTCGACGTGATCGGAACCGCCCTGGTCACCGGCGGGATGCTGCTGCTCGTCTTCGCGTTGGTGAAGGCCCCCGATCAGGGTTGGGGTTCGGGCGCCACGATCGGCGAACTGGCCGGCGCCGCCGCTCTGCTCGCGGCGTTCGTCGACAACGAGCAGCGCGGCCGCAACCCGCTGGTCCCGTTGTCGATCTTCCGGATCAAGGGGCTGGCCGCGGCCGACGTCACCCAGCTCATCGGCGTCGGTGGCTTCGTCACGATGTTCTTCTTCCTCACCCTCTACATGCAGAACGTCCTGGGCTATTCGCCGCTCGAGACCGGCGCCTCCTACCTGCCGCTCACGTTCGGCGTCGGCATATCGGCCGGCATCTCCTCCCAGCTGATCGGCCGGGTGGGAACGCGGCCGGTGATCGTTGCCGGCGCGCTGATCACCGCGGGCGGACTGTTCTACCTGTCCCGCATCCCCGTCGACGGCTCGTACATCGTCGACCTCTTCCCGGGCCTGATGATCGTGTCGCTCGGCATCGGCGGGGTCTTCGTCGCCACGACCACGGCCGCGAACGCCGGTGTGCCCGCGGACAAGGCCGGGCTGGCCGCGGCCCTGGTCAACTCGGCGCAGCAGATCGGCGGGGCGCTCGGGCTCGCGATCTTCTCCGCGATCGCGACGTCCCGGACCGACCATCTGCTGGCGGGCGGTCGCCCGGTGCCCGACGCGCTCACCGCGGGCTTCCACCGGGCGCTGCTGGCGGCCGGCATCTTCCTGGTCGGGGCCGCGATCATCGCGCTCCGCACGAAGAATGCTCGCGGCGAAGTCGAGCTGCCCACCGAAGAGACGCTGCCCGAGCCGGTTCGGGCATGACGGGGAAGGAAACCTCCATGTCCGACAGCAGTCGCACGCCGATCATCGGCCCGGTCGACTTCACGATGATGTACGCCGCGCACGACGCGTTCAGCCGCGACCTGCGTCGGCTCACCGAGGCCTGCGCCGCCGGCGAGGCCATGTCGGCACCGGTTCGGGCTCGGTGGGTGACGTTCAAGAACCAGCTGCACATCCACCACACGGCCGAGGACGTCGCGTTGTGGCCACCGCTACGGGCGAAGCTCACGTCAGCGAGCGAGGATGCGGTGCTGGACGAGATGGAGATGGAGCACGGGGAGCTCGAGCCGCTGCTCGAACGCATCGACACGGCGCTCGGCGCCCGCGACCCGGTGACGTTGGCCGACACCGTCCGGGCGTTGGCGGCCGGGCTGACCGCCCACATGCATCACGAGGAGGAAGCGGCGTTGCCGTTGGTCGCGACACATCTCGGGCCGGACGGCTGGCGGGCCTTCACCGGACACTTCCGCAAGACGCAAGGTCTGCGCGGCGCCCCCGAGTTCTTCCCGTGGTTGCTCGACGGCGCGTCCGAGGCAACGCAGACGCGGGTGCTCAAGCTGCTGCCGCCGCCCGTACGGCTCCTGTACCGCAGGGTATGGGCACCGCGCTATGACCGCAGATCGCGAAGTACGACGTGATTGCGATCGGCCAGGCTGCCGAGCGTGTAGGCCGGGTAGAGGCCGAGGTACTCCTCGCTCGACGTCTGACTCCATTCGCAGGCCAGCGGGCTGGACGATTTGTAGAAGTTGGCCAGATAGCCGCCCTCGTACAGGCGCAGCAGGGTGTAACCGCCGGGGTATTCCTTGATCGCGGCGACCTCGAGGAACTCGACGTCGGCCGCAACCGGCGACGCGGTGCGCTGGTTGCGATGGGTGTGGCCGCTGTGGTGGAGGAAGACGCCCGGCGTCCGCGCATAGAGCTGCTCCAGCCGCGCGGCGTCGGTTCGATCGAGGTCGAAGGACGGGCCGGCCAGCGTGGTGTACGCCGACTCGTCGCTGACCGGATGATGGCCGAAGACGAGGGTGGGCTGGTGCCGCCGCTCGGCGAGGACGTGCTCGAGGTGGCGCCACTGCTCGGTGTCGATGGCGCCGCCGGGCTGGTTCAACGTGGTGGTGTCGAGGCCGACGAGCCGCAGTCCGTGGAACTCCGTGGTGGTCAATCGCCCTTGCGGCAAAGGGAAAGCCCCCGGCACGCAGTCGCGATAACCGTCGCGAACGGCGGCGCACGAGTCGTAGGCGGAACCGATCTTGGGCTGATCGTGGTTGCCGCGGGCAACGACGTACTCGTGATGTCCGAGGTGACCGGACAGTCGCAGCCGCCCGAAAGTGTCGAGCAGGGTGCGCGCCCGCGCCAGCTCGTCGGGTAGCGCCGCCGAGGTGAGGTCGCCGGCGACGATCAGTACATCCGTACCGCGACGCCGGATGTCGGCGATCATCGACTCGCCCATGACGATCGGGTAGGGCGGCGCGCCCGGACGCTGCGAGAACGGCGGCGGGAAGCCGTCGACGATGAGTCCGCTCTGCGTCTCGCCGACGTGCAGATCGTTGGTGAGCGCGATCGTCGCGAGGTGCCGCCCCGGCGGCGGGACGAGCGTCGTCGCCGACCCGGGCGAGGCCGACATGAACTGGCCCAACCCGAGCAGCTGGCCGACCAGTGCCTGCATCTGGGCCAGCGTGAGCTGGCTCAGGTCGACGCCTTGCAGCACCGAATAGTCGAGCACCGGCATGACGCGTGCCGAGGCCGGGCGGCCCGCCGAAAGGGCCTCGTAGTAATACGTGGTGCCCGGACGCAGCCCGGTGATCTCGACGTAGTGGTAGGCCGTGCTCGCCCGTCCGTGCGCGACCCGGTCCAGGCGGTCCGGGCGGGTGCCGTAGCGAACGACGGCATCCGAGTCGACGGCGATCGGCCGCGGATCGGTCGGCATGACCTGCAGCGTGTCCGCAGTGAACCAGGTCAGGACGAAGCTGGTGTCGGTGACGGTGACCAGCTCAAGATCCTGGGCAACCGGTGCGCCCGCGACCTGCGTTGCCCGTGCTGCCGCCACCGTTTCCCGTCCGAGCGCCGGTGCGATCACTGCTGCGCTGCCGGCGGCCGCCGACAGCTGCAGCAGCTGCCGGCGGGTGAGTGCGCAGCAAACGGTCATAGGGCCCAGGACGCTATGGCAGCCACCGGGCCACGGCAATAGCGCGACACCGATCGTCGGGCGGCGGTCGCTCGACATTCACCTGTGCCGGCAGGCCTATCCGCGCTCGCAGCCGATGCCGTCTCCGTCCCGGTCCAGATCGAACGGGTCGGGTGGGCGGACGGCGAGCGGGCCGTGCACGTAGTTCGGCCCGTTGCCCGAGCCGCTGGAGCAGTCGTAATCGCCGATGCCGTCCTTGAGGCACGTGTCGGGATAGGCGGGGTCGCAGTTGTTCGCCTTGGGTGGCGCGGGCGCGGGCGCCTTGGTGGACGGCTTGGTCGTCACTTGCGTGGGCGGCCTCGGTGGCGCCGGCGGTGCGGAGCTGGTCCGCGGATGGGTGACGACTGGGCGGGCCACGACCTTCGGCTTCGGCTTGGGT
The DNA here is from genome assembly GCA_036502575.1 of Jatrophihabitantaceae bacterium. Classification (GTDB taxonomy): domain Bacteria; phylum Actinomycetota; class Actinomycetes; order Mycobacteriales; family Jatrophihabitantaceae; genus DASXRA01. Next base: position 112,512 of record DASXYL010000040.1, on the reverse strand, counting down.
TTCGGCTTCGGCTTGGCCGGGTTCGTTGGCGTCGGCGGGCGCGACGTCGGGTTCGTTGGCGACGTCGGGGACGGGCTGGACGTGGAGGACGACGGCGTCGTCGCGACCAGGCCGCGGGTGCTTGCCGTGCTGGAGCAGGCGGCCAGGATGGTTGTGGACAGGATCAGGGCGCCCGACGCGAAAAGGGCGCGACGGGATAAGTCACGAGTCATGTGTACCCCCCGGTAAGTGCCCGTGTCCGCACGGACCGTAGCGGTCGTGGGGCTGGAGGGCAAGCGTTCCGGCACTCTTGCTGATCACCGGAATTAAGTCACAGACACTCAAGTTGTATGAGTCGAGTGCCCGCATGGGCACGGTAAAGCACACGAGAGGTGATCGAATATGACGACCTTGAACCTGCGCAACACCTGGTTGAGCCCGTTTGCCGAGTTCGATGCGCGGTTCCGCCCGCTGGCCAATGACGTCGCGCGAGTCGGGTTCACGCCGGCCGCCGAGGTCAACCGCGACGGCGAGGACGCGCTGGTCAACGTCGAGCTGCCCGGCCTGGACCCGGAGCAGGACGTGACCGTCGAGGTGGCGGGCGGCGCCCTGGTAATCCGCGGCGAGCGCCGTGACGAGCGCGCCGACGAGCGTGGTGGCCGCCGCATTCGCGAGGTCCGCTACGGCTCGTTCCGCCGCACGTTCAGCCTGCCGGCGCACATTACCGGCGATGACCTGACCGCGACTACGACAAGGGCGTGCTGACCGTCCGGGTGACCGGCGCCTACCGCGGCTCGACCGCGCACCGCGTCCCGGTTACCGCCGGAACCGCAACTGCCGCTGTCGAGGGCGCCAACTAGTCGGAGCAAGCACAGCAACGACAGGGGCTCGGCACCGGACAACGGTGCCGAGCTCCTTGTTGTGCACGGTAGGTTCGCGGGCGAGAGCAGGAGGTTGGATGCCACAACTCGCCGAGGTGGTCACCGCACTCGAGGAGTGGTTCGACCCGAGCTGGGCGCAATCGTGGGACGCGGTCGGTCTGACCTGCGGCGACGTAGCCGTCGACGTCACGCGCATAGTGCTCGCGGTCGACGCCGTGCCGCAGACCGTCACCGAGGCGCGGGCCGCCGGTGCGCAGCTGCTGCTCACCCATCACCCGCTGCTGCTGACCCCGGTGCACAGCGTGGCGGCCGCTGATCCGAAGGGTGGCCTCGTCCATCGGATGATCCGGGCCGGCATCGCCCACTACGTCGCGCACACCAACGCCGACAGCGCCGATCCCGGAGTGTCGGACGCCCTCGCCGAGCGCATCGGCCTCGCTGGGCTGACCCCACTCGATCCGGCCGCAGACGATGCCCCGGACAAGCTGGTCGTGTTCGTCCCGACCGACGACAGCGGGCGGTTGATCGACGCGCTGGCCGCTGCCGGGGCGGGACACATCGGCGACTACGAGCGCTGCGCCTGGACGACCGTCGGCGTGGGCACGTTCCGGCCCGGCGCCGCGGCCAACCCGACGATCGGGCGGCCGGGCGCGATCGAGGCAGTGGCCGAGACTCGCATCGAGATGGTGGTGCCGCGACCGGCCCTGCCGGCCGTGATCACCGCGCTGCGGCAGGCCCATTCCTATGAGGAGCCGGCGTTCGACGTCTACCCACAGGTGCCGATCGTGGGCCCGCGGGGGACCGGACGCGTGGGCGAACTCGCCGCGCCGATGACGTTACGCGAGTTCGTCAGCCACGCTGTAGAAGTGTTGCCGCGCACCGTCTGGGGCGTGCGTGCCGCCGGCGACCCGCAACGGCCGGTGCGAACCGTGGCCGTCTGTGGTGGTTCGGGCGGGTCCTTCATCGACGCGGCCCGGCGCGCGGGCGCCGACGCGTACCTCACCGCGGACCTGAAGCACCACACGGCCCTGGAGGCCGTGACCGAACGCGGCGGCGATGCGATGGCACTCGTCGACGCCGCGCACTGGGCCACCGAGGCGCCCTGGCTCGACGCTGTGGCCGCCCGCCTGCGCGAACGCTTCGGCACTACCGTGGACGTGACCGTGTCCCCGACGGTCACCGATCCGTGGACCCTGCACGTCCCATCGCCGGAAACGAGTTCGCCAACGTGAAAGCCGATCCAACCGCTCAGCTTCGCCTGCTCGATCTGCAGGCAGCCGATACCGAGCTCGCCCAGCTGACTCACCGCCGGAGGAACCTGCCCGAGCTCGCCGCCATCGCCGCGTCCGAACTACAGGTCACGCAGCTGCGCGACGAAACACTCGAGCTGCAGACTCAGCTCGACGACATCGCCGACGACCAGCGACGCCTCGAGAAAGAGGTCGAGACCGTGCTGACCAGGGCCAAGCGCGACGACCAGCGCCTCACGGCCGGGGGAATACCCGCGAAGGAGCTCGAGGGCCTGCAGCACGAGATCACGACGCTCGCCCGGCGCCAGTCCTCGCTCGAGGACGACTTGCTCGACGTGATGGAACGGCGCGAGAACCTCGATACCGCATTGGCGTCGCTCGCGCGGCGGCAGCAGGTGCTCGCGACCGAGCGCGCCGACCTCGACGGCACGCGCGATGCGGCCTTCGCCGATATCGACGCGGCTGCGACCCGACGCGGCGCCGAGCGGTCCGAGATCGCGGGCGAGCTGCCGGCCGACCTGGTCACGCTCTACGACAAGATCCGGGCGACGAGCGGCGGTGTGGGCGCGGCCATGCTGCGACACCGACGCTGCGAGGGGTGCCACCTCGAACTGGCCGGCAGCGAGCTCAACGCCGTCCGCGTGGCCGCGCCCGATGCGGTCGTGCGGTGCGAGAACTGCCGGCGCATCCTGGTCCGTACCGGCGAGTCCGGCCTGTGAACGTCATTGTCGAGGCGGACGGCGGTTCGCGCGGCAATCCTGGGCCGGCGGGCTACGGCGCGGTGGTGTTCGACGCCGCCACCGGTGAGGTCCTGGCCGAGCGGCGCGAATCGCTCGGGCGCACGACGAACAACGTCGCCGAGTACCGCGGGTTGATCGCGGGCCTTCAGGCGGCGGCTGAGCTCGGCGCCACGTCGGTCGCGGTGCGCATGGACTCGAAGCTCGTCGTCGAGCAGATGTCCGGGCGCTGGCAGGTGAAGCACGAAGGCCTGCGGCCGCTGGCCCGCGAGGCCGTGGCGCTGCGCGACCGGTTCGACGCGATCACGTTCGAGTGGATCCCGCGCGAACGCAACAAACACGCCGACCGGCTGGCCAACGAAGCGATGGACCTCGCAGCCGGCAAGCCACCGCTGGCGTCGCGCCCGGTGATCGATGCACCGGCGGTTCCGAGTTGGACGCCGCCCACCGGGACGCCGACGCGGTTCGTTCTCTTGCGCCACGGGGCCACCGAACACTCGGTGCTGCGGCGCTTCTCCGGCCGCAACGACCTGCCGCTGTCCGACATAGGCGAGCGACAAGCCGCCGCGCTGGCCCGGCGGGCGTCGACGTTCGGCGACGTCGCGGCGGTCATCAGCTCGCCGCTGCGGCGGGCAACCCAGAGCGCCGAGCTCATTGCCGAAGCACTGGCGGCCGGGGTCTCGGTCAACGAAGGCTTCGTCGAGAGCGACTTCGGCGCCTGGGAGGGCTTGACGCTCGACGAAGTACAGCAACGCTGGCCGCAGGAGCTGAATGCCTGGGTTTCGTCCGCCGACGCCGCGCCGCCGAACGGTGAGTCGTTCGGGGCCGTGGCGCGGCGGGTGCGGCGGGCCCGCGACGAGCTGATTGCGAAGCACCCCGGGGCGACAGTCGTCGTCGTCTCGCACGTGACACCGATCAAGACCTTGCTGCGACTCGCGCTCGATGCGCCCATCAGCGCGATGTCGCGCATTTTCCTGGATCCGGCGTCCGTGTCGATCGTCAATTACTACCCGGACGGCACGCCATCTGTCCGGCTGGTCAACGACACCAGCCACCTGAACGGATGACCGGAGCCTCGGCCGAGGTGCTCTCGGCCGGGCTGCTCGTGGCGGTGCTGGCGTTCGCGGTGGCGCGCCCGAAGGGATGGCCCGAGGCGGTGGTCGCCGTCCCGGCCGCCGGCATCGTCCTCGCCGTCGGAGCCGTATCGGCCAAGCACGCGCGCGCCGAGTTCGACCGCCTGTTGCCGGTGGTCGGGTTTCTCGCCGCCGTCCTCGTGCTCGCGCAGTTGTGCGACGACGAAGGTGTGTTCGCCGCGTGCGGTACGGCGATGGCCCGCCTGTCCCGGGGGCGACCGTCGCGCCTGCTCGTCGGAGTGTTCGTCGTGGCATCGGTGGTCACCGCGGTGCTCAGCCTCGACGCGACGGTGGTCCTCCTGACCCCCGTCGTGTTCGCGACCGCGGCCTTGCTGCGGGTGCGGCCGAAGGCGCACGTGTACGCGTGTACCCATCTCGCCAACTCGGCGTCGTTGCTGTTGCCGGTCTCGAACCTGACGAACCTGCTCGCGTTCACGACGAGTGGGCTGTCCTTCGTCCGGTTCGGCGCGCTGATGTTCCTGCCGTGGCTGGTCGTGATCGGCGTCGAGTTTCTGGTGCTGCGCCGGGTGTTCGCGGTCGACCTGGCAATGCCGGCGGCACCGGCGCAAGTGTTTGCGGCGCCTCTGCCGGTATTCGCGCTGGTGGTGTTGTCGTTGACGCTGGCCGGGTTCGTGGTGACGTCGTTCGCCGGCGTCAACCCGGCGTGGGCCGCCCTCGGCGGCGTCGTGCTGCTCGGCGGCCGGGCGCTGGCCCAGCGGTGCGCGACGCCGCCCGGCCTGGTCCGGGCCGCGAGTCCGCTGTTCCTGATGTTCGTGCTCGCGCTCGGCGTCGTCGTCCGGGCGGTCGTCGACAACGGACTCGGCACGGCGGTCGATCGCGTGCTCCCGCAAGGTGCGTCGCTACCCGCACTGCTCGGGGTGGCGGCCTGTGCGGCGGTACTCGCCAACGTCGTGAACAACCTGCCCGCCGTGCTGGCGTTGCTGCCGGTCGCGGCGCTGGGCGGTCCGGGTCCGGTACTGGCGACCCTGATCGGCGTGAACGTCGGCCCGAACCTCACCTACGTCGGCTCGCTGGCAACACTGTTGTGGCGACGGGTCGCGCGTGAACACGACGCGGAGCCGGCACCGGGCGAGTTCACCCGGTTGGGGTTGATGACCGTGCCGCTCGCCCTGGTCGGTGCGGTGCTGGCACTGTGGCTCATGCTTCGGACGATCGGAGGCTGACGGCGATGACCGTGGTCATTTGGATAGCCGAGGGGACGTGGCGCTCGTGCGTCGACGCCGCGCGATCCTACGTACCGCCGAGCTCGGAGATCACGTTGCTGCACGTCACCGGCGACGATGTCCCGGCTGCGGCACACGGCGCGTACCGCGGCCTGCTGGGACGTGGGCATCCTGAACGCGATCCGGGTGCGCGTGTCGAGGCGATGGCCGCTGGCGCGGCGTCCGAGCTCCTCGAGGCTGCCGCGGCTGCACTCGGTCGGGCCGCGGCGCGCCAGGAACGGCACGGGCGAATCGAGCGTGAGGTTGTGCAGGCTGCGGACGGCGCCGAGCTGTTGGTTCTCGCGCGCGACGGTGATCGCACTCGCCTGGGCCCGCGCAGCCTCGGACCGCCGACCCGCTTCGTGGTCGATCACGCCCCCTGCCCGGTACTGCTCGTCTGGCCGGAACAGGCGCCGGGCATCGACTCCATCCCCCCGCCTCCGCACTGACCACTTGATCAATACTCGCCGGTATGGCTTTTCTCGGCGCGGCGACGGGTTCATGCTGGCAGGTGGCGCGTAGTGTGCCGTCGCGCCCCGACTGTGGGCGATGTTGCGATGAGGAGGCGGTTGAAGATGGGCCTGCTGGACAAGGCGAAGTCCTTGTTGTCGCAGAACAAGGACAAGGCGAACGACGCGGTCGACAAGGGTGGCGACTTCGTCGACGACAAGACCGGTGGCAAGTACACCGACAAGGTCGATACCGCGCAGGACAAGGCGAAGGACCTGATCGACAAGGGCGACGACCAGTCATAACGCCTTCGCGGCCAGTCGGCGGTGCTGCTTCCGGGCGGCACCGCCGACGCCGTTGATCAGGCGTTCAGCGAAACGCCCGCACCGCGAGCCAGGTGCCTACGCCGAGACCGAACACTACAATCGCGATACGCAATGCGCGTTCGTTCACCGATGCGGCCAGCCGTCCGCCCAGCACTCCGCCGATCAGCGCCGTCGGTGCGGTGATCGCGACTTCCGTCCAATGCACCGGTCCGAAGATCGCGAACGCGATGAGCGAAACGGTCGCCACGATCAGCGACACGATGCTCTTCAGCGCATTCGTCTCTCGTAGCGGCACGGCGAGGGTCAGCCCGATGACGGCGAGCAGGATTACGCCGAGTCCGCCGCCGAAGTAGCCGCCGTAGACCGCTCCGATCCCGACCGCCACGATCAGGGCCCGTGGGTGCGACTCGTGCTCTGTGCCGATGCGTCGCGCGATCGCCGGTTGGGCCGCGACGAGCAGGCTGGCGCCGATGACGAGGAACGGAACCACGACGTTGAACGCGCGGGTCGGGGTCGAGAGCAACACTGCGCACCCGATCGCCGCCCCGACGCACGCGGTCAACGCGAGTTCGCGTGCGCGGCGGGCCTGCGTGTTCACCAACGACCCGAGCCCGAACAACGTGCCGACGTAGCCTGGCCACAGTGCCACCGAGTTGGTGACGTTCGCGGCCACCGGGCCGAGACCGGTCGCGACCAGCGCCGGGAAGAGCAACAACGAACCGCCCCCGGCGATGGAATTGACCATGCCGCCAACGAGCCCCGCGCCGCAGAGCAGCACAATGTCGGCGGCAGTCATGAGCGGATCACCGTCTGAGGCTACCGATGAGCGCATGCGGCAATCACCAATGGCAACCAAAGGAAACGCAACCACGAAGAACGCAACCGCCGACGCGATGAGCGCTCGCGCGAAGAGCCCGCCGGCCGCGACTCGGTCGCGACGAATCCGCCTCCGGCGGATTAAGTACAGCCGGATATGCTTCTACAGCGGCGGACGAGCCGACCGGGCGGTCGCGTCGAACCTGTCAGACAGGTTCGCCGAGGAAAGTCCGGGCTCCACAGGGCAGGGTGGTTGTTAACGGCAACCCGGGGCGACCCGCGGGAAAGTGCCACAGAAAACAGACCGCCGGCGTTGGCTCGCCAATGGCCGGTAAGGGTGAAACGGCGGTGTAAGAGACCACCAGCGTTCCGAGCGATCGGAGCGGCTCGGTAAACCCCACCCGGAGCAAGGTCAAGAAGGATCCCTTGGGAAACCAGGGGATTCGCGTAGGCGATCGAGGGCGGCCCGCCCGAGCCTGCGGGTAGATCGCTAGAACCTGTCGGCGACGGCAGGCCGAGATGGATGGCCGCCACCGGGCGCGCAAGCGTCAGGTACAGGACCCGGCTTACAGGTCGACTCGTCCGTCGCCTCATCCGCCTGACACCTCGTCTTGCGTATGAGGCGAAGTTGGTTGATCGTGCTGGTCAGCAGTCGGCATACGACCCGGTATGGAGAGGCGCAGTGCAATGGCGGATGACGAGCTCGAGGGCACGTTCTGGTTCTGCTTGAAGCATCATCGCGTCGAAACATTCGAGTCGGCCGACAGCAAAGATCGGCTCGGTCCGTTTCCTGATGCGGACGCCGCTTCGCACGCGTTGCAGACCGTCGCCGATCGAGAAAAGCGTTACCAGGCAGAGGATTCTGCGTGGGACGGCGACTCCTGATGCGACTTCTTAAGCACAATCGTCGTGAACCAGGTATCGCGATACAACAACGCAAGACGGCGTGGCGCATTGACGATGTGGCTCATTGCATCGTCCACTGATCACGATCGATCTAGTAAGAGTTGCCTACAAGGAGGCACGGCAATGACCGCACCCGCGAAGAGGGCCGCCGCGAAGAAGGCGCCTGCGAAGAAGGCTCCGGCCAGAAAGGCCGCGGCCAAGAAGGCGCCGGCGAAGCGTGCTGCCGCTAAGACGACCGCGGCGAAGAAGGCTCCGGCGAAGCGCGCAGTCGCGAAGACGACCGCTCGCAAGACGACGGCTCGCAAGACCGTCGCCAAGAAGGCGCCGGCGAAGAAGACCGTCGCCAAGAAGGCTCCGGCCAGGAAGACGGTTGCCAAGAAGACGGTCGCCAAGAAGGCACCGGCGAAGCGTGCTGCCGCCAAGACGACCGCGGCGAAGAAGGCTCCGGCCAAGCGCGCAGTCGCGAAGACGACCGCTCGCAAGACGGTCGCCAAGAAAGCGCCCGCCCGCAAGGCTCCGGCGAAGCGTGCTCGCTAAGCACTAAGTGGTTGCTCATAGGCTTGCCGGCGCACCTCTGGACTTCGCTGCACTACGCAGCGAGCTGGAGGTGCCCGGCGAGTTTCCGGCCGAGGTGTTGGCCGAGGCGACCACAGTCGCGGCGTCACCGATCCTTCCCGACGACGCGACCGACATTCCGTTCGTCACTGTCGATCCGGCGGGCAGCCGCGATCTCGACCAGGCTGTCCACATCGGACGGTCGAGTGACGGCGGCTACCTGGTCAGCTACGCGATTGCCGATGTCGCCGCGTTCGTGCGCCCGGGTACAGCACTCGACGCCGAGACGATGCGGCGAGGGGAAACCCTCTACTTCCCCGACCAGCGCGTACCGATGCATCCGCCGGTGCTGTCCGAGGGAGCGGCGAGCCTGCTGCCCGGCGAGCTGAGGCCGGCCGTCCTCTGGCAGATCGCGCTCGATTCGGACGGCAATCCGATGCACGTAGATGTGCGCCGAGCGAAGGTGCGCAGCCGACAGCAACTCGACTACGTGGGCTTGCAGCACGCCGTCGATGCCGGCAACCCGCCCGAGGCCGTCGCCCTGCTACCCGAGGTCGGCGGGCTGCGCCGGCAGCTGGCTCAGCAGCGTCACGCGATAAATCTCGACCTGCCTGAACAGATCGTCGACGGCGATGCACAGCACGGCTGGACATTGACGTTTCGCGATCAGTTGCCGGTCGAGACGTACAACGCCGAGATCTCGCTGCTCACCGGGATGTGTGCCGCGACCCTGATGCTGCAGGCGAACTACGGCATCCTGCGCACCGTCCCGCCGCCCGATCAGGGAGCAATCGCGGCACTGCGCCGGATCGCACCCGCCCTCGGCATCGACTGGCCGGACGGAGCACCTCCCGGCGACGTACTCTCCACGCTCGACCGCAAGGACCCCAAGCACGTCGCGTTCCTCGATCACGCCGCCTCGTTGCTGCGCGGGTCGTCCTACACGCCGTTCGACGGGGCGGCGCCGAGTCAGCCGATGCATTCCGGCGTCGCCGCGGCGTACGCGCACGTGACCGCGCCGCTACGCCGCCTCGTCGATCGCTTCGGCAGCGAGATCTGCCTGGCCGCACACGCCGAGCAGCCGATACCCGAGTGGGTGCGTGAGCGCGTTCCGCAGCTGCCCGACGTCATGGACAAGGCCGGCCGCCGCGCTCACGAGGTCGATCGGGCAGTGGTCGATATGACCGAGGCGTGGCTGCTCAGCGAACGCATCGGCCAGACGTTCCAGGCGACGGTGCTGGCCGCCGACGAGAAGAGCGCGACCGTTGCTCTCGACGAGCCGGCGGTACGGGCGCGCTGCACGGGTAGCGACCTGCCGGTCGGGCAACGGGTCGGGGTGCGGCTCATCGAGGCCGACACCGCATCCCGTACGGTTCGGTTCGAGCTCGCTTAGCCGCACCGTCACCCATAAGGAGTCTCGACAGTGGCCGATCAGGTCGACGCCCGCGCGCTCAGCGTCGCCGTGCTGGGCGGCACGGGAGATCAGGGACAAGGCCTCGCGTACCGGCTGGGGGCGGCCGGAGTCCGCGTGATCATCGGATCGCGTGACGCGCAGCGCGCCCAGGCGTGCGCGGCCGCGATCGACGGCCGGGTCACCGGCGTGGTCGCGGGCGCGGCCAACGACGCGGCGAGCGCGCAGGCCGACGTGGTCATCGTCGCCGTCCCGTGGGCCGCGCACGAATCCACGCTGCGGGATCTCACCGAGCAGCTGGCCGACAAGATCGTCGTCGATTGCGTCAACCCGTTGGGATTCGACTCGCACGGCCCGTACCGCCTCGACGTCGCCGCCGGTAGCGCCGCGCAGCAGGCTGCGGGTCTGCTGCCCCGGTCACGGGTCGTGGCAGCGTTCCACAACGTCAGTGCGTCGATGCTCATGGACGCCGGCGTCGACGACCTCGACCAGGACGTGCTCGTGCTCGGCGACGATCGTGGCGCCACCGACGTCGTACGCGCGCTCGCCGAGCTCATGCCCGGGGTTCGTGGCGTGTTCGGCGGACGGCTGCGCAATGCCGGTCAGGTCGAGGCGCTCACCGCCAACCTGATCGCGATCAACCGTCGCTACAAGGCTCGCTCAGGAATCAAGATCACGGGAATTTGAGCGGCGGGCGACCCACAAGAACGTAACCACCAGGCGATGAGCGCTCGCGCGAAGAGCCCGGCCCGCGCGGATACGAATCGGGCCGGATGAGGTCAGTGATATTCGTGCTCGGCGGCCGGGTAGGTGCCCGCGCGGACCTCGGTGCCGTACTGCTCGGCGGCGCCGCGCAAGATGCCGGCCAGGTCGGCGAACTCCTTCACGAACTTGGGTTTGTGCTCACCGGTGCGCAGGCCGGCCATGTCCTGCCAGACCAGTACCTGGGCATCGCAGTCCGGACCGGCGCCGATGCCGATGGTCGGGATGTGCAGCTGCGCGGTGACATCGCGAGCCACCTCGGCCGGCACGACCTCCATGACGACCGAGAACGCGCCCGCATGCTGTAGTGCTTTCGCCGCCTGCAGCAGGCGATGCGCCGCCTCGTCACCCCGTCCCTGGACGCGGTAGCCGCCGAGCGCGTTCACCGACTGCGGCGTCAACCCGATGTGCGCCATGACCGGGATGCCGGCGGCCACCAGCGCCTCGACCTGCGCCACCACTCGGCGTCCACCCTCGAGTTTCACCGCCTGCGCGCCGCCCTCCTTCATGAAGCGCGAAGCGGTCTCGAGTGCTTGCTGCGGCGAGGATTGGTAGCTGCCGAACGGCAGGTCCGCGACGACGAGCGCCCGCTTGGTTCCCCGCACGACGCCGCGTACGAGCGGCAGCAGTTCGTCGACGGTGACCGGCACGGTGGTGTCGTAGCCGTAGATCACGTTGGCGGCGGAGTCGCCGACGAGCAGCACCGGGATGCCGGCGTCGTCGAACACTCGCGCGGTCGAATAGTCGTAGGCGGTGAGCATCGGCCATCGTTCGCCGACATCCTTGGCGCGCTGCAGGTCGCGGATGGTCACGCGCCGGTTCTGCACGCCCCCGTACAGGGTCTCTGACATGGCGTCCCCACTCTCTCCTCGAGGCCGGCTGGCCGGTCCCCGGGCTGTCATATGTGGATGCGCTCATGGTGCACCCTGCGGCGTTGAAATGTCTCTGTGAGCACTGTCACGGGCGAGTTACAACCCTGTATCGAGCACGTGGACGGACACTCGCAGCGTGACGAAGACGACTACCGACATCTTCGACGACCTGGCCGCCGAGCAGGACCGGCTGGAGGCGTTGCTGGCCGAGCTGAGTGATGCGGACTGGACGCGGGCGTCCGCGGCACCGGGCTGGACGATCGCCGACGTGGTGCTGCACCTGGCCCAGACCGAAGAGGCCGTGGTCGCGAGCCGGTCCGGCGCCGGCCTGCAGGACCTCGGTGCGGGCGCCACGTTGGACGAGCGCATGGACCGGCTCGTTCAGGCGCAACGATCCGAGCCGGCGACCGTGTTCGAGCGGTGGCGCACCGCCCGGCGAGCGGCGCTCCGCACGCTGCGCGATGCCGACCCCGAGCAGGCGATGCCGTGGGCCACCAACGCGCTGAAGCCGCGGACGCTCGCCACCACTCGGCTCGCCGAGCACTGGGCTCACGGTCTGGACATCACCGAGCCACTGGCCATCTCGTTCCCGGACACCGAGCGCCTACAGCACATCGCGTGGCTCGGGCACGCGACGTTGCCGTTCGCCTTCGCCCTCGCCGGGCAGCAGCCGCAGGACGTTCGTTGCGATCTGATCGCGCCGGACGGCAGGGCGGTCTGGCAGTTCGGCCCGTCGGACGCCGCGTCGAGGATCACCGGATCGGCCGGCGCATTCTGCCGAGTCGGCGCCCAACGCCTGGCGCCGAGCGCGTCGGGGCTGGGAACGAGTGGCCCCGACGGCGACGCCGCCCTCAACGTCCTACGGAACTACGCCACCTGACCGCTACTCCTCGCGCCAGCGGTTGCTGACGGGCAGCCGCCGGTCGCGGCCGAACGACTTGAAGCTGATCTTCGGGCCCAGCGGATACTGGCGCCGCTTCCACTCTGCGGCGTCGACCATCCGGGCGACCCGACCGACCAGGACCGGGTCATAGCCGGCGGAGACGATCTCGGCGATGCCCGCGTCGCCGTCGACGTAGAGCGCCAGGATCGCGTCGAGCAGCGAGTAGTCCGGCAGCGAGTCGGTGTCGAGCTGGCCCGGTCGCAGCTCCGCCGACGGCGGCTTCTCGATCGAGTTCGGCGGGATCGGCGGCGTCTCACCGCGCGCCTCCGCCTCGGCGTTGCGCCAACGGGCCAGCTGCCAGACCAGCGACTTGGGGACGTCCTTGATCGGACCGAATCCGCCGACCGCGTCGCCGTAGATCGTCGAGTAGCCCACGGCGAGCTCGCTCTTGTTGCCCGGCGCGAGCACCAGGTGGCCCTCGGCGTTCGACAAGGCCATCAGGGTCGTGCCGCGTACCCGAGCCTGGACGTTCTCCTCGGCCAGTCCGGTGAGTTTCAGCGTCTCGACGAAGTCGGCCACCATCGGGGCGATCGGCACCACGCGGAAGTTCGCGCCGATGCGTGCGGCCAGATCTGCGGCGTCGGACTTGGAATGCTCGGAGGAGTAGTCGCTGGGCATCGAGACGCCGTACACGTTCGCGCCGCCGATCGCATCGGCGGCGATCGCGGCCACCACGGACGAGTCGATGCCTCCGGACATGCCGAACACGACCGAGCGGAAGCCGTTCTTGCGCACGTAGTCGCGGGTGCCCGTGACCAGCGCGCCCCAGATCTCGGCCTCGTCGCTGATGCGCTCAGCAACTACGGCCGGTACCGAGGGGTACGGCGCCACGGCAGGTAGCTGCGTGTCGTGGTGCTCGAGCCGCATCCGCGTCTTGCTGGGACGGCCCAAGGTACCGGCCGCGGGCAGGCTGAGGTCGGCGTAGAACAGGCCCTCGACGTACTGAGGCGTGCGAGCGATGACCGAGCCGTCCGCGCCGACGACGATCGAGTCGCCGTCGTAGACCAGCTCGTCCTGGGCGCCCACCATGTTCACGTAGGCGACGGCCGCCTTCGCCTCGCGGGCTCGGCGCTGAAGGAGCGACAGACGCACGTCGTCCTTGTTGCGTTCGTAGGGGGAGCCGTTGATGTTGACCACCAGGCCGACGCCCACCTCGCCGGCGATCGCGAACGGTCCATCGTCCTGCCAGATGTCCTCGCAGATCGTCAGCGCGACATCGACATCGCGGTACCGCACGACGGTGAAGCGATCACCCCGCACGAAGTAGCGCGCCTCGTCGAAAACTCCGTAGTTCTGCAGATGGTGCTTGAAGTACGTCGCGACGACGCTCCCGCCGAGGCAGAACGCGGCTGCGTCACGAGGGCCCGCGCGGTCGTCCAGGTACAGCGTCGCCGGGTTGTGCGGCCCGCCGTCCTCATCGAGGTAGCCGACGATCACCGCGATGTCGCCGAGACCTTCGGCGGCGAGGTCGGCGGCGAGCTTCTCGACCGCGGCGCGGGACGCGGCCCGGAACGACTCCCGGAACACGAGGTCCTCGGGTGGGTAGCCGGTGATCGCCATCTCGGGGAACGCGACCAGGTGCGCGCCGGCCGCTGCGGCCTCGCGGGTCCGCGACAGGACGGTGGCCGCGTTGCCGGTCAGGTCGCCGACCGTCACGTCGATCTGGGCGAGGGCTAGGCGCAGCTGGGGCATGCCTCAAGTGTCCCTCAGCGCGAGATCGCCCCGAGGGCCACAGCAGCCGGTGACTGATCGATCACCGGATCGGGCGCCCGGTGCGAGAAGCGTCACCCCGATAGGGCAGAATGTCGCAAGCTGGCGCGGTGCCCGGTCGCGACGTGCACAACGCATCTCGATCCCATGCAACCAAACCAGCTGTGCATGCGTCATTACAGTTAGAGCCGATCGTGACCTTCTGCCTGGCGTGTCGCTGCGCCGACGTGGTCCACAATTGAACTCACGAATGGCGTGGGGTGCTGCAGTGTCTGTGGGTGCTAGGCCGGAGGTTGGGGTGTCGGTGGGGATTCGGCGGCGTTGGTACGTGGCGGCGGTGGCCGCCACGGGTGTTTTGGTGCTGGGCGCGTGCTCCTCGGGGCACCACAGCTCCTCTCAGGGAACATCTCCCGTGGGCAACACCAGCCCGACCGGCGATTCGACCTCGAGCGCGCCGCCCACGACCAAGCCGCCCGCGCCCCCGGCGAAGCTCACTGCGATCCCGGCCAACGGGGCGCAGTCGATCAGTCCGTCCGGGCCGATCACCGTGGCGGTGGCCGACGGCACGTTGTCGTCGGTGAAGGTCACCAACCCCGAGGGCAAGGCCATCAAGGGCTCCTACAACACGGACAAGACGTCCTGGAGCGTCGCTGAGCCGCTCGGCTACAGCAAGACCTACACGGTCGTGGCCAAGGCGACCAACGCCGACGGCAAGCCGGTCAGCAAGACCTCGCACTTCACCACCGTCACGCCGGACAACATGACGATGCCCGACCTCGAGACGACCGGTCGGTCAGCCCTGAAGAGTGGTGCGACCTACGGCGTGGGCATGGTGGTGAGCGTCCACTTCGACGAGCCGATCTCGAACAAGGCGGCCGCCGAGAAGACGCTGAAGATCACGACGTCGCCGGTGCAGCCGGGCGGCTGGTACTGGATGGACGACCAGAACGTGCACTGGCGTCCGAAGGTGTACTACAAGCCCGGCACGAAGGTCAGCGTCTCGGCCAATGTCTACGGCAAGCAGGTCAGCCCCGGTCTCTACGGTCAGGCCGACGCCAGCGCGTCGTTCAAGATCGGCGCCAAGCACGTCTCGATCTCCGACGACAAGACTCACACGGTGAAGGTCTACTACAACGACAAGCTCGTTCGGTCGATGCCGACCTCGATGGGCCAGGGCGGCTACGTCCAGGGCGTCCACGGTCAGATCTCGCTGTGGACGATGCCCGGCATCTACACGGTGATCGGCCACGCCAACCCGGTGCTGATGGACTCGAGCACCTACGGCCTGCCGGTGAACTCGCCGAAGGGCTACAAGGAGTACATCTACCTCGCGACCCAGATCAGCACCGACGGCATCTACCTGCACCGACTCGACACCACCGTGTGGGCGCAGGGCAACACCGACACCTCGCACGGCTGCCTGAACCTGAACAAGGACAACGCCCAGTGGTTCTACGACCACTCGGTGATCGGCGACGTCGTGCAGGTGAAGAACACCGGCGGGCCGGCCCTGCAGGTGTGGCAGAACGGCGACTGGAGCGTGCCGTGGGCCCAGTGGGTAGCCGGCAGCGCCCTGCACTGAGTCTCGACCCGTAAGTCCAGGTCTCGAAGTCCGGGTCTCGACCGTAAGTCCAGCGTGAGGCGGGTCGACGCTGGCTGGGCCGACCCGTGGGTCCCGAGTAACCTCCCCGAGGCAGTACCACCAACCGGTGTATGTGCCTTGCACGCGGAGGGTCGTAACAATGACGGCATCATTCCCGAATCGGAACGCGAAGCGGCGGCTGGTCGGCCTGCTCGTCGTGGCCACGGTGGCCGGACTCGTCGTGTCGCAACTCGCACCCGGCCCGGCGGGCGCCAGTCCGGGCGGACCGGGCGCCGCGCCGCCGGAGCCCACGATCGGCCAGTACAGCTCGGCCTCCTCGCGGCCTCTCACAGGCGCTGATCTGCAGCGAGACGCCGCGAAACAGCAGCAGGCGACCAGCTACTACCGCAGCCTTATGGCCCGAGCAGCTGGCCAGCTGCGCCCGGCTGCGGCGACCTCGGCCAACCTCGGCGAGCCGTACTACCAGCAGGTCAACGAGATCTTCTGCGGCCCGGCCACAACCACCATGGTGGCCGACTTCCTCGGCGTCGGCTGGACCGGAAGCGCGTCCAGTCAGCAGTCGGCGGCGGCCCAACTGCTGGGCACCACGGACGACGGCACCTCGTGGTACGGCAGCGACAACGTGCCCAGCTATCCGGGCACGAGCTGGTACCCGGTCCAGGACGTGCTGAACTACCGGCTCTATCTCAAGTACGGCACCTCGGGTGAGTGGTATTCGGCCCGGCCGCTGCCCGATGCGCCGACCGCGGCGCAGCAGAACCAGTTCGTCACCGATCTGGTTTACGACATCTCGCACGGGCATCCGCAGGCCGACAACCAGTACTCGATACCGGGCTATCAGCTGCCGTACCAGCCGAACGGGACCTGGTACCACTGGTGGTCGGCCCGGGGCTACCAGGACAGCGGCCAGACCACCGGAATCAACGATCCGGCCGCGTTCGCCAACGGCGTCCAGCACTGGGTGACGAGCAGGGGTGGTGCGCACACCGTCGTCGTCGCGCTCGGTGGCCGTGGCTACATCTGGTAGGCGGCGCTTCGCCGCGGTGCTGGCGGTGGTGGTGGTGGTAGCCGGGTGCACGAGTCACTCGGCCGGGCACCGTTCGAGTTCGTCTCGTTCGACGCCCGGCGAGACGGTCCGCTCCTCGTCGAGCAGCCCTGCTCCGTCGCCGAGCAGCTTGCCTTCATCGCCCAACGTCGTCGTGCGCGCGCAGCCCTGCTTCGTCGCGTTGCCCCTGGCGTGGCAAGCCGCGAAGCAGCGGGGCCAGCTGTGGCAAGGCGTGTGGGATCACCACGGGACCAAGGCACCGAACGCGCAGGGCACCGGCGTGCTGCTCGAGTCGGACAGCGGGACGACCGCCCGCATCGCTTTTGTCGGCAAGCAACATCGCGTCGTCGAGGACGTCGGCACGATCCGGATCGACCCCGACGCGCCC
Organism: Jatrophihabitantaceae bacterium; assembly: GCA_036502575.1. Taxonomy (GTDB): domain Bacteria; phylum Actinomycetota; class Actinomycetes; order Mycobacteriales; family Jatrophihabitantaceae; genus DASXRA01. The sequence goes on along the minus strand of DASXYL010000040.1, from coordinate 95,522 downwards.
AACGCCTCCGAACCCGGGATGGGCTACGCCGGCGGAATCGGCTGGGATTCGGGCACGTCGGACCACACAGCGTTCATCTACCACCCGGTCAACGGCGAAGGTGCCGCCTGGGTGTGGCGCCTCTACCTGTGGGATCGGGGCGCGAGCAAGCTCACGCTGGTCGCGAGCAATCCGGTCGATTCCGCCGGGCGTCCGCTGCGCAGTGGATACGTCCAGCCCAAGCTGACGTCGCGGTACCTGTACTGGATCCAGGCCGCGCCCGACACCACCGGTTGGGGTGGCAGCCAGCTGATGCAGTACGCGCTGGCCACCGGCCGGACGAAGGTCTTGTACCGGGGACTGACGGAATCGTTCGTGTCCTACAACGACCAGTTGCTCTACACCGCGATCGCGCCGAACGCCCCCCGGCCGCAGCCGACCGACACGAGCGGCCCACCCGAGCGCTTGATCGCGATCGACCAGGACACCGGCACGCCGAGGACGCTGCCGGCCGGGCTGACCATCGCCGCCGACCGGCCCAACTACGTGATCAGCAATGGCGACCTGATCGTGTGGACGACCGATCAGGTCATCCGAGCCTGGCGTCCTTCGTGGGGCAAGTCGGTCACGCTCGTCCCCAGCGGCCCGTCCTGGCCGGACGGCCAACGGCTGCAGATCGCCGGGCCGACCTACCCGGCGCTGTACGGGCACTTCCTCGTGTGGGACGCGGGCGGCGTGTTCGTCCTCGATCTCAGTACCGGCACCTTCGCCCAGCTGGCACACGGCAGCCGGGTCGCGGGGGAGGAGACGACCGACGGCATGGTGTCCATCCAGGAGTACACCAACCCGGCCGGCAACCAGGTCGCCGCGACCTATCAGTGGGACCAGTACCTGTTCAGCCTGCAAGGCCTACCGGATCTCCCCGCCTGCCCCCACTGACTCCCCACACGCCCCCACACGCGAAGAGCGCCCGCGCTCAGAGCGCGTGGGGCCGCAAGTTGTCCGCGCTAAACGACGTCATAGCGCCGCGAAGCGCGGACAACTCCCAAGGGCGGCGTAATCTCGCCGTCATCGGTCACCTGGAGACTGGAGAACCGTGGACCGCCAACAGGAGTTCGTGCTCAGGACGCTCGAGGAGCGTCAGATCCGGTTCGTGCGGCTGTGGTTCACCGATGTCCTCGGCTACCTCAAGTCGGTGGCGATCGCGCCCGCGGAACTCGACGGCGCGTTCGAGGAGGGCATCGGGTTCGACGGCTCGGCGATCGAGGGTTTTGCGAGGGCCAGCGAGAGCGACATGCTCGCCCGTCCAGATCCCGCGACGTTCCAGATCCTGCCCGAGCCAGACGGTCGCCCGGCCGACTCGGCGCGCATGTTCTGCGACATCACGATGCCCGACGGCTCGCCGTCGTGGGCCGATCCTCGCTATGTGCTGCGCCGGTCGCTGTCGAGGGCGGCCGAGCGCGGGTTCACGTTCTACACCCATCCCGAGATCGAGTTCTTCCTGCTGAAGGACCGCCCGACCGACGGCAGCGAGCCGCAGCCGATCGACAACGGCGGCTATTTCGACATGACCAGCCACGACACGGCGCACGACTTCCGGCGCGACGCGGTCAGTGCTTTGGAAGGCTTGGGCATCTCGGTCGAGTTCAGCCACCACGAGGTGGCGCCGGGGCAGCAGGAGATCGATCTGCGCTACGCCGATGCGCTGTCGATGGCCGACAACATCATGACGTTCCGGCACGTGGTCAAGGAGGTCGCGATCGCGCACGGCGTGCACGCGACGTTCATGCCCAAACCGTTCGGGCAGCGCCCGGGTAGCGGTATGCACACCCACCTGTCGCTGTTCGAGAGCGACAGCAACGCCTTCCACGATCCGAGCGATCCGCTGAACCTGTCCAAGACGGCGCGGGCGTTCATCGCCGGGCTGCTGCACCACGCCCGCGAGATCACGGCGGTCACCAACCAGTGGGTGAACTCCTACAAGCGGCTGTACGGCTACGCCGCGCCGGGCGAGCTCGTCGAAGCGCCGACGTTCATCTGCTGGGGTCACGCCAACCGCTCGGCGCTGGTGCGCGTACCGATGTACAAGCCGGGCAAGGCCAACTCGACGCGGGTCGAGATGCGATCGCCGGACTCGGCGTGCAATCCGTACCTCGCCTTCGCCGTGCTGCTCGCGGCCGGCATGCGGGGCATCGAGCAGGGCTACGAGCTACCCCCAGGGGCCGAGAACGACGTCTGGTCGCTCTCGGACACCGAGCGGCGGGCGCTGGGCTACGACGAGTTGCCGCACAACCTCGCCGACGCGTTGCGGGCGATGGAGGAGTCCGAGCTGGTCGCCGAAACGCTGGGCGAGCACGTCTTCGACTACTTCCTGCGTAACAAGCGAGCCGAGTGGGTCGACTATCGTGCCGAGGTCACTCCGTTCGAGCTGCAGCGCTACCTGCCTTCGCTGTAGTCGCTGACCCGGTACCACCGATAAGCCGTGCACCCTGGGAGGTCCGGTATGTCGTCGCGCGCCCGACTTGTTCTAGCCAGTGCGCTCATGTTGTTCCTCGAGTTGTCGCTCATCCGCTGGACCGGCGCGAACGTCCTGCATCTGAGTTACTTCTCGAACTTCGTCCTGCTGGGCTCGTTCCTCGGCATCGGCCTGGGGTTCCTGCGAGCTCCCGAGGATCGCGTGCCCACGCCGTACTACTCCCCGATGGTGCTGCTCGGCTTGATCGGCTTCATCTCGGCCTATCCCGTGACCGTCGACCGGCAGGGCAGCTCGGTCATCTTCTTCACCAGCCTCAGCACGAACGGGCCACCGATCTGGCTTACCTTGCCGGCGATTTTCCTCGCCGTGGCCGCCATCATGGCTGGACCGGGCGAGCTCGTCGCTGCGTGCTTCCAGCAGCTGCCCAGGCTCGACGCCTACCGTTACGACCTGCTTGGCAGCCTCATCGGCATCGTCGCGTTCACCGGTCTGGCCTTCCTGGACGCGCCGCCGCTGGTGTGGTTCACCATCATCGGCGCACTGTTCGTCGCGCTGCTCGGTAAACCGGGCGTGTCGGTCTCGGTGCCGCTGTTGCTAGGCCTCGCGTTGATGCTCGTGTATCCGTTGCGACACGACAAGGGCGTCTTCTGGTCGCCGTACTACCAGGTGACGACGATCCCGTCGCAGGACGCGAAGGGCGGGCCGGCCTGGGACGTGCAGGTCAACGGCATCCCGCACCAACGGTTGACGAGCGCGACCGCGCGCGAGACGGAGGAGTCCTGGTACCTGCAGCCCTACCTGCTGGCGCCGCGGCCGCCGAAGAACGTGCTGATCGTGGGCGCAGGCACCGGTACGGATGTCGCGATCGCGCTGGCCCGGCACGTCCAGCACGTGGACGCTGTCGAGATCGACCCGACATTGCTGCGCTTCGGCCGCCAGCACAATCCCGATCACGTATACCAAAACCCGCGGGTCACCACCCATGTCACCGACGGGCGGGCGTACCTGCAGTCGACGCACAAGAAGTTCGATCTGATCCTGTTCGCCTTACCTGACTCGTTGACGCTCGTCTCCGGCGCCAGCTCGCTACGCCTGGAGAGCTACCTATTCACCGTCGAGGCGATGCGATCCGCACGCTCGCACTTGGCGGCCGGTGGGGCCTTCGCGATGTACAACTACTACCGCGAGGGCTGGCTCGTCGATCGGCTCGCCGGGACGGCCGACGCCGCGTTCAGCCATACGCCCTGCCTGGCGCAGGATCCGTCCGCACCCAACCGCGCCGTTATTCTGGCCGGACTGTCAGCGGCCGACCAGAACTGCCAGCAGCACACCTGGCAGCGTTCGGCGGCCACGCCGCCTCCGTCGACGGACGACAAGCCGTTCCTGTACCTCGAGCACTCGAGGGTGCCCGCGCTGTACGTCAAGACGCTGGCGCTCATCCTGCTGGCGAGCGTGCTGGCCGTGCTCGCGGTGCTGCTCACCCGCCCGCGAAGTGCAAACACATCCCGGCTCGGCGCGGTGCGGCAGATGTGGTCCTACCGCGACCTGTTCCTGCTCGGGGCTGCGTTCCTGCTGCTGGAGACGAAGAACGTCACCGGGTTCGCCCTGCTGTTCGGCACGACCTGGTTGGTCAACGCGTTCGTGTTCGGCGGCGTGCTGCTCGCCGTGCTCGCGGCGGTGGAGGTGACGCGAAGACGGGCGACGCCGCCCGTGCCGGTCATGTACGGGTTGCTGCTGGGCGGTCTGGCCCTGGCCTGGCTCGTGCCCGCGTCCTGGCTGCTGTCGCTGCCGGCCCTGGGCAGGCTGCCGCTCGCGGTGCTCATCGCGTTCCTGCCGATCTTCGCCGCGAACGTGATCTTCGCCAAGCGGTTCGCAAGTACCAAGCATCCGACGATCGCTTTCGCGACGAATCTGCTCGGCTCGATGCTCGGCGGTGCCCTCGAGTACCTGTCGCTCGCGTTCGGATACCGCGCCCTGCTGATCATCGCAGCCTTGCTGTACATCAGTGCCTATTTGCTGATGCCACGCGAACCGGACGAGGCGGAACCGTCGGCGGCACCGCCGAAACGCGAGATGGTGGCCGTTTAGAGTCGAGAGCATGAGTCGTTCGGTGCTGGTCGTGCAGAACGCGGTCAGCGACCCGCTCGGGCCGCTGGGCGACTGGCTGAGCGCGGCCGGCGTGCGCCTCGATGTCCGCAACGCGGAGGCCGGGGACTCGATACCGGCGCTGAACGGCTACGACGGGCTGGTCGTGCTCGGCGGCGGCATGTCGGCCGCCGACGACGAGCGCGCACCCTGGCTGCCGTCGGTGCGGGCCCTGCTGGCGCAGGCGCTCGCGGACGAGACACCGACGCTGGCGATCTGCCTCGGCGCCCAGTTGCTCGCCGTCGCGCTGGGCGGGCGGGTCGGACCCAACCCCGAGGGCCCCGAGTTCGGGGCGCAGCTGGTGGCCAAGCGGGCCAACGCGGGCACCGATCCACTGTTTCGCGACCTGCCGATCACCCCGGACGTGATCCAGTGGCACTTCGACGCCGTGCTCGACCTGCCGCCCGGCGCCGTGCTGCTGGCCGGTTCGCCCACCTGCGAGGTGCAGGCGTTCCGGGCCGGACGCGTCGCGTGGGGCATCCAGTTCCACATCGAGACCACGCCGGCCCTGGTGCGCCAGTGGGCCGCTGAGGACGCGGCTGCGCTCGACGGCTACGACGTCGAGCGCCTGCTCGAGCGCAGCGACGCCGTGCACGCCGACATCGCCGAGGTGTGGCCGCCGGTGGTCGCCACGTTCGCCGGCATCGTCGACGATCCGGCGTCGGTGCCCCGCACCCGTCCGCTGCGCATGGCCACCGCCGAACCGGTGACCGACCCCGCGGCGATCCGGGCCGCGCTGGCGGCGCAGATGCAGGCCGCCCACGAGCCTCCGACGTTCGACCAGTGAGCGCGGAGGGCCGGATCGCGCAGCGGCTCGCCCGCCTGGGCTTCACCGAGGCGGCCCGGGCCGGCGAGCTGCTCGGTGGCAAGCCGCTCCAGCTGTGGGACGCCGACGCCAACGCCCCGAGCGACGACCGGGCCGCCGCGGTCGTCGCGGCGCTGGGCCGGTGCGCGGACCCTGACGCCGCCCTGCGCAGCCTGGCCGATCTGGCCGAGGCCGCCGGCCCGGACCTGCTCGAGACCCTCGGTCGGGACCAGCCCTTCCGGGCTCGGCTGACCGGCCTGCTCGGCGCCTCGTCCGCGCTGGCTGACCATCTCGTCGCGTACCCAGCGGACTGGCGCGTGCTGGTGGGGCCCTACCAACCGTCGACGGTGCCGCCCGGGACGATCGCCGAGCTGCGGGCGGCTCATCGGCGCGAGCTCGTGGCGATCGCCGGTCGCGATCTGGCCGGGGAGCTGGACATGCGGGCGGTGACCGAGGCGCTGGCCGGCCTGGCCGGGGAGGTGCTGCGGGCCGCGCTGTCCGGGGCGGTCGCGGCGATGCCCGTCGAGGCGTCGACGTGCCGGCTCGCGGTCATCGCCATGGGCAAGGCCGGCGCTCGCGAGCTGAACTACGTCTCCGACGTCGACGTGATCTTCGTGGCCGAGCCCGTGGACGGTGCCGACGAGCAAGCCGCATTGGGGGTCGCGACGAGGCTGGCCGCCGAAACGATGCGCGTCTGCGGGGCAGCCGCGTGGGAGGTCGACGCGGCGCTGCGTCCGGAGGGCAAGGCCGGCCCGCTGGTCCGCACGCTGGCCAGTCACGAGGCGTACTACCGGCGCTGGGCCAGCACCTGGGAGTTCCAGGCGCTGCTCAAGGCGTGTCCGGTCGCGGGCGATGCGGCACTCGGCCAGCAGTACCTCGACGTGATTGCGCCCCTGGTGTGGACAGCGGCGGAGCGTCCCGGCTTCGTCGGCGACGTCCAGGCGATGCGGCGGCGGGTGGTCGCCCAGCTGCCGGCCGACGTCGCCGAGCGCGAGATCAAACTCGGGCCGGGCGGTTTGCGCGACGTCGAGTTCGCGGTGCAGCTGCTGCAGCTGGTGCACGGACGCGGCGACGAGTCGTTGCGGGTGGCCGGCACCCTGCCGGCGCTCGATGCCCTGCGCGACGGCGGCTACGTCGGCCGCGACGACGCGCTGAGCCTGGGCGATGCGTACCGGTTCCTGCGCGCCGCCGAGCATCGGGTGCAACTGCGCCGGCTGCGGCGCACGCATCTCATCCCTGACGACCCGTACGAGCTCGCCGTGCTGGCCCGCGCCATGGGCTACCGCCCGGACGCTCGCGGCGACGTGCGCGCGGTGTTCGCGGCCGAGTGGGCGCTGCATGCCCGAGAGGTGCGCCGGCTGCACGAGAAACTGTTCTATCGCCCGCTGCTGGACGCCGTGGCGCGTGTGCCGTCCGAGGGCCTGCGCCTGACTGCGGGCGAGGCCGGCCGCCGGCTCGCCGCGCTGGGATTCGCCGACCCGAGCGGCGCGCTGCGGCACATCGAGGCGCTGACCGCCGGAGTGTCGCGCCGGGCCGCGTTGCAGCGGGCGTTGCTGCCCGCGATGCTGGCGTACTTCGCCGACGCCACCGATTCCGACGCCGGGCTGCTGGCGTACCGGCGCGTGTCCGAGGCCCTGGGCACCTCGCCCTGGTATCTGCGCCTGCTGCGGGACGAGGGCGCGGTGGCACAGCGGCTGGCGTTCCTGCTCGGCACGAGCCGCTACGTCGCCGGCATGCTCGAACGCGCCCCCGAGGCGCTGCAACTGCTGGCCGACGACGCGTCGCTCGCACCGCGGCCCGCCGACGAGCTGCGCGCCACCATGAGCGACGCGGCCGCGCGCCAGCCCGACGACGTCGCCGCCGTGTCGGTCGTGCGCGGCATCCGTCGCCAGGAACTGCTGCGCACCGCCTTCGCGGACCTGCTGGGCCGCATCGACGTCGCGGCCGTGGGGGAGGCGATCACCGCGATCACCGAGGCGACGCTGGACGGGGCTCTCGGCGTCGCGCGGCGCTCGGTGGCCGCCGAGCTCGGTGTAGCCGAGCTGCCCATCGAGTTCGCGGTGATCGCGATGGGTCGGCTCGGTGGCTGCGAGGTCGGCTACGGCTCCGACGCCGACGTCATGTTCGTGTACGACGGGGGCTCGGGCGGAGACGCAGCCGGTGACTCCGCCCGGATGGCCCACGGCGTCGCCGAGCGGATGCGGACCCTGCTCGGGGCGCCGTCCACGGACGCGCCGCTCGGCATCGACGCGAACCTGCGCCCGGAGGGACGCAATGGCCCGCTCGTGCGATCGCTTGGCTCGTACGCCGAGTACTACGCCCGCTGGTCATCGGCGTGGGAGGCGCAGGCGCTGCTGCGGGCGCGCTTCGCGGCGGGGGACGCGTCCCTCGGTGCGCGGTTCACCGAGCTGATCGACCCGGTGCGTTACCCGGCGGCCGGCGTGCGGGCCGACGACCGCGCCGAGATCCGTCGGCTCAAGGGGCGGATGGACGCCGAGCGGCTGCCCCGGGGCGCCGACCCGACGACGCACCTCAAGCTGGGGCGCGGTGGTCTAACCGACATCGAGTGGACGGTCCAGCTGCTGCAGCTCGCGCACGGGCACGGGGTCGAGGGACTGCGCACCACGCAGACGCTGCCCGCGTTGCGGGCCGCGGCGTCAGCCGGGCTGATCGACGGCCACGACGCCGCCACGCTGGAGGCGGCCTGGCGTCTGGCCACGCACGCGCGCAATGCCGTGATGCTCGTCCGCGACAAGGCCGACGACCAGCTGCCCACGCAGGGCCCGGCCCTGGTCGGGGTGGGCCGGGCATTGGGTTACCCGCCGGGCTTCGACCCCGGACAGGTCATCGACGACTGGCGGCGTACCGCGCGCCGAGCGCGTCGCGTCGTCGAGCGGATCTTCTACGACTGAGTGCGCTCCCAGGGCCAATGCAGCCAGGGGGGTCGGCGCAGCCAGCTCGGCGGGTGGACATCGTCGGGTGGATCGGGCGCCGGCTCGTGGGCCGGGTGCCCGGACATCAGCCACTGCACGCCGAACCCGGCGCTGACGACGATCAAGCCGCCGACCGCGTCGATGACGAAGTGGTTGGCCGTGCCGACGATGACCATGAGCGTGACGATCGGGTAGGACACTGCCAGCACGCGTAGCCAGACCAGCCGGGTACAGAAGAACACGGCGATCGCGCACCACGTGGACCAGCCGATGTGCAGGCTGGGCATCGCCGCGTACTGGTTGGTGTGCTTCTCGACGTCCGGATCAGCCAGCGAACCCCAGGTGTGGTACAGCTTCAGCGTGTCGAAGTAGCCGTACTGCGGCAGTAGCCGCGGGGGCGCGAGCGGATACAGGAAGAACCCGAGCAGCCCGAACAGCGTCGTCGCGAACAGCGCCGTGCGCATGCCGCGATAGATCCGTTTGCGGGCCACGAACAGCCACACCAGTACGCCGATGGTGACGACGAAGTGCATCGTCGCGTAGTAGTAGTCCATCGTCTGCGCGATCCACTCGTGGTGGTACACGAAGCGGTTCACCGACAGCTCGAAGTTCAGGTGCAGATGATCTTGCAGCCATTGCACGCTGCGACCGTGCCGCGTCGCGATGCTCTCCTGCTCGGGCAGCAGGTTGCGGACCTTGCTGTAGAGGAAATAGCCGACGCCGGTCAGCAGCAGCTCTTGCCACAGCCGCGGAGTGCGGTGATGCAGCAGCCGTTGCGGCCACAGCCCTTTGAACCGGTGAGCCGGAGGTGGCCCGGCCGGCTCGGTCTTCGTGGCAGTCGCGGTCACCTGGCAATAATCCCATTCCCGGCGGGGACGCTGCGCACGGCTCGCTCAGGTCAAGCTCAGCCGCGGCTGTGGTTCGGCATGTATCGCGCCCGTTGCGTCGCGCAGCGGCGTCCCGGTGCCACCCCATCTCGCCCCGACGATCTCGGCCGCGATCGAGACGGCGGTCTCCTCCGGCGTACGGGCACCGACGTCGAGCCCGATCGGGGCGTGCAGCCGGTCGAGTTCGTCTGCAGTCAGTCCGCGCTCGCGGAGCTGCTGCAGCCGCCCGTCGTTCGTGCGACGCGACCCCATCGCACCGACATAGGCCAGCGGCAGACGTAGCGCGATCTCTAGCAGGGGCACGTCGAATTTCGGATCGTGGGTGAGCACGCACACGACGGTGCGCTCGTCGGTCGCGGTCTGGCTCAGGTACTTGTGCGGCCACTCGACGACGACCTCGTCCGCGTCCGGGAATCGCCGCGCCGTCGCGAACACCGGCCGGGCGTCGCAGACCGTGACGCGGTAGCCGAGGAACGAGCCTATCCGCGCCACGGCGGCCGCGAAGTCGATGGCGCCGAACACGATCATTCGGGGACGGGGCGCATGCGACGCGACGAAGACGCCGATGTCGTCCAGGCGCCGCTCGCCGTCTCGTCCGTAACGGATGACCGCGGATCGTCCCTGCTCGAGCAGCCCGCGGGCGTCGTCGCACACGGCGGCGTCCAGGCGAGGCGAGCCGAGCGAGCCGATCACCGACTCGGGGCGCACGACGAGGCGCCGCCCGCGCAGGGCGTCCTCCGCATCGACGAGCGTCGCCACCGCGACCGGCCGCCCGTCGCGGATGTCGGCGGCCACGTCGTTGAGTCCGGCGAAGGTCGCTGGGCTGATCCGCTCGACGTACACATCGATGATGCCGCCGCAGGTGAGGCCGACCGCGAACGCATCGTCGTCGCTCACGCCGTAGCGCTGCAGTACAGGTGCACTGCCATCGCGGACCTCGGACGCCAGGTCATAGACGGCGCCCTCGACGCAGCCGCCCGACACGCTGCCGACCGCTGTGCCGTCCGGCCCGACGAGCATGGCCGCGCCAGGGGGTCGGGGCGCCGACTTCCACGTCCCGACGACGGTGGCGAGGCCGACCGGCTGGCCCGCGCGCCACCAGCCGAGCAACTCGTCGAGTACGTCACGCATGAGCTATCACCCAAGTAACGGTAACGCCCCCGATGCGTGACGTCCGCGCGTCGGTGCCGTTACGACGAAGGGCCCGGCGACGGCCGGGCCCTTCGACGGACGTACTCAGATGTCGTAGTAGAGCGCGAACTCGTAGGGGTGCGGACGCAGCCGGACGGCGTCGACCTCGTTGAGGCGCTTGTACTCCAGCCACGTCTCGATGAGGTCGTCGGTGAAGACGCCCCCTTCGAGCAGGTAGTCGTGGTCTGTCTCGAGTGCGTCGAGCACCGCGTCGAGCGATCCGGGGACCTGCGCGACGGCCTTCGCCTCGTCCGGCGGCAGCTCGTAGAGGTCCTTGTCGATCGGCGACGGCGGCTCGATCTTGTTCTTGATGCCGTCCAGGCCAGCCAGCAGCATCGCCGAGAAGGCCAGGTACGGGTTCGAGGACGGGTCGGGCACCCGGAACTCGACGCGCTTCGCCTTCGGGTTGGTGCCGGTGATCGGGATGCGGCAGCACGCGGAACGGTTGCGCTGCGAGTACACCAGGTTGATCGGCGCCTCGTAGCCCGGGACGAGCCGGTGGTAGGAGTTCGTCGTCGGGTTGGTGAACGCCAGCAGCGACGGGGCGTGGGAGAGCAGGCCGCCGATGTAGTGGCGCGCGGTGTCGGAGAGGCCGGCGTAGCCCACCTCGTCGTAGAACAGCGGCTCGCCGCCCAGCCACAGCGATTGGTGGCAGTGCATGCCCGACCCGTTGTCCTGGAACAGCGGCTTGGGCATGAACGTGACGGTCTTGCCGTGCGCCCATGCCGTGTTCTTGATGACGTACTTGAACAGCATCAACTCGTCGGCGGCGGCCAGCAGCGAGTTGAACTTGTAGTTGATCTCGGCCTGCCCGGCCGTGCCGACCTCGTGGTGCGCACGCTCGACCTCGAGCCCGACGCCGGTCAGCGCGGTCACCATGGAGTCGCGCAGGTCGCCGTAGTGGTCGTAGGGCGCCACGGGGAAGTAGCCGCCCTTGTGTCGCACCTTGTAGCCGAGGTTGCCGCCCTCCTCCTCCCGGCCGCTGTTCCAGGCCCCGGATTCGGAGTCGACGTAGTAGTAGCTCTGATTGGCCGTCGTGTCGTAGCGCACCGAGTCGAAGATGTAGAACTCGGCTTCCGCGCCGAAGTAGGCGGTGTCGGCAATGTTGGACGACTTGAGGAAAGCCTCGGCCTTCTTCGCCACGTTGCGCGGGTCGCGGCTGTAGGCCTCGCGCGTGAGCGGGTCGTGGATGAAGAAGTTGATGTTGAGCGTCTTCTCGGCCCGGAACGGGTCCACCACCGCCGTCGTGGCGTCGGGCAGCAGCAGCATGTCCGACTCGTGGATCTCCTGGAAGCCGCGAATCGACGAACCGTCGAAGGCGAGCCCCTCGGTGAACACCTGCTCGGAGAAAGCCGCCGCCGGGGTGGTGAAGTGCTGCATGATGCCGGGCAGGTCACAAAAGCGGACATCGACGAACTTGACGTCGTTGTCCTTGATGTATTTCAGGACTTCGTCTGAGTTGGTAAACATGCGGCCTCCGAATGCGGTGTGGGTGGCGTGAACGCTACGAACGAGGGGTTGCTTATCGGTATCTCGTCTGTTTCTGCAGTGTTACGCGACCGTGCCTTGATCGTTTCCGTGATCAGCACCATCACGCCCGGACGACGGCCGTGCCGGTGATCCGATCGTGCAGCCCGCGGCCGTCCTTGTCCACGATTACGGCCGGGACGAGGACGAAAAGCAACGCCGTCCGTACCGCCGCGGAGAGCGGCAGGATCCGGCGCTTCTCGTCCACCGGAACGACTCGGATGCCCACCAGGTGCATGCCGAGCGTCTGACCGCCGAGGCACAGCCCGACGAGGTAATCGATAGCGAGCGGGATGAGGCTCCACGACCCGGGCAGCCGGTCGGCGAAGTTGTGGGCGCCGCGGTGCTGGACGAACAGCCCGGCGATGAGCCCGGAGGCGATGCAGTCGACGAGCAGCGCGCCGAAGCGGGTGCCGGACGTGGCGAGCGAGCCCGGCCCGGACCGGGGCAGGCCGAGGCGCTCGCCTCGGTAACGCTGCGGCGCGCTCACCCCCGACGTGCTCATGACCGTCGTCGGGCCGTCCGCTGCACGTTGCGCATCTTGGCGCCGGCCGGCATCGGACCCTGCGGCAGCGGCGGTTTGCCACCGCCGAGTGCCTGCAACCGCTTCTCCAACGCGCTGACCTGCGCCTTGTCGAGGTTGCGGGGCAGCTTGAACAGGTACCCGTTCAGCTTGCGCAACGACACCTCGCCCTCGTCCGTCCCGACGATCACGTCGTAGATCGGGGTGTCTCCGGCCACCCGGGCGATCTTGCGCTTCTCCTGGGCGATGAGCCCGCGCACCCGGTGCGGCGCGCCCTCACCGACCAGCACGACGCCGGGACGACCGACGAGACGATGCACGGCGTCGAGCTGCGAGTTGCCGGCGATCGCGGGTGTGGACCGCCAGTCGCCGCGAAGGTTGTTCTGCAGCACCCAGGCGGCTGCCCCCGGCGTGCCCTCGGCCTGGCTGAACATCGAGGTCTGCGCCCGCCGGCTGAAGATCAGCATCACTACGACGACGGCGCCGAGCACCGCGATCGGGATCGGGATGAACGGCCCGGCGAACAAGGAGATGACGAAGTACAGGACGGCGGCGGTCAGCACGCCGGCGATGATCAGGTACGGGATCAGCCGGCTGTCGTTCTGCCGGGTGAGCGTGAACGCCTGCCGGACGTTCGACCAGGTCTGGCGACGGCTGGCGCGCTTGGTGGCGCGGGCGGCCTTCTTCTCGGCACGCGTGAGCTTAACGGGCTTGCTCGGCCCGGCAGGTTTGGCCATGCGACAAGGATATCGGCGTCGGGGTCACTCGGCGCCGGGTGTTCGCTCCGGGCCGCGCGCAAGGACCCACGCCGGACGGTTATCGTGTTGCGATTTCCCTGATGCGGGTTCGTTATGCATACTTGCCGGATCGTCGAACGAGTAGGGAGCTGACTCGGGTGCCTGATCGAGAGATCGGTCGGCACCGGCGCGGGCACGGACGTGAGAACGGACACGAGCGCGGTCGCCATCGACGTCCAATCCCGCCCGACGTGTGGAAGCGCCGCGCCGTGCCCGTCATGGGACTGGTCACTGCCACGGCGGTCATTCCGTCCGCGGCGCCCAAGGTCGTTTCCAGCACCCATCCGCGCTCGCCGGCGCAGGCGACGTCTCCACTGACTCCGCTGCGTTACTCGCCGCGGGTCAGCCGCGCGACGCGTGCGCCGCTGCCGCGGGCGGCTCGACCGGCTCGCCATGCGGCCACCGTGCGCCCGCTGCGGGCCTCGGCCGTGCCGGACGCGGCGTTGGTCGCCCTCGTCGCGGTGATGCCGTCGCCACCTTCGTCCCCCGCCCCGTCCGGCGATGCAGCACCGTCGGTCGGCACCGGACCCGTGATCCCGAGCGACGGCTCCACCGGCGCCCGCATCATCGCCGAGGCGCGCAAGTACCTGGGCGTGCCCTACGTGTCCAACGGAGCCACCCCGGACGGCTTCGACTGCTCGGGCTACACGATGTGGGTGTACTCGCACGTCGGCGTCGCCGAGCTGCCGCACAACGGCGAGGCGCAGCGGGAGATCTTCCACCAGATCCCGCAATCGGCGGCCCGTCCCGGCGATCTGATCTTCTATCTGGACGGCAACTACGCCTATCACGTGGCGATCTACGCCGGCTACGGCATGCAGTACGCGGCACCGGCTCCGGGCCAGAACGTCAAGCTCGAACCGATCTGGTCATCGGACATCACCTTCGGCACCGACTGGCACTGATCTAAATCAGCCAGAGTCGGATCCGGGCTCGCCCCACTCGCTTCGCTTCGGGGGCAATCCCGGATCCGAACGCGACTTCGTCGCGGTCGAGTCTCGCTGTCGGGCGCGTTGCCCTCCCTCCTTGGGAGTCGTCCGCGCGTCGCGACGCTATGACGTCGTTTAGCGCGGACAACTTGTGGCTCGTCCGACCGCTCATCGCGTTTGTGGTTGCGGATCTCTTGGTTTGCCTCTCGTTCCCCCACTCTCATGATCAAGAGCCCGGTGGCTGCCGTTATCGCTGGCTGAGTGGCTCTTGATCATGGAGGCGGGCCGGGTCCGGCCCCCGTCTGGATGGTTCAGACGCGGGCGGCGATTGCTTGCTGGTACAGCCGGCCGGCGCGGTAGGACGAGCGCACCAATGGGCCGCTCATCACGCCGGCGAAGCCGATCTGCTCGGCCTCCTCGCGCAGCTCGACGAACTCCTCGGGCTTGACCCACCGCTCGACCGGGTGGTGTCGGGGGGACGGGCGCAGGTACTGCGTGATCGTGATCAGCTCGCAACCGGAGCCGTGCAGGTCGCGCAGGGCTTGGCTGACCTCCTCGCGGGTCTCGCCCATACCGAGGATGAGGTTCGACTTGGTGACCAGCTGCGCGGTGCGCGCCTGCCGGATGACGTCCAGCGAGCGGTCGTAGGTGAATGCGGGCCGGATCCGCTTGAAGATGCGGGGCACCGTCTCGACGTTGTGCGCCAGCACCTCGGGCTCGCTGCCGAACACCTCGGCGAGCTGCTCGGGCACCGCGTTGAAGTCGGGGATGAGCAGCTCGACGCCCGTGCCCGGATTGAGCTGGTGGATCTGGCGGACCGTCTCGGCGTAGAGCCAGGCGCCGCCGTCGGCCAGGTCGTCGCGGGCCACACCGGTGACCGTCGCGTAGCGCAGCCCCATCGCCTGGACGCTCTCGGCGACCCGGCGCGGCTCGTCCCGGTCGAGGGCGGACGGCTTGCCGGTGTCGATCTGGCAGAAGTCGCAGCGCCGCGTGCACTGGTCGCCGCCGATCAGGAACGTCGCCTCGCGGTCTTCCCAGCACTCGTAGATGTTGGGGCAGCCGGCCTCCTGGCACACCGTGTGAAGTCCCTCACGCTTCACCAGCGCCTGCAGCTCGGTGTACTCGGGGCCCATCCTCGCCCGAGTCTTGATCCACGGCGGCTTGCGCTCGATGGGCGTCTCGGCGTTACGGGCCTCCAGCCGCAGCAGCCGGCGGCCTTCCGGTGGGGCGACACTCACGTCATCGAGCCTACGCGGGCATGGATCGTGGCTGGTGTGACGTGGCAGACGCCGTCGTGCCCACCGCCAGCCGGACGGCGTTGCGCCCGGCGTCCTTGGCCGCGTAGAGGGCGGTGTCGGCGGCGCGAATCAGCTCGTCGAGCTCGTCGCCGTGCGTTGGGTAGGTGGCTACGCCGACCGATCCGGTGAGGTGCAGCGTCGTACCGTCGTCGGTGGTGATCGGCTCGTCCTCGATCCGCGCCCGCACCCGCTCGGCGACGCGCATCGCCACGTTGGCGCCGGCATTGGGCAGCAACGCCACGAACTCCTCACCGCCGTAGCGGCCGACAGCGTCGTAGTCGCGCAGTTCGTGCTTGATGCACTCGGCAACGGTCTTGAGCGCGAGGTCGCCGACCAGGTGCCCGTGCGCGTCGTTCAGCGCCTTGAACCGGTCGAGGTCGATAACCAGCGCCGCCGCTGCCTGGTCCTCGCGGACGGCCCGCCACAGATGCCGCTGCGCCAGCTCGCGCCAGGCGGTGGAATTGAGCAGACCGGTCTTGCCGTCAGTGGTGGCAGCCACCTCGAGCTTCTTGACCAGCAACCCGCGATACATCATGACGATCAGCACGAGCACCGCTGGGGTGAGCCAAGGCGTCTGAATGACGGTCTGCGCGGTGAACGCGCCCAGCACCAGGGTGGCGAGCTCGACCGCGAACTCGTCCGGCTTCAGTACGACGTCTTTCAGATTGGCCGGCTTGGTCGCCAAATACATGACACCCGCGACGAGCGCACCGTCGATGATCGGGAAGCTGATGAGTGCTACGACGATTCCCAGCGCGGTGGCCGCGCCCGCTGGGAACGGGTGGTGTAGCGAGCCGAGCGACGCGTTGATCGCTGCGGCGGCCAGTGTCGACAGCACCATCGCCGCGCCAGTAAATGCCACGCGGTGGGGGAGCCAGATTCGATTGCGATACGCGCGAAGCAGCGTGTGCGCGTAGATCACAACGACAAGCAGTGCGGCGTAGCCCCCCGGAAGAAGTAGGACGCCGGCGAAGACCCAGACAGATGTCGGGTCGACATACGGCTTGCCCTGCGCGGCATACCGTCGGGAGCGCTGGGTGCGGTCTTCCGTTTCCGCGTAGATGGCGCTGAGACAGGCCAGCAACGTGAACCGGATGACATCGTTGCTCGTCGGGTCGGCGTAGCGCAGCTCGGCCGCGGTGAGTACAGCCGCTAGGACCTCGACGCCGAACACGAAGGCGAGTGCCTGGCTCGGGAGCGACCACAACGCCCACCGCCGAATGGCAGGTCGTTTCGGGCGGCCTTTATCGCCATGCCGTCCCCAGGCGATAATCATGGTCTGCCGTCCCCTCCGCATGACGGTGCATGACAACCTCGCGCACAACCGACCGCGTGCGCAAAGTTGGCGTTATCCCGTATCTTGCCGCAACTCTGTGCGGCCTGTCCACGACAGGAGGTGACTGGCCATGAGCTTTGGTGTCGTTTGGCCCTAACCCCACCAGTAATCCACAGGACGGCCAACCTATCTCGTAAGGATGGCCTCGATAGGGCACGATGTCGCGAGTGGTGGCTACGTCGGTGTCGTCGGGTGGGTCGCGCACGCCGGGCTGGCTCAACCCGCGAGTGATCGCCGGGATCGTGCTCGTCCTGGTGGCGACCGTGGTGGGTGCGCTCGTGGTCGGGCGGGCCCAGCGGACGGACCGGGTGTGGTCGACAACCCGAGCGTTGGCTCCCGGCATCGTGCTGCGGGCCGACGACCTGCAGTCGGTGAACGTGCGCCTGCCGGGCGACGGCGCGCGGTACGTCGCGGCCACCGACAGGGACAAGCTGGTCGGCCTGACGGTCAACCGGGCCCTCACCGCGAACGAGTTGCTGCCCAGGTCCGGGCTGAGCGGTACCGGCGCCGGCACAACGGTCAGCGTGCCGTTGCCGAGCGGTGCCGCGCCGCCCGTGACGCGTGGCCAGCGCGTGCGGCTGTGGCTGTCGACGCGACGGTGCAAGGCGGTCGTCGTGCTCGCCGACGTCGCCGTGCAGGACGTCACGAACACCGGCGGTGGCACGTTCGGCACCGGCAACGGTGAGACGGTCGTGCTGCGCGTGCCGCCGGACGACGCGTCGCGGGTCGTCCAGGCGCTGGGCATCGACTCGGCGGTCGTGCGGGCGGCCGTGCTCACCGGCCCGTCCAGCCCGGAGGCGCAGTCCGCCAGCTTGGCGGGATGCGCAGGCGCTTAAGCCGTGACCGGGTGACGGGCCAGGCCGGTCACGAAGGCCGGCAGGTGCGCCTCGACGATCGGCAGCACCTCGGCAACGGTGACGTCGCGGCCCAGCTCGCGGGACAGCGAGGTGACGCCGGCGTCGGCGATGCCGCACGGCACGATGCGGTCGTACCACGACAGGTCCGGATCGCAGTTGAGCGCGAACCCGTGCATCGCGACCACGCGGCGTACCCGAACTCCGATCGCGGCGATCTTGCGGTCCGGGTCGCGCAGCCACACTCCGGTGCGCCCCTCGACCCGCTCGGTCAGCACGCCCAGCGACGCGCACACGTCGATGAGCAGCTGCTCCATGGCCCGTACGTAGGCCACGACGTCCAGCGGACGGGGCAGCCGCACGATCGGGTAGCCGACGAGCTGGCCCGGCCCGTGCCAGGTGATCAGCCCGCCCCGGTCGACCTCGACCACGGGCGTGCCGTCGATCGGGCGCTGCTCGGGCAGGGTGCGCTTGCCGGCGGTGAACACCGGCGGGTGTTCGAGCAGCAGCACGGTGTCCGGCGCCGTACCTTCGACCACCGCTGCGTGCAGGTCGCGCTGGCGCTGCCAGGCGTCCTCGTAGGGGACCAGCCCGGCCCGGACGATCTCGAGGTCGCTCACCACACCAGCGTAACGACCGCGCCGGGCACAATGCCCGAGTGGAGCTGCGCCAGCTGGAGTACTTCGCCGAGGTCGCCGAGCTGCTGAACTTCGGCCGCGCCGCCGAGCGCCTGCACGTCGGCCAACCAGCGGTCAGCCAGCAGATCCAGCGCCTGGAGCGTGAGCTCGGCCAGCCGCTGTTCGACCGCTCGGCCCGGACGGTCCGGCTCACCGAGGCCGGCCAGCGACTACTGCCCGAGGCCCGGGCCGTGCTCGCCGCAGTGGAGCGGGCCCGGGCGGCCGCGCAGGGTGGGCCGGCGTCCGGCCCGCTGCGGTTGGGCACCAGCACCGGGCTGGGCGAACGGCTGAGCAGGTGTTGGAGGCGATGCGGCGGCTGGCCCCGGGCGTGCCCGTCGAGCTGGTCAACGCCTCGACGCGGGCCCGCCTGGAGCGGGTGCGCGCCGGGCAGTTGGACGCGACATTCGTCCGTGGCGCGAGCGCGGTCACCGGTCTGGACCTGATCCCGGTGTGGCAGGACCAGTTGGTGGCCGCGCTGCCGGCCCGACACGAGCTGGCCGGTCAGGGCGCGGTGGCCATCGAGCAGCTGCGGGAGCTACCGCTCAAGATCGCTCGGCGCCGAGACAACCCCCCACTGATCGATCTCGTGCTCACCGCCTGTGCCGACGCCGGCTTCGAACCGGTGCTCGGCCCCGCGAACGACCGGCTCGAGGACACCCTGGCCCAGATCGGCACCGGGCGGCCGTGCTGGACCGTGGTCTACGAGTCGCATGCCCGCGCGCTGCGCTCGTCGCGACTCGCCTTTCGACCCTTGCGCCCCGCGCTGTACCTGCCGACGATGCTGGCCGTGCCCGAGTCGGCGACGTCGCGTTCGCTCGCTCCGCTGTTGCGAGCCTGCAGCGAGGCGGCTGATCACGAATCGTGATGGCTGGGCATCGAGTTCGCGTCTGGATCCCGGACGGCGGACCGGATGAGATGGAATCACCAATCAGCAAAGGAGATTCCGATGCCCATCATCACCGTCCAGCAGGGACCGCGCGACGTCGAACTCAAGCGCAAGCTGGTGCGTAACCTCACCGACGCCATGGTCGACAGTTACGGCATCCCGGCCGAGGCCGTGCAGGTGTGGATCCACGAGACGCCGCCGGACAGCTGGGGTGCTGCCGGCAAGCTCACCGCCGACTAGCTACTTCAGCAGGCGCGGCTCGAGACGGGTCTCGACGGCTGACCCGTCTGGGCCGCGCTCGACGTAGTAGGCACTCTTGCCGTCGACCTCGGTGAGAGCCTCGACCATCTCGGTTCCCCGGTAGAGCACGCCCGTCCCGTCGTCGGTGGCGTACCCGGCGGGCAGCGTGCCGTCGGCGATCAGCCGCTGGAACAGCGGACGGCGCTGCTCCTCGTTGTCGTAGTGGACGCCGTTGGAGTAGGGGACGAAGCCGAGCCCGTCGGTGACCGCCCGCAGCTCGGGGCCGAACGAGTCGGTAGTGCCGCCGGCGTGCCAGCAGATCGACCCGGCGGAGACACCCGTGAGGACGACGCCGGCCTGCCACGCCTCGCGCAGGACGACGTCGAGTCCGTGCAGCCGCCACAGCGCGAGCAGTCCGGCGACGCTGCCGCCGTAGACCCAGATCACGTCCTGGCCGAGCAGGTGTTCGCGCAAATCGTCGACGCTCGGCATCGGCAGCAGCGCGACGTGCGAGGGCGCGAGCCGCCACTGGAGCGCGGCCTCGTAGAACGTCGACACCACAGCTGGGTTGTCGCCCATCGCCGTGGCGAGCAAGCACACGCGCGCCTCCCGACCGGTCACGCCGGCCAGGTCGATGGCGTACTCGGTGAGCGGGGCGAACTCCCATCGGATGCGGCGACCGGGAGTCATGCCGCCGGATGTCGCGAGGATGGTGGGATGCGCAGCTGGCATCTCCGCACCCTATGCGAAGGATTTGTCGCGGGCGCAGAGGCAACTGTGAGCCACGAGGCCATCGCGCTGGGCCGAGGAAGGCCTATCCCGAAGTCGTCTTCGACGAGCCCTGTGGATAACCGCCGACGCCGAGCGGCTGGATTCTCTACCGTTTCGGCCATGACCTGGACGGTGCCCGGCTACGTGGTGGAGGAGCTGCTCGGCTACGGCGGCTCGGGCGAGGTGTGGCGCGGTCACGCAACCGCCACCGGGGCGCCGGTTGCTCTCAAGCGGCTCCCGGTCGGTGATGCAGCGCAGGTGCAGGCCGCGCGCGCCGAGGCGGCGTTGCTGTCGACGCTCGATCATCCGCACCTGATCCGGCTGCACGAGCTCGTCCCGGTCGAGGCCGGCGTGGTGCTCGTGCTCGATCTCGCAGGCGGTGGCTCGCTGGCCGATCTGGTCGCCCGGCGGGGCCGGCTGACACCGGGTGAGGTGATCACCGCGTTGTCGCCGATCGGCGCCGCTCTCGCGTATGCGCACAACGAGGGGGTCGTGCACGGCGACGTCACCCCGGCGAACGTGCTGTTCACCGAGATCGGCCTGCCGCTGCTGGCTGATCTGGGGGTGGCGCGCATCGTCGGCGACAATGGCCCGGCGCGCAGTACGCCGGCGTATGTCGATCCGTCGGTCGCGGCCGGCTGTGCCCCGGGGGCCGCGAGCGACGTGTTCATGTTGGCCGCCGTGGCGGTGCACGCGCTCACCGGAGTTCCGGTATGGACGGGGGTCACTCCCGAGGACACGATCGCCCGGGCGGCCGCGGGCGACGTCGGCGATCTGGCGTCCCGGCTCGCGCAGCTGTCGCCCGACCTGGCCGCCCTGCTGCAGCGGGGACTCAGTATCGCGCCACACCTCCGCTGCAACGCCGCCGAATTCGCGCTCGACCTGCGACACAGCGGCGAGCCGGCTCCCGTCGAGCTGTCCGCCGGCGCCCCGGTGCCCGTCGACCCACGCGGCCGCGTCGACGAGCTCGCAGTGACCGGCGATCCGGCCCGCCCGACGTTCACCCGTCCGGGCTACGACGCCCCGATCTCGAATCCGGCGCAGCTCACCCACGGCGTTCGGGCGGCGCTGCATGCCCCGGTCCCGCAGCGGCGCTCTCGCGTTGCCGACCTGCTGCACCGCCGGGCGATTCGGGTTGCTGCGCTGGTTCTCGTCCTGTTCGCGATCGGTAGCGCGCTCCTCGTCCACGGGACGGCGAGTCACCCGGCGGCCCAGCCCCGTCCGTCGGCACCAGCGACGACCGCGCCGGCAACCACCGCGCCGGCGACGAGCCCGGCGGCTCGCGCCGCGGTCCTCCTGCGCGATCTGGATCGGATCCGCGAGCTGGCGTTCGCCCGCCGCCAGGTCTCGCTGCTCGCGCGCGTCTACGTATCCGGGCCACTGCTCGCCCAGGACGCGGCGCTGCTGCGACGCGTGGTGCCGGCCGGCTGCGGCTTGGTCGGCGTCCACACCACCTACGCGCAGCTGCAAGCCGACGTGGTGGACGACCGGCTGGTGCTCGCCACCACGGCGACGCTGGCGCCGTCGACGCTCACTTGCCACGCCACCGCGTCGAGCGGCGCGGCGGGGGAGAAGCCGACCAGGTTGCGCATCGAGTTGGAAAAACGCTCCGACGGCTACCGAATAGCCAGCCAGCAGAAGTTGTAGCCAGCAAACGTGTCCGGGGAAGGCAGGGAACGCAACCACGAACGCGATGAGCGCTCGCGCGAAGAGCCCGCCGGCCGCTATGCGGGCCGAGCGGAGCGAAGGCTCGGATCCGGGATTGCCCCCGAGCTTGCGAGTGGGGCGAGCCCGGATTCGACTCCGGCGGATGAGTCAGCGCGTGGTTTCGGGAACGCCGAGCTCGGCGAACAGGGCCCGGGCATCGATCCGGCATTCGGCGGCGCTGACGCAATCGCCCAACTCGCCGAGCGCGTCGCTGATCCCTTCCAGTGCGCGAGCCTGCTCGTAGGGCTCACCGAGCTCGCGGGCCAGGCGCAGCGCCGCCCGGTGATGTTCGAGGGCCTCTCCGGGGCGCGACATCGCCCGGCTGACGTCGCCCAGCCCGTTGAGGGCGCCGATCTCGACGTGGCGTTGCCCGATCTCGCGGGCGATGGCCAGCGCGCGCTGCTCGTGCAGCGTCGCCTCGTCGTGGCGCTGCCGTTGCAGGTAGACCCGGCCGAGGTTGCTCAGCGCCTCGGCCTCTCGGGCGCGGTAACCGACCTCGCGGAAGATCTCGACCGCCCGCCGGTGATGGTCGTGGGCCAGGTCGACGTCCTGCCAGCGCAGGTGGATCTTGCCGAGCTCGTCGAGGGCCTCGCCCTCACGGACCCGGTTGCCGATCTGCCGGGCGATCTGCAGCGACTCCTGCAGGAGGTCGTGCGCCTCGTCCAACTGCCCGCAGCGGATGAGCACGCTGCCGAGGTTCAGCAGCGCGTTGGCCTCGGCACTGCGGTCGGCGATCTCGCGGCGGATGGCCAGCGCGTTGCGGTGGTGCTCGAGCGCGTCGGCGTAGCGACCCCACGACTCGTAGACGATGCCGAGATTGCCGAGCGCCTTCGCCTCGCTGCCGCGGTCGGCGACGTCGCGACACACGCGCAAGGACGCGCGCAGCCGGTCGAAGGCGTCGTCGTAGCGGCCCTGCTGCCAGTACGCGCAGCCCAGGGTGTTCAGCGACGCGGCGACGCCGGCCCGGTCGCCGATCTTGCGGCGGATCTGCAGCGCCTGCCCGAACCGCTCGATCGCCTCGTCGAGGCGACTGAGCATGAAGTAGGTGGTGCCGAGGCTCATCAGCGCTCGCGCCCGCGCGTCCTGGTCGCCCAGTGCCGTGGCCGAGCCCAGTGCGTGCTCGTGGACGACGAGGGACTCGGTGAGGTGGGCGCCGACGTGCAGGTACTGCTCCAGCGACTGGCTCAGGCCGACGACCAGCGCGTGCTCGGCGTATTCGACGGCCTGGGCGACGATCGCGGCCAGGTTGGCGCGCAGCCCGTCCAGCCAGGCCAGAGCCGGGTCGGCTTCGGCGAACTCCGGCACCGGCGCGGGCGTGCGGGGCGGCCGTGGTCGGTGCTCCTGCCCGAACGGGAAGGCGACGGACATCGCGGTGATCGACGCGTGCAGGTAGTAGTCGAGCAGGCGCCGAACGGCCGCTCGGCGGTCCGCGTCCGCCTCGGCGATCAGCGCGTGCTCGGCGGCGTAGGCCCGGAGCAGGTCGTGCATCGTGAACCGGTCGCGCCCGACGACGTCGACGAGGTGCGCCGCGCGCAGCACCGCGAGCAGGCGCCGGGCCTCGGGCAGCGAGCAGTCGGCGAGTGACGCGGCGGCGTGGTAATCCCACTCAGCCGCGGATACCAACCCGAGCAGGCGGAACATCCGGGCCGCCTCGGGAGTCAGGGCCCGGTAGGACCAGGAGAACACCCCGCGGACGGCGGTGTGCGGGTCGTCGCCCGCGGTGAGGGCGTCGAGCCGGGACCCGTCGCGCAGCTCGGCCACCATGTCGCGCACCGGGTGGTCGGCGATCCGCTCGGCGGCGATGCGCAGCGCCAGCGGCAGGCCGGCGCACAGCCCGGCGAGTTCGTGGATCGCGCCGGTCTCGGTCGGGCCCACCGCGTCCGGGCCGAGCACGCCGTGCAGCAGCGCCACCGCGTCGTCCTCGGACAGCCGCGACAGCCCGACCCGGGCCGCACCGTCGCGCGCGATCAGACCGGCGAGGTCGTCGCGGCTCGTGACCAGCACCAGGCTGCTGGACGTACCGGGCAGCAATGGCCGGACCTGATCCGGATGGCAGGCGTTGTCGAGCACGATGAGCATGCGCCGGCCGTCGATCAGTGAGCGGTACATGCCGGTGAGGGCGTCGAGATCGAGCGGGATCTCGGCTCCCGACAGGCCGAGCGTGCGCAGGACGCCGGCCAGTGCCTGCGCGGCCCGCACCGGACGGTCGAGGTCGTAACCGCGCAGATTCACGTAGATCTGCCCGTCGGGGAACCGATCGAGGATGCGATGCGCCCAGTGCACCGCGAGCGCCGTCTTGCCGACGCCGGCCGTACCGGCGATCACCGCCACCGACAACCCGTCCTCGCCGCTCAGCAGGGCGTCCAGGCGAGCCAGGTCGCCGGTGCGCCCGGTGAAGCCGGGGACGTCGGGCGGCAGATGGCGGGGGACCGGTACCGGCGTGACCCGCGACGTGGACTCATCGCCGGCCAGAACGGCGGCGTGCACCTTGCGCAGCTCGTCGCCCGGGGCGATACCGAGCTCGGACACCAGCGCCCGCCGGGCCGTCTCGTACGCCGAGAGCGCATCGGCCTGCCGTCCGGCGCGCCACAACGCCACCATCAGCTGCGCCCACAGGGTTTCGCGCAGGGGATGCGCGATCGTCAGCGCCCGCAGGTCGGCCAGCAGTTCGGCGTGCCGGCCGAGACTCAGGTTCGCCTCGACCCGATGTTCTTGCGCCTGCAGGTAGAGCTCGACCAGCCGCGGCACGTCACGGCTGTGCAGCTGGTCGGAGTCGACGTTGCCCAGCGGATTGCCGTGCCACAGTGAGATCGCCCGGTCGAGCCGCGCCGCCCGCTCGCCGGCGTCGTCCGTGCCGACGGCCTGCCGCAGCAGCTCCTCGAAGGTCGTCAGGTCCAGCTGGCCGGATTCGACGTGGATCAGGTAGCCCCCCGGCAGCGTGTCGATCAGCCGGCCGTCGTCGCCGAGGAGCTGTCGCAGTCGCGTGACGTAGGTCTGGATCGCTCGCCGGGGATTGTCCGGCTGAGCGTCGGCCCAAAGATGATCGGCGATCTGGCCGAGCGAGGTCGGCTGGTTGGCCCGCAGCAGCAGCGTCGCCAGGAGCGTCCGCAGCTTCGCGGCCGGGATCGGCACGGACCGGCCCGCTCGCCGTGCATCGAGTGGACCGAGTACGCGAAACTCCATCGGCGGCATGGATCCGTTCAGGCTCCTCGCTCACAGGTCGGTGACAGCGTAGGCACAGGGATGAATGCACGGGGACACCGAGACGAAGTTGAAATCGATCAGGCCCCGGCGGCACACGGCAGGGCGATCTCGGCGCGCAGCTCGTCCGCCTCGCGCACGCCGAGGCTCGCGAACTCACGCAGGGCGCGCGTTCGGCTCTCCTGCGCACCGTCGTCGTCGCCCAGATCCTGCCGAGCAGCGCCGAGGCCGGCCAGCGCTCGGGCCTGCTCATACCGGTCGCCGAGCTCGCCGGCCAACGCCAGCGCCGACTCGTGGCTGGCCCCGGCCTGCGCCGGCCGACCGGCGAGTCGCAGCGACTCGCCGAGCGCGTTATGGGCGCGCACCTGGCCGCGCCGATGACCGATCTGCTGCGCGATGACCAGCGCCCGCTCGTGCCGCTCGAGGGCTTCGGCGGTACGGCCGCGGCACGCGTCGAGTGATCCGAGGCCGATCAGGCAACTGACCTCCCGGGCGATGTCGCCGATCTCGCGGAACAGCCTCATGGCCTGGTGGTACTGGTCGTAGGCAACGGCGTTGCGGCCCTGGCGCCGGCTCGCGTCGCCGAGGTGCTCGAGCGCCGACGCCTCGCGGTGCCGGTCGCCGATGTCGCGGGCGACGCGAACGGCCTGCTGCAGATGGTCGAAGGCCCGGCTGTCGTCGCCGAGGCGTCCGTACAGGCTGCCGGTGCCGATCAGCGCGTCGGCCTCGGTGGCCCGATCGCCGATCGCGCGGAACAACGCCAACGCCTCGCGCACGTGGCCGAGAGCGACGTGGTAGCGCCCCTGGTACTGGGTGACCTCGCCCAGGCTGCCCAGCGCCCGGGCCTCCAGGCTGCGGTCACCGGCCGCGCGGGCGAGCGCGAGCGCCCGTTGGAAGGAGTCGAACGCGGCGTCCCATTGGCCACGTTCCAGATGGATCAGGCCGATGCTCTGCACCGTGTCGGCCTCGGCGCCGTGATCGTCGGCCTGCCGGACGAGCGCGAGGGCGCGGTGCAGCTCGTCGTTCGCGTCCTCGAAGCGTCCCAGGCGCAGATGGGTACGGCCCAGGTTGTGCAGCGCCAGCCCGCGTTCGGCGTCGGTTCGTGCGCACCGCAGCGCCTGGCCGTGCACCGCGAGCAGATCCGTGTGGTGGGCGCCCACGAACAGGTAGCGGTGCAGCGTCGCCGCCAGGGTGATCGCGTGGTCCGGCCGACCCTGGTCGGCGGCTTGGAGGGTCGCCGCAACGAGCGCTGATCGCTGCCCGTCGAGCCAGGCGAGTGCCGCCTTGGCATCGCACGGCGGGTGCACCGATACGGCCGCCGGAACCGCCGGGCGGCGATGTCGCTCGAAGGCGAACGCGGCGTCCATCGCCAGGGAACTGGCCTGGACGTAGTAGTCGAGCAGGCGTCCGGTCGCTGCTCGGCGCCCGGCCCGGGTCTCGTGCGCCTGCGCGCGGTCGGCGGCGTATGCGCGCAGCAGGTCGTGCATGACGTACCGGCCGTCGTGTCGAACCTCGATCAGGTGGGCTGCGGCCAGGGCCGCGAGGTGCCGGCGGGCCTCGGCGAGGGTGGAGCCGGCGAGCGCGGCAGCGCAGGGGGCGTCCCAGCTGCCGCCGGGCACGAGCCCGAGCAGCCGGAACAGTCGCGCCGCCGGCCGGGACACCGATCGGTAGGACCACGACAGCACGACGTCCAGGGCGCTGTGCGCGTCTCCCTCCGTGGCGAGCGCGTCCAGGCGGGGCTGCGCGGTGAGCTCGGCGACCGCCTCGGACGGGGAGGCCTCGACGCGCGTCGCGACGCGATCGGCGGCGATGCGCAGGGCAAGTGGCAGGCGGTCGCACAGCTGCACCAGCTGATCGAGCGCGGCGTCGTCGTGGTCACCGGGCGGCAGCAGGAAGCGCAGCACGCCGGTCGCGTCGCCGTGGCTGAGCCGGTCGACACGGACCCGGACGGCGCCGTCGCGGGCCACCAGCCCGGCGAGATCGTCGCGGCTGGTCACCACGATGCGGCACGACGGCGTACCCGGCAGCAGGGGCCGGATCTGGTCCGGGTTGCTCGCGTTGTCCAGGACGATCAGCACCTCGCGGTCGACCAGCCGGGACCGCAACAGCGCGCCCCGCGCGTCCTCGCCCACGGGCACATCGCGTCCGGAGACGCCGACGGCGCGCAGCAGCAACTCCAGCGCGTGGTCTGAACTCATCGGCCGGCCCGGGTCGTAGCCGCGCAGGTTCAGGTAGAGCTGGCCGTCGGGGAAGCGTGACGCCACCCGGTGCGCCCAGTGCACGGCCAGCGCGGTCTTGCCCACGCCGGCCGTCCCGGTGAGGACGCAGACCGCGGGGGCCCCCTTCAGATACGCGTCGAGCTGCGCGAGTTCCGCCGTCCGGCCGGTGAAGCCCCGCACGTCAGGCGGCAACTGCCGCGGCCGCGCGGCCGGTCGGTCGGCGCCGTGGTGGTCACCGGCCTGCAGGGCGGCGTGCGTGGTCCGCAGCTGTTCGCCCGGATCGATTCCGAACTCGTGCACCAGCCGCCCGCGCGCCGCCTCGAAGGCCAGCAGCGCGTCCCCGGTGCGGCCGCACCGATCCAGGGCGAGCATCAGCTGCACCCAGAAGCGCTCGTGCCACGGATACGCCGTGGTCAGTTCGACCAGCTGGGGCACCAGTTCGTGCTGCTCGCCGAGGCGTAGGCCGGCGTCCAGGCGACGCTCCTTGGCCAGCAGCCAGCGCTCGATCAGCGGTGCGACGTCGTGCGCGTGCAGCACGTCGGACTCGACGTTGGACAGCGGCGCCCCCCGCCACAGCCGGTCGGCCTGATCCAGCAGGGCGACGGAGTCCTCCGGGTTCTCGCCCGCCATGGCCCGGTCGAGCAGTGCCCCGAAGACGGTCAGGTCGAGCTGGGCGCCGTCGAGCTCGATCAGGTAACCGTCGGGTTGGGTCCGGATCAGGTCGCGATGCTCACCCAGCGTGTCGCGCAGCCGGGTCACGTGGGTATGGACGGCCCGGCGCGGGTGAGTCGGCGCATCGTCTCGCCACAGGCGTTCCGCGATGCAGTCGACCGACGTGGGCTGGTTCGCGCGCAGCAGCAACGTGGCGAGCAGCGCGCGCTGCTTCGCCGCGGCGATCGGCACCGGCCGGCCGTCCTTGACGACCTCGAGCGGTCCGAGCACGCGAAACTCCACCGGCGCTCCTCACTGTGTGTGCACGGTGAGAGTAGGTCGGCGGTCGGCGGCTCGGCTACTTCCCGGCGTCCGGGCGCACCTATGAATGCGTCACGACACCGTCCTGAAACCGGCGTCCGCTCGCTCGCCGTTCGAGTTGTCCGCGCTTGGCGGTGCTATGACATAGCGTCACGAAGGGTGGACAACTTCAAGACTTAGCGCAGGACCTTGCGCAGAGTCGGTTCGAGCTGGGTGTCCCGGAACTCGAAGCCCGCGTCGGTCAGCTTGGCCGGCCGGGCGCGCTGCCCACCCAGCACGTCGGCCGCGAACTCGCCGAGGACCAGACGCAGCGCGAAGCCCGGCACCGCGACGATGGCCGGGCGGTGCATGACCCGGGCCACGGCGTCCATGAGCTCGGCGTTGCGGGCCGGGTTCGGTCCGGTCAGATTGACCGGGCCGTGCACGTCGGAGTCGATCAGGAACCGGATCGCCGCCACCTCGTCGGCGAGCGAGATCCAGGGCAGGAACTGCCGCCCGCTGCCCTGCCGACCACCGAGGCCGAGCCAGAAGATCGGGCGCAGGGTCGCGAGCAGGCCACCGTTGCGGGCGAGCACGATGCCGGTGCGCAACGACACGACACGGGCGCCGGCGACCAGGGCCGGCTCGGCGGCCGCCTCCCAGTCGCGACACAGTCCGGAGAGAAAGGTGGATCCGGACGGCGCCGACTCGTCGATCTCGGCATCGCCCTTGTCGCCGTAGTAACCGACCGCCGATGCGGCGATCAGCGGCGGACGATGGTCGCTGGCGGCGATCGCC
The DNA here is from genome assembly GCA_036502575.1 of Jatrophihabitantaceae bacterium. Classification (GTDB taxonomy): domain Bacteria; phylum Actinomycetota; class Actinomycetes; order Mycobacteriales; family Jatrophihabitantaceae; genus DASXRA01. Next base: position 66,392 of record DASXYL010000040.1, on the reverse strand, counting down.
TCCGCGAGCGTGGCCACGGCGTCGATGCGGCTGGCGCGCAGCTTGGTCTTGAGCGCCGCTGTCGGCCGGCGGATCGGGATGGGTGCGCCGGTCAGGCACACCACGACGTCGATGGTGGTCAGCGCCGTCGACGGCAGCTCATGGCCGTCCGGGTGCCACTCGATCTCGTCCGCCTGCGCGGACGGCCGGCGCACCAGGCGCCGCACCTCGTGCCCGTCACCGCGCAGCGAGGTCGCGAGCGCCGTGCCGATCAGTCCGGACGCGCCCGCGACCAGCACGCGCACTATCGACCTCCTACAGCAGCCCGAGTGCTCGCTCGAAGTTGCCCGCCTGCAGGCGGTCCTTGACCGTGCCGAGGAACCGGGCGGCGTCCGCGCCGTCGACGATGCGGTGGTCGTAGGTCAGCGCCAGGTAGACCATCGAGCGGATCGCGATCGTCTCGCCCAGCTCGGGGTCGCTCACCACGACCGGCCGCTTGACGACCGCGCCGGTGCCCAGGATGCCGACCTGCGGCTGGTTGAGGATCGGCGTGTCGAACAGGGCCCCCCGGCTGCCGGTGTTGGTCAGGGTGAATGTGCCGCCTGACAGCTCGTCCGGGCTGATCCGATTGGTGCGGGTGCGCTCGGCCAGATCGGAGATGCTGCGAGCCAGGCCGGACAGGTTGAGGTCGCCGGCGTTGTGAATCACGGGTGCGAGCAGGCCCCGCTCGGTGTCGACCGCGATGCCCAGGTGCTCGGCGTCGTGGTAGGTGATCGTCTTGGCCTCGGTGTCGATCGAGGAGTTGACCGCAGGATGGGCCTTGAGCGCCTCGACGGCGGCTACCGCGAAGAACGGCAGGAACGAGAGTTTGACGCCTTCGCGGGCCTCGAACGACGCCTTGGCCCGGTCGCGCAGCCGCGCGATCTTGGTGACGTCCACCTCGATCACGGTCGTGAGCTGGGCCGAGACCTGCAGCGACTCGACCATGCGCGCGGCGATCGTCTGCCGCAGCCGGCTCATCTTCTCGGTGTGACCACGTGTTGTCGCCGCCGCAGCTATGGGCGCCGGGGCGCTTTCTTGGACGGCCGGCGCGGTGGCCGGTGCGGTGGTCGGCGCTGTGACCGTTGCGGTGGCCGCTGCCACGCTCGGCGCGCCGTTCGGCGCCCGATCTGGGACTGCGCTCGGCACCGGGGTGGGCGCCGGCGGCGTGAATGGCTCGGGGGTGAGCGTTGTCGCTGGCGCGGTAGCCGGTGCCGGCGCTACCGCGGCCGGAGCGGAAACCGGTTCTTCGGCGACGGCGGCGTTTCGTTCGGCCGCGGCCAGGACGTCGGACTTGCGGATGCGGCCACCGACGCCGGTGCCCGCGATGGCGGTGAGGTCCACGCCGTGCTCGCTGGCCAGCTTGCGCACCAGGGGCGTGACGTAGGTACCGGCCAGGTCGTCATCGTCGCCCGCCTCGTCGCCCGCCTCGTCGCCGGCTCCGGCTTCGTCCGCGGGGGCCGGCTGGGCGGCCGGTGCCGGCTGGGGCGCCTGGGCCTGTTGTGCTGGCTGGGGCTCCTGGGCTGGCGCAGCGGGCGCGGCGGGCTCGGCTGCAGGTGCCGGTTGCTCCTGCTGCGCCGGCGCAGCTTGCTCGGCCGGCGCGGGCGCAGGGGGCGCGGCCTGCTCGGCCGGCGCGGGCGGCGGAGGAGCCGCCTGTTGGGCCGGGGCTGCCTCAGCGGGAGCCGCGCTCGCCCCGTCGTCACCGATCACGGCCAGCTCGACGCCGATCTCGACCGTCTCGTCCTCTTGCACCTTGATCGACGTGAGCGTGCCGGAAGCCGGCGAGGGGACCTCGGTGTCGACCTTGTCGGTAGAGACCTCGAGTAGCGGCTCGTCGGCGTCGACGTGGTCGCCCTCGTTCTTCAACCATCGAGTGACGGTTCCCTCGGTGACGCTCTCACCGAGGCGCGGCATGGTCACAGAGACCGACATGGTCCAAGGCTCCTTCGAGTCAACTTCTGCGGTCGGGCGTCATCTGGAGTCACTCGTGCACGTGCAGGGGCTTGCCGGCGAGCAGCATGTGCGCCTCGCCGATGGCCTCGGACTGCGTCGGGTGCGGGTGGATCAGCTGGGCGACCTCGCTGGGCAGGGCCTCCCAGTTGTAGATGAGCTGTGCTTCGGCGATCAGCTCACCGACACGGTCGCCGACAATATGGACGCCGAGCACCGGGCCGTCCACTCGGGCCACCAGCTTGACCGCGCCCTTGGTCTGCAGGATCGAGCTGCGACCGTTGCCGGACAGGTCGTAAGTGACTGTCTTGATGGCCTCGGCGCCGTGCTTCTCGACGGCTTGGACCTCGGTCAGTCCGACCGAGGCGACCTCGGGTGAGGAGTAGGTGATGCGCGGGACGCCGGCGTAGTCGATCGGCACCACGGGCAGGCCCGCGATGTGTTCGGCCACGAGGATGCCCTCGCCGAAGCCGACGTGGGCCAGCTGCGGATGCGGGGTCGGCCCCATCGAGACCAGGTCGCCCACCGCGTACACACCGGGGACGTTGGTGCGCAGGTACTCGTCGACCTGGACGAAGCCCCGCTCGATGGCGATGCCGACGTCTTCGTAGCCGAGGTTGGCCGAGGCGGGTCCGCGGCCGACGGCGACGAGCAGCACCTCGGCCTCGAGGGTGTCGCCCCCTTCGAGGAAGACCCGGACGCCGGACTCGGTGTGCTCGACGCGCTGGAACCGGGAGTTCAGCTTGAAGCCGATGCCCCGGCGGCGGAACGCCCGCTCGAGCAGCTTGGAGTTGGCTTCGTCCTCCAGCGGCACCAGGTGGGGCAGCGCCTCGACGATGGTCACGTCGGCGCCGAAGGACTTCCAGGCGCTCGCGAACTCGACGCCGATGACCCCGCCGCCGAGGATGATCGCGCTCGCTGGCACGTGGTCCAGCTGCAAGGCGTGCTCGCTGGCGATCACCCGCTGGCCGTCCAACTCCAGGCCGGGCAGCGTGCGTGAGTACGAGCCGGTCGCCAGGATGACGTTGGTGGCCGTGAAGACGGTGTCGCCGACCGTGACCTGGTTGGCGGCGGTGAGCCGTCCCTCGCCCTCGACGATCTGGATGCCGCGGCTGCGGATCAGGCCCTGCAGGCCCTTGAAGTTCTTGTCGACGACGCCGTCCTTGTACTTGTGGACGCCGGCCATGTCGATGCCTTCGAAGGTGGCGTTCACGCCGAACTGCGCGCTCTCGCGGGCCTGGTCAGCGATCTCGCCCGCGTGCAGCAGCGCCTTGGTCGGGATGCAGCCGCGATGCAGGCAGGTGCCGCCGACCTTGTCCTTCTCGACGAGAACCACCGACTTGGAGAGCTCGGCCGCGCGCAGAGCCGCTGCATAGCCGCCGCTGCCGCCGCCGAGCACGACAATGTCAACGGTGGTGTTGTCAGCCACGTTGTTCTCCTGACCCTTGTGGACTGTGCCTACTCCCATCTTGGCACCCACCACACAGCGGGCGACACTCGGCGCTGGCTGGGTCACGACCTAGGGGTCGCCGGTATCGTCAGGGCTAACGAAGGGGGGAGTGGTGGGGCTGCTGAGTCGCCGGAAGAACAAGCGGGCCGGCACGCTGCGGGGTGCGTCATCGACCGATGTGGCGCACCTGGTGCAGTTCGTCAAGTCGCGACCGGGTGTCGAGGCCTACATCGAGCCGCGCACCACCGTGACCGAAACCACCGTCGTCCTGGTGGCCGCGACCGGCGAGTGGACGCGTCGTCGGGTGGCCGGCGTCCAGGGGGCCCGCGACTTCGCGCGCAAGCACGGAGTGCCGCTCTACGACGTCGGCGTCGTCGGCTATCCGCAACGGATGCGCGACTGGACGGCCAAGCGCAAGGCCAACGGCGAGATCGGGCCGCCCGGCATGTCCGGCCCGTCCGTCTAGTTCGCGACGATGTCCTCGAGCACGGCGATGAGGGTGCGCGCGCCGGCGCCGGTGCCGCCCTTGGGGGTGTAGTCGTGCGCGGCGCTCGGGTTCCACGACGGCCCGGCGATGTCGAGGTGCACCCAGGGCACCCCCTCGGGCACGAACTCGGCCAGGAAGCGCCCGCCGACGAGCATCGAGCCCCATCGGTCGCTCGGCAGGTTGGCGATGTCGGCCACCTGCGAATCCAGGCCGGCTCGTAGCTCGTCGGGCAGCGGCATACCCCACAACGCTTCTCCGGCGGCGTTGCCGGCCGCGACGACGCGGTCGCGAAAGCCGGCCTCGCCCATCGCGCCGATCACCCGCGTGCCGAGGGCCACCACCTGGCCGCCGGTGAGCGTCGAGATCTCGAGCAGGTAGTCGGGGGAGTCCTCGCCGGCCCGCACGATCGCGTCGGCCAGGATGACCCGGCCCTCGGCGTCGGTGTCGGTGATCTCGAGCGTCTTGCCGCCGCGCAGGGTGAGGACGTCCGACGGCCGGTACGACGACCCGGAGATCATGTTCTCGGCGATGGGCAGCGTGGCGACCACCTCGATCGGCAGCTTCAGCTTGGCCGCCGCGATCACCGCGGACAGCACGGCAGCCGCACCCCCCATGTCGGACTTCATCCCGGACAGGGCGCTGCCCGGCTTGAGGTTCAGCCCGCCGGAGTCGAACGTGATGCCCTTGCCGACGAGGGCGACCCGGCCGCGCGGACGGGCCGGCAGGTAGCGCAGCCGGACCAGGCGTGGTGGCCGCGAGGACCCCGAGCCGACGCCGAGGATGCCGCCGAAGCCCTGCCGTCGAAGCGCCTTCTCATCGAGCACCTCGACCTCGAGGCCGGCCTCGCGTCCGGCTTCGGCGCCTCGCGTGGCGAGTGCGTCCGGGTACAGGTCGTTGGGCGGGACGTTGACGAGGTCGCGGGTGAACGTGACCGCGTCGGCGATGACCTGGGCCCGGCGAAGCGCGGCTCGGGCCCCCCGATCGCGGGAGTCGCTGACCCCGATCGTCACTCGACGCAGCGTCGGCGGCTTGGCTTGCGACTTGTACCGCGTGTAGGCGTACGCCCCGAGCAGGGCGCCTTCGGCGGCGGCCCCGGCCGTGGCGGCGTCGCCGATCGCGATGTGCGCCCGGGCGTTCGAGCCGAGCGTGCGCAGCGCAGCACCGACCGCGCGGCGCACCTGCTCGGGGTCCAGCGCGCCGTTGGCCGCGCCCAGCCCGGTGGCGATCACTACCCCGAACGGCGCCAACCCGAGCGTGGCGATCTTCACAACCTCGTCGGCCTGGCCCGTCGCGCCCAGTGCCGTGAGCGCCGCGGACAGCCGACCGCCCAGCGCCTGGTCGATCGGAGCGGCGCCGGCTTCGGGCACCGGGCCGTCCGGGCCGGCGTGGACGCCGACGACGACGGCGGCGTCCTTGTCCAGTGACGTTGCGTCGACGAGAGAGACCGAAGGCATCCGGGCAGCTTATGCGGTCCGGTCGGCCCGGCAGGTGGCCTGCGGCGCCATTGGCACCAACCGATCTCTGTAGCGTGCACGCCGTGAGTGACCTCCTGCGATCCCCGTTGCACGATCGACATGTCGACCTCGGCGCCAAGCTCGCCGACTTCGGAGGATGGGAGATGCCGATCGAGTACGCCGCGACCGGCGGCGGGGTTCTCAAGGAGCACGCCGCGGTTCGTGAGGCGGTCGGCGTGTTCGACGTGTCGCATCTCGGCAAGGCCACCGTTCGAGGCAACGGCGCGCGGGACTTCGTCAACGCCTGCCTGTCGAACGACCTCGGCCGCATCGAGCCCGGCAAGGCGCAGTACACGCTGTGCTGCGACCAGTCCGGCGGCGTGGTCGACGACCTGATCGCCTACCTGGTCAGTGACGACGAGGTGTTCCTGGTGCCGAACGCCGCGAACACCGCCGAGGTGGTGCGCCGGCTCGAGGCGGGCGCCCCCGACGACATCACGGTCACCGGCCAGCACCAGGACTTCGGCGTGCTGGCCGTGCAGGGGCCGCGCTCGGCCGAGGTGCTGAGCCGGCTCGGCCTGCCGTCCGAGCTGCCCTACATGGCCTATGTCGAGGCCGGCTACGACGGGCGCGCGGTGCGGATCTGCCGCACCGGTTACACCGGCGAGCACGGCTACGAACTGATCCCGGCCTGGAACGACACCGCGCTGTTGTGGGACGCGCTGGTCGACGTCATTCGCGAGCTGGGCGGCATGCCGGCCGGGCTCGGCGCCCGCGACACCCTGCGCACCGAGATGGGCTATCCGCTGCACGGGCAGGACCTCTCGCTGGACATCTCGCCGCTGCAGGCGCGGGCCGGCTGGGCCGTCGGCTGGAGCAAGGACGCCTTCTGGGGGCGCGTGGCGCTGCTCGCCGAGAAGGCGGCCGGGCCGGTGCGGACGCTGTGGGGGCTGGAGGCGCTGGACCGGGGCATCCCGCGGGCGCATATGAGCGTGCTCGACGCCGACGGCAAGCAGATCGGCGAGGTCACGAGCGGGACGTTCTCGCCCACGCTGAAGAAGGGCATCGGGCTGGCGCTGCTCGGCACCGGCGGCACCGGCGGCACCGGCATTGCCGAGGGTGACGAGGTCGTCGTGGACGTGCGGGGCCGGCAGATCCCGGTCCGGATCGTCAAGCCGCCGTTCGTGGCGTCGCACGTCAGGTAGGTGCCGTCGAGCCTCAAGTCGCCGGACGGTTAAGCCGACTCACCCAGCCGGGACGGATCTTGATACCCGGAGTGGGTCATACGCCGCGATCGATATCAAGATCGCTAGCGGGAGCCACGTTTCAGTCCAGCTGATGCGTATTGGTAAGCAGAGCAAAGGTGGCCGGAGACTGCCGGTTCACGCTCCTGCGCCGCGGCTTAGTCCGGCACCCTGCTTGGCCGCGGGTAGATCAGTCGCGGCCGGCGGGCTCTTCGCTTGAGTTCTTCGCCCGTGACCCAGACGTGCGGGCGGCTGCTCGCAGGATCGGCACCGCCAGTAGGGCGCCGGAGCCGTCGCCGGCCTGGACGCCGAGGTCCAGGATCGGCTCCAGGCCGAGCCGGCGCAGCGCCACCGCCTGGGCGGGTTCGCTCGTCCGCTGCCCGGCTCGCCACCAGCGCACGCAGCGCGGCTGCAGCTCCTGCACGACGAGGGCGGCCGAGGTCGCCACGACGCCGTCCAACAACACCGGTGTGCGCCGGGCCGCCGCCCGGATCAGGAAGCCCACCATCGCCGCGATGTCGGCGCCGCCGGCGGTAGCCAGCAGATCGACGGGTGCTGCTCGGACATCCCATGCACGCAGCCGCGCGTCGCGGACGGCGGTCGTCTTGCGCATCCACGTTTCGTCGTCGATGCCGTCACCGCCGCCGCGTCCCACCACCTTCACCGGCTCGGTGTTCGTGATCACCGAGACGAGCACCGCGGCGATAGTCGTCGCACCAACGCCCAGATCGCCCACGACGATCAGGTCGGTGCCGCCGTCGATCTCGTCATCGGCGACGTCGATGCCGGCCTGCATCGCCTGCTCGACCTCGTCCGCGGACAAGGCGTCCTCGCGATCGATCCGGCCGCTGGGCTGACCGACCCCGGCGTCGACCACGCGCACCGTCGCTCCGGCCAGCTCGGCCAGGACGTTCAGCCCCGTCGCGCCGCCGCTCACGTCGGCGACCCACCCGGGGGTGGCGTCCGGGGGCGCCGTCGACACGTCGGCCGCCGCGATGCCGTGGTCGGCAGCGAAGACCAGCGCCCGCACCCGTTCGGGATCAGCCGGCGGGTAACTGCCCTGAGCGCCGGCCAGCCACTCGGCCAGCCCGTCCAGCTCGCCCAGGTTGCCGGCGTGCTCGCGGGCGGCCTGCTCGGCCTCGTGATCCGGCCAGGGCACCTCGGCGGCGATGGTCGCGATGTCGGTCACGGTGCTCATCTTGCCCGGCGCGGTGCAGGTCAGCAGAAGGCGAGGCCGGTCAGGGTGAGCGCGGTGCCGATTTCGACCAGTGCGCCGAACACGTCGCCGGTCACGCCGCCGAGGCGACGCGTCGTGTGCCAGCGGACGCCGGCCACTGCCACCAGTGCCGATGCCGACGCGACCAGCCATCCGAGCACGCTGGTGTGCACCGCTGCTGCCAAGCCCGCCGCGCCGCCGAGGACGACGACGGTCTCGAGCGCCGCCACCGGAGTGGCCACCGAGCCGGCCACGTACGCCCCGAACCCCGACGTCCGCGCCGACGGCACCCGGGGGTGCGCGGCGTGCAACACGGCGAGGCGCCCGGTCGCGGCCGCCACCGCGAGCGCCGCGACCGGACGCCAGGACGAACCGTCCAGTGCGGCCAGGGCAGCGATGTCGATCAGCACGGTCAGGACGATCCCGAGCACGCCGAACGGGCCGATGTCCGAGCGGCGCATGATCTGCAGCGCTCGCTCGGCGGGGGCCCGCGACGCCAGACCGTCGGCCGTGTCGGCCAGCCCGTCCAGATGCAGGCCGCGGCTGCACAGCGCGAGCAGCGCCACCGCGAGCACCGCGCCGAGCAGGGTCGCGTGCGGCGCCCAGGCGCGTACCGCGGCCAGCGGCAGCGCGGCGACGGCACCGAGCCCCGCCCCCACCAATGGGAACCAGCGCAGCGCGACCACCGCCCGCTCGCGGGTCAGTGCCGCGGCGTCTCGCACCGGCACGATCGTGAAGAGCGCGAGCGCCGTCCTCATGTCAGCCGCAACGGCAGCCCGGCCACGACCAGATGCACGTAGTCCGCAGTGGCCGCGAGCCGTTGGTTGAGCAGGCCCAGCGCGTCAGCGCGGCGACCGCCCAGCACCAGGGCGCGGCTCACTTTTCCGTGACGCCGGCCGAGTCGAAGGTCGCGACGTCGCGCAGCACCCGGACGGCGCCCTGCACGATCGGCAGCGCGAGGACCGCCCCGGACCCCTCGCCCAGGCGCAGGTCGAGATCGACCAGCGGCGCGAGCCCGAGCGCCGCCAGAGCCACGGACGCGCCGGGCTCGGCCGAGCGATGTCCGGCGATCATCGCCGCCGTGCTGTCCGGCGCGAGCGTCCGCGCGACGAGGGCCGCGGCGTCGGCGATCACTCCGTCCAGCACGACCGGAACCCGGGCCGCGGCCGCGCCGAGGAGGTAGCCGGTGAGCGCCGCGTGCTCGAAGCCACCTACGGCGGCAAGCGCGCCGAGAGGATCGCCGGGCTCGGGCCGGTGTAGGGCAAGCGCCTGCGTCACGACCTCGATCTTGTGGGCGAGCGTCGCGTCGTCGACGCCGGTGCCGCGCCCGGTCACCTCAGCCGGAGCCGCACCGGTGAACGCGGCGATCAGCGCGGCCGCCGGGGTGGTGTTGGCGATACCCATGTCGCCGGTGAGCAGGCACCGCGTGCCGGCGGCCACCAGATCGCGGGCGATCACGATGCCGACCTCGATCGCGGCCTGGGCCTCGGCCCGGCTCATCGCCGGCTCGCCGGTCATGTCCCGCGTGCCGGGCGCCACCTTGCGGACCAGCAGGCCCGGAACGGCGTCCAGGTCCGCCGCGACCCCGACGTCCACGACGAGGACCTCGGCGTCGGACTGCGCGGCCAGCGCGTTGATCACCGCGCCGCCGGCGAGGAAGTTCGCGACCATCTGCGCGGTGACCTCCTGCGGCCACGGTGTCACGCCCTGCGCGTGCACCCCGTGGTCGCCGGCGAACACCACAACCGCCGCCGGCGTCGGCAGCGGCGGCGGGCAAACCCCGGCCAGCCCGGCCAGCTGCACCGAGACGTCCTCCAACGCACCGAGCGCACCGCGGGGCTTGGTCAGGCTGTCCTGCCGGGCGCGGGCCGCCGCGACCGCGGCGGCGTCGAGCGGGCTGATGGCGCTGATCGTGTCCTCAAGCAATGTCATGTAGAGCCTCCACGAAGGCGGTAGATGTCGGGGTATCGCGCACCGCGACCCGGAGCCAGTGCGCGTCGGCCAGCCAGGCGGGCGGTGTGCCCGGCCGGACGTTGAGCGCGAGGTCCACCAGCCCGGGGGCGACATCCACATCACCGTGGTGGCCGAGGTCGAGGGTCATGTTCCCGCCGACACGGCGTAGTGGACGGCCCGGGCCAGCCCGACGGTCGCATCCACCCGCACCCCGCCGTCCTCTCCGGACCGCACCTCGCGAACGTCGACGGCGGTGAACATCACGACGCCGGCCCCGTCCACGGTCGCTGCCGCGGCCAACTCGGCGCCGTGCCGCTGCTGGTCGCGGCGCCGGTAGTCGTGCCCGACCTGGGCGTTGATGATCCAGTCGCGCTCGCCCAGCCCGCCGCCGCACGCCGCGGTCGACGCGACCGTCATCGGCTCGGCGAACCGCCACACCAGCATGGACAGCGGGCGCCCGTCCTCGATCCGGCTGCTGATCAGCATCCGATCCGCCTCCGCGAGCGCTGGGGCACGACGAGTAGTTGCCCGTCGTCGTCGGTGAGCACCCGGACCCGGCCGCCGAAGCAGGCCGAGAGCACCTTCTCGTCCAGGACGTCGGCCGGCGGCCCGGACGCGATGACGCGGCCGTCCGAGAGGAGCACGAGTCGGTCGGCGAACTGGGCGGCCAGCGTCAGGTCGTGCATCGCGCTCAGCACGGTGAGGTCCCGCTCGCGGCGCAGCTCGTCGACGAGTTCGAGCGCGTCGACCCGCCGCCCCAGATCCAGTGCACTCGTCGGCTCGTCGAGCAGCAGAACGGGCGCCTCCTGAGCCAGGGCCCGCGCCAACACCACGCGCTGGACCTCACCGCCGGAGAGGGTGGACAGGTATCGGTCGGTGAGATCGGCGAGGCCGATCCGGTCGAGCACCTCGGCGCAGCGCTCGCGATCGTGCATCGACTCGACGCCGAAGTAGCCGATGTGCGGGGTGCGGCCGAGCAGGGTGTAGTCGAGCACGGACATCCCGGCCGGCAGCTCCGGTTGCTGCGGCACGTACGCGACGAGCCGAGCACGGCGCCGAGGGGAGAGCCGGCCCATCGTCTCGCGGCCGATTCGCACGACGCCCTCGTGCGGCACCAGGTGGGCCACCGCCCGCAGCAGGCTGGACTTCCCGGCGCCGTTGGCCCCGATGACGCCGACCCACTCGCCGGCGGCGGCTGACTCGCTCACGGCATCCACGGCGACGGACGCCCCGTAGCGCACGGTGACTCGCTCGAGGCTCAGCATCAGAGAACGCCGTGCCGGGTGCGTCGTGAGCGCAGCACGAGCAGGAAGAACGGCGCGCCGGTCACCGCGGTGACGACGCCGACCGGCAGCTCGGTCGGCGCCTGGATCGTGCGCGCGACCAGATCGGCGAGCACCAGGAACGCCGCCCCGCACACCATGGACACCGGAAGCACGACGCGGTAGCTGGCGCTGGCGGCCAGCCGGACCGCGTGCGGGACGAGGATCCCCACGAACCCGATCAGCCCGCTCACCGACACGGCCGCGGCGGTCCCCAGCGTGGCGGCGGCCACGATGATCAGCCGGCTGCGTTCCGGGTGAATGCCGAGCGCACCGGCTTCCTCGCCGCCGACCCGCAATACGTCTAGGACGCGGCGGTGAGCGAGCAGCACGACGGCGCTGACCGCGACGTAGGGCAGGACGAGTCGCACGTCCGACCACGAGGCGACCGAGAAGCTGCCGAGGATCCAGTTGTAGATCTGGCGGATCTCCTCGGTGTGCCGCTGCTGCAGGTAGGTCTGCACGGCGGTGAGCATCGCCGCGATGGCCACCCCGGCGAGCAGGATCGCGTAGCCGCTCGCCGGCCCGCCCCCGGCCGTCGCGACCAGGTACGTCAGCCCCACGGCGAGCACCGCTCCGACGAACGCCGATGCGGGGAGGACGATGCCGCCGCCGTGTCCGGTGACGATGGCCACGGTGGCGCCCAGCCCGGCGCCGGCGGCTACGCCGAGCAGGAACGGGTCGGCCAGCGAGTTGCGCAGCACGCCCTGGTAGGAGGTGCCGCCGGCGGCGAGCATCGCCCCGACCAGTGCGGCCAGCACGACTCGGGGCAACCGCAGTTGCCACACGATCGCCTGGTCGACCGGGGGAGTCGCGGTGTGGAAGTCCAGGAAGGAAACGTGGGCCAAGATCGTGCCGACCACGTCGCCCACGCTGATGTTCACCGGCCCCACCGCGGTAGCCAGCAGCATCGCCCCGACCAGCACAACGGCGGAAACGGTCAGTGGCCGACGGACCGGATGCGGACGATCGAGCGCCCGGTCGACCCCGGGCAGCACAGCACCGCGCTCTCCGTCAGTGGCGGCCGGCTCGGCGCTCACGTCACCGGATGCTGCTGGAGGGCCGCGGCAACCGTGCTCAGCAGGTCGACGATGCGCGGCCCCCACCGGGAGGCGATCGAGTCGTCGATGGAGATGACGCGGCCCCCGCGCACTGACGACAGCGCCGACCAGCCCGGACGTTTGCCCACCGTCGTGAGCGACTGCTTGCAGCAGCGGGTGTCGGCGAGGAAGACGTAGTCTGGGTTGGCCTTGAGGATGAATTCGGCGGACAGCTGCGGGTAGCCCCCGCTCGCGGCCGCCCCCTTCGCGGCGTCGGCGATGCTGGTCAGCCCGAGCATCCGCAACACCCGTCCGACGAAGGTTGTCGACGTCACCGAGTAATACGTCTGGTCGAGCTCGTAGTAGTACGTGGCGGCCCGCTTCGACGCCGTCGTGACGATCGCCGCGATCTTCTGCTTCATGGTCGCGATCACCGCCGCCGCGCCGTCCGGGTGCCCCGTGGCGTCACCGAGCTGGGTGAGCTGTTCGTAGGACTGCGAGACATCGGTCGCGGCCGGCTCGTCGAGCACCTTGACGTTCAGCTTGGCGAGCTGCTGCGCCTGTGCGGGCGCGAGTCCGGCCGCCACGACGAGGTCCGGCTGGTATTTCGCCACCGCCTCGGCGTTGAGCACCACGGCATTCAGAGTGGTGCGCGGCGTGCCCGCCGGATAGTCGGAGTCCTTGTCAACCGCCTTGACCTGGGCTCCGGCCCCGATCGCGTACAGCATCTCGGTCGCGGTCGGCGAGAGCGAGACGATCGCGGTGGGTTTGCCGGCGATGGTGACGTTGCCGTTGGCGGCGTGCACCGTGACCGGGAAGTGGGCGGCGCTGGCCGGCGCCGTCGTGCCTGATCCGGGTGCGGAGCTCGGCGCCGGGCTACTGGAGCTGCTGCACGCGGCCACGGCCGAGAGTGCTGCGACTGATGCGACCAGGGCCGCGCGGGCCTGTCGCGAGTGGGTGAACATGCTCATCCTCCATCGTGTCGCGGAGGACGAAGTGCGCCCGCTTCGACACCGGAGGCGCCGAACGAACCGCCCTTCCTCCGAGGACTGGTTGCGCTGGCGCAGGGCAGGCGTCCGGGCTCGCCCCCGGTTCCGGGAGCAGTACCGTTGCGGGACAGCGCCGGGCTCTCACCGGTCTTCGCTGCACCTGGGCCATCCCGGGATGGCTCCTGGGACCCCGTCACCCTAGCAACGCAGGCCTTGTCGGCCGCGCCCCCGAGCGATCGGCGCCGCCGTGACGGCCGCGGCGATCGTCACGGCGGCGCACAGGCGGGTGGCGCGCGGGATGTCCTGCCGGCCCGGCAGCGTCCCGTCGCCCAGCTCCGGGCGGTGTTCGACCCTATTCGCGTAGACGCTGCGGCCGCCGAGCCGCAACCCCAACGCTCCCGCGTAGGCCGCCTCGGCGTAACCGGAGTTCGGGCTCGGGTGCCGATGGCCATCGCGAACCGCGACCCGGAGGGTTCGCCGGGCGCGCCCGCTCGCCAGCGCGACGAGCCCCGCGGTGAGCCGCGCCGGGACGAGGTTGGCGAGATCGTCCAGCCGGGCGGACGCCCAGCCGAAGTTCCCATACCGAGGGGTACGGTGTCCGACCATCGCGTCGAGCGTGTTGATCGCCCGGTAGCCGAGCAACCCGGGGACGCCGGCGACCGCGCCCCAGAACAGCGGCGCGACGATCGCGTCGCAGGTGTTCTCGGCGACCGATTCGACCGCCGCCCGCGCGACGCCGTCCGCGTCGAGTGCGGCCGGGTCACGGCCGACGAGATGGGTCACCTGCTGGCGGGCCGCGCCGAAGATCGCCACCGGGTGACCGCGGCCCGGATCAGGCACGAGCGCGTCCAGTGCTGTGCCGATGAGCAGCCCGGCGGCGAGCGAGGACCGAGCGGGCACCCGCCGAACGTACCGTTAGGCTCGGCGCTCATGAGCTGGGTGTGGCGCCTCGAGACGGCTGACGGCACAGTGTTGACGATGCCGAACTCGCCGCCGCACCCGAGCCAGTCCGATGCGGAGAGCTGGCTCGGCGAGGACTGGCGCGAGCTCGCGGCGCACGGCGTCGCTCAGGTAAGCCTCTACGAGGACAGCGTCCTGGTGTACGGGCCGATGCCGCTGTCAGAAGACTGAGAGCAGCACACCGGCCGGAGCTACCATCGAGGCCAGGCGCCACCGCCGCACACGCGGGAGGTCGCGATGGCCGTCATCATCCTCATTCTTGCCCTGCTGGGCCTCGTCGCCATCTACCTCGCGCTCGGAGCGCGCACCGTCAAGCAGTACGAGCGCGGACTGGTGTTCCGGCTCGGGCGGGTACTCGAACAGACGCGCGGGCCGGGGCTGACCTTCGTCCGTCCCGGCATCGAGCGGATGCGCAAGGTCAACGTCCAGCTCGTCACCATGCCGGTGCCGGCGCAGGACGGCATCACGCGCGACAACGTGACGGTGCGCGTCGATGCGGTCGTGTACTTCAAGGTGGTCGATCCGGCGCTGGCCATCGTGAACGTGCAGGACTACCGCTTCGCGATCTTGCAGGTGGCGCAGACGTCGCTGCGCTCGATGATCGGCAAGAGCGATCTGGACGACCTGCTGGCCAACCGGGAGCGGCTCAACCAGGGCCTGGAGATGATGATCGACAGCCCGGCGCTGGACTGGGGCATCCACATCGACCGGGTCGAGATCAAGGACGTCGCGCTGCCCGAGTCGATGAAGCGCTCGATGTCGCGCCAGGCCGAGGCCGAGCGCGAACGGCGGGCGCGGGTCATCTCGGCCGAGGGTGAGCTGCAGGCCTCGGAGAAGCTCGCCCAGGCCGCGGCCGCCATGGCCGACACGCCGGCAGCGTTGCAGCTGCGCCTGCTCGAGACCGTCGTCGAGGTGGCCGCCGAGAAGAACTCGACGCTGGTGCTGCCGTTCCCGGTCGAGCTGCTGCGCTTCCTCGAGCGCGCGCCGGGATCGACTCAACGCAATGACTCGATTGCGAGCCGTGTCGATGACGGACCCGAGCCACCTCCCCAGTTAGGGTGAAAACGTGCACATGGCCAGAACCCTGGCTTGCTCCGCCGGCGCCCTTTCCGTGCTGATCGCGGTAAGCGGGTGCGGGTCGAGCGGGTCCAAGAACGCCAAGACGACGCCTTCGACGCAACCCAGCTCCTCGGCCTCGACGACCGCGAGTTCGTCGGCTGCGCCGTCGACCAGTGCGTCACCGACCAAGCTGGTGACCAAGCTGCACGGCACCTGCGACACCCTGTTGCCGCAGCCCGAGGTCGAGGACCTGATGGGCATTCACTTCGTCGGCAAGAACGCCTACGTGGTGGGCGTCGCGGAGAAGAACATCGGCCGCCTCGGCTACCTCAACTGTCGCTACGGACTGGGCACCAGTGGCAAGGGCACCCCGACCGTCGAGGTCGGCATCAGCCTCTACACGACACCGGCCCAGGCGCAGAAGCGGCTCTCCGGCACCGTCACCGACTACCTCGATCATGGAGCCACGCGGTCAACGACGCAGGTGGCCGGCAACGACGCGACCTTGCTCGTCGGGAAGGGCGCCGGCTACGACGTCCCGCTGCTGGTCGTGGCGTCCGGTCAGCGCACGGTCGCGGTGAGCGTCGACCAGAACCTGCTCTCGGCGGCCAAGCGCGAACCGGCCATGGTGAAGCTCGCCGCCCTAGCCCTGGACCGGACCGCCCCATAAGCGAAACTCAGCCACCCCTCGCAACCACGAGGCGATGAGCGCTCGCGCGAAGAGCCCGGCCCGCGCGCGACCGGAGGGAGCTTGCGCTCGGTCTGCGCGCGGCCCGCTGTTCTGTAGCGGGCCCGCGCAGATCCGATTTGGGCCGGTTAGATTGAGTCGCCGATTTGCACCTGGGGGCCGGGCATCCGCCAGCGGCGAGGCATGTAGGCGCGGCTGCCCGCGTAGAACCCGAGCCCCCACGGGCCCTCGCGCACGTCGTCGAGCCGGCTCAGGGCGAGCGCGCGGATCCGCCGTCCGGTGAGATACCACTCGATGACGATGGTGAACAGCAGCGCGATGACCGCGATGTTCAGGTACGAGATGAAATACCCGACGACCATCAGTGGGAACAGGATCAGCATGTAGTTCGACAGCATCCGGTGCGAGTCGACCCAGTCCCGGGCGATCTTGCGTACCGGGCCGCGGTCGCGCTTGGGCAGCGCGTCCGGGTCGCCGCGGCGCAGCGCCTCCCGGTGCGCCAGGCCACTCTGCCGCTTGCCGCCCCGTCCCCCGCCGGCTGCGCTGCCGCTCGGGCGCGCGGTCTGCTGCTTCTGCCAGCGGTAGGCCTCCTTGCGCGTCTTCGGCGCGCTCACCGGGCCCCGGACCGGCGTGGTGTCGCGCCGCTTCGGCGTGGGCCGGCCTTTGCCGGAGCCGCCGGAGACGACGTCCGCGGTCGGGTCCTCGGGCATGACATCGGCTTCGGGGGCGGCCGGACGCCGGCGCAACAGCTTCACAGTCAACGAGAGTAGTGGAGGGGGCTAGGTCCCCGAGATCACAGAGGGCAGAGCCAGCATCCGATCCAGGGCAATGCGCGCGTTGGCGGCAACGGACTTCTCGACGGTGATCTGGTTGACCACCTCACCGCGCACCAGCGACTCGAGCGAGTGCACCAGGTGCGGCAGGTCGATGCGGTTCATCGTCGCGCAGTAGCAGACCGTCTTCTCCAGGAACACGATCCGCTTGTCCGGGTGCTGGTCGGCCAGCCGGCGCACGAGGTTGAGCTCGGTGCCGAGCGCCCAGGACGATCCGGCGGGGGCGGCGTTCAGCGTGTTGATGATGTACTCGGTCGACCCGACGTAGTCGGCCTTGAGCACGACGTCGTGGCGGCACTCGGGGTGGACGAGGACGTTGACGCCGGGGACGCGGGCCCGCACGTCGTCGATGTTCTCGGCGGTGAAGCGTCCGTGCACCGAGCAGTGCCCGCGCCACAGGATGACCTTCGCGTCGCGCAGCTGCTGCGGCGTGAGACCACCGCCGGGCTTGTGCGGGTCGAACAGCACGCAGTCGTCCAACGACAGGCCGAGTTCGAGCACAGCGGTGTTGCGACCCAGGTGCTGGTCGGGCAGGAACAGCACCTTCTCACCCTGCTCGAACGCCCAGCGCAGCGCGCGCTCGGCGTTGGACGACGTGCACACCGCGCCACGATGCGCGCCGGTGAAGCCCTTGATCGCCGCCGAGGAGTTCATGTACGTGATCGGGATGGTGACGTCGGCGACGCCCGCGTCGGTGAGCACGTCCCAGGCGTCGAGCAGCTGCTGCCCGGTCGCCATGTCGGCCATCGAGCAACCGGCCGCGAGATCGGGCAAGATCACCTTCTGCTCAGGGGAGGTGAGAATGTCGGCCGACTCGGCCATGAAGTGCACGCCGCAGAAGACGATGTAGTCGGCGGCGGGACGGGCCGCGGCATCACGGGCCAGCTTGAACGAATCGCCCGTGACGTCGGCGAACTGGATCACCTCGTCACGCTGGTAATGGTGCCCGAGGATGAACAGCCGGTCGTCCAGGGCCGCCTTCGCCGCCCGGGCCCGCTCGACCAGATCCGGGTCGGACGCGGGCGGCAGGTCGCCCGGACAGTCCACGCCGCGCTCGGACTCCGCGTCGCTCCCGCGCCCGAGCAACATCAGCGCCAGCTGTGTGGGTTGCGGTTCGGTGAACGTCACGCCACCAATCTACGTACCACTTCATATACACGTGCTCCAATGTGGCCCCACACACGTCGAGAGGAAGATCGTTGATCCCATCGCGATACCTGCAGGGAGGCTGGGTGCTGCTGCCGCTACGCGGCTTCCTCAGCGTCGTCTTCCTCTACGCGGGCATCTCCAAGATCGCCGACCGGCACTTCCTGGACGCGTCCTCGCCGATATCCATACACGCCCAGATCGTGGCGGTGCGTGACATCAGCCCGGTCAGCGGCCTGCTCGGACCGGTGGTCGACCACTCGTTCGCATTCGGCGTGTTCACCTCGCTCGCCGAGATCGCGATAGGGCTCGGCGTGCTGCTGGGCCTGTTCACGCGGATCGCAGCGCTCGGCGGCATGATCTTGTCGCTGTCCCTGTGGCTGACCATCAGCTGGGGCGCCGAGCCGTGGTTCACCAGCGCCGACGTCGTCTACCTGTTCGCGTGGACGCCGCTGCTGATCGGTGGCGCCCAGGTGCTGTCCCTGGACGCCTGGCTGGCCCAGACGCGGGAGCGGCATCCGGGCGTCTCCGAGGACCGCACCCGCCGCCTCGTGCTCGCCGGGGGAGCCGCGCTGCTCGGTGGCGTACTGGCCGGTGGTTCGGCGCTGTTCCGCAGCTCGGACAAGCCGGCGCGATCGGCTGATCCGGCGGTGCCGCCGTCGTCGGCCGACCCGTCCGGCAGTCCATCGGATCCGACGACGTCGGCCAGCACATCGGCCGCCCCGACGGGCCCGGTCCTGGCCAACGTGGCCGACGTCCCGGTGGGCGGCGCCAAGCAGGTCAAGGACCCCGGCACCGGTCAGACCGACTGGGTCCTGCAGCTGCAAGCCGGCCAGTTCACCGCGGTGGACGCGAAGTGCCCGCATCAGGGCTGCACCGTTGCGTTCGAGTCGCCGTCGACCGGCTTCACCTGCCCGTGCCACGGCTCGCGCTTCGACGCGACCGGCAAACTGCTCAACGGGCCGGCTACGACCGGGCTCACGGCCGTCCCGGTGCAGGTTGTGGGTGGCGAAATCCGATCCACCTGACCTTGACGGGTACGATCGGGAATAGCTTCCTGGCGCAGCCGGGTTGCGTCCAAGTACGAATACGCCCGTTCAAGCCCGGGGAGCCATATGACTACCGATACCACCGCGATCGAGCTGACCAGCGCACCGACCGAGGCGCCGGCCAGCACGGTGACGTTGACCGAGACGGCAGCGGGCAAGGTTCGGGCCCTGCTCGATCAGGAGGGCCGCGACGATCTCCGACTGCGCGTCGCCGTTCAGCCTGGCGGCTGCTCGGGCCTGCAGTACCAGCTCTTCTTCGACGAGCGCACGCTCGACGGTGACGTCGACCTCGACATCAGCGGCGTTCCGATCGTGGTCGACCGGATGAGCGCCCCGTACCTGGGCGGCGCCACGATCGACTTCACCGACACGATCGAGCAGCAGGGCTTCACGATCGACAACCCCAACGCCTCGGGCGGCTGCGCCTGCGGCAACTCCTTCTGCGGCTGACACTGGTCTGACGGCCGGTCCGGGGCATCTCCGGGCTGGCCGTTTTTCCGTTTTCGCAGCCACGTTGGGTAGCGTGCATGTCCGTGCCCACACTCGTCAGCGGTTCCATAGCGACAGATCACCTCATGCACTTTCCCGGGAAGTTCAGCGAGCAGCTGCTCCCCGAGCACCTGCACAAGATCTCGCTCTCGTTCCTGGTCGACGACCTCGTCGTACGTCGGGGCGGCGTGGCGCCGAACATCGCGTTCGGCATGGCGAAGCTAGGCGGGTCGCCGGTGCTGATCGGTGCCGCTGGCCACGACTTCGACGACTACCGCTCGTGGTTGGAGCGCAACGGTGTCGACTGCGAGTCGGTGCACATCTCCGCCGATCACCACACCGCGCGGTTCGTGTGCACGACCGACGAGGAGATGTGCCAGATCGCCTCGTTCTACGCCGGGGCGATGAGCCAGGCCCGCAATATCGAGCTCGCTCCGGCCGTCCAGCGCACCGGCGCCGAGCTCGTGCTGATCAGCGCCGATGACCCGGCCGCGATGGTGCGCCACAGCGCCGAGTGCCGAGAGCGTGGGTACCGCTTCGCGGCCGACCCCTCGCAGCAGATCGCCCGGATGACCGGCGACGAGCTGGCCAGCCTGATCGACGGAGCCAGCCTGCTGTTCACCAACGACTACGAGAAGAGCCTGCTGGAGTCCAAGACCGGGTACTCCGAGGCGGACGTCCTGGCGCGGGTCGAGGTGCAGGTGACAACCCTCGGTTCGAAGGGCGTCGAGATCCGCGGCCGCGACCTGCCGACCGTCCACGTGCCGGTCGCGCGGGAGCGGGCGAAGGTGGACCCGACCGGGGTGGGCGACGGTTTCCGCGCCGGCTTCCTGACCGCCCGGGACTGGGGCCTGTCCTGGGAGCGGGCCGCCCAGGTCGGCAGCCTGCTCGCCACGCTCGTCCTGGAGACCGACGGTGGCCAGGAGTACGAGTTCACCAACGCCGACTTCACTGCCCGGCTCGCCGAGTCCTACGGGGACGGGGTCGCCGCCGACGTCGCGCCGCACCTGACCGGGGTCGCCTGATCGCGACGGCTCAGACCACCTCGAACGTCGAGGTGAGCGTGGCCGCCGAGCTGTTTCCGACATACACCTCGATGGTGCCGGGCTCGACCCGGAACTCGGCGACGTTGTCGTAGAAGCCGACGTCGTCGGTGGTCAGCGTGAACGACACGTCGCGTGACTGCCCGGCGGCGAGCGTGACCCGCTGGAAGCCGCGCAACCGCCGTACCGGCGCGACGATGGTGGCCACCGGGTCGTGCAGGTACAGCTGCACGACCTCGTCGCCATCGCGTGATCCGGTGTTGGCGACGTTCACCGTCACCTTCAGCGAGCCGTTCCGACGCAGCCGGGTCGACGAGAGCCGCAGCTGCGAGATGCGGAACGTCGTGTACGACAGGCCGAACCCGAATTCGTAGAGCGGGCCGAGCGGCAGGTCCAGGTACTTCGACGTGTACTTGTTGTTCGGGTCGCCGGGCCGGCCGGTGTTCTCGTGGTTGTAGTAGATCGGGATCTGCCCGACGGCGCGGGGGAACGAGACCGGCAGCTTGCCGCCCGGGTTGACCGTGCCGAACAGCACGTCGGCGATCGCATTGCCGCCCTCCAGCCCGGGAGCCCAGGCCTCGAGGATCGCCGGCGCGTTGTCGTGCAGGTAGGGGATGGTCAGCGGCCGCCCGTTGACCAGCACCGCGACGAACGGCTTTCCGGTTTCCACAATGGCGGCGACCAGGTCCTGCTGCACGCCCGGCAGGTCGATGACGCTGCGCGCCGATGCCTCACCGCTCATGTCGGCGGTCTCGCCGACCACCAGCACGGCGACATCAGCCGCCTGCGCAGCCGCCTGGGCAGCGGCGAATCCGCTGGTGTCGGTGCTGTTGACGTCGCAGCCCGGGGTGAACGTGACACTGGCGCCGGGCGCGGCGGCCTTGATGCCGTCCACGACGGTCACCGGGGGAGTGGTGCCGGACCCCTTGCCGAGCCCCGACCACGTGCCGTTCAGGTCGTAGGTGGCCTGGCCGAGCGGGCCGATCACCGCGATCTTGCCGGTGGACGCCGCCAGCGGCAGCAGGCCGTCGTTCTTGAGCAGCACCAGGCACTTTCCGGCCAGCCGCCGGGCAGTCACCCGGGTAGCCGCGGTCGGGGCGGTGGTCTCTCCGGACGCGTCCACGTAGGGGTGCTCGAACAGGCCCAGCGTGAACTTGACCAGCAGGATGCGGCGCACCGCGTCGTCGATCTCGGCCTGGGTGATCTGGTGCCGGGTCAACAGCTGCTGGCCGAACTCGGTGTAGTTGGTGCTGACCATCTCCATGTCGACGCCGGCGGTGATGCCGGCTGCAGCCGCGCCCGCACCGTCGGCGACCAGGCCGTGCAGGATCAGCTCCTGGATACCGGTGTAGTCACTGACCACGAACCCGGCGAAGCCGTACCGGCCCTTGAGCACGTCGCGCAGGACGTAGCTGTTGCCGTGCGCGGGCACGCCGCTGATCGCGTTGAAGCTGGCCATCACGGTCGCGACGCCGGCCTCGACGGCGGCCTTGAACGGCGGCAGGTACAGGTTGTGCAGCCGCTGGATGGACATGTCGGTGGTGTTGTAGTCGCGCCCGCCCTCGGGCTGACCGTAGGCGACGTAGTGCTTGGCGCAGGCGGCCAGCCGATCGGACGCGGCGATGCTGTCGCCCTGGAAGCCGCGCGTCTTGGCCGCCGCGAACTGGCTGACCAGGTACGGGTCCTCGCCGTTGCCCTCGGCGATGCGGCCCCACCGCGGTTCGTGGCTGACGTCCATCATCGGCGCGTACGTCCAATGGATGCCGCTGCGTCGGGCCTCGCCGGCCGCCGTGGTCGCGTCGTCGTGCGCGACGGTCGGCTCGAAGCTCGCGCCCTGGGCCAGTGGGATCGGGAAGTTCGTGGTGTACCCGTGGATGACGTCCAGCCCGAAGATGAGCGGAATGCCCAGGCGGGTCCGCTCGACCGCCTGGTGTTGCAGGTCGTTGAGGGTGGCGGCGCC
The DNA here is from genome assembly GCA_036502575.1 of Jatrophihabitantaceae bacterium. Classification (GTDB taxonomy): domain Bacteria; phylum Actinomycetota; class Actinomycetes; order Mycobacteriales; family Jatrophihabitantaceae; genus DASXRA01. The sequence continues at coordinate 44,042 of DASXYL010000040.1, read as the reverse complement.
CACCACCGAGAACACGCCGCCGAGCTGCCCCTTGGCCAGGAACGGGGCCGCCGCGTCGGGGGTGCCGACCAGTTGTAATTGGCCCAGCTTCTCGGCCAGCGTCATCCGGCGCAGCAACGCCTCGACCCGCGGATCGCGGGGCGCGTGCCCGTTCGGTGCGTTCGGCGCAGCGTCGGCCGGTGCGGCGAGGACGCCGCTGGCGGCCACCCCGCCGAGAGCCACGGCGCCGCCCATACCGGCGAGCAGGCTGCGGCGGGAGATTCCTGATCCTTGCGGGTCATGCGCGGTTGCCGTCACGGCTCACCCCGAATCACTCAGCCCCCGCATGACCCAGTCAGCCATGTTCGGCGGCTGATGTCCAGGATCAGACCCAGGCGTGCAACTTCCTGACGGCGTGCGACCGCGCCGTGATCGTCAGGAGTTGAGCGTCGCCGCCGTGGCGAGCACAGTATCGAGATCGGCAATGTCTTGCGCCGTGCGCAGATGCAGTTCGATCCAGTCGCGGCGGTTGCGGTCGTGGCGAATCCGCGGGTCCGTGCCGAAGCGGTCGCGCAGCTGCGTCCACCCGCGGCGGGTGACTCGCACATCGACGATCCCGGGTGCCTCCAGGTGCGCCACCTCGCGCCGTTCCAGGAGCAACGCCGGCTTGTCGGCGTACCGGGAGCGGCGCTCGAGCACCGGCGCATGCCTGAGCATGGCCGCGACGAACGACTCCCATACGTCGATATCTACAGCCGCACTGGGTATACCGGCTCGGGAATCTCGGGCTTGATGCGCTGTTCGACGAAGATGCCGTGCCAGGTCATGAAGACCAGCAGCGTCCAGATCTTGCGCGAGTAGTCGACCTTGCCGGACCGGTGCGCGTCGAGCAGGCGCAGCGCGGCCGGGCTGTCGATCAGCGCGTCGGCCTGCGACTCGGTGATGATCGCGCGGGCCCAGTCGTACATCTCCTCGCGCAACCAGTGCCGGATCGGCACCGGGAAGCCCAGCTTGGCCCGCTCGAGCACGTGCGGCGGGACGATGTCGGCCAGCGCTCGGCGCAGCGCGTACTTGGTCGTTTCCTTCGTCAGCTTCTCGCTGGTCGGTATGGACGAGGCGACGCGGAACACCTCGACGTCGAGGAACGGCACGCGCAGTTCGAGCGAGTTGGCCATCGTCATCTTGTCGGCCTTGACGAGGATGTCGCCGCGCAGCCAGGTGAACAGGTCGACGTACTGCATGCGCGTCGAGTCGTCCAGGTGCGTCGTGGCGGCGTAGAGCGGTGCGGTGACGTCCAGGTAGGACACGGACGGGTCGAACGCCTTGAACAGCCCCATCTCGTCGGGTCGGAAGATGCGCGCGTTGCCGTAGTAGCGCTCCTCGATGCCGATGGAACCCCGCCGCAGCAAGTCCTTGCCGCGCATGCCGTTGGGCAGCAGGGCACCGACTCGGCCCAGGCCCCGGCGCACCGGACGGGGCAGCCGTTCGATCGGGCGCAGGCTGATCGGCTCGCGATAGATCGTGTAGCCGCCGAACAGCTCGTCGGCGCCCTCGCCGGAGAGCACGACCTTGACGTGTTTGCGGGCCTCGCGGGCGATGAAATACAGCGGCACCAGCGCCGGATCGGCCACCGGGTCATCGAGATACCAGACGATCAGCGGCAGCGTGTCCATCATCTCGGCCGGGCTGACCACCTTGGTGATGTGCTCGACCCCGATCGCGGCCGCCGACTCGGCGGCGACGTCGATCTCGCTGTAGCCCGCGCGCTCGAACCCGGTGGTGAACGTCAGCAGGTTCGGGTTGTGCCGCTTGGCGAGCGCAGCCACGGCGGTCGAGTCGATGCCACCGGACAGGAACGAGCCCACCGTGACGTCGGCGCGCATGTGCTTCTCGACGGAATCCTCGAGCGCCTCGGTGATCTCGCGGTACAGCTTGGTCGGCTCGTCCACCGGCCTGATCGCGAAGTCGGGGTGGAAGTAGCGGCGAAACGCCGGCTGCTCACCGGGGCGCATCGTGAAGTACGTGCCCGACTCGACGCGGCGGATCGGGCGCTGCATGGACGACGGCTCGGGCACGTATTGCAACGTCAGGTACTCCTGCAGCGCGCTCGTATCGACCTCGGCGGGGCCGGCCATGTGCAGCAGCGACTTCTTCTCGCTGGCGAAGAACGCACCGCGCCCGTCCAGGTAGCTGTACATCGGCTTGATGCCGAACCAGTCCCGGGCCCCGAACAGCACCCGCTCCTGGGAGTCCCAGATCAGGAACGCGAACATGCCGCGCAGCTCTCGGACGATGTCGGCGCCGAGGTAGTGGTAGCCGGCGACGATCGCCTCGCCGTCGCCGTCCGTGTCGAACAGGGCGCCGAACTCGCGGGCCAGCCGCTCGCGCAGCTCGATGTAGTTGTAGATCTCGCCGTTGAAGATCAGGTGGTAACGCCCGTCGAGCCACGGCAACGGCTGGTGCGAGTGGTCGATGTCGATGATGGACAGCCGCCGGAACCCGATCGCCGTGTCGTCGTCGGACCAGACCCCGCCCTCGTCCGGGCCGCGGTGTCGCATGCAGACCAGCGACTCCTCGATATCCGCCTTGACGCTCGCCGCATCGCCGGTCGCCGACAGGAATCCGATCAGTCCGCACACGTGCGTCAGGCTAATGCAGCCGACGAACGATGTACGTCGGCGTGCCGTCGGCGGCGCGGGACTCGCCGACGTTCTCGTGCCCGCGCATCCGGCACCAGGCGGCGATGTCCGGACGGGCGGCCGGGTCGTCGGCCTCGACGGTGATCGTCTGGCCCACCGCGACGTCGCCGATGTGCCGGGCCAGGTCGAGGATGGGCAGCGGGCACCGCCGGCCGCGGCAGTCCAGGGTCACGGTGCTGCCTTGCTCTTCGCGCAAGCGCTCATCGCTGTGTTCGCTCCGCTCCTCGCTCGCTGGCGCTCGCTGCGATGCTCACTCACAGGCCGGCCGCGCCCAGCTCGTCGCGTACCTCGGCGACCACACCCGGCAGCACGCTCAGGAAGTCGTCCACGTCGGCCTCGGTCGTCGCATGGTGCAGCGACACCCGGACGTTGCCCGACGTCAGCGCCCCCATCGCGACGAGTACGTGCGAGGGCTGCAGCGTCGAGGACGTGCACGACGAGCCGGACGAGACGGCGAAGCCCCGCTTGTCCAGGGCGGTGAGCAGCGCCTCGCCGTCGACGTACAGGCACGAGAAGGTGACGATGTGCGGCAGCCGACCGACCGGGTCGCCCAGAACCTCGACGTCCGGCACGGTGGTCGCCACCGTCGTGCGTACCCGGTCGATCAGCGCGGACAGCCGGGCCGCCTCGGTGGCTTGCGCGGCGCAGGCGGCCCGCAGCGACGCAGCCGCGGCGACGATGGCCGCGACGTTCGGCGTTCCCGGGGTGCGTCCGGCCTCGCGATCGTCGGCCGGATACGGCGAGCGCCAGCGCGTCCCGGTACGAATCGCCAGCACACCCACGCCGGACGGGCCACCCCAGGTGTGCGCGTCCCCGGCCAGCACCGACCAGCCGGCCGGTAGGTCGGCGTGTCCGAGTGTCTGCGTGGCGTCGACGATCAACGGCACGCCGGGCAGCGCCTCGGCGATGGCGTCGACGGGCTGGGTGGTGCCGACCTCGTGGTTGGCCGCCTGGACGGCCGCCGCCGCGCTGTTCCGGGCCGCCGCCACGAACGCCTCGACGTCGACCCGGCCCAGGGGGTCGACGCCGACCGAGACAGTCGGGCCGGCATACGCCTCGGCGACGTGCAGCAGGGCCGAGTGCTCGACGGCGGTGTGCACGAACGTGGTGCCGCGCCCGGCCGCCAGCGTGCCCAGCGCGGCGGCGTGCAGGGCCTGGGTGCCGTTCGCGGTGAAGCTCACCTCGTCCGGACGGGCGCCCAGGCACTCGGCGGTCGACTCGCGGGCGGCGTCCAGCAGCAGCCGCGCGCGCCGCCCGGCACCGTAGAGCCGCCCCGGGTCGGCCCAGCCGTCCTCCAGTGCCGCGAGAAGGGCCTGCCGGGCAACCGGATGCAGCGGCGCGGCCGAGGCGGCGTCGAGGTAGCGGCGACTGTCAGACACCACATCACGGTAGCCACAACACGGCACCCCTAACCCGGTGCGACACGGCGGGTCCAGTACGCTCCGAACGATCCCTGGACGGGCTTTGACGGGCTTTCGAGGCCGGTACGAGAGGTGGTTCGCGGTGCAGCGCAGGCGGTGGACTCGCGTCATTCGTCTGAGCGTGCTCGTCGGAATCGCGGCGCTGACGCTGAGCGCCTGCTCGTCCGGCGACGTGGAGAAGAAGCTGCGTTTCGGCTGGCCCACCGGAGTCACCAAGCAGGCCGAGAAGATGCGCGTCCTGTGGACGTGGTCCTCGGTCGCCGCGCTGGTCGTCGGCGTCATCGTGTGGTTCCTGATCTTCTGGGCGTGTGGCCGGTACCGCAAGAAGGACGGCGACGAGCTTCCCAAGCAGACCAAGTTCAACCTGCCGCTCGAGTGGGCCTACACGATCACGCCGTTCCTGATCATCTCCGGGCTGTTCTACTACACCGTCGTCACCGAGAACTACGTCGACAAGAGGACCAAGAACCACGACGTCACGGTCGAGGTCGACGCGTTCAAGTGGAACTGGCAGTTCGACTACCTCGACCATCTCGACCCCACCGGCAACCGGGTGCTCGACAGCTACCCCGGCCAGACCGGCCCAGAGGGTAAGCCGCTGCCCCTGTCGACCGTCGGCTCGACCACCGAGATCCCGATCCTGGTGATCCCGCGGGGCAAGACGGTGCGCTTCATCGAGCACTCCGAGGACGTCATCCACTCCTTCTGGGTGCCGGAGTTCCTGTTCAAGCGCGACGTCATCCCCTACGGCGTCGACAACACCGACCGCGACAACCAGTTCGAGATCACCGCCACGTCCAACGGCAGCTTCGTCGGACGCTGTGCCGAGCTGTGCGGCACCTACCACTCGCAGATGAACTTCGAGGTCCGCGTCGTCGACCCGGCGACGTTCCAGCAGTACCTGGACGCCCTGCGCCGGATCGGCGCCGATGACCCGGCGCGTCAGTCCGAGGCCTTGCAGGCGATCGGCCAGACCCCGTGTGCCACGACGACGCATCCGTTCAACACCGATCGGGCGGCCCGCGCCGCGTCGGAGAGGGTGAGCTGCACATGAAGGTCGAGGCCCGGGTCTTCCTGCTCATCGCGTTCTTCTGCTGGATCGTCGCGATCGTCTACGGCTTCTGGTCGGACAAGGCCAACGGTCACGTCGAGGTCGCCGGCCTGGCCGCGCTGATCCTCTCCGGCGGCTTGTTGTTCATCGCCGGCTCCTTCTTCTGGTTCGTCTCGCGCCGTATCGACCCGCGTCCGGAGGACCGGCCCGACGCCGAGATCGCCGAAGGCGCCGGCGATCTGGGATTCTTCAGCCCGGGCAGCTACTGGCCGTTCGCGCTGGCCCTCGCGGCCACGATGGCGGGCACGGGGCTGGCGTTCTTCCAGATGTGGCTGGTCCTGGTCGCGGTGATCGGCCTGCTGGGCGCTATCGGCGGGCTGCTGTTCGAGTACTACGCCGGCGGCCGCAAGACTCTGTAACATCCCGCCCTGATTCGGCTGTCGGCGCGCCGTTGCGTCGCGGCACAGACTGGCACCCCAGCCTGGCCGCGGATCAGACAGTCGCGGCGGCGGGGCTCTTCGCGCGAGCGCTCATCGCTGTAATATCCGCCGGATTCGGATCCGGTCTCGCCCCACTCGCAAGCTCGGGCGCAATCCCGGATCCGAGCCTTCGCTGGCGCTCCGGCCCGCGTCGCGGCCGGCGGGCTCTTCGCGCGAGCGCTCATCGCGTTGTGGTTGCGTTTGCTCGGCTCCTTGTTGCTACGGGCGGAAGTCTCGACTGTCCTGACTCGTTGGGATGTCATGACTTCTTTGCCGCCGGAGCTGCGCGAGCTGATCGAATCCGGACCGCTGACGCATTTGAGCACGATCAACGCCGACGGAAGTCCGCAGGTGACCGTGATCTGGATCGGGCGCGACGGCGATGATCTCGTGAGCGGTCACATGTCCCGGTACGCGAAGCTGCGCAACATCGAGCGCGACCCTCGGGTGGTGCTGTCGTTCCTAGCGCCCCGGCAACGGGACGTCACCTTGAATCCGTACGCCGTGTTGGGTGCGCGGGCAGTTGTCGAACCCAGCGAGGACGCGTGGGACTTGCTGGATCGGTTGACGAAGGTCTACCTGTCGCCTGACACCGAGTTCCCGGCGCCCAAGGGTCCGGGCTATGTCGTGCGCTATTCCGTCGACCGAATCGGCGGCGTCGGCCCCTGGGCGGCGAGCCAGCGTTGAGCCATCGGCGGTGATGATCACGGAGTTGTGGTCGAATATCAGCCACAACTCCGTGATCATCACCGTCTGATTGTCGCCCCCGCGGCTAGTGCCCGTGCGCCGCGAGCCACGCGTTGATCGGTTCCACGCCGTCCGTGGCCGGATCCACCACGGTGGTTCCGTTGCGCAGCCGGCCCGATGCGGCCCCGCTCACGACGAGTACCGGACCGGGATGGCGCTCGGCCAGCAGGGCGAAGTCCCCGTCGCCGGTGATCAGCACCAGTGGGTCGGGGGAGGGGAGGTAGGAAGCGGCGAGGCTGGCGTCCGCGCGCTGCCAGCCGGCGCTCGCGATCAGTTCGGCATTGTCGGGCCAGCGCACCCGGTCGAGCGCGTGCTGCCCTCCGCTGGCGGTGATGCGCACCGGTGACGTGATCGTCGCCAACAGGTCGAGCACCGGCTGCAACCGTCGCGGTGCGAGATTGTCGGCGTCGACCAAGACCGTCAGCATGCGGGCAGCCTATGGGGCCAGCTCCATAGCACAGACCGGGCCTCAGGGAACCCGGCCACGAACGCGATGAGCGCTTGCGCGAAGAGCCCGCCGGCCGTACCGCCTCCGGCGGATTAGATCGGTCAGTCGCTGAGCTCGACCTGGCGTTCGGTGCTGGGTTCGGCTTCGGCGTGCTCTGCCGATTCCGCCTCTTCCAGGGCGGCGAGCTTCTCGGCGATCTCGGGCTTTTCCTTGACCGGGTAGAAGAAGCCGCGCAGGTGCGCGAGGCGCCCCTTGCCGAGCCGGTTCATCCGCTTCGGGACGGCGGCGCCGGCGTAAGGCAGGACGCCGTGGCCGTGGTCGTCCACCGGGCCCAGCGGCTGATGCACCTCGATGAACTCACCGGTCGGCAGCCGCTTGATGATGCCCGTCTCGACACCGTGCTCGAGCACTTCGCGGTCGTGGCGCTGCAGACCGAGGCAGAGCCGGTAGGTGATCACGTAGGCCAGCGGCGGGAGCACGAGCGTCGCGATGCGTCCGCCCCACGTCATGGCGTTGAGCGAGATGTCGAACGCCTTGGCGATCAGGTCGTTGCCGCCGGAGAGGAACAGCACGGCACAGAACGTGCAGGCCATCGCGCCGAGGCTGGTGCGTACCGGCACGTCACGTGGTCGCTGCAGCAGGTTGTGCCGGGCTCGATCCTTGGTGAGTTTCGCCTCGAGGAACGGGTACGCCCCGGCCAGCCCGATGAGGATGCCGGGCAGCACGACGGTCGGCCAGAACAGGGGCGGGACGGTATGGCCCCACAGCCTGATCTCCCACGAGGGGAACAGACGGGTAGAGCCGTCCAGCAGGCCCATGTACCAGTCCGGCTGCGAGCCGGAGGACACCTGGGCCGGGTTGTACGGACCGAACAGCCACACCGGGTTGATCTGTGCCAGACCGCCGAGGGCGGCCAGCACGCCGAACACGATGAAGAAGAAGCCGGTAGCCTGCGCGGCGAACTTGGGGAACAGCCGGTGCCCGACGACCGTGTGCTCGGTCTTGCCGGGTCCGGGGAAGTCGGTGTGTTTCTGCCGGACCATGATCGCCAGGTGGGCGCCGATCAGCGCGGCGATAATGCCCGGGATCAGCAGGACGTGGACGATGTAGAGCCGCCCGATGATCAGGCTGCCGGGGAACGGCCCGCCGAAGACCAGGAACGCGGTCCAAGTGCCGATCACCGGGATGGACAAGATGATCGAGTCGGCGATGCGGAATCCGGTGCCCGAGAGCAGGTCGTCGGGCAGCGTGTAGCCGACGAACCCCTCGATCACGCCGAGCACGAGCAACGTCAGGCCGATCAGCCAGTTGACCTCGCGCGGCTTGCGGAACGCCCCGGTGAAGAAGATCCGGAGCATGTGGACGAGCATCGCCGCGACGAACATCAGGGCGGCCCAGTGGTGGATCTGCCGGATGACCAGACCGCCGCGCACGTCGAAGGAGATGTTCAGGGTCGAGGCGTACGCCCGCGACATCTCCACGCCCTTGAGCGGGGTATAGCTGCCGTTGTAGATGACGTCGCCCATGGACGCGTCGAAGAAGAACGACAGGTACGTGCCGGTGAGGATCAGGATGATGAACGAGTAGAGCGCGATCTCGCCCATCATGAACGACCAGTGGTCGGGGAAGACCTTGTTCAGCTGCTTGCGCAGCGGTCCCGCGACCCGGAACCGCTCGTCGACCCACAGCGCCGACTTGCCGGCGATCGTGCGAGGTTTGGCGGCGCGCCGCGACGGTGCCTCAGTCGTCGTCATGAGCGCTCCCAGAAGCCGGCGCCGATGGGCTCTTGGTAGTCCTGCGGTGCCACGAAGTACTGAACACCATCAACGACCTCGACGGCCAGCTTCAGTTTGGGCAGGCTGCGGGTGGCCGGCCCGAACACCGGCTTGGCGTCCTTGAGTATCTCGAACTGCGACTGGTGACATGGGCACAGCAGGCGGGTGGTCTGCTGCTCGTACAGGGACGCCGGGCAGCCGGCGTGCGTGCAGATCTTGGAGTACGCGACGAAATCCTCCCAGCCCCAGCTAGCCTGACCCTTGCGGGCCTTGATCTTGCTGCCCTGCCCCGGGCGCAGCCGGATGATCAGCGTGGGCGAGCTGGCGTCCTTGACCCCGCCCGGCACACCCGGGAACACCGTGGCGATGGCGCCGGCCTCGAGGTCGTTCGGGCTGACCCGCCGTCCGTCGGAATAGACGATCGGGATGCCGTGGGGGTACTTGGCATCCGGGCGGTAGAGGGTGTGGAAGAGGATCTTGCCGGGCTTCTTGAGCAGTCCGCCGACGAGTGCCACCAGCGGCACGGTCGCGACCGCGCCGCCGGCCAGGCCCAGGGTGCGCACCAGCAGCGAGCGGCGAGGCAGGCCCGTGTCGTTGACGCCGGACATGAGCGTGGCGCCGGTCATGATCTGCTCTTCGGGCTCGCCGGGCTGGACCTCGTCGTGACGCTCCTGGACCAGCTCCTCTTCGGGCATGAGCCACTTCGCCCACAGGATCGCGCCGATGCCCAGCGCGGCCAGCATGATGCCGAGCAGGCCGCCCAGGATCGGGGTGTAGAAGCGGAAGTTCTGACTGTGGCTGGGCGTCTTGTACTGAAAGGGCACGACGATGAACGCGACGATGAACCCGACCCCGGCGAGCGCCGCCAGCACGAACAGCCCGGCGACGGTTCGCTCGGCCCGCTTCTCGGCCTTGGTGCCGGGCACCGGGAACCGGGCGCGGCGGTGCACGACGTGGACGTCGTCGGCATCGGCGCCGGCGATCATCGCCTGCTCGGTGCTCATCGCCCGGAGCTCTTCCTCGGTCGGCGCGTTGCTCGGGCCGCCGCTCACGTCTTCGCTCCGATCCACAAGATCACGATCATCAGTGCCCCGATGCCGAGAACCCAGATGACGATGCCCTCAGAGACCGGGCCGATGCGGTCCAGGCCGTTGCCGCCTGGATCCTTCGACGCCTCCAGGGTCTGGACGTAGGTGAGGATCGACTTCTTCTGGTCGGGTGTGAGCTGGTTGTCGCCGAAGACCGGCATGTTCTCCGGCCCGGAGAGCATCGCGGCATAGATCTGCTTGTCGGTGGCCGAGCGCAGGCTCGGTGCGATCTTGCCCGCCGACAGCGGAGCGCCCTTGCCGGTGGTCCCGTGGCACTGGGCGCAGTTCAGCCGGAACAGTTCGCCGCCCTCGGCCAGCTGGGAATCGTCGACGCGCAGGTCGCCCTGGGGGATCTGCGGGCCGTTGCCGAGCGACTCGATGTAGGCGCCGAGCTGGTCGATCTGCTTCTCGTCGAACTTGGCGCTCTTGCGCGGCTCGTTGCCACCCTGTCCGGCGGCGGGCATGCGGCCGGTGCTGACCTGGAAGTAGACCGACGCCGATCCGACGCCGATGAGGGACGGGCCGCGGTCCGGCACGCCCTGCAGGTTGGCGCCGTGGCAGGTGATGCAGCTGGTGTTGAAGAGCTGACGGCCGGCCTCGACGTCTTCCTTGCTGGTACGCGTGTCGTTCGCGCCCGACGAGCTGGCGAACAGCGTGTAGGTCCCGGCGACGCCGGCCAGCACGGTGACCAGCATGAGGCCGCTGGCGAGGCGCCGACGCCATCCACGGGGGGCACGCGCCGCCGGCCGCTTCCTCTTCGGCGCCTTTCTCGGCGTCGGCTCCGGGTCGACCCCGGTGGCCGAGACGGCTGGGCCGAATCCCAGCTCGTCGTCGTCGAACTCGTCGCTCATGCCGTCCTTTCCCGGTGACCGCTCATCGAATGATGTAGATCGTCGCGAACAACCCGATCCACACCACGTCGACGAAGTGCCAGTAATAGGAGACGACGATTGCGGCGGTCGCCTGGGCCGGTGTGAAGCGGCCGAGAGTCGTCCGGATCAGATAGAAGACGAAGGCGATCAGCCCGCCGATCACGTGTAAGCCGTGAAAGCCGGTCGTCAGGTAGAACACCGAGCCGTAGCCGGTCTTGGAGATCGTGTTGCCGTCGGCCACCTGCATCCGGTACTCGTTCGCCTGGCCGAGCACGAAGAGCAGGCCCAGCACGAAGGTGAGCGTGAACCAGCGGCGCAGCTTGAAGACGTCGCCCTTCTCGGCGGCGAACACGCCCCACTGGCAGGTGAAGCTCGACGCCACCAGGATGATCGTGAACGGCGTCGCGTACCACAGGCTCAGCTTGATGGGATCGCCGTCGGGCAGGTGCATCGGCCAGTCGTTGGAATGCACCGACCGGACCGTGAAGTACATGGCGAACAGTCCGGCGAAGAACATCAGCTCGCTCGACAGCCAGACGATCGTGCCGACGCTGACCAGGTTCGGTCGCGTCAGCGAGTGCACCTGGCTGGATTCGAAGCGGGGTGCGGCGGTCGACGTCACGATCGCATTATTGCGGTGTCCGTGCCGGGTGGAGTCGGCGGGGTGGGGCGTGTCGCGACTCTTTCCCGAAGCGATGCGTGGTGGCGCGAAATCGCTGTTGGTCGAGGCCCGGGGGGCGTTGCGTCCGGCGCCGATACGATGCCGGTATGCCCGCGCAGCCAAGCGATCCGGTCACCGTCGTCGTCTACAGCAACCAGGCGCCGGTGCGTGCCGCCGTGCGTACCGCCGTGGGGCGGCGCCCGGCACCTGATGTGCCCCGCATCGACTGGATCGAGTGCCCCACCAGCGCCGCCGTCGTCGAGGAGATCGACCGGGGCGAGATCGACCTGGTGATCCTCGACGGCGAGGCGCAGCCCACCGGCGGCATGGGGCTGGCCCGGCAGTTCAAGTACGAGATCGACGACTGCCCGCCGATCGTCGTGCTGGTCGCCCGCAAAGACGACGGGTGGCTCGCGAGCTGGTCACTGGCCGACGGCGTGATCACCCAGCCGCTGGATCCGGTCGCCTCGGCCGAGGTGGTGGCCGAGCAACTGCGCAAGCGCCTCTCGGGCATCCCCGTCGTGCGGTGAACCACACCTGGGCGGCGGTGCTCGGCGCGTTGATGCGCAGCGAGGCGCTCGATTCGACGGCCGCCGCGTGGGCGATGGACGAGATCATGACCGGCGAGGCCACGCCGGCGCAGCTTGCGGCGTTCGTCGTGCTGCTGCGCGCGAAGGGCGAGACGACTGACGAGCTGGCCGGGTTGGTCGAGGCGATGCGGTCTCGGGCGACTCCGGTGCCGGTGTCCGGCCACGCAGTCGACATCGTCGGCACCGGCGGCGACCTCGCACACACGGTCAACATCACGACGATGGCGGCCCTGGTCGTCGCCGGCTCGGGACGGCGGGTCGTCAAGCACGGCAACCGCAGCGCCTCCTCGCAATGCGGGTCGGCGGACGTCCTGGAAGAGCTCGGCGTCGTGATCGACCTGGACGCCGCCGGCGTCGCGGCCACCACCGCCGAGGTGGGTATCGGCTTCTGCTTCGCCCCGGTGTTCCACCCCGGGATGCGCCACGCCGGTCCGCCGCGGCGCGAGATCGGCGTCCCGACCGTGTTCAACGTGCTCGGCCCGCTGACCAACCCGGCCCGTCCGCGGGCCTCGGCGGTCGGGTGTGCTGATCGGCGCATGGCGCCGCTGATGGCCGAGGTGTTCGCCCGCCGCGGCGACACCGCGCTGGTGTTCCGCGGCGACGACGGCCTGGACGAGCTCACGACCACCACGACGTCGAGCATGTGGGTGGCCGCCGCCGGACAGGTGCATGAGACCCGGATCGATCCGGTCGCGCTCGGCATTGCTACGGCGACCTCGGACGACTTGCGCGGCGGTGACCGGGCTTACAACGCCAATGTGGTGCGCGACGTTCTGGCCGGCGGCGGCGCGGGGGTGCGAGACGCCGTGTTGCTCAATGCCGGCGCCGCGATCGCCGTGTACGACGGTATCGAGGCAGCGTCCACTGTGGACGGTCTGATCGCCAAGGGCATCGACGAGGCGCGCCGTTCGATCGACACCGGCGCCGCGGCCGACCTGCTCGCCGCCTGGGCAGCGGCCAGCCAACGCCTGCGTTCAGTCGGCTGACTCAACGCCGATCGAGAACGCGGCGTCGAGGTCGTGTTGCGAATAGGCGCGGAACGCGATGTGCGTGTCGGTGTGCACGACGCCGTCGACCTTCGACAGCCGTCCGGCGATCACCTCGGCCACCTGGTCGAACTCGCGGACCCGGACCACGGCAATCAGATCGACGTCGCCGGCCACCGAGTAGACCTCGCTCACGCCGTCCAGGTCGGCGATCTGCTGGGCCACCTCGGGGATCTTGTCGGCCTCGACGGCCACCATGACGATCGCAGTGATCACGCGGTTCATCCTAGGGCGCGATCAGGAGCCTGACCACGAGCGCAACCGCCGGGGTGTTTGCTCGCCGTCACCCGGCCAAAGCTGTAGCCGCTACTCGTCGCCGGCCGTGGTCGAGCCCGGCCAACCACGCGCGACGAAACCGCGCCCGGTGATCCTAGCGAGGTACGTTCCTGCCGGCACGGGGATCGGAACGTGATGCAGCGTCGGGGATTCGTAGACAAGCCCGTCGTCACCGGCGACGACGGTGGCGAGGAAGGCCTCCGACCAGTCATCGAGATCGTCGGCGGGCTCGCCGGCAAGGACCTCGACCCGCAGCGCCAGCTCGAAGTTGTTCTGGTGTGGTGAGAGAACGACCAGGAACGTCCCGGCCTGTGCGATGCCGTCGTCGCCGATCGCCCGATCGACGACGTTGGGCACGTCGGCGAAATCGTGCTCGGGTGGGCTTGGATACAGGTAGAACTGGCCGTAATCCAGCCCGACGACGAGATCAAGCGACAGCTCGGGAGGCGCGCTCACGCGGACGACACTAGACGCTGCCCAGCCGACGATCAGACCGGACGGGCCGCCGGCGTCGGCGCGCGCACGGGACGGTGGGTCATGGGTAGCCGGCGTCGATCGGCGAAGGGGTCGGCGGCGAACCGGGCGGCGTCGCTGCCGAGGAAGGCCCGCAGGCCACCAGCGCCGAAGGCCGGCATCGTCCAGGGCTCGGACGTATCGACCAGGCGGGCGCCGGGTTCCTCGAGCCAGCGCAAGATGCACTCGGTCTCCTCGGCCAGCGCCGCCCGCAACGGCCCCGGACGCGCAGTGACCACCTCGGCCGTAGCCCGGAGGGCGTCGATGACCGGCCAGGGCGGCGTCCCCCGCCGCGCGACCCCGGCGGCGGCCAGGCGCCCGTAGCGGACCACGGCGAGCTGCCAGCCGCCGTCCCCATCGGGGTGCGCCGCCACCAGGTCGGCGATGGACGTGAGCGCGTCGAGCCGCTGCATCCGGGCACACGCGCGAACGACCGTCGCGACGCGATCACGCACCACGGCGGCGTGCTCGAACCGCTGCGCCCGGGACAGCCGGGCGAGTCGCTCGCGCAGGGGATCGACCAGCGGGCGCACGTCGCCCGCCCAGGCCGTGCGGACGATCTCGACGAGATCGGTGTAGGTCTGCGGTTCACCCGGGCTCTCGCACGGGGCCGAACAGCGGCCGATGCCGGCGAGCGCGCAGGCAGCCCGGACGACGCGACGCAGCGAGAGCCGGTCGCTGCACTGGCGCAGTGGCACCGCGTCGTGGATCGCGTCGCGTATCGCCTCGGCCTGACGGCGCGAGCGCAGCGGACCCAGGTAGGCGGCACCGTCGCCGCGTCGCTCGCGCACGATCGAGAGCCGGGGATACGCCTCGTGGGTGAGCTTGAGCCACATCGTCCGTTCGGGAAACTTCGAACGCCGGTTGTAGCGCGGCTTGTAGGCGGCGATCAGGCGCAGCTCGCGTACCTGCGCTTCGAGCGGGTGTGCGCACTCGATCGGATCGACGCGCTCGGCGAGCCCGATCATCTCGCCCATGCGGGTGCGCGTCTCGCTGGCGACGAAGTACTGGCGAACCCGCGCGCGCAGGTCGCGACTGGTGCCGACGTAGAGCGGCTGGCCCTGCGCGTCGCGGAACACGTACACGCCGGGCCGGGACGGGAGGTGATCGGCCAGGTGCCGCTTGCGCCGCTGCGCGTCGGACACCTGCGCGGTGAACGCCTTGAGCTCGGGCAGCGAGTGCACGCCGAGGCTGCCGACCCGGTCGATCAGGCCGTGCAGGACGTCGACCGTCGCCCGGGCGTCGGCGAGAGCGCGGTGCATCGGCTGGGTGGCGGCGTGGAAGAACACCGCGAGCGTGGCGAGCTTGCAGTTGGGCACCTCGTCCCGGGTGAGCACGCGCCGGGCGAGGACGGCCGTGTCGACCACGGCGAACCTCGGCCAGGGCGTGGCCATGGTGGCGCACGCGACGCGCAGGAAGCCGACGTCGAACGGTGCGTTGTGCGCGACCAGGACGCTGCCGCGCGCGAATTCGAGGAACGACGGCAGCACGGCCTCGACGTGGGGCGCCGTCTGCACCATCGCGTCGGTGATGCCGGTGAGGACGCTGACGTACGGGTCGATGGACCGGCCCGGATCGACCAGGGTCTGGAACTCGCCGATCACCTCGCCGGCGCGGATCTTCACCGCCCCGATCTCGGTGATCGAGTCGGAGCTGGCCGCCCCACCCGTCGTCTCGAGATCGACCACGGTGAAGGTGGTGTCGCGCAGCGGCTCGTCCAGCTCGTCGAAGCTCGGCTGGAGCATGATCTCGCTGGGCGCTGCGCTCACACACCGGACGGTAAGGCCAGGGTCTGACGGAAACGCGACAGCGCGGCTCGGCGTGGCGTCGTAACCTCGCGGGATGGCCGTTCCGCAGCCGCGAGAGCACGACGATCAGGTCGTGCTGAGCGAGCCTGCCCGCCAGCAACTCGTCACGATCGCCGCCGACCTGGCGGGGCGGCTCCCGCCCGAGGACCTGCCCGTCGCGTTACGCCCCGTCGCCCGGTTCACGCCGACGAAGCGAGTGCGGCTCGGGGGGTCTCAGCTCGCCGCCGCGATGGACGCCGACGAGGCGTTCCGAACGCGGGTCGCCGACGTCGTTGCCGAGGCCCTGCCCCAGCTCGCCGAGGCGGTACGCGCCGGAGAATCGACCGCCGCGTCGGATCCGGTCGACACCGCGGTCGTCGCCTACCTGCTGCGTCCGGACGGGTGGCAGGGCATCGTCGCTGACGCCAACGCCCGCCACGCGGCCGAACGCGAACGCGCAGGCAGCCAGGCGAGCGCAGCCGAGGCCGCCGACCTGCGCGCGCAGCTCGGCGAGCTCAAGGCCCGGCTGCGGGCCGAGGCCGCACACGGCAAGGCGGCCGCAGCGACCGCGGTGGCCGAGTCCGAGTCCGAGGTCGCGGAGCTGCGCAAGCAGCTGCGGGGCCGGATCGGCGAGCTGCGCGCGGCGCACCGCGAACGCGACGAGGCGCTGACGGGAGCCGCGGAGGCGACCCGCCGGGCCGACGCGGCCGAGGCCGCCCGTGAACTCGAGACCCGGCGCCTGCGTGGGCGCATCACCGAGCTCGAGCGCGCGATCGAGTCGGCCCGCCGCGGTGCGCGTACCGAACGCGACGTCGACGACGCGCGGCTGTGGCTGCTGGTCGACACGCTGACCGAGGCCGCGGCGGGCGTCCGGCGCGAGCTCGCCCTGCCCGCGCCGGCGCTGCGCCCGGCCGACACGGTGGCGTCGGCGGAGTCATCCACGCAACGCCGGGCCGTGTCCGATCCAGCGGGGTTGGACGCGTTGCTCGCACTGCCCAACGCGCACCTCATCGTCGACGGGTACAACGTCACCAAGACCGGGTACCCCGCGCTGCCGCTGGCCGACCAGCGGGCCCGGCTCGTGGGCACGCTTGCGGCGGTGGCGTCCCGCTCCGGAGCCGAGATTACGGTCGCCTTCGACGGCGGTCAGCGCCCGCCGGCGATGCCGCCGGCGCCGCGGGGCGTGCGGGTGCTCTTCAGCGCTCCGGACGAGATCGCCGACGACCTGATCAGACGCCTCGTCGATGCCGAACCGGTTGGTCGTCCGTTGCTGGTCGTGTCGTCGGACCGGCAGGTGGCGCTGGACGCCGCGCGAGCCGGGGCGTGGACGTCGGACTCGGCGGTGCTGCTCGCCCGATTCGGCGCAGCGTGACACCCGTCACATGACACGCCCGATCCGGAAATTGTCAGAGTGTTTTCCTAGCCTGCTCGCGAGAACGTCGAGTAAACGAAGGAGGCACTCACATGCTCATCGACTGCGACGCGTGCCACGTCCGGGACGTGGCCTGCAATGACTGCGTTGTCACCGTATTGTTGGGCAAACCGGACGCATCCGTTGAGTTCGACGAAGCCGAGCATCGGGCCGTCGGGGCCCTGGCCGCACAGGGGCTAATACCGCCCTTGCGACTCGTTCCGGTCGCAAAGATCACGGACCGTAACATCGCCTGAAGCACGCCACGCCACAGGCCGACCCCGTCGTTGCCCGATGAGCGGCGGTGTCGTAACCTTTCCGCGACCTACCGGCCAACTGACCCCCATACCGGGAGTCACCGGAAGGTCACCGCCGAATCGCTATCAGTGTCGGTGCCCCAAACAGCGGGGTAGCGAGGCCAGCGAACCGGGGACCCACGAGTTCTCATGGGGTGAATCGGAGCGAGGAATCACCGCGACACGTCGCGTGGAATCTCCGCACCGTAGGGCATCTTCCGGCCCGAACCCGTCAGCTAACTCGGTAGGCGGTACGAGGAAGAAACGGAGTTCCGCCGACCGTGGCGTTGACTCGGACCCCCAGCCGTGTTCGATCGCTCCTAGCCGGTGTAGCGCTGGCCGCCCTTGTCGGGGCCGGCGCTGTCGTGCTTCCGCACGTTGCGGGCGCGACCCCCGGGCCATCGACGGTCGCTGAAGTGACCGCGAAACTCGACAAGCTGTCCAAGCAGAACGAGGTGCTGGCCGAGCAGTACAACAAGGCCACCGCCGAGGTAAAGGCGCAGCAGAAGGCAGCGGACGCCGCCCAGCAGCAAGCGCTGAGTGCGGCCACCGACTTCGACAAGGCTCGCGCGCGCTTGAGCCGGACCGTCACCGCCGAGTACGAGTCGGCGGCGTTCAGCCACGCCGGCGCGCTGCTCACGAGCGTCGACGGGCAGACCTATCTCGACGCGCTGAGCACACTGAGCCTCATCTCCTCGCACCGAGCCGAGATCGTGTCGCAGATCAAGGCGGTGCACACGCGGGCCGAGACGGCGCAGAAGACGGCGACCAAGCTGCTCGCGGCTGCTCAGGCGAAGGCGACTGCCCTCGACAAGCAAAAGAAGAAGATCGAGTCCGACACCAAGAAGTTCACGGACCTGCTCGCCACGCTGACCGCGACGCAGCAGGCCACCTACACGAACAGCGGCACCGTGCCGCCGGCGATAGGAAAGATCGGCGTCGGAAAGGCCCCGAACGCAGCAGCGCAGCGGGCCGTCGACTACGCGGTCGCGCAGGTCGGCAAGGCCTACGTGTTCGCCGCCTCCGGACCCGACGCGTACGACTGCTCAGGGCTGACGATGATGGCCTGGGCTCAGGGTGGTGTGGGCTTGCCCCACCTCGCGGCCTCGCAGTACAACTACGGCCGGCACGTGTCCTTCAACGAGTTGCTGCCGGGCGACTTGATCTTCTTGTATCCGCCGGGCATCTCCCACGTCGAGATCTACGTTGGTGACGACCTGGCGGTGTCGGCCGCGGACGAGGCCCTGGGCATCCGGTACGTGCATCCGTCCCAGGACATGAGTAACTGGGCGGGCGCGACCCGGCTCGCGTGACAGCTGCTCCCAACGACGCCAGCGGGGCGGGTTCCGGAAACGGGCCCGCCCCGCTGTCACGTCTGCGCCGCCTGATGATCCCGGGGCTGTGCGTCGCGCTGGCGGCTGCGGCCGTCGTCGCGCTGGTCGTCGTGTCGACGTCCTCGTCCGGTGACCGGGCGGCGAGCGTGGGGTCGTCGTCGGCGGGATCGACACCGGTCGGCTCCGGGCCCGGTGCGCCCACCGTCGCGGCCGTGCAGGCGATGCTGGACCGCCACGGCGCCGATGTGATCCGCCGCGACCGCCACGCGTTCCTCACCGACATCGACGGCACGGCGGCCGCGGCGCCGTACCGCGCTGCCCAGTCGGCGATGTTCGACAACCTCGCGGACGTGCCGCTGGCCGCGTGGTCGTACCAGGTGTCGGTGCCGGTCACCGGCGGCAGCGAGCTGCGTGCTGCGGCCGCGCGCTACCACGCCCCGGTCCTGATCGCCCGGATCGCGCTGGGCTACCAACTGCGCGGCATCGACCCGGCGCCCACCACGCACGACGTCTGGCTCACGTTCGTGCGCCGTTCCGGGCAGGTGCGCATCGTCAGCGACTCCGACCTGACCGATCAGGGCGGGCAGAGCTGGCACGGACCGTGGGACTTCGGACCGGTCAGCGCCTATCGGGGCGCGGCGTGCCTCATCCTCGCGCACCCCGCGTACGCGACCCGGCTTCCCGAATTGGCCGCGGCGGTCGACGCCGCCGCGCAGGCGGTCACGGGCGTGTGGGGCGCCGGCTGGGCGCGGCAGGTCGCGGTGTTCGTGCCGGACACGCAGGACGAGCTGCAGGCGGTACTGGGCGGCCCGGCGGGCATCGACATCGCCGCGCAGGCGCTCGGCGATTCGACCGATCCGCGTACCGGCCTGCGGGTCGTGCTGGACCCCGATGGGCTGACGCGCCTGTCCGCAGCCGGGCTGCGCATCGTGTTGCGGCACGAGATCACGCACATAGCGGCCTGGTCGGTCACCAGCGACGTGATGCCCACGTGGCTGATCGAGGGATTCGCCGACTACGTCGGAAACCTCGGCAGCGGCCAGCCGGTCACGGTCGCCGCCACCGAGCTGCGCACGCTGGTGCGCGCGGGCCGGGTGCCGGCGGCGCTGCCCACCACCAACAACTTCACCAACGGTGGTGCGCAGCTGCCGCAGATCTATGAGCAGGCCTGGCTCGCGTGCCGGCTGATCGCGGCGCTGGCCGGGACGGCCGGCCTCGTGCGCATGTACCGCACGGTCGCGGCCTCGACCGGAACGCCCGTCGTGGCGGTCGACACCGCCCTGGGTACCGTCCTCCACATGACCTCGGCGCAGTTCACCGCCCGGTGGCGTCAGTACCTGCGGGCTGAATTGGGATGAGCCCGCGGCGGACCTTGATCGTCACCAACGACTTCCCACCTCGACAGGGCGGTATCCAGTCGTTCGTGCACGAGGTAGCGATCCGGCAACCGGTCGGGTCGGTCGTCGTGTACGCGTCCGATCACGACGGGTCGGGCGAGTTCGACGCCGCGCAGCCGTTTCCGGTGATCCGGCACCCCACCGGGCTGCTGGTGCCGACGCCGGGAGCCCGCCGTCGCGTCGTCGCGGCCGCGCGTGAGCACGGGTGCACCGCGGTGTGGTTCGGTGCCGCCGCGCCGCTGGCCCTGCTAGCGCCCGCACTGCGCGGGGCCGGCGCCGAACGCATCGTCGCCACTACGCACGGGCACGAGGCCGGATGGGCGATGCTGCCCGGCGCCCGCCAGGCGCTGCGGCGCATCGGCAGCCAGTGCGACGTCGTGACCTACCTGAGCGAGTACTTCCGCCGCCGCCTGGCCCCGGCGCTGGGGCCACGGGCGACGCTGCGCCGGCTCACACCTGGAGTGGACGTCGAGACGTTCCACCCCGGGGTCGACGGCACCGACGTGCGGCTGCGCTACGACCTGCGCGACCGGCCGGTCGTGGTGTGCGTGTCGCGACTGGTGCGCCGCAAGGGCCAGGATGCGCTGATCCGCGCCCTGCCGGCCATTCGGCAGACGGTGCCCGATGCGGCGCTGTTGTTCGTCGGCAAGGGGCCCTACCACGACGAGCTCCTGCAGCTGGCGCGGGAGCACGGCGTCGCCGAGCACGTGGTGCTCACCGGCGGCGTCCCGGCCGATGAGCTCGCGGCGCACTACGCCGCGGGCGACGTGTTCGCGATGCCCTGCCGAACCCGTCGCCGCGGCCTGGACGTCGAGGGCCTGGGCATCGTGTATCTCGAAGCGTCGGCGCTCGGCCTGCCCGTCGTGGTGGGCGACTCGGGCGGAGCACCGGAGGCGGTGCGTGACGGCGAGACCGGCTACCTGGTCGACGGACGCGACATCGCGGCGATCGCCGAACGGAGCGCCGAGCTGCTCAACGACGCGCCCCTACGGGCCAAGTTCGGCGAGGCCGGCCGGCAATGGGTGCAGAGCGAATGGCGCTGGGAAACCATCGCCGCCCAACTCCGCGAACTACTGGACGCCTAGCGCCGATCGTGGTTCGGACGCTCCACGTAGCGGGGCCTCCGAACCACTATTCGAGGAGTTGGCGTTCAGCCGTACAAGGCGGCGATGTCGTCGGCGCACTCTTTTTGGACGACGTTGCGCTTGAGCTTCATCGACGGGGTGAGCTGACCGGTGGACTCCGTCCAGTCGAACGGCAGGATCGTGAACTTGCGGATGGACTCCGCCTTGCTCACGGCCTTGTTCGCGTCGTCGATCGCCGCCTGGATCACGGCGTGCAGCCCCGGATCGTCGACGACATCGGCGAGCTCCGTGTCGGCCGGGCGTCCCGCCTGCTCCAGCCAGGTGGGGAAGGACTCGGGGTCGATCGTGATCAGTGCCGCGATGAACGGTTGCGCATCGCCGACGACCAGGCACTGGCTCACCAGCCAGTGCGCCCGGACGCGGTCCTCGAGCACAGCGGGCGCGACGTTCTTGCCGCCCGCGGTCACGATCAGTTCCTTCTTGCGGCCGGTGATCTTCACGAACCCGTCGCCGTCGATCTCGCCGATATCGCCGGTGTGGAACCAGCCTTCGTCGTCGATGGCCTCCGACGTGGCCGCGTCGTTGTTCCAGTAGCCGCCGAAGATGAGGTTCGACCTGAACAGCAGCTCGCCGTCCTCGGCCACGCGCACGGTGACGCCACCGACGGGCGGTCCGACGGTGCCGATGCGCAACTTGTCGGGACGGTTGACGCAGATGCCGGCGGTCGTCTCGGTGAGTCCGTACCCCTCGTAGATCGTGACGCCGACACCGTGGAAGAAGTGGCCCAACCGGGAGCCCAGCGGCGCACCGCCGGAGATCGCGCCGATGCACCGTCCGCCCAGCGCCGCCCGCAGCTTGCCGTACACGAGCTTGTCGAACAGAGCGTGCTGAGCCTTGAGCGGCAGTGACACCGATCCGCGCTCGCTGGCCTCGGAGTATCGGATGGCAACCCGCTCGGCGAGGTCGAAGATCTTGCCCTTGCCGTCGGCGTGGGCCCGCTGCTTGGCCGTGTTGTAGACCTTCTCGAACACGCGCGGGACGCTGAGCACGAACGTCGGCTTGAACCCGGCCAGATCCTCGAGCAGATTCTTGACGTCGGCGGTGTGGCCCAGCGTGCAGCCGCTGGCGATGGCCCCGATCTCGATGACCCGTCCGAAGACGTGCGCGATCGGCAGGAACAGCAGCGTCGAGGTCTCCTGGTTGAAGAGCTCGTCGAGTTCGGTGGTGACCTCGCTGACCTCGGTGATGAAGTTCAGGTGCAGCAGTTGGCAGCCCTTGGGCCGGCCAGTCGTGCCCGAGGTGTAGAGGATCGAGGCGAGGTCGTTGACCGTCACCGCCTCGCGCCGCTTGTGCACCTGCTCGTCGGCAACGTCCGTGCCGCCCGCGGTCACGGTCGCGACGGCACCCGCGTCGATGGTCCAGACCTGCAAGCCGTCGACCGCCGACCCGAGCACCGACTCGGTGATCGCCCGGTGCGTGTCGGTCTCGACGAAGATCGCCTTGGCCTGGGAGTCGGACAGGATCCACTCGACCTGCTCGGCGCTGGAGGTCTCGTAGATCGGCACCACCACCGCCCCGATGCTCAGCACGGCGAAGTCGATGAGCGTCCACTCGTAGCGGGTCTTGCTCATCAACGCGACGCGATCGCCGGCCTCGACGCCCGCGGCGATCAGGCCCTTGGCGCAGCCGAGCACCTCGTCGGCGAACTGACCGGACGTGACGTCGCGCCATTCGCCGTCGACCCGGCGCCGGATCGTGACGCGATCAGGGGCGGTGGCGGCGTTCTCGTAGACGTAGTCAGCCGTGTTGTGCTGGCTGGGATTGGGGGCCTTGCTGGGGACCGTCAGTTCGCGCACTCGTCCGCGTCCTCTCCGCGAGGGTCCGAGCCTGTGTGTGGTGCGCCACGCTAGCCCGTCCGTGCCCAAGCAGCGAGGTGACAGGCCTGACCAGCCTGTCATGAAATCGTAACGCCATGCCACAGGTCGATGTTGCCGACGAGACGTGGATCGCGGCGCCCGCGCAGCAAGTTGCGGTTCGGCTCGCCGATCCGGCGAATTGGGGTCGTTGGTGGCCCGATCTTGATCTTGTTGTGGACGAACTGCGCGGTTTGCAAGGCGTGCGGTGGTTCGCGCAGAACGCACAAGGCGGGGCCGGGTCGATGGAGGTATGGCTGGCGCCGGACCGGGACGGCGTCCGCGTGCACTACTTCCTGCGGCTCGATGCTCCGGACGGGCAGCGACTCTCGGGGCGCCACGCCGAGCGTCTCGCACTCGGCCACCGCAAGCGGGCCAAGCAGGTCTTCTGGAGGCTCAAGGACGAACTCGAGGCGCGATAACCGGCGCCGCCCAAGCTCCCCGAAACGTGGCGGCGGTAACCTCTCGCGCATGGCTGATCAGTCAACGCAGTCCATCACGATCGACGCACCGCCTGCGGCCATCATGTCGGTGATCGCCGACTTCCCGGCCTACCCGGAATGGACCGGATCGCTGAAGTCGGCCGAGGTGCTCGAGGAAGCCGCCGACGGGCGGGCCAAGCGCGTGCACTTCACGCTGGACGCCGGCGTCGTGAAGGACCAGTACGACCTGGAATACATCTGGACCGGCGACGAGCGGGTCGAGTGGAATCTCGTCAAGGGTCAGATGCAGAAGATGCAGCACGGCACCTACGTCTTGCGCGAGCAGGGCGACTCGACGGAGGTCACCTATTCGCTGACGATCGACCTGGCCATACCGATGCTGGGCATGCTCAAGCGCAAGGCGGAGCGGGTGATCATGGACACCGCGTTGAAAGAGTTGAAAAAGCGCGTCGAGGCCGGCGCTACCCGATGAGCGCCTGATGCGCATCGTCCTGTTCACCGGCAAGGGCGGCGTCGGCAAGACGACGACCGCCTCGGCCACCGCGTTGCGGCTCGCCGACCGCGGGGTGAAGACCCTGCTGCTCTCGACCGACTCAGCGCACTCGCTGGGCGACGCGCTGGGCGCGCCTCTGGGCAACGAGCCGACCGAGGTGGTCGACGGGTTGTGGGCGGCCCAGATCGACACCCAGCGGCGCTTCGAGGCGGCCTGGCACGAGGTGCAGCGCTTCCTGCTCGACCTGCTGGCCCGCGGCGGCGTCGACCCGATCACCGCCGAGGAACTCACCGTGCTGCCCGGCGTCGAGGAGGTGCTGGCCCTACTCGCGGTGCGCGACTTCGCCGTGAACGGGAGCTGGGACGTCCTGGTCGTCGACTGCGCCCCGACCGCCGAGACGCTGCGGCTGCTCGCGCTGCCCGAGGCGCTGGGCTGGTACCTGCAGAAGGTGTTCCCGGCGCATCGCCGGCTGGCCAAGGGTATGCGTCCCCTCGCGGCGATGATGGGACGCAGCGACGTGATCCCGCCGGACAGCCTGTTCGACGCGCTGCTCCGTCTGTCCGACGATCTGGCCTCGGTGCGCGAGCTGCTCGCCGACCCGGCGGTGACCAGCGTCCGCCTGGTGCTGACCCCGGAGTCCGTCGTGGCGGCCGAGGCGCGCCGGACGTTCACCGCGCTGGCGTTGTACGGCTACTGCGTCGACCTGGTGATCGCCAATCGGGTGTTCCCACCCGGCCGCGACGCGTTCCGCACCGCCTGGGTGAGCGCGCAGCAGATCCAGCTGGCCGAGCTGCGCGAATCGTTCGCCGGACTGCCGGTGCGCGAACTGCCCTACGGACACGCCGAGCCAGTGGGCGTCGATGCGCTGCGGGGCATCGCCGACTCCCTCTACGGTGCGCTGCCGGGCGATGATCCGGCCCGCTCCGGTGAGACGGTCGAGTTGATGACCGTCGACACGGAGGGCGATGAATACGTGCTGCGGATGTGGCTGCCGCTCGTCGAGCGCGCGTCGGTCGACGCCGCCCGATCCGCCGACGACCTGGTGCTGACCGTCGCCGGGCATCGTCGAGTGCTCACCCTGCCGAGCGTGCTGCGTCGCTGCGACGTCGTGGGCGGCGAGTTCGCCGACCGGGAGCTGCGCGTCCGGTTCCGGCCGAACCCGGCGATGTGGCCGCAGCCCGCGTCGGATCCGGCCCGAGCCGGACGACGGGGGAGAGCTCGTGACTGAGTCGGCCAACCACGGCACGATCGGCGACGAGGCGGTCAAGCTGCTCGACGCCGTCCAAGACTGGGCGCGCCGCAACCTCGGTGAGGGCTCGCACATCGCGACCGGCGCACCCGAGTGCACCTGGTGCCCGATCTGCCAGTTCATCGCGGTGTTGCGGGGTGATCGCCCCGAGATCAGCGACAAGGTCGCCGAGGCCACCGCGTCGATGGTCGCCGCCGTCCGGGCCGTGGTCGATGCGGCGGCCAGCCCGCACCACCCGGCCGGCGAGCAGCCGCGGGTGCAGCGCATCGACCTCGGCGAAGGCGACGCCTGATGCCGCTGGCCATCGGCGTCGACATCGGCGGGACCAAGGTGGCCGCGGGCGTCGTCGACGACGCCGGCCGGGTGATCGACACCGAACGCCGCTCGACGCCCGGCAATGACATCGAGCAGACCGAGCGAGTCATCGCCGAGGTGGTCAGCGAGCTGGCCAAGCGGCACGAGGTCGTCGCCGTCGGTATCGGCGCCGCCGGCTGGATCGCCAACGACCGGGCGACGGTGCTGTTCTCGCCGCACCTCGCGTGGCGCAACGAACCGCTGCGCGACGCGCTGGCCGACCGGATCGGCTCGCCGGTCACCGTCGAGAACGACGCCAATGCCGCGGCGTGGGCCGAGTACCGCTTCGGCGCGGCCCGCGACGCCCGGGTGGTCGTCTGCGTGACGCTCGGTACCGGCATCGGCGGTGGGCTGGTCGTCAGCGGCGTGCTCTATCGCGGGGCATACGGGGTGGGCACCGAGTACGGCCACATGACCGTCGTGCCGGACGGGCGGCGCTGCGCCTGCGGCAACCGGGGCTGCTGGGAGATGTACGCGTCGGGCACGGCGCTCGCTCGCGATGCCCAGGAACTGGCCGACATCTCGCCGGTGGCGGCGCACCGGCTACTCGAGCTCGCCGGTGGCGACCGTGACGCGCTCACCGGCCCCCTCGTCACGCAGGCCGCGCGCGAGGGCGACCCGGCCGCGGTCGAGATCTACACGACGATGGGGCAGTGGCTCGGCCGGGGCCTGGCCAACCTGGCGGCGATCATCGACCCGGTGGTGTTCGTCATCGGTGGCGGGGTCTCCGAGGCCGGGGACCTGCTGATCGTGCCGGCCCGGGAGACGTTCAAGCGCTCGCTCACCGGGCGCGGCTTCCGCCCGGCGGCTGATGTCAAGCTCGCCCACCTCGGCCCCGAGGCCGGCCTCGTCGGTGCCGCGGATCTCGCGCGCCGCCGGGTATAGGCCCGGTATAGGCATGCGGCTGCTGTCCTACAACGTCCGCTCGCTGCGTGACGACGAGGCCGCCGTGGCCCGAGTCATCCGCTCCTGCGCGCCCGACGTGGTGTGCATCCAGGAGGCACCGCGATTCCTGCGCTGGCGCTCGAAGTGCGCGGCCCTCGCCCGGCGCGCCGGCCTGGTGATCGTCGGTGGTGGACGTGCGGCCGCGGCGAACCTGCTGCTGTCCACGCTGGCCGTCGAGGTCGAGTCGACGCGCGATGTGCTGTTCAGCCCGGACCGCGGACTGCACCAGCGAGGAACGGCCCTGGCCGTGCTGCGCCTGGGCGGCGTGCGCTTCGCGGTGGCCGGCACGCACCTGGACCTGCTCGAGGCCCCGCGGCTGCGCCACATCGCCGAGCTGCACGGCGCCGTGGACGCGTTCGCGCCGGGCGTGCCGGCCGTAGTTGCCGGTGACGTGAACGACGTGCCTGGCTCGCCGGCCTGGCAGCTGCTCGCGCAGCGGCGGGTCGACGCGAAACCGCCCGGCGACGGGTTCACGTTCAGTGCGACCAACCCCCGTCGCCGTATCGATGGTGTCTTCGTCGATCCGGGGCTGCGTGTCGTGTCGGCCGAGGTGCTCGACTCGCCCGACGTCAGGATCGCGAGCGACCACCGTCCGGTACTGGTCGAGCTGGCGCTCCCCGCTTGAGCGTGGCCTGCGTCTTGGCGAGGCGCACCGCCGCGGTCAGCGTCGCGATGTCGTAGGCACCCTGGTGGCGTTTGCCGTTGACGAAGAACGTCGGCGTGCCGGAGACCCCGCTCAGCTCGGCGGAATCGACGTCCTCGGCGATCCGCGCCGCGCCGACGTTGCGGCCGAGGTCCGCGGCGAACCGCTCGGCGTCGAGCCCGAGAGCCACCGCGTAACCGGTCAGGTCCTCAAGCTCGAGCGCGCCCTGATTGGTCAGCAGCAGATCGTGCATCTCCCAGAACGCCTGCTGCTTGTGGGCTGCTTCGGCGGCGGTGGCTGCGACCTGGGCGTGCGGATGGACGTCGTTGAGCGGTAGGTGCCGCCACACGTAGCGGACGTCGCCGTGCCCGGCGAGCAGCTCGCGAACGGCCGGCTCGGCCTGCCCGCAGTACGGGCACTCGAAATCGCCGTACTCGACGACGGTGACCGGAGCGTCGACCGGGCCGCGGTAGTGGTCGCGATCGGGGTCGACGTCGGCCACCAAGTCGACGATCACCTCGCTGCGGCCCAGCACGGCCCGGGCTCGTACCCGCGAGGGCAGCAGGGCAATCGTCCGGAACAGCCCTCCGGCGGCGATCGCCGCGATGAGCGCGGCGGTCAGCACGCCCAGCTTCGCCTCTTCCAGGTCGGACCCGGAGAAGGCCAGCGCCGATATCTGCAGCGAGACTGTAAATCCCATGGCGCCGATAACGCCGACCGCGCCGACGGCCGCCCAGCCGACCGGAGGGCGCAGCCGCCCCCGGCTGGCCCAGGTCACCAGCCAGGTGGCTCCGGTGATGCCGATCGGCTTGCCCAGCAGGTAGCCCAGCATGATCCCGAGCGTGATCGCCGACCCGTACGCGTGGGTCAGGAAGTGGCCGTCGATCGCGATCCCGGCGTTGGCCAGCGCGAACAGCGGCACGATCACGTAGCTCGTCGCCGGATGGTAGAGCTGCTGCAGGCGCTCGTTGGGTGAGATCGCCGAGGCGACGCCGACCCGGGCCGATCGCGCGAGCTCCGGCGTCGGCTGCTCGCGGAACAGTCGGAACAGGTCACTCGCCCGCTCCAGGTCGCTGCGGGTCGGGGGGTTCGCGTAGGTGAGCAGGCCCATGACCATGCCGACCGCGACCGGGTCGACACCGGACTCGAAGAACGCGACCCAGGCGGCGACGCCGAGCAGCGCGTATACCGGTCCGCGATGGATCCGGCTCGCCCGCACCACGACCACGAGCAGCAGGATCGCCAATCCGATGATCAGGGGCACGACCTTGAGATTCTTCGTGTACGCGAAGGCGATCACCGTCAGCGCCACGATGTCGTCGACCACCGAGACGGTGAGCAGGAACGATCGCAGCCGCCCGGGCAGGCCGCGGCCGACCAGCGCCAGCACGCCGAGCGCGAAGGCGGTGTCGGTCGACATCGCCGCCCCCCAGCCGTGCGCCGCGCCGCCGCCGGCGTTGGCGATCAGGTAGATCACGATCGG
This sequence comes from Jatrophihabitantaceae bacterium, assembly GCA_036502575.1. GTDB lineage: Bacteria > Actinomycetota > Actinomycetes > Mycobacteriales > Jatrophihabitantaceae > DASXRA01. The sequence continues at coordinate 15,564 of DASXYL010000040.1, read as the reverse complement.
GACGGCCAGGCCGCCGAGCCCGGCCACGACCGGCAGCGCCACCCGCCGGCGCTCGCGCAGCTCGCCCATGTCGAACTCGCGGCGGGCCTCCAGTCCGATGACGAACCAGAACAGCGTCATCAGCCCGGTGCTCACCCAGCCGCGCAACGGCTGGCTGAGGGCGTGGTTGCCCAGCTGGATCGAGAGCTCGGTCTGCCAGGCGCGCTCGTAGGAACCGTCGTCCACGTTCGCCCACACGAGCGCGGCGACCGTCGCCGCGAGCAGGATCGCCGCGCTGCCGGTCTCGGTGCGCAGGAACCGGCGCAGTGGTGTCTGCAGATTGCGCGTCCACGCGGTGCGCGCGGAGGAGAGGCCGGCGGCGGTCACCCGATGATTCTTGCCGACCCGCCGTCTAGTCCTCAGCCGGGGCGACGAGGGGCAGCCGGACCTGGAACCGCGTGTCACCGGGCACCGAATCGACCCGCAGGTCGCCGTGATGCTTGTTGACCACGATGCGCCAGGAGATGTCCAGCCCCAGCCCGGTGCCCTCGCCCACCGGCTTGGTGGTGAAGAACGGCTCGAAGATGCGTTCACGGATGTCGGTCGGGACGCCGGTGCCCGTGTCACCGATCTCGACGAGCAGGAAGTCGTTGTCGAGGGCGGTGCGGATGGTCAGGGTGCCGTGCCCGTCCATGGCGGCGACGGCGTTGTCGATGAGGTTGGTCCAGACCTGGTTGAGCTCGGCGGCGTAGGCCGGGATCGACGGGAGTGAGCGGTCGTAGTCCTTGACGACGGTGACGCCGTCGCCGATCTTGCGGCTGAGCATGAGCAGGGTGCTGTCGATCAGCTCGTGCACGTCGATCACCTGATAGGGCGCGCGGTCCATCTGCGAGTACTGCTTGGCCGCGCCGACGAGGGTCGAGATGCGGGCGGTGGAGTCCTCGATCTCGGACATGAGCAGTTCGGTCTCGACGCTGTAGTTCAGCCAGCGGACGGCGCCTTCGAGCGTGGCGGCGTTAACTGTGTCTGCGACCTGGTCGAGCCAGTCGACGTCCAGACCGGCCTGCACGAACGTCGGGGCGATGTCCCAGCCGCCGGTGATGTTGTGTGCGTCGAACCAGTCGGCGAGCCCGTCCTCGCGGTCGGAGGCCTCCATGGGCGCGAGCGTCGGCGCCTTGGCCGCGCGCTCGACGGCGTCCTCCTGCAGTCGGATCAGCGTTTCGAGCGTGACGCGGTCGTAGGGCCCCTTCGCGATGAGGGCGAGCTTGTGTCGCATGCCGGCGACCCGTTCGCGCAGCGACGCGGTGGCCCGCACGGCGGCGGCCGCCGGGTTGTTGAGCTCGTGGGTCAGCCCGGCCGAGAGCGACCCGAGCGCGAGCAGCCGCTCACGTTGCCCGATCGCGGCCTGGCTGTTGCGGATGCCGAAGAACATTCCGTCGAGCATGTGTATCGCCATCGGGAACCAGTCGCGCATCATCTGGCCGAACACGTCGGCGTCGATCTCGAAGAACCGCGACGGCACGGTGGCCCGCAGGGTGTTGTTGTACGTCTTGGGGGCCCGATCGCCCATGTAGGCCATCCAGGCACCGGCGTAGACGCCGGGCTGTTCGCTGCGGGTCACCTCGACGTCCTCGGGGCCGACGTGCTGCGACAGCACGATCGCGCCCTCGAACATCACGTAGAAGCAGGTGGACGGATCGCCCTCGTGGTACACCTCGCCGGGCTCCAGGACGATCACCCGGCCCTCGCGGCACAGCCAGTCGAGCTGGTCGTCGGTCAGATTTTCGAACAGGAACAGAGTGCGCAGCTCGTCCCGATCACAGGTCAGGTATTCAGTCACAGTCGCTCCAAATAACGATGCACCAGCATGACGGCCATGGCGCCTTCGCCGACCGCCGAGGCCACCCGTTTGGCCGATTCGGCCCGCGCGTCACCCGCGACGAAGACCCCCGGCACACTCGTCTCGAGGTGGTACGGGGAGCGGTCCAGCGCCCACCCGCTGGGGGGCTGACCCTCGACGCCGAGGTCGGGGCCGGCGATGACGAATCCTCTCGGGTCGCGGGTGACCACCCCGTCGAGCCAGTCGGTGCGCGGGGACGCTCCGATGAAGACGAACAGCCACTTCGTCTGGACCGTTTCGGTGGTGCCGGTGACGTTGTCGCGAAGGGTCAGCCGCTCGAGGTGCTCGGTGCCTTCGGCGGCCACCACCTCCGTACACGTGCGTACGGTGATGTTGTCGATGGTTCCGATCTGCTGGATCAGGTAGTACGACATCGACTCGTCCAGCGACTTGCCGCGCACCAGCAGCGTCACCGAACGGGCGGTCCGGGCGAGATAGACCGCCGACTGGCCAGCCGAATTGGCCCCGCCGACGATGTAGATGTCGCGTCCGGCGCAGCTGGCTGCCTCGGTCAGCGCCGAGCCGTAGAACACGCCGCGCCCGGTGAGGTCCTCGACGCCGGGAACGGCCAACTGCCGGTAGGTCACGCCGGTGGCGAGGATGACGGTGTGCGCGTCGATCGCATCGCCGTCGGCGAACGTGACCTTGCGCGCCGAACCACACGCCTCGAGGGCCACCACTTCGCGAGTCGTGAGCAGCTCGGCGCCGAAACGCGTCGCCTGGCGCCGGGCCCGGTCGGTGAGCTGCGAGCCGGACACGCCGTCGGGGAAGCCCAGGTAGTTCTCGATGTTCGAGCTCTGCCCGGCCTGCCCACCGGTCGCGATCCGCTCGACCAGCACGGTGCGGAGTCCTTCGGACGCGCCGTACACGGCGGCGCCGAGACCGGCCGGGCCGCCGCCGACCACGACCAGGTCGTAGAAGTCCGACGCCGGCCTGGTGGCCAGCCCGACCTGACTCGCGACCTCGGCGTCGCTGGGCTCGACCAGGGTGTGCCCGTCCGGCGTCACCACGACCGGGAGGTGCAGCTCGTCCGCGCCGGCCGCGCTGAGCAGCCGTTCACCCTCGGGCTCGTCGCACAGGTACCAGCGGTAGGGCACCTGGTTGCGGGCGAGGAACTCGCGCAGCTGCGAGGAGCGCGCCGACCACCGGTGCCCGATGACCTTGGTCTCGGGGACGCCGCGGTGATCGGAGGCCTGCCAGGCCTCGAGCAGCGAGTCGACGACGGGGTAGAGCTTCTCCTCGGGGGGATCCCAGGGCTTGAGCAGGTAGTAGTCGAGGTCGACGACATTGATCGCGTCGATGGCGGCGCCGGTGTCGGCGTAGGCGGTGAGCAACACCCGGCGCGTGGTCGGGTAGAGGTCCATCGCCTGCTCGAGGAATTCGATGCCGCTCATCTGCGGCATCCGGTAGTCGGCGAGGATGATCGCGACCAGCTCGCCGCGCAGCTTCATCTCGCGCAGCGCGTCGAGCGCATCGGCACCGGAATCGGCCCGGACGATCCGGTAGCGCTCGCCGTAGCGGCGCCGCAGGTCACGCGAAACGGCCCGGGACACGCCCGGATCGTCGTCGACGGTGACGATGGCTGGGCGGGCAGGCGGTTGGATCGACGGCGCCGTCATGCCACGGCGGACCGGAGAGAGATCACGGGCGACGGCATACCTCCATGATAGGTGTGCCGTCCGATATTTAGGCTCCGACCGTGGGACGAACCGTGCGTACCGCGCCGAGCCACCGCTCGAGCGGCAGTGAGCCGCGGCGCGCGGCGGTGATGCCGGCGTCGAGCAGTACTGCGTAGGGCGTCGCGGACAGCTCGGGCACCTGCGGCCGGGCCAGGAACGCTTCTCGCTCCTCGTCGCCGAACTCTGTCGAGTCGTTCCCGGTCAGTCGGCACCAGAGGATGAACACCGTCTCCTCAGCGGTCACCATGTTGACCACCTCCAGCGACGAGGGTCCGCGCGGTACGTGACGGTTCTTGACCCTGGAGGTGTCGTGTCGGCAAACGTTGCGTTGATCATGGCGCCCAGGCGGATTAGATGACGGCGCCGTCGTCGTCCTCGTCATCCGGGGGACGGGCCCGCAACCGCATGATCAGCATCCCGGCGCCGACCAGGATGCCGGCCACGCCGGCGAGGAACGCGAAGTCGGGATCGAGGCCGAAGTTGTCGCCGATGGCGAGCAGGACGATCGACAGGGCGAGGACGAACAGGGCGAAGACCGTGGCGCCGGCCAGCCGGGGGAGCGGCGGCGGCGCGGGCGGCACATAGTGTTCCTCGTCGTCGGCCGCGGACGCGTCGGGAAAACCGGGCTCGAGCCGGGCCCGCCAATCGGCGTCCTCGCGGGTGAGGTCACGTTCGGCCGATTTCACCGCGCCGAGCGTGTCCACGTCCCACTCGCCGACCAGGGCGTCGAACTCGGCGTTGGTGTCGACGCCGTCCAGGACGTCGAGCGGGTGCAGCGGGTCGCTGCCCCGCGTCGCCGCCTCGACCACGATGCGGGCATCGCCCCGGTCGGCGGACGCGACGAACAGCCGGCGTCGGTCGGGCTCGCCGGCCGGCTCGACGTAGGCCGGGATGCGGGCTCGCCCGAGAGCCACCAGCAGCGCCTCGCCGACCTCGGGGTCGACGTCGACCAGGGGCACCCACGTGTCGGCGTCGAGCCCGTTGCCGTGGCGGGCCGACTGGGGGTCGTAGGTCACGGGGCCGGGCTCACGGCGTCGTCCGAGGCGTGTTCGCGGATGAACTCCACGCTGCCGTCGAAGATCGTCTGCGCGTCGTGGTCCATCGTCGCGACGTGGTAGCTGTTCTCGAGCAGCACCTCGCGCACCGTCGTGGCTGTCGCGCCCCGCACCAGCAGCTGTCCGGACAAGGGCTCGACCACGTGATCCTCGACGCTGCGAAACATCAACACCGGGGCCGTGATCCGGTGCAGGTCGGCCGCGGTCACCCGCCACAGGCGCTGCAGCGAGGCGAACGCACGCACCGGCGTTCGGTCGTAGCCCAGCGTCGGCTCGTGCGGCATCTTGATGTCGCTGCCGAAACCGGGCCGGGACTTCACCAGCCAGCCGACGTAGCGCGCGAACTTGGCGTCGAAGCGCTCAGTGGCGAGGGACGGATTGACGAGCACGAGCCCGCGCAGCCGGTCACCCTCCTCCTCGGCGAGCCGGGTGACCAGCGTGGCGCCCATCGAGAGCCCGGCGGCGAACACGGTGTCGCACCGCGCCGCCAGTTCGTCGTACGCGCGCCGGATCTCGGCGTACCAGTCCGTCCAGCGGGTGGCGTTGGCGTCCTGCCAGGTGGTCCCATGGCCGGGCAGCCGGGGCAGGCGCACCGTGTAGCCGGCCGCGGCCAGGTGCTGGGCCCAGGGCAGCATGCTGCGCGGCGTGGCGGTGAATCCGTGGCTGAGCACGACGCCCACAGGGCCGCCGCCCGCGGCGTACGGCTCGGCACCGGGCAGAACGGGCACGCTGCACCTCTCGACGTGCGAACAGACGCTTCATCATGCCTGCCGGGCGCCGCCTTCTGCGAGCGCGGGCGCGACCGGTGGACCCAGCGAGACGCCAGCACTACTGTCTGCGGCAGGACATAACAGGAATCGAAGGGATGACCCGGGTGGGCTACTGGCTGATGAAGTTCGGCTTCATCGGTCCGATCCTCCGAATGATCTGGCGGCCGTGGACCGAGGGAAGCGAGAACATCCCGTCCGACGGCGCCGCGATCCTGGCCAGCAACCACCTCTCCTTCTCCGATTCGTTCTTCATGCCGGTGATGGTGCCGCGCAAGGTGACCTTCCTGGCCAAGGCCGAGTACTTCACGACACCCGGCATCAAGGGCTGGCTCACCCGGAAGTTCATGGCCGGGGTGGGCCAGGTGCCGATCGACCGCGACGACGCCGATGCCTCGCGGGCGGCGCTCAACACCGGGGTGCGGATCCTGCGGGCCGGCAAGGTGCTCGGCATCTATCCCGAAGGCACCCGCTCCCCGGACGGGCGGCTCTACCGGGGCAAGACCGGGGTGGCCCGCATGGCGCTGGAGGCCGGCGTGCCGGTCATCCCGTGCGTCATGGTCAACACCGACAAGATCCAGCCGACCGGGCGGCGGATCCCGCGGCTGCGGCCGCGTCCCGGTGTGCGGTTCGGCAAGCCGTTGGACTTCTCCCGCTACGAGGGCATGTCCGGTGATCGCTTCGTCGAGCGCTCGATGACCGACGAGATCATGTACGAGCTCATGCAGCTGTCCGGTCAGGAGTACGTCGACCTCTACGCCGCCAAGGTGAAAGCCGCGCAGGGGCGCAGCGTCGCGTTCGGATCGCGCGAGAAGGCCGTCCGCGAGGCCACCGAGCGGATGCCCGTCGAGCGAGCCAGCTGAGATGCGGTTCTTCTACGACTGCGAATTCATCGAGGACGGCGCCACGATCGACCTCGTCTCCATCGGGATGGTGGACGAGACCGGCCGCGAGTTCTACGCCGTGTCGACCGAGTTCGATCCGAGCCGGGCGATCAGCTGGGTACGCCGCAACGTGCTGTCCCAGCTGCCCCCGCCCTCGGCGCCGGCCTGGCGGGACCGCGCGCGGATCCGCGCCGACCTGCTCACGTTCCTCACCGCACCCGGCGAGCCGATCGAGCTGTGGGCGTGGATGTCGGCCTACGACCACGTCGCGCTGGCGCAGCTGTGGGGCGACATGCGGGCCCTGCCCCGCCAGATTCCGCGGTTCACCCACGAGCTTCGGCAGCGCTACGAGGATGCCGGGGCGCCGCCGCTGCCCGACCCGCCGAGCGACCAGCACGACGCGCTGGCCGACGCGCGGCACAACCTGGCCCGGTGGCGCGTGCTGAACGGCCTGCTCACCGATACCGACCGGTAGCCGCGCGCCCGAAGGCAGCTCACCTACCCCGGATAGGCTGCGCGGCGGTAGCTGGATCGAGAGGAGCGGGCATGCGCATCGGAGTGCTCACCGGCGGTGGTGACTGCCCCGGGCTGAACGCGGTGATCCGTGCCGTCGTGCGTAAGGGCATCGGCGTGTACGGCCACGAGTTCGTGGGTTTTCGCGACGGGTGGAAGGGGCCGCTGGAGAGCCTGACCGGCCCGCTGGGCATCCCCGAGGTGCGCGGCATCCTGCCCCGGGGCGGCACGATCCTCGGTTCGTCGCGCACCAACCCGTTCAAGGTGGACGGCGGTGTCGACCGGATCCGGGAGAACCTGCACACGCTCAACGTCGACGCGCTGATCGCGATCGGTGGTGAGGACACCCTGGGTGTGGCCACCAAGCTGCACGAGCTGGGGGTCAACGTGGTGGGCGTCCCGAAGACGATCGACAACGACCTCAACGCCACCGACTACACCTTCGGGTTCGACACCGCGCTCAACATCGCCATGGAAGCGATCGACCGGCTGCACACCACCGCCGAGTCGCATCACCGCGCGCTGATCGTCGAGGTGATGGGTCGCCACGCCGGCTGGATCGCCCTGCAGGCCGGCATGGCCGGCGGCGCCAACGTCATCCTCATCCCCGAGCAGCCGTTCTCGATCGACCGCGTCTGCGCGTACGTCGAGAGCCGGTTCAAGTCGCACTACGCGCCGATCATCGTGGCCGCCGAGGGTGCCGTGCCCGACGGCGGCGAGGCCGTGCAGCTCGAGCGGGGCCTCGACGCGTTCGGGCACGTGCGCCTGGGTGGCATCGGTGAGTGGCTGGCGTCGGAGATCGAGAAGCGCACCGGCAAGGAGGCGCGCACGACGGTGCTCGGCCACATCCAGCGCGGCGGCACGCCGACCGCGTTCGACCGGGTGCTGGCCACCCGGTTCGGGCTGCACGCGATCGACGCCGTCAACGCCTCGGACTGGGGCAAGATGGTCGCCCTGCGCGGCACCGACATCGTCCGGGTGCCGCTGGCCGATGCGACCACCGAGCTCAAGACCGTCAAGCCCGAGCTCTACGCCGAAGCCGAAGTCTTCTTTGGATGAGTTAGCGGACGGCGCCGCTGGGCTTGAGGCGGCCGGGCGGCATCGGGGGAGCAGGCAGCGGCTCGCCGTCGTAGCCGACAACGGCGCCGAATCGCTCGCCGGCCATCCACTGCTCGCGGGCGGCGGCGAGCTCGTCGCCGGAGCGACCCACGAAGTTCCACCACATCACGATCTGCTCGGCGAACGGTTCGCCGCCGAGCAGCAACGCCCGAGCACCCGGCGCGGAACGCAGCCGAAGATCACGGCGCCCGGCGCCCAGGTAGAGCATGGCGCCCGGCGTCAGAGTCACGCCGTCGACCTCCAGCTCGCCGAGCGTGGTGAGCACGGCGTACTCGAAGTCGGGCTCCAGCGGCACCAGCGCGTCGGCGCCGGGATCGAGCACCACGTCCGCGCCCACGATCGGCGAGTACGCCTCGCCCGGCGACACCGCGCCGGCCAGCTCACCCATGATCACCGTGGTCGACACCCCGGAATCGGTGAACCTCGGCAGGTCGGCGTGGTGGGCCCAGTGCGGGGCGACCTCGCGGGCCGAGTCCGGCAGCGCCACCCACAGCTGGACGCCGTGCAGCATCGCCGGATGCGTCGGCCGGGGCGATTGCTCGGCGTGCGCGATGCCGTGCCCGGACGTCATGAGTCCGAGCTGCCCGGGGTGGATCACCTGCTGGCTGCCGACGCTGTCCCGGTGCTGGATCTCGCCGTCGATCAGCCAGCTCACTGCCTGCAGCCCCATGTGCGGATGGGCCGGCACCTGCATGCCCGGGCCGGCGGCGATGTCGTCCGGCCCGTAGTGGTCGACGAAGCACCACGGCCCGACGAGGCGGCGGCCCAGGTTCGGCAGCAGGCGTCGCACCTGGGTGCTCTCACCGAGCATCACCTCGCGCCCGGCGAACACCTGGTGCACCGGCGTTGCCCCCACCCCTGACCGCCCGCCGTAGGTGCCCAGATCAGGTGTGCGGTCCAGATTGCTCACCCTGTGACGGTACGACACCCACCACGTGATGACGCTAGTTCGCCAGCCGATCGAGCACCCCGGTCTGGGCGAGGAGAGCGAAGCGGTCCGGCACACCCCAGTGCTCCACGATGCGGCCGTCGACGACCCGGCAGATATCGATCACCGTGATATCGATGGGACGTCCGCTCGGCGGCCCGAAGAACGGGCCGGTTGCCTTACCCCGGGCGCGCACTCGGGTCCAGATGGCGTCGCCGACCTCGACCGAGTCCTCGATCGTGCACGACATGTCCGGGACGATCTCGTGCACATTGCGGATCGCGGCCTTGACGTTCTGGATCGCGTCGGCGCCGGAGCCCTCCAGGCCGAACTGGTGCTCGGTCAGCGTTGGCGCGCAGAGCTCGTCAACGACGCTGTCGTCGCCGCCGCCGAAACCTTCCTCGAAAAGGCGGCGCAGCACGGCCTGGGCGCTCGGTGGGCCGGCGACGGCCGGGTCGGTCGTGGTAGTCACAGAAGTCCCCCTGGTTGCTTGCAGTAGATGTGTAGTCGATGCAGTGATACTGCACTGTACGCAGTGATAGTGTGCCGGGATGGCGTCGGATGTCAAGCCCCGGTCGACGTACCGGCAGCTGCAGGCGAAGGCCACGCGCGAACGCATCGCGGACGCAGCCCGGAGGCTGTTCGCCGCTGACGGCTACGGCTCGACGAGCATCGAGGCGATCGCCGCTGAAGCCGGCGTGGCGGTTCGAACGGTGTACGCGGCCTTCGGCGCCAAGCGCGAGATCCTGTCACTGATCTGCGAGCGGTGGCTGGAGCAGGCGAACGCGCAGGAACTGGCCGGGCAGGTGCTGGCCGAACCGGAACCGGCCCGACGACTCCGGGGCGCCGCGCACTGGTTGCGCGCGCTGTATGCCGCCGGGTTCGACGCCGTGCTGATCTTCGAGGCGGCGACCGACGAGAGCCCCGAGACGCGGGCGCTGCTGCGGTCCAAACTCGCCGGCCGAAACGAGGTGATGGACGCCATGATCGCCTCGCTGAAGGGGCACTTGCGGGTGCGGGTGCGTGAGGCGCAGGCGGTCTTTCGCGCGATCGCCGCGCCCGGCGTCTATCGCGAGCTCGTCGAGGAGTCCGGCTGGACGCCGGCGGAGTTCGAACGGTGGGTGGCTCGCACTCTGTCGGTTCAGCTGTTGCGGACGCCCTAGCGGCGGCGGCTCAGACGATCTCCGTGGTGAGCGCCTTGGCGTGCGGGGTGAGCAGCGCGATCAGGTCGTCGGCGGCCGCGTCGACGGCTGCGTGGTGCGCGGTGTCGATCGCCTCGAGCACGACCAGCACCCGTCGCGATGTCGGCGTGACTTTGGTGCGATCGGCGTCGCGGTGGTTCCAGTGGCGGGTCAGCACGCCGCCCGCGTCGGCGTAGACGACCTCGCCGTCGTGGGGCGCCTCGACGCTGTCGGGTTCGCCGAGCGGGGTGAACGCGTCGCCGGGCTCGGCGAATCGGACCACGATGTCGTCGTCGACGGCGTCGAGGTCGAACGCGCCGGCCGGCACGACGTGGGTGACCGAGACGAGGTTGTAGCAGTCGACGAACGGGCTGATCCGCGGCAACCGTCCGATGCGGGCCAGCCGCCGGGTCAGCGCATCGACGCTCGGACGCTGCCGCCTCGGGTTCGTGCCGAAACGCCGATACGCGGCGTGCCAGCTGGCAATCCGCGGATCACCCTCGCCCAGTTCGGCCGGATCACGTTCGACCGCGGCCAGGCGGGCCTCGACCTCGGGCCAGCGCCCGGTGTTGTCCAGCCCGTCCACCGTCACCGCGGCGATGTGCAGCTGGTCGAATGCGGCCCGCACGTCGTCGGCCACCGTCAGGGTCGTCACGCGGGAAGGCTACGCGACCACTTACGCTTGTCCCGTGACCGCGACCACTGGCAAGCAGGCCCCAGCCCCGTCCACGCCGGACCAACTGGGGCTCGACGCCTGGCGCACCCTGCCCGCGGCCCAGCAACCCGAATGGCCCGACGAGAACGTCCTGCGCGATGTAGCCGGAACGTTGGCCGGCATGCCGCCGCTCGTCGTGGCCAGCGAGGTCGACCAGCTGCGCGAGCGCCTGGCCGCCGTGGCCCGCGGCGAGGCCTTCCTGCTGCAGGGCGGCGACTGCGCCGAGACGTTCGCGACCAGCTCGCAGGCCGACATCGCCGGCAAGGTTCGAGTGCTGCTGCAGATGGCGGTGGTGCTCACCTACGGGGCGTCCATGCCGGTCGTCAAGCTCGGCCGCATCGCCGGGCAGTACGCGAAGCCCCGGTCGGCCAATCTGGACGCCACCGGGCGGGTGTCCTACCGGGGCGACATGGTCAACGACCTCGCCGGTGACCGCACGCCCGACCCGCGCCGGATCCTGCGTGCGTACTCCACGGCGGCGTCCACGCTGAACCTGCTACGCGCCTACGCCGGCGGCGGGCTGGCCGCGCTCGACCGCGTCCACTCGTGGAACACCGCCTTCGCGCGCACCACCGAGACGGGCGCCCGCTACGAGCAGATGGCCGGCGAGATCGACCGCGCGGTGCGGTTCATGCGCGCGTGCGGCGTCCACGACGGGGCGCTCGAGGGCGTCGAGCTCTACGCGAGCCACGAGGCATTGATCCTCGAATATGAACGCGCGCTGACGCGCATAGAAGGCGATCAGGCCTACGACCTGTCCGCGCACTTCGTCTGGGTGGGCGAGCGCACTCGGCAGCTGGACGGCGCCCACCTGGACTACGTGTCCCGGCTGGCCAATCCGATCGGCGTCAAGCTCGGGCCGAGCACGACCCCGGAGTTCGCCGCCGAGCTGGTGCACCGACTCGACCCGAACAACACCCCGGGGCGGCTCACGCTGATCAGTCGGATGGGCAACGACAAGGTGCGTGACGCGCTGCCCCCGATCATCGAGAAGGTGCAGTCGACTGGGCATCTCGTCGTGTGGCACTGCGACCCGATGCACGGCAACACCGAGGAGACCGCCGACGGGGTGAAGACCCGGCACCTCGACCGGGTGATCGACGAGGTCGACGGCTTCTTCGACGTGCACGCGGCGCTGGGCACCCATCCCGGCGGCCTGCACGTCGAGCTCACCGGCGACGACGTCACCGAGTGCATCGGCGGTACCGCCGAGCTCACCGCGACCGACCTCGCCCGCCGCTACGAGACGGCCTGCGACCCTCGGCTGAACATCGAACAGTCCCTGGAGCTGGCCTTCCGGGTCGCCGAGCGTCTCGTCGCCGACCGCCAACGGCGCGAAGGATGACCACGGTCGACCTGCGCAGCGACACCGTCACCCGACCTACCCCGGCGATGCGCGCCGCCATCGCCGAGGCCGAGGTGGGCGACGACGTCTACGGCGAGGATCCCGAGGTCAACGCGCTGGAGGCCGAGGTCGCCGAGATGCTGGGCTTTCCCGCCGGGCTGTTCGTGCCGACCGGCTCGCTGGGCAACCAGCTCGGCATCCGGCTGCTGGTCCCCCCGGGTATGGAGCTGGTCTGCGACACCGTCGCGCACATCGTCCGGGCCGAGCTGGGCGCCGCCGCGGTGCTCGGCGGCATCACGTTTCGCACCTGGCGAGCCGACCGCGGGCTGCTCGACGTCGATGCCGTCGCCGAGCTGATCACGCCCGACGCCGGGCCTTACCTCGTGTCGACGGCGGCGGTGGCCGTCGAGAACACCCACAACTTCGGCGGTGGCACGGTGCAACCGTCCGCCGCGCTCGACGGCCTGCGCCGGCTCGCCCGGGCGCACGGCATCGCCCTGCACCTCGACGGCGCCCGGCTGTGGAACGCACACGTCGCCTCGGGCGCGCCACTGGCCGAGCTGGCCGCGGGCTTCGACACGGTGTCGGTGTGCTTGTCCAAGGGGCTGGGCGCCCCGGTCGGATCGGTGCTCGTCTCCTCTGTCGAGCGCATCGCCGAGGCCCGGGTGTGGCGCAAGCGTTACGGCGCGGGTATGCGCCAGGCCGGCATCCTCGCGGCCGCGGGACGCTACGCGCTCAAACACCACATCGGCCGGCTGGCCGACGACCACGCCCGGGCCCGCCGGCTGGGTGAGTCGCTCGGCATCGATCCGTCCACGGTCGACACGAACATCGTGGTTCTCGACGTGGACGACGCTCCGGGCATCGCTGCTGCTGCCCGGGACCACGGCGTGCTGATCTCCGTCCTGGGCCCGCAGCGTGCCCGTCTGGTGACGCATCTGGACGTGGATGACGACGGCATCGACCGGGCCGTCAAAGTGCTCGAACCGCTGGTCGCGAAAACGCGCTGACCCTCTGCCACATCGGCACAATGATCTGCCATGCTAGGCCCCGATTTGCGCTGAGCACTGCCGCTCTGCCGAACGGGGAATCGCAATGATGCGCGCTGGACGCCGCCTGGTCGTCCTCGGGGCAGTATTCGCCGTCGCCGCGAGCGTGTCCGCCTGCAACGTGTTGAAGCGGGCCGATACGACGCCCAGCCGGCTGACTACGGCGGCCGCCAACGCGGTCGAGGCACCGGCAGCAGGCGATGTCGGCGCCTGCCCGTTCGCCGCGACCGACGTCGAGGCCATCCTGGGTGGACGATGGGCGGTGTCGAACGCGCCGAGCGGCGGCTGCAACTACACCGCCGACGGTCGCACCATCCTGGTCAGCACCGTGCCGTTGCCCCAGGGCGCTCAGGCCCGTCAGGCCGCCCTCGCTCGCGTCCGCAAGCCGTGCGACGCCGCCTCGACGCAGACCCTGGCGGGAGCGGGGCCGGGCGCGTTCGTGTGCCAGCAGGACACTCTGGTCGAGGCCGCCACCATCTCCGGCGATCACCTGCTCGTGCTGTGCACGGCGGCCGGATCGGACCCGGCGCAGGTTCCGGGCATCCAGGCCCAGCTCGGCGACCTGGTGAGCGGAGCCAGCCGAGCCCGCTAGCCCGCGAGGTGGGCGGCGGACGTCCGGCCCAGCAGGGCTGGGATCGTGGCCACCGCGTCGGCCAGCTCGTCCAGTGACTCGCCGACGAGCGCCTGCGCGCCGTCGCACAGCGCCGATTCCGGGTTCGGGTGGACGTCGACCATCACGCCGTCCGCGCCGGCCGCCATCCCGGCCCGGGCGAGCGGCACCACGAGATCACGTCGGCCGGATGCGTGTGACGGGTCGATGATCACCGGAAGGTGCGACAGCCGTTGCACCAAGGGCACCGCCGACACGTCGAGCATGTTGCGGATCGACGGTTCGAAGCTTCGGACGCCTCGCTCGCACAGCACGATGTCGAGGTTGCCGCGCTGGGCGATGTACTCGGCGGCCATCAGCCATTCCTCGATGGTGGCGCTGAACCCCCGCTTGAGCAGCACCGGCTTGCTGGACTCGCCGACCGCCTGGAGCAGCGCGAAGTTCTGCATGTTCCTGGTGCCCACCTGGAGCATGTCGGCGTACGAGGAGACCAGGTCCACGCTGCGCGGGTCGATGACCTCGGTCACCACCGGCAGGCCGGTCTCCTCGCGCACGTCGGCCAGGATCTTCAGGCCCGCCTCGCCCAGGCCCTGGTACGCGTACGGCGAGGTCCGCGGCTTGAACGCGCCGCCGCGCAGCAGCGACGCGCCCGCCGCCTGGGCCATCCGGGCCGCGATCAGGGTCTGCTCCGGGGTCTCCACCGCGCACGGGCCCGCGATCACGGTCATGGTGTCCGGGCCGATGGGTACCCCGCCGACCTCGACGACCGTCCGGTGCGGGTGGTGCTCCCGGCTGACCAGCTTGTAGGGCACGGAGATCCGGACCACGTCAAGCACCCCCGGCCTGCTCCTCAGGTTGAGCGAGCCGAACTGATCGACGTCACCGACCAGGCCCACGATGGTGCGCGAGACGCCGCGGGTCACGAACGCCTCACCGCCCGCATCGCGCACCACATCGACGATTCCGTCCACGTCGGCCTGCGTAGCTTCGGGGGTCATGACCACGACCATGAGGTCCTCTTCTCTCGGTGCCGCGGCCGTAGCCGTGGCAGTTGTGTGCCGGTGCCGGTACCCGGGCCAGGTGCCGTTCATGCAAAAAAGCCCCGGGCCTGCCGGCCCGGGGCTTCTCTAGAGGTTCGCTCGCGTCAGCGCAGAGTCTGGCGGGCGACCGTCCGATTGCCGGGCCGGTAGCCATACCAGAACCAAAACTGCTGACGCATGAGCGGTAGCCTAGCGCATCCACGGACGGCGGGGGTGGCGGGAGCCGGGAATTCACCCGCGTGCGATGGTAGAAGCCGCGGAGCAGCCAGGAGGGCAAGCATGGGTCAGCCGGACGGCGGCCGGGTGCGGGTGCGCTCGGACCGTGATCTCCCGCCGGGCCAGATGGTGGCCCGGCCGGACTGGCCCGCCCAGCACTACGGCCGGGTGCCCCGGTTCCGCCCCGACACCTGGACCTTCACGGTGATGGGCGCCACCGGGTCGGGTGCGGAGCACCGCTGGGACTGGGCCGGGATCACCCGGCTGCCGCGCTGCGCCGTGACCGCCGATCTGCACTGCGTGACCAAGTGCACGATCCCGGCGATCGCCTGGGGGGGCATCCCCGCGACCGAGATCCTCTCCGCGGCGCCCCCGGCGGATGCGGTCACCCACGTGATGGTGTGGGCCGAATACGGGTACAGCGCGAACATCGGCATCGGGGATTTCGCCGCCGACACCACCCTGTTCGCCACCGCGGTGGCCGGGGTTCCGCTCACGCCGGAGCACGGCTACCCGATGCGCCTGGTGGTGCCGCACCTGTACGGCTGGAAGAGCGTGAAGTGGGTGCGGGCGGTGGAGTACCT
>DASXYL010000039.1:0-58908 GCA_036502575.1 Jatrophihabitantaceae bacterium | reverse complement strand
CTCACCGAGCTCGACCTGAGTGACAACCGGCTCACCGCGGTGCCGGACCGGATCGCTAACCTCACCGCCCTCACGAAGCTGCATCTCGGGGGTAACCGGCTCAGCACGGTGCCGGACTGGATTGGCAATTTGACCGCGCTCACCGAGCTCGACCTGAGTGACAACCGGCTCACCGCAGTGCCGGACTGGATTGGCAGTCTGACCGCGCTCACCGAGCTCGACCTGAGTGACAACCGGCTCACCGCAGTGCCGGACTGGATTGGCAATTTGACCGCGCTCACCGAGCTCGACGTCGGAGAGAATCAGCTCAGCAGGGTGACGGACGCGATCGGCAACCTGACCGCTCTCACCAAGCTTCGCCTTTGGGATAACCGCCTCAACACGGTGCCGGACTGGATTGGCAATTTGACCGCGCTCACCGAGCTCGACCTGAGTAACAACCCGCTGACCGCAGTGCCGGACGCGATCGCCAACCTCACCGCCCTCACCGATCTCGGCCTGAGTGACATCGGCCTCGTCGCGGTGCCGGAAGTGATCGCCAACCTCACCTCGCTCACCGCGCTCGACCTGAGCGACAACCAGCTCACAGCGATGCCGGACTGGATTGGCAATCTGACCGCGCTCACCGAGCTCGACCTTTGGGGCAACCGGTTCGTCGCGGTGCCGGAAGTGATCGCCAACCTCACCTCGCTCACCGCGCTCGACCTAAGTGGCAACCGGCTCAACACGGTGCCGGACTGGATTGGCAACCTGACCGCTCTCACCGAGCTCCACCTCGGGCGTAACCGGCTCAACACGGTGCCGGACCGGATCGCTAACCTCACCGCCCTCACGAAGCTGCATCTCGGGGGTAACCGGCTCACCGTGGTGCCGGATTGGATCGGCAGCCTAACGGCCCTCACCAGACTCGACGTGGGCGGTAATCAGCTCACCGTGGTGCCGGACTCGATCGCCGCACTCGCTGCCCTCACCGAGCTCCACGTAGGGGGTAATCAGCTCACCGTGGTGCCGGACTGGATTGGCAGCCTAACGGCCCTCACCGAGCTACACATAGGCGGCAGTCACCTGACCACAGTGCCGGATTGGATCGCCAACCTCACCGCCCTCACCGGGCTCGACCTGGGCGGTAATCAGCTCACCGCAGTGCCGGATTGGATCGGCAATCTGACCGCCCTCACCAGGCTCGACCTGGGCGGCAACCAACTCACCGCAGTGCCGGACTGGATTGGCAATCTGACCGCGCTCACCGAGCTCAACCTGGCGGGCACTCAGCTCACCACAGTGCCGGACTGGATCGGCAACCTCACCTCGCTCACCGACCTTGGCCTGGCCCGTAATCAGCTCATCGTGGTGCCGGATTGGATCGGCAACCTGACCGCTCTCACCGACCTCGACCTGAGCGGCAATCAGCTCACAACTTTGGCGGACTCGATCGCCAACCTCACCGCCCTCACCAGGCTCGACGTGGGCGGCAACCAGCTCAGCACGGTGCCAGACTCGATCGCCAACCTCACCGCCCTCACCAAGCTCTGGCTCGGGGACAATCAGCTGACGACGGTGCCGAACTGGATCGGCGACCTCGCACTTCTTACCGAGCTATACCTTTGGAGCAACCAGCTCAGCACGGTGCCAGACTCGATCGCCAACCTCACCGCCCTCACCAAGCTCCACCTCGGCGACAACCGGCTGAGCACGGTGCCAGACTGGATCGGCGACCTCACCGCGCTTACCGAGCTCGACATCTGGGGCAACCAGCTCAGCACGGTGCCAGACTCGATCGGCGACCTCACCGCCCTCACCGAGCTCCACCTCGGCGACAACCGACTCACCGCGGTGCCAGACTCGATCGGCGACCTCACCGCGCTTACCGAGCTACACCTTTGGAGCAACCAGCTCAGCACGGTGCCAGACTCGATCGCCAACCTCACCGCCCTCACCGAGCTCGACCTTTGGGGCAACCGACTCAGCACCGTGCCAGACTGGATCGCGAATCTGACCGCTCTCGCCAAGCTCGACTTGGCACGAAACCAACTGAATGCCCTCCCGAGGAGCCTGGGTACTCTACCTCGGCTGACGCAGCTTAGTGTCGGTGCGAATCGCCTGGCTCCGGAGGTGGAAGCGGCCGCCGAAGAGAGCACTGACGAGCTGTTGCGCCTACTTCGGCTGATCCATCAGGAGGGCGTCGAGCTGGCGGAAGCCAAGCTCATCTTGGTTGGCGAAGGCACAGTCGGAAAGAGTTCGTTATTGGCGTCCCTGCGCGGCGATCCATGGGTAGAGCTACGTGGTCAGACCCATGGTCTGGAGATCAAGAAGGTCGAGGTCGAGTACCACGGCAAGCCAATCACGCTGAATGGGTGGGATTTCGGCGGTCAGAAGGAGTACCGGCCCACCCACCAGCTGTTCTTCACCGCGCCGGCGATCTACCTAGTTGTATGGAAGCCACGCGAGGGGCCCGAGCTGGGAATGGTCGAACACTGGCTTGCCACCATCCAGCACCGCGCTGGCTCTGACGCACGTGTGCACGTTGTCGCCACTCATGGCGGGTCGCCGTCGCGTGTCGCGTCGATAGACGAGACGCGACTACGAGAGCGTTTCGGCGACCTCATCGTTGACTTCCACGAGGTGGACAGTAAGGACCCCAATACCTTGGTCGGACTGCGCGCTGCAATCGCAGCCACCGCAGACCAAGTGCGGCATGTGCGCCGTTGGTACCCGGCGAGTTGGTTGCAGACACGTGGTGGGCTCGACAAGTCGGGTCAACACTCGTTGTCCTACGAGCGATACCTTGAGATCACTGCACAGAACGGCTTGACCGACACAGCCGCGCGGTCACTTGCGATCAATTCGCACGCACTAGGTCATTGGATTCACTACGCCGACGAGCCGACTCTTGCCGAGATCGTGATTCTGAAACCGGATTGGCTCAGCGTGGCGATTGCCGCCGTCTTGGAAGACGGTCAAGCCAGCTCGTCGGGTGGGCTCGTCCCACATCGTCGCTTCGGGGAAATTTGGAGCTCTCCAACGACGGCGAGACAGACCTACGCTCCCGGGATGCAGCGCGTGCTCCTGCGACTGATGGAGCGATTTGAGCTGACCTACCGCGTCCCTGAGTTCAGCGCGGGCGAACCTGTAAGCCTGGTCGGGCAGCTAGTGCCATCCGACAGGCCCGATCTCACCACGGTCTGGGACGCGTTCAGGCCGGAAGGCCCTGAGGGCGTAATCGTCTGCCAGGTAGTCGAGCGCAGCACGGACCGGGTCGTCGAACCGGAAGGGCTTATATATCGACTGATCGTTCGGCTGCACCGTCAATCGATAGATCCCGCCAACCTGACCGGCGGTGCGCATTGGCGAGGCGGATTGCTGAGTCAGAGCAGGTACGGAGCTCGTGCGCTACTTACTCTCACCGCCGACGGCGTCCGTGTGCAAGTGCGGGGCCTTGATCCGCACCAGTATCTTCGGCAGGTCGCCGAGGATGTCCGGGATTGCGTCGAAGGATTCTGGGAAGGACTAAGAACGCGGGCTCTAGTTCCGTGCACCCATCCGTGCGGGCTAGGCACGCCGGGACGCGGACTGTTTGACATTGACAAGTTAATCGAGGCCCGGGACGTACATAGACGGGCGGACTTCCCGTGCAATGCTTCAGGTTGCCCGACGTGGCCGGCGATCGACTCGTTGCTCGGCCCGGGTGCCGGTGGATCTGCGACGGGGGATCAGCTCGAGATCATCGGCCGAGGAGTCGCTGAGGTTCAAGCGCGACTGGAGGAAGTCGCCGCGGCACAGGTCGGCGGAACGCAGCGTGTATTGGCGAGGATCGAGGACCTCGACGACAATCTAAAAGCGCGGCTCGACCGCACTGACGCGGAACTGACCCGGATCATGCGCAGTCTTTCGGACGAGGCTGCAGACGGTCCCAGGTTGTTCAGCCTCGCTCCCGCCGACCGGACCCGACTGCGACCAGGTTGGACCACGCGCCGGATGCGACTGACCCTGTACTGCGAGCACTCACGCTGGCCGGTACACGCCCTCGACCCCGACCGCCCACGTGCTGGGATATACATGCTGGACATCCCGAGAGACTGGTGGGTCAAGGCCGTGCCGCTCCTCAAAGTCACCTCGACGTTGCTCAAACCGTTCCTGGGGATCGGCTTGGCAGCTGCAGAACTCGACCTCAGCGATAGCCAATGGGCCGCCGTCAAGGAGCAACTGAACCTAGGCAAGGAGACTCTCAATGCCGCCGCCAGTGCAGCAGGTTCCGCGGATGCAAGCGGTGATTGGGAAGGCGATCGCCCCGACGCAACAGTCGACGGGATCATCGAGGCCGAGGGCAGCGTCTTGCGCAATTTGCACACAATGCTCAAGGACAAGGATCCCGGCTACGCGGACCTCCGTCGGGTCCCAGACCAGCAGGGACGCTGGCTGTGGATTCACCCGAAATTCCTGTCGATCTATCAGCCGCCCCTTCCGGTTATCCCGACCTGAGCCATGACGCTGTGCCTTGGAGCCGCGCGCCGAGGTGCTTGCGCCCGTCTCGATAAGCCCCACAGGCATACCGGCGGGGCGAGCCACTTCTTACGCTAGCCGAGGATCGCTTTGACCGTAGATCTGGTAGGGCCGGACTAGCGCCGAAACAGCCTCGGCCGACGCGGCTCGCGCCGGTTGCGACACCTGCTGCTGCCCCACGCCTCAAGCGGGCGCCGCAGTTGCGTATAGGTGGGTTGCGAACCATCTATAACGCCTAATGGGGCTGGCGGCGGCGGCGGCGACCTATCGTCAATCCGCGGACTTCCCGGCGCATCTGTGCCACGCAAACGGCGAGTTCATGCTGGTTTTCGTACGGGAATGAGATACGTTTCGATCGTCCTTCCGGAGTTAGCATCGGCGGCCCGTCCCATGCCGATCGCCTGTGCGCGTTGCCTGCATCACGGGTCTTTCTTAGGAGGTCCTCAAACGCATCCGCAACTCGCGGCGACTCAAGCCGTAGCAGGAACCTGTAGTAATTGAGTCTCTCCTGAACTTGACGCACTCGCTCATCCAGCTGCCTCATTGTCTCCGGATGATCGTCAGTTCTGCGGGCGATGCGATACGGCATTTCTTGAAATTCAGAAACAGCAAGCATCGCGTTGGCGTACATTTTCCGCTGGTCGTCGTTGCGCTTAGCTTTTTGCGTCCCGGCATAGGTAAGTAGGGCAGCGGCCGCACCTATGCTTCCGGCAAGTAGGGTTGGGTCCATTCTTCAGCGCCCCCTCGTTCGCTGTCCGGCCAGCATATGGGCGAGCATCCTGCCAGTCCTCTCGCGTGTCCCGGTGACTCCGGCGGCGACGGGCTGCGCCGCAGCGAGTGCCTCCGACCCGCCAATCCGACGGCGCCTTGCATAGCACAAGCACTCCAGCCACGGCGGCCGTCAACGGAGCCGTCGTCGGTAACGCCAACCTGCAGGTGACCGGAGTCGGTTTCCGGCCACAGATCACCTTGCGACCTGGTGTAGAGCCGGTAGGACTGAGTGCCGGTTTCGAGGATGTGGGCGTTGAGGGTGAGGCGGTCGACGATCGCAGCGACCAGGTGCGGGTCGGGGAACACTGATCCCGACGTCGAACCCAGGGTCGAGACTTCGCGTCCTACCGAATTCTGACGCCGCTGATGTTGTCTACCGCTCACGACTGCGCGACGCTTGCGTGGTGGCCGACAACAAGATGACCAAGTCGGTGGGAGAGCACTGGACCTGTTCCGAGCTCGCGCGGTCGGGTTGGGCGCCGGCTTTGACGAGGGATGGTCTTGAACGGACCGACATCCTTGCCGTTGCGACGCATCTGCCGGAGAGGCCAACGATCGACGTCCAGGTCAAGGCCGCTAACGAGACTGCTGGAGTCACGTCCTGGCCTCTCGGATACGCAGACAAGATGGAGGCTCGCTCCGACCGAGAGTGGTTCGTTCTCGTCCTCATACCTCGGGCCAGAAATGGGCAGGTTCGCGGATATGTCGTTCCTCGCACGCACGTAACTGCCGCGTCTTGGATCGCCCACATGGATTGGTTGACGAAGCCCGACGTGCCCGTCGGGAGGCGTAACGCGCCAGTGAGCAGGTCGCGTGTCCGGCGCCAGGTGTGGGGTGGGTACGAGTCGCGCTGGGACCTCCTGGACGTTCCAACGCCGCAAGTCCCAGTGCTGCTACCGAATTGGATGCGCGAACGCGCGTTCGAGGAGAGGGTTGGGCTACCACCGGTACACCCTTGGACGGCCGAGCTTCCCGCAGGCTGGCTATGACGGCCGGTCAGAGGGCGCCGGACGCACACTGCTGCTCGTCAAAGGACGCGCAGCGCGCCGAGTCTGCAGGATCGAGTGTCTGGAGTGCGCGTTCTTCCATAAGGCGGCCTGGCTGTTCGAACTCGTGTGCTAAAGCTGCAGTCTCAGTTCTAGTCTCATTTGTCGACGTCCGCTGGCATTTACCAGCAGCCGCGGTCGGGTTCAGGTACAGGCGTTGACGTTCCCACAGCCCCGCCTGGACGTGGCCGCGTAGAACTCGAAAGCGTGTGAGGTGCAAGCCTCCGTGGGTTCAAATCCCACCGCCACCGCCCTATGAAACAAGGCGAAACGCCGGGTCAGCCATCACGGCCGGCCCGGTGTTTGCTACTGCACCCACAGCTGGTCGAACACGAGGATGCCTTGGAGGGTGCGCGTGTAGTTGCCAACACGGCGGGAGGTCAGCGTGTTCAGTCTCCGCGTCAGTGTGAAGATCGCCGGGGACGCGTCGGTGACCGCTCGATCGACCTCTCGCCACAATGCCTTGGCGGTCGTCGGATCGGTGGCATCGAGACTATGAGCCTTCCTGGCAATCGCGTCGATGTCCGGGTCGCAGAACTCGCCGACGTTGAGGTTGGTGGGGTCAGCCGGCGAGAAGCTAGCGCAGGATAGGATCGGGTCATAGAAGTTGTAGGACGCCGGGTAGTCCGCAATCCAGCCGTCGGCCCATGCGATCTGCACCTTGTTCCGCGAGTCTCGGTAGAACGGGTCGGCCGTCGCCGGGTCCTGTTTCCGTACGGTCACGCGATAGCCCAGCTTCGGCAGCAGCTCGGCGAAGTAGTTGGTGAACGGTCCGAAGGTCGGATCGGTGACTACGTCGACGGTCACTGGCGCCCCCAGCGTTCCCGATCGGGCGACGAGTGCTCTCGCCTTGGCCAGATCGGGCCCGGTGTACCCGCCGTCCGTACCGGTCACGCCGAAGGGGCAGCGGTATTCGTAACCGGGGAAGTTCCGCGGGAGTAGCTGGCAGGTCGGCGTGGCCATCTGCGAACCACCAAGGCGCTTGACCAGTTCGTTGCGGTCGGTGGCGTGGTTGACGGCCTGGCGGGCGAGCTTGTTGTTGAACGGTGGCACGCGGGTGTTGAGCCATTCCAGGTCGGTCTGGAGCCACGGGTCGGAGTGCAACAGCGCCGGGTGCTGGCGATTGAGGCTTTCGATGACCTCCCCGGTCTGCCCGAGGAAGGCTCCGCTTCCGATCTCGAACACGTCGCCGGCTCCGCTGAGCACGCCCCGTTCAGCCTGCTGACTCGACGTCTTCTGGAACTTTATGACGTCGGGGTAGCCGTCGGGTTGCGCGGCGAAGGACCACTGGTGGAAGTAGGGGTTGCGTACCAGGGTGTATCCCTTGCGCTTGGCGTAGTCGACGATCTGGTACGGGCCGGTGCCCGGCGGCGGAGCGGTCAGTTCCTTCGCGCGTGGGGCGGTCGGCGGGATGGCGTAGACGAACAAGGTCAGGTCGTAGAGGAAGAGCGGATCCGGAGCGGCCAGGTGGAATATCACCCGGCCGGCCTTGTCGTCGGTCTCGATCCCTCTCCCCAGGTCGCACGGCTTCGCCGGGCGGTCGATGCAGGCTCGCGCCCCGACGATGCTGGCGTACAACCCTGTGTTGGTGTATGGCAGGACGAGCGCCCGCTCGAGGCTACGGCGGAAGTCGGAAGCCAGCACGGCGCTGCCGTCCGAATAGCGGATCCCTTCGCGCAGCGTGAACGCGTACGTTCTACCCCCATTGGCAGCACGCGGAATACGCGTCGCCAGATCCGGCACGAGCGTCAGCCCGGGCACGCCGCCCACCGGCCGGAACGCGACGAGTCCGTCATAAACCGCCCGTTCCGTCTCGGCGAAGAACGGCGAGTAGGAATCGTTTGGATCGACACTGTCATCGATTGCAATGTCGGGCCCCAGCACGGTGAGGGTGCCGCCGCGGTGCCCGGCTCCGCCGAATGCGCGGGTGGCTACCCACACCTTCCCGTCAACCACGGCGAGCCCGGCCGGGATCGCGCCGATGGAGATCGTTCGCCGGACATCGCCGGGGCCGGGGTCGATCTGCGTTACGGTGCCGTCGAACTCGTTGGCGACCCACACGGCGGACGAGGTCGCGACGATCGAGTTCGGCCCCTGGCCGACGGGAATGCCTTTCTGTTGGCCCGAGGCACGGTCGATCCGGTCTACGGTGGCGTCGCCCTGATTGGCCACCCAGACATCTTTCTGAGTGACCGCGACACCCGCCGGGCCTGCGCCGACATCTGTCTCGTCGGGAACAAGTGAGTGGGCGTCCGTGTCGATCCTGCTCAGCGTTGCCGTGCGCCCGTTTGCGACCCACACGGTGCGCCCGTCGAGCGCGAGGCCGTTCGGCCCCTCACCGACCGGGATCGGCAGGCCCGCTGTGCCCGTTGTCGGGTTGATGCGTTGGATCGTGTCGTCGTTGCGGTTGGCCACCCACACGCCGCTCGAACCGGCCGCGATGGCGGACGGGGCGTTGCCGACCGGGATCGGGACTCCGACCGCTCGATCCGCGAGCGCGTTGATTCGCGTCACGGTGCCGTCGCCGGAATTGGCGACCCAGACGCCGTCACCCGTCACCGCGACGCCCGCCGGCTGGCCGCCGACCGGGATCTTCTGAATCACCGCGTGCGTCCGCGGGTTGATGCGTGACACCGTGCCGTCGCTGGTGTTGGTGACCCAGATCGAGCCGGCGCCGTAGGCAATTCCGCCCGGGTTCTGCCCGACGGAAACGGCGTCGTGCAGGCTGCCGTCCGCGGCGATGACGCCGACGCTGTTCGGTGGAAGCGTCCGCAGGCTGGACCGCGGCGTCTGCGATATGACTACGGCAGCCGTGCCTGCGACAACACCGGCGACAGCCACCGCGCAGGTGACCATCAAGCGGCGCCGGCTGAGTCGGCGCCGGTGCTGCGGGTCGGGTGCGCTGGCCGGCGCTGGCCGGTCGCTATCCGGTGGCAGCTGCATGTCCAGTGCTGGGTCGTGGGTGAGCACTTGCTGATGGAGTCGTTGCACCGGCTCGCCGGGGTCGACGCCGAGCTCATCGCGCAGCTCATGCCGAAGGCGGTCGAAGCTGTTCAATGCCTCGGACTGCCGTCCCGCCCGGTACAGGGCGAGCATTTGTCGCTCGTACAACTGCTCGCGCAACGGGTGTTGGGCGATCAGCTCGTCCAGCTCACCGATCACCGCGGCGTGGTGACCCGCCAAGAGCTCGCAGTCGATCGCCGCTTCGAGGGCGGCCAGGCGCTGCTCGTCCAGCCGCGCGGCGAAAGGTGCCACGAAGTCGAAGTCGGCCAGATCGCTGAGAACCTCACCGCGCCATAGTGCGAGGCCGCGCCGCAACTCGCTGGCTGCTGAGACAGCGTCGCCTGCCGCAAGCAGCTGCTGACCTGTGTCGGCAGCGCGCTTGAACTGTTCGACGTCGACGGCGTCGGGTGGGATCGCAAGTCGATAGCGACCGTTCTCGGTGACGAGTACCTCCCCCGGCGTGCCCCGACCTCGTTCCGGTTCGAGGACCTTGCGGAGGTGGAAGACATAGGTCTGGATCGTGGTGACGAAGCCGCTCGGCGCGCGCTCACCCCACAGCATGTCCGCGAGCTGTTCGACTGAAGTGCCCGCGGCACCTGCGACCAGCAGCCTGGCCAGGATCGCCCGCTGCTGACGCCCACCCAGGGCCACAACAGCACCCGCCCGGGTGACCCGTAGCGGGCCGAGAATCGCGAAAGCTAGTTCACGCTGAGTCTTTGGCGGCGCGGACATCGCTCACAGCACCTCCCCCCGGAGATTGACCGAGACTACGCCGCTTACATCGTCAACAGAGGCGCTCCAAGCGAAATCCAAGCGCCGATCCAAGCCGAAATCGAGCCATCTCCGACGCCCCGGCGCTCCACTGACGCCTGTCAAATCACCGCCCGGCGCAGACAAGCCTGCGTCGAGCCTCGAAGGGAGCACCTCGTGTTCACGATCCGCCGCATCACCACCGCCACGCTCACGCTCCTCGGCCTGGCGGTCGCTTACCTCGTCGCGGCCGCTACCGCGGCTGCTATCCCCATCGAGCCACCCGCCGGCGTCACCGGCGCCACGGCACCGCCGGTCCAGCCGCAAGTCCCACCGACCACCACCATGATCACCACCGGATCACCCTGGTGGGCCTTCGTCCTCGTCGCAGCGGCAGCCGCCGCCTTCACCGCCGCGGCCGCCTTGATGGCTGCACGACTACACCACGCCAAGCCCGCGCAGACCGTCGCAACCTGATCGCGACTCCGGCCGCGCGCCACCGCTGACTCGTTAGTCCTCCACGCCGATGCTCAAGCGCCGCTCCAATCACAATGGAGCGGCGCTTGGCCGACTCCGAACGTCGGGCCTTCCGACGAAAGGGAAGGTGAGAATCGTGGCTAAGAAGCAACTGGACGAGATCTCCGAGCACGCCGAGACGCACGACTTCGCGAACGACATCGCCGAGCGGGGCGCCTGGGAGGCCGACACCGAACCCGACCCGATGGTCACTACGTCGCTGCGGCTGCCCAAATCGCTGCTGGACTGGGTGCGCACGCAAGCTGACCACGAGCACACCCGGCCCACGGTGCTCATGCGGTAGTGGATCGAGCAGCGCTGCGACCTCGGCGGTTCTGACCTTCCGGGCCGGATCGAACGTCTCGAAGATGCCGTCCTCGACGAGTACGCGTCCTAGACGATCCGGCCGGAAAGTGGACGTCATGATCGGCTCGCGCGCTGGGTGACCCGTGCGTTCCCGCCCAGCAGCGCTCCGAACGTCCGACCTGGCCGACGCGGATTGGCCCGAACGGTTGGCAGCCGTCCTCGACACATAGCGGGGCGCGGACGGGCGCAGCGGAGCCCGCGAGGAACGCGTCCTCGCGGGCCCCCGCTAGCTCAGCCGACTAGCGCCAGTGCGGGCACCAGCAGGTCGGCCTTGGGGCTGCCCAGTCCGGACGCCGCGTCCCATCCCCTCTTGGCGGAGAAGCCATCGACCGTCACGTCACCGTGGTAGGTGTTGTCGCCGGTCGTGACGTCGTGGAAGAGCGTGCCGTAGACACGCGGCGACCGAGCCAGCGCGTAGAGCGCGCTGTTGATCTCGCCGACGCGGCCGTGGCGCAGCTGGTCGGCGAGCGCGACGAGGCCGGCCCACTGCGGCGATCCGGCGCTGGTGCCGCCGAAGCGGAACACGAGGTCGGGGCCCAGCCCGGAGCTGCTGAACACCCCGAGCACGCCGCCGATGATGGCTGCGTTGTAGGCGATGTCGGGCACTCCGCGCGAGGGCAGGTGCTGGGCGCGCTGATACGACGGCGTGCGGTACTCGACGCTGAAGCCGCCGCCGCCCGCCGACGCGAAGTCCGGCTCGTTCCACACCGACTCGCTCGAGTACGCGCCGGTGAGCCCGTTCGCGAACAGCCGCGTGCCACCGACGCCGGTCACGTTCGGGTCGGATGCCGGCGTGCTGGCCGCCTGGAAGAACGACGTGCCGTCACACGTCGGCTGCGCCGCACCCTGGTCGCCGGACGACGCGAGCAGCGTGATGCCCTTGGCGACGGCCTTCGCGAACAGCTTGTGCTGCGCGTCGAGCAGGTCGGGACGCATGCACTGCTCGGCCTCGCCGAAGCTCTGCGAGATCACGTCGCCGAGGTTGTGGTCGACCGCGTACTTGGTTGCCGAGAGGATGTCGGCGTCGTCGTTGCTCTTGGCGAGCACGAGGTCGATCTTGGCCGCCGGCGCGATCGCGTGCGCCCACTCGACGTCGAGGGTGATCTCGCCGGCCCAGCCGACCTGGTTGTCGTCGTTCGGATCGAACGGCGTGAGACCGTCCGGCGCGATGATGTTGAGCGTCGGGTCGGGCAACCCGAACAGGCCGTCGAACGTGGCGAGGTCGTGCTGGATGGTCGGGCTCTGGAAGGAGTCGACGATCACGATCGTGCGACCCTTGCCGTCCAGGCCGTGGCTGGCCAGCTTGTCGATGCCGTACGCGGTGCGGATCTGGGCCGGGCCGTAGCAGCCGGCCGGGTCGGTGACCTGGCAGCTGAACGTCACGTCGCCCGGGTTGGAGCCGACGTGGCCGGCTACGACGTAGTGCGGGCTGGCACCGATCGCCGGCGTCATCGATCCGGACGCTGCGGCGACGGTAGTGGGCGCGATCGCCACGAGTGCGGTGGCGACAAGTGCGGTGCTCAGCAGTGTTGCCGCTGGTCGGCGACCCGACCAGCCGAGGGCACGCATGGTCATGCTCGGAACCCTTCCCCGATTGGGTTCTGGATGGCGAACCCGTGAACGTCATCGCACCGGTCCGGCGATGACTCCGCGCCGGACGCTACTACCGCGCAACCCCTCGCGGCAGGGGCTAAATCGGACGTCATGCGAGGATCGCGAACATGACGGATGCGCCGCGATATGCCCGGGCGATGTGGACGCTGTTCGAGCCGATCCACGCCATCACCTACTTCTCGCCGGAATGCCGGGCGGCGTTCGAGGCGGCCGGCTTGCGCGGGTTCTGGCGCGGCTACTTCGCCGGGCGGGCGGCCCCGCTCGGCGTCGTCGGCCCGGCGCCGGTGATCGCGCTCTTCAACGGCTTCGCGCCGGACATGGTGCGGCGGGCCCTGCCCGCGGTCTGGTCGCTGGCCGAACCGGCCGCGGTGATCGACGCGCGAGCGGTCGGCGCGGCGGCCACATTGCGACGGTTGGCACCGGATGCGGCGGCCGTCGAGCACGCGGCGGCGTCGTTGGAGGACGTCGTCGGACGCCTCGACCTGCCCGGACGTCCGCTCGGCGCGGCCAATGCAGACCTGCCGCGGCGCGACGATCCGTACGAGCGGCTGTGGCAGGCCGCCGCCACGCTGCGCGAACACCGCGGCGACGGCCACGTGGCGGCGCTCGTCGCATTCGGGCTGGACGGGCTGCCGATTCTGGTGCTGCGGGGCGCGCTCGACATCGGCCGTGACTACCTGCAACCCGCGCGGGGCTGGACCGACGAGGAGTGGGATGCGGCCGCGGCCGAGCTGACGGACGCCGGCCTGCTCGACCGGACGGGGGCCGTGACCGACGCGGCTCGAGAGCGCATCGCCGAGGCCGAGCGGGCGACCGATCAAGCGGCGGCGGGCGCCTGGGCATCTCTCGCGGCCGACGAGATCATCCTTATTGCCAAAGCACTTTCTCCGATCGCTCGAGCCTCCGCAACCGAGCTGCCTGAGCGCACACCGATCGGAGTCTTCCGCCCGTGGGACGCCGACGCCGACCCCGAGGCGGCGTCCGTCCAAGCGTGACATCCGTCAGGGTCGATCACGTCGCGGCAGCACTGCCCGGGGTGGCCGCGCGCCCATAGCGTCGTGGACGTGAACATTGCCAATGTCGTGCTGGGCCTGCTCGTCCTCGCGTTGATCCTGCGGCGGCAGTTGCGGGTGCGCCCGGTCCGCGAGGACGCCCGGATCGGGATGATCCTGGTGCTGCTGGCGTTTCTGGGTGTCTCGTCGATGTCGCGGACGCTGCACGGCCACCACGTCTCGCACTCGGTGATCGCCGTGCTGGTCGCGAGCCTGCTGGTGGCCGGCCTGCTCGGCGGCATTCGCGGGCTGACCGTCCAGGTGTGGCGCGAGCCGGGCGGCCAGGCCCTGCGCAAAGGTACCGCCGTGACGGCCGGCCTCTGGATCGCCGCGATCGCTGTCCACATCGGCGCCGATATCTGGCTGGACGGCCTCAGCGATATCGCCGGGCTGGGGGCGTCGAGCATCATGGTCTATCTCGCGATCACCTGGGCGGCGCAGGGTTTCGTGGTGCGTGAGCGCGCGAGTTCCTTGTCGATCAGCACGTGACCGTGAGTGAGTAGTTCCGGAAGATCTCGGCGGAGCCGTCAAAGAGGGTGACGGCCACCTTGTGCACGTCGAGGCCGTACGGAGTCGCGCTGGCGGAGAGGTGGGGGGCGCGCGGCGTGACCTGCATGGCGCAGGTGTGGACGTCCTGGTCGAAGGTGATCAGGGTGATGCCGGCGAGGACCTCCGCGTTTGTCGCATGGCCGCCGCGCGTGGTGCTCGCGATGACCTGACCACTGTCCACATCGAAGGTTATGGTGACGACCGCCCAGAGCGGCGACCCGTCGCGGCCTGCGGGCCCGGTGTCCCCTTGTGGTCCAACCGGCCCGGTCGCGCCTTGCGGTCCGGTCGGCCCGGTCGTTCCCTGCAGTCCGGTTGCTCCCTGCGGTCCGGTTGGACCGGCGACGCCGGGCGGTCCCTGTGGCCCGACCTGGCTCCACGCGATCGCGGTCTCGCCGGATCGGCAACGCTCGCCGGGGTCGACGACGCGCAGACTGCCCTTGGCCGGGCCGAGCAGCGTGTTCGAGGTCGCGTAGCAGCCGTTGACCTGCCCGTTCGCGTCCGGGATCGCCGCATAGGCCACAGCCCCGGCGACCGACGCGGTGAGCATCGCGGTGGCCGCGGCGATCGTGACTCGCGATCGCAGCGCACGTCGGACCGCTCGACCGATGTTGGTAGGCATTTCAATCCCCCGTCCGTCATGGCCGCCCAGTCGCGGCCATGGACACTGTGCGCCCGGCGACGGAGTGGTTGACAGAACTTGACGGAACCTGACACCTGGTCTCGTTATATGAGATAACAATCCTGAATAGCAGGACGCCGTCGTAGGCTCGACGAGTGCTCGATCCCGGACACCGACCGCGGTGGCGATGGGTCGTCCTGGGGCTGGGCATCGCCGCCCAGGCGGCGACCTGCTTGTTCCTGTACGGGCTTCCGATGCTCGTCCCAGCCTTGCGGGCCGAGCAGCACCTGAGCCTGGTCGGCGCGAGCATGGTGGTCGCGGCGCCGACTGCGGGGTTGTTGCTGACGCTGATTGCCTGGGGGGCGGCGGCGGATCGCTTCGGCGAACGGGTCGTGATCTCGACCGGGCTCGCCCTGGCGGCGATCTTCCTGGCCCTGACGACGGTGACGCACGGCCCGGTCATGCTGTGCGTGCTGCTGGCCCTGGCCGGGGCGGCCGGGGCCTCGGTGAACGCGGCGAGCGGGCGGGTCGTGATGGGCTGGTTCGCCGTCGATGAACGTGGCCTCGCGATGGGCGCCCGGCAGACCGCCCAGCCGCTCGGCGTGGCCATCGCGGCATTGACGCTGCCGCCGTTGGCACACGGCCATGGCCTGCACGCGGCGCTACTGTTCGCCGCCACGTGCAGCGGCGTCATGGCGGTGGCCGTGGGTGTGCTGGTGACCGATCCGCCGCGTCCGTCCCGGGCAGAGTCGACGGCGGCGCGCTCGCCGTACCGCGGGCCGGTGCTGTGGCGCATCCATGCCGCGAGCGCGCTGCTGGTCGTACCGCAGTTCGCGGTCTCGGCGTTCACGCTGGTCTACCTGGTCAGCCAGCGGCACTGGGATCCCACGGCCGCGGGCCGCCTGGTGTTCGCCTTCCAGATCGCCGGCGCCGCCGGGCGGATCGCGGCCGGCGTCTGGTCGGACGCGGTACGCAGCCGGCTCACGCCGATGCGGCAGCTCGCGATCACCAGCTCGGCCCTGATGGTCGTCCTGTCGCTGGGCGCGTGGGTGCAGGCGTGGTGGGTGATCGTCGGGTTCGCGCTCGGAGCGGTCGTCACGGTGGCCGACAACGGCCTGGGATTTACGGCCACCGCCGAGATCGCGGGAGCGTCCTGGGCCGGGCGGGCCCTCGGCATCCAGAACACCGGGCAGAACGTCGCCGCGTTGCTGACCCCGCCGCTGCTCGCGAGCGTCGTCGGTGACAGCCGCTACGCGATCGGGTTCGCCATCGTGGCGATCTTTCCGTTGCTCGCGGTTCCGGTGACGCCGGCTCGCGCCGAGGCGTGGCCTAACGCCGTTGCTGCTTCGCCTCGCGCGCCTGCGCGGCCACCTCGGTCAGCGCCTCGCCCGTAGTCGTGGCCAGCGTGACGAGGTCGTCGAGCGGCAGCTGCGGGACTCCCTCGAGCGTCCCGGCGATGATTTCGTCGAGCCGGTCGTAGAACCATTGTATGGCCCCTCGGCCGGCCGGGGTGGCCGTCGCGAGCAGGCTGCGCCGGTCGTCGGGATTCTGCGAACGCGTGACGAAGGCGGCGCTCTCCAGCCGGTCGATCAGCGCCGTGACGCTGCCGGATGTCAGGTTGAGCCGCTGGCCGATCTCGCTCGGCGTGGACGGGCCGTCGTGGTACAGGAACCCGAGCGCGACGATCTCGGTGGTGCCGACACCGAGCTCGTCGGCCACCGTCTCGCGGTAGCGCTCCCATCCCAGAACGAGTTCACGCAAGGCCATGGAGACGTCGCGAATCGTCGGTCCTTCATGGCTCACGGTGATCGGGCGTCCTCACGAAGTAGCCGACTTATCTTGATCATCATGCTACTTACGAGTAGGTCGCAGCGTCAACTCAAACGGCAGCTAGTTACCTGCGATAGCAGAGGATTTCCCTTTCAAAATGGTGAAATCGGGCTAGCACAATTCGGTCGGACGACGCGAAACGAATTGCCGCCGTGTACCGCAAGGACCGACTCGCTTGATAATCCAGATACTTGTGCTAACTTCCCTGGTGCTGGAGGCGGCGCAACGGGGGCGCGTCGCCTCCATTTTCATTGCACTCCGAGGCTGGTTCGCCCGAGTGCCCGCTGAGCCACTGTTGATCTTGATTTCTCTACGCGCTTTGGTGGCGCTCGCGAAGCGCGGCTGAATAACATTCAGGGCGACGCGGCGTTGCCGACCGAGCGGGGTGATGACGATCCGGTGGACAGTCGGGCTGCCGACCGATCAGGTTGACCTTGGTCCGGACTTGATCAGCGCGAGCGCAGTTGTTGAGATGGCGGGCGCCCTGGAGACCGCTGGCGTCGACGCCTGCTTCGTGACCGACCATCCGTATCCGCCGGCCCAGTGGGTGGCCGAGGGGGGCCACCACGCCCTGGATCCTCTCGTCGCCCTGTCTTTCGCCGCGGCGGCCACCACCAGGCTCAAGCTGCACACCAACATCTTCGTCGCCGCCTACCGTCATCCGGTCCTCTCCGCCCACGGGGTCGCATCACTGGACGCGCTCTCCGGGGGCCGCGTGATCTTCGGCGTCGCCGTGGGATACCTCGAGCCCGAGTTCGAGGCGCTCGGGGTCGATTACCACCGTCGGGGCGCCGTCCTCGACGACACGGTCGCTCGCATCAAGGCATCCTGGGCCGGCGAACCAGGCCCACTGGGCAACGCGCTACGCCCGCTTCCGGCGTTGCCGCCGCCCATCTGGTTCGGCGGGAACTCCCGCGCCTCGGTTCGCCGCGTCGTCACGTCCGGTCAGGGATGGCTGCCATTTCCCGCCTCACCGGGGCTCGCCCGGGCCGTCCGGACGACCTCGATCGCATCCGTCGACGATCTGCGGCTGGCCATCGCGGATCTGCGCAACCTGGCCGATCAGGTTGGGCGCACCGAGCCCATCGACGTCTGCTTCGCAGGTTTCTCGCACCGTCACGGCGGGTTCGAGCCGCAGCGGCTGCTGGACGAAGCCGCCGAACTGGAGGCGCTGGGCGTGACCTGGATGTCAGTCCGACTGCCGGCGCCCAGCCGGGCGGGGTATCTGGAGAATGTCGAGTGCTTCGCCGCGGAAGTGTTGGCGAAAGCCTGATGCTCTCGGCTGTATCGGCCGTGGCGGTGGCGGGCTTTAGCGGTACTTAAGGGCCTGCCCGCCTACTGCTCCTGTTGCGCCGGACGGAGCCAGGAGCAGACCAGTGACCGAGACCGAACTGCACACGCCGATGTTCCCTCTCGATATCCCGCAGACGCCGGACTACGTCCCCGAATACGCAGACTTCCGCAGCCAGTGCCCAGTACCGAAGGTGCGCCTGTCCGAAGGTGGCGAGGCCTACCTGGTGACGCGTTACGAGGACAACCGCACCGTCCTGGCCGATCCGGTGTTCAGCCGTGCTGCGTGCATGGATCCGAGCGTGCAACTGTTGCTGGAGGGTCCACGCATCCCCGGTTTGGTCGTGAACCTGGACCTGCCCGAACACACGCGGCTGCACCGGCTCACCGTCCGGGCCTTCTCCATCGCCGCTGTCGCGAGGCTGCGTCCTCGACTCAAGGCCATCGCGAACGAACTGGTCGACGCGATGCTAGAGTCCGGGCCGCCGGTGGACTTCGTCACGTCCTTCGGCACGCCGTTTCCCACGCGGGTGATCTTCGAGATCTTCGGCGTCCCCCGCGAGGACGTCGAGATGCTCATGGGCTGGCTGACGCAGATCCTGTCCTACGGCCGGTACAGCGTCGAGGAGCAGGCGAGCGCCTTCCAGTCCACGATGAACTACTTCGCAGCGCTTGTGGCGCGCAAGCGTCAGGACCCTGGCGACGACCTGACGAGCGCCCTCGTCGCCGCTCACGACCGGGGTGAGCCGTTCACCGAGGAAGAGCTGGTCTCGCTCATCTGGGTGCACGTCAGCGCGGGATCCGTCGCCGCGTCGAACATCCTGCCGAACACGATCCTGACCTTCAGCCGGCACCGCGAACAGTGGGACCTGTTGCGCCGGCGGCCGGAGTTGTTGCCCAGCGCCGTCGAGGAATGCCTGCGCTTCGTCGCGGCCGCGACCACGAGTTTCGAGCGCATGGCCATGGAGGACGTCGAGCTGAGCGGCACGCCGGTTCCGGCGGGCTCCGTGATCATCCCGGTGCTGCGTTCGGCCAACTTCGACGAGTCGGTCTACACCGACTCGGAGCGGTTCGACATCACCCGGGCCGAGAGCGCGCATCTTGGCTTCGGTCACGGGCCGCACCGGTGCACCGGCGCGCAGCTGGGGACGGCCGAGTTGGAGATCGCGCTCGCCACGTTCCTCGAGCGGATGCCCGACCTGCGGGTCGCCGTCTCCGAGTCCGAGCTGGAGTGGGACAACGGCGTGGCCATGCGCCGGCAGCTGCGGATGCCGGTCACCTGGTAGCTCGCGCGGGCTCGGCGTGCGCGCACCGCTCGAGCGACGCCCTGCTTGCCGTCAAGCGAAGGATTCCCCATTGAAATAAGGGGAAGCAGATCCGTGCGGCGGTCATGCCAGGGCGCGGTGGTGGTGTTACGCGGCGTGCCGCCGCCAAGCGGCGCGGACCCGCTCGGCGGTTGTGGCGGCTTGCCTGATTCCAGCCTGGCGGGTCGGCTGCCAGGCCGTCCAGTCGCCCAGGTCGGTGCCAAAGGCGTCCAGCGCCGCCTGATCGGGGTTGATCGTGATGACAGCGCCTGCGCCGGTCGCGGCGAGTTCCCGTTCGAGGGGCTCGCGGGGGAACAGATGCGCCAGCGGTTCGACGACTACCAGCACGTCGGCGCCGGTGGCGACGTCGGCGTTGGTTCCGGACCCGATGCCGCCGTCCATGTACTGCCGCCCGTTGATGGTGATCGGCGGGGCGACGCCCGGCAGGGCGCAGCTGGACGCTATGGCGGTTGGCAGTGGTGCGCCGCTGGCGCGGTCCCAGACCTTCAGTTCGCCGGTCTCGATGTCGACCGCGGTGATGAGCAGGTCGCGATCTGGCCATTCGCGGGCGGTGATCAGCGTGCTTATCCCGGCGATGTGCGCCTGCTCGGTGATGGTCTCGGCAGCGAGCGCGAGCCGGCCGACCCGGCGCCGGGCATCCGCCGGTTCCAGGCTGTTGTCGCGGAGTACGGCGAACACCTCGGCCAGCTGGCTGGGATCCGGCTTGGGTGCGGAGTCGGGTTGATCGGGAGCCGGCGCAGGGGGGCCGAGCAGATCAAGATCTTGGCCGGTGGCAAGCATCGTGCCGACGATCGAGCCCGCGGAGGTACCGACGATCACGTCGGCCTCGGCCAGGTCCACTCCTTCGTGACGCAGCCCGCTGGCCAGCCCGGCCATCCAGGCGGTGCCCAGGACTCCTCCGCCGCCGAGGACCAGAGCCCGTTGTGTGTTCATTGTGTTCAGCCTCTCGCATTCGAATGTTCTGTGAGGTGTGCGTCGACCGCAAGGCGCTCGTCAGGGGCGGGAGCCACCTCCACCCGGTGGTCAGACCTGGACCTGTCCGCCGTCGACGAAGTGCTCGGCCCCGGTGATGAACGAACTCTCCGGCCCGGCGAGGAAAGCGGCCAGTGCGGCGACCTCCTCGGGGCGGCCCATGCGCTGCAGCGGTAGTGGCGAGGCCATCACTTTGTGGAAGTCTTCGGTGCTCCGGCCGAGCCGGGCGGCCAGGCGTTCGATCGCGGGGGTGGCGATGGGGCCGGGCGTGATGACGTTGACCCGCACGCCGCGCGGGGCGAGCTCCGCGGCCCATGTCCGGCCCAGACTGCGTACGGCCGCCTTGGACGCGGCGTAGACGCCCATCCGGTCCGTGCCTTGATGGATGGTGGAGGACGCCAGCAGGATCACCGACGCGGGTTCGGCGAGTAGGGGCAGCGACTTCTGCACGGTCAGCAGGCTGCCCTTGGTGTTCACGCCGAAGACGTGGTCGAACTGCTCCTCGGTGACGTCCTGGAGGCGGGCCCCGTCGCCCAGGCCGGCATTGGCCACGACGACGTCCAGTTGCCGTCCGTCGCCGCGGATGACGTCCATGATGCGGTCGAGGTCGTCGGCCTGCGAGACGTCGCCCGGCACGGCGACCGCGTCGGGGCCGATGTCCTCGGCTGCGGCTTCGAGTTCGTCCTTGCGTCGGCCGGTGAGGTAGACGCGGGCGCCGTCATCGGCGAAGCGCTGGGCGATCGCCCGTCCGATACCGCTGGAGGCACCGGTGACCAGCGCTGTCTTTCCATCCATGGGGCGCATCGCAGCTATCCTTTCGATTTTCTTGACTGTCTCGTCCAGAACGTACTCGATTCTGGACGAGACAGTCAAGAATGCCTATCGTTAGGGAATGGCGCGATCCCGAAGCTTCGATGAAACAAAGGTCCTGCGCATCGCCAGGGACCAGTTCTGGTCGACCGGTTACGCTGCGGCGAGGGTGGACGACATCGCCGCGGCGACCGGCCTGGGCAAGGGCAGCCTCTACGGCGCCTTCGGCGACAAGCACCAACTGTTCCTGCGTACCTTCGACGACCACTGCACCGGCCTGGTCGAGGCCGTGCGTCGAGCGCTCGAGGGTCCGGACGCCGGCGCCTATGAGCGGCTGAGCGCGCACGTACTGGCCGTGGCCAACGCCACCGCCTCGGACGTTGGTCGGCGTGGCTGCCTGCTCGCCAAGGGCACCGCTGAGCTGTCGGGGCAGGATCCGGCTGTCGCGGCGACCGCCGGCCGGACGTTGGCCGCCATCCAGGAACTGCTCTCGTCCTGCATCGCGGGAGCGCAGCGGGCGGGCGACATCAAACAGGACGCGGACCCCACCCGGCTTGCCGCACTTCTACTGGCCGTACTGCGGGGGATCGAAGCGTTGGGCAAAGGCGGAAGCAGCCCCGAGTCACTGCGCGCAATCGCCGACACGGCCCTGGCTCTCCTACCCCGGCCGTAGGGCCGGGGTAGGAGAGCAGGAGGCGCTCAGGCGCGGGGCAGACGGCCTGGCTCGCGCGGCGGTCGGTTCGGGCAGCGCGTCGTCGCCAGTAGCGCGTGTTGTTGGCCTGCTCGCCGCCGTTTGAGAGCACGGAGGCTGACCCGCGGGTGCCTGGTTTGCACTCCCAGGATGTACGGCTTTCCAAGCTGGCTCGGAGCGTGAATGAGACCAAAACTGAGACCAGCAACGCGAGCGCCGCCATCCGACGGAGTCACGGAGGCGGCGCTCAAACGCTGATTCCCCTTGTGTCATAGGGAAATCTGATGGCGGAGGATAGGGGATTTGAACCCCTGAGGGGTTTCCCCCAACACGATTTCCAATCGTGCGCCCTAGGCCACTAGGCGAATCCTCCGCGAGACACGATACGGGCCGGTGCGCCAGCGCTGCGAGCGGCCGGCCTGCCGGCCTTCGGAGCTGCGGCTGAGGCGGCGTTGTCCGTGAGGCCGGGCGAGGCTGCCGTAGACTGGCGCGCCGACCCCCCGTGCGGCGCCCATCCTGCGAACCTCCCCAGGGCCGGAAGGCAGCAAGGATAAGCAGGCTCTGGCGGGTGCGCGGGGGGTCCCTGTGCGTTTCGACCCAGGTTGTTCGACCTCGGGCGGGGTATCGCGCTCCCCAGGTCGAGCAGGTCTGCCGAGGCGGCCACTCGATCTTTCTGACGTGACCCCTCTGTTAGGCTGCTTGCTGTCACGAGCGTCAGCGTCAAGCCCCGGCTTGCTGGCCGGCAACCCTCCTCCGCGGTGGGGTGCCCCGGGTGATGACACGGCTGGTACCGATCGGTGCCGGCAAGCGCGGACCCGTGCTCGGGTCCCGAGCACGAAGGATGAACCGTGTCGACCACCCCCCTGCTTCCCGTCACCGGCGCCGACCTGCGGGTGCCGCTCGTCCAAGGCGGATCAACCCGCTACGTCAACCTCGACTACGCGGCCAGCGCGCCGGCGCTCGAGTCCGTCACCGCCCACGTGCAGCAGCTGCTGCCGTCCTACGCGAGCGTGCATCGTGGGGCCGGGTACGCCTCGCAGGTCTGTACTGCCGCCTACGAGGCGGCCCGCACGGACGTCGCCCGGTTCGTCGGCGCCCGCCCGGACGACGTCGTGGTGTTCACCCGCAACACGACCGACGCGCTGAATCTGCTGGCCAGCGCGGTGCCGGGCGAAGTGTTGTTCCTGGACGTCGAGCACCACGCCAACCTGCTCCCGTGGCAGCGCGGTGCGCATCGCGTCGTCGAGGCGGCGGCCACTGCGGCGGCGACAGTGGCCCGGGTCGACGCCGAGCTGGCGTCTCGCCCGGTGGCACTGGTCGCCGTCACGGGGGCGTCCAACGTCACGGGCGAATTGACCCCGCTGGCGTCGCTCGCCGAGGTCGCGCACCGGCATGGCGCGCGGCTCGCGGTCGACGCAGCGCAGTTCGTGCCGCATCGCCGCGTCGACATCGCCGCCCTGGGCATCGACTACATCGCGTTCTCCGGGCACAAGCTGTACGCCCCGTTCGGCGCGGGCGCGCTCGTCGGGCGGCGCGACTGGCTCGAGGCAGCCCCGCCGTATCTCGCCGGTGGCGGCGCGGTGCGCTCCGTCGAACTGGACGATGTCCGCTGGGCCGACGCCCCGGCGCGGCACGAGGGCGGCACGCCTAACGTGCTCGGCGTCGCGGCGCTCGCGGCGGCGTGCCGGACCTTCGCGGCATTGCCGGCCGACGCGATCGAGAGCCACGAGCGAGCGCTGTTGGCATTGCTCGTCGACGGACTCGATCAGATCCCGGACATCACCCTGCACCGCATCTGGCCCGACGCCGACGCCGTGGGCATCGTGAGCTTCAGCGTCGCCCGCTATGACTGCGCCGCGGTGGCCGCTTACCTCTCGGCCGAGCACGGCATCGGGGTGCGCGATGGAAGGTTCTGCGCGCATCCGCTGCTGGCCCGGCTCGGCGTTCCGGCCGGGGCGGTGCGCGCGAGCCTTGGAGTCGGTAGCTCGCTGGACGACGTCGACCGCCTGCTCGACGCGCTGTGGCAACTCGTGTCGCGTGGACCGTCGTGGGCGTACTCGGCGGTGGACGGGCGGTGCGAGCCATCGCCCGAGACCCGGCGGCTGCCCGAGTGGCTGGGCGGTGCGCCGCTGGGGGGTGCGGCGTCGTCCCCGTGCGATCCGGTGCCAGTACGTGAGATGACCGCACCACGTGAGCTGGCCGTACCCCGTGAGCTGGCCGGATCAGCGGCATAGGGCGGCTCGGGTGGTTAGCCAGGCGGAGATGTCGCGGACGAAGCGGCGGGGCGATCGCGAATCGCCGTCGGCGGCCGATGCGTGACGCTGAACCCGAGCGTCTCGAGGACGAGATGGCGATTCATCGTCGCCTCCCAGTCGGCCAGGTCGACATGGTGCTCGACGCTGTCGATCTCGAGGATTGCCCGCAGTTCGCGCCACAGGAAGTCGGCCACGTAATAGCCGCCGTCGGGCAAGTCGATGCGCGCGTTCTGCTCGAACGGCGGCACAGCAGCCCGCCGTAGCAGCCGTGCGGCTCGGAGCTTCGGGCGCCGACCAGGCGCCAGCGCCGACCTCGTCGACCGCCTGGCGAGCAGCGCACTGCCATTGCGTGGCCCGGCGTCGAGCTCGGCCGCGATCTCGTCCACAGTGGACAGTCGCCGGCGTACCGCCTCGGCCACTACGGCGCGCACGTCGTCAATGCGGGGAAGGGTCAGCGCGTGGTCGGCTACCGCTCGCGCGACGGGTGCTCGGGGCGGGCCCGGGCCGAGAGAAGCGTCGGGAAGGCGGGAGGTGGGTCGGATCTGCACCCAGGCCGTCGACCGAAGTCGCCGCTCGGGCGGAACGAGTACGAGGACGCGGCCGGGTCGGCGGACGCTGCGCAGGCCACCGTCATGAAGCACGGCCGCGCCGGACAGCACCGCACGTGCCCCAGCGAAAGCTGATGCAGCGGCGAGTCGGTCGGCCCAGGTGAGCGTCTCAACCGTGAGATAGGTGCGCGGGAGAACGCGTTTCCAGCGGCCGGCCGACAGCAGACGTTGGATGACATGCGGCGAAATGCCGATATGAGTCGCGTGATCGCGGCTGAGGACGCGCGGCAGCTCGGCGGGATCGGTGAGAGGTACGAGCTCGTCCAGGCGTGCCAGGTCCATGCCCTGACGGTGTCGCGCGCCCAGTGATGCTCGCTACCGGCTTCGCGGATCTGTGGATAACGGTGGCGCGTGTGGATGAGCCGCGACGCCGCGCGCCGTCTCGGTGATCAACAGCCCTTCAGCAAGCGAATTCGCAAGCTCACGGGCTGTTGATCATGGGAAGAGGCCGCGGGGTGGGACGGTGGGCTGCGCCGGGGGGAGGGGGTGGACGGCGGCGGTGGGCCGCGCCAGTAGGGACGTCGGAGGAGTGTTCTACTGTCGTCGCGTGGCGGGCAACCTGGCGCTGTATCGCAAGTACCGTTCGGCGACGTTCGCCGAGGTGATCGGCCAGGAACACGTGACCCGGCCGTTGAGCCAGGCGTTGGCCGCGGGGCGGATCAATCATGCGTACCTGTTCAGCGGGCCGCGCGGCTGTGGCAAGACGTCCAGCGCTCGCATTCTGGCTCGGTCGCTGAACTGTGAGAAGGGGCCGACTCCGACGCCGTGCGGGGTGTGCGACTCGTGCCTGGAGCTCGCTCCGAACGGCACGGGCTCCATCGACGTCATCGAGATCGACGCGGCCAGCCACGGCGGCGTGGACGATGCCCGTGAACTGCGAGAGCGGGCGTTCTACGCCCCCGTCCGCGACCGCTACAAGGTGTACATCGTCGACGAGGCGCACATGGTCTCGACGCAGGGCTTCAACGCGTTGCTCAAGCTCGTCGAGGAACCACCCGAGTTCCTGGTGTTCATCTTCGCCACCACCGAGCCGGACAAGGTGCTGCAGACCATCCGCTCGCGCACCCACCACTACCCGTTTCGGCTCATCCCGCCGGGCGTGATGCGCCAGCACCTCGAACGCATCTGCACGGACGAGGGCGTCACGGTCGAGCCCGCGGTGCTGCCGCTCGTCGTCCGCGCGGGTGGGGGCTCGGCGCGCGACAGCCTGTCCGTGCTCGATCAGTTGCTGGCCGGCGCGGGCGACGGCGGCGTGACGTACGCCGACGCCGTCGGGCTGCTCGGCGTCACCGACGTCACCCTGCTCGACGACATGATCGACGCGCTGGCGGCGGCCGACGCCGCGAGCGTCTACGCGACCGTGGACGGCGTGGTCGAGGCCGGCCATGATCCGAGACGGTTCGCGGCCGACCTGCTCGATCGGTTCCGCGACCTGATCGTCGTCGACGCGGTACCCGACGCCGCTACCCGCGGGCTGATCGACGGCTCGCAGGACGAGCTGGCCCGGATGGCCGACCAGTCGGCGCGCCTCGGTGCGGCCACGCTCGCCCGCAACGCCGAGATCGTGCACACCGCGCTGATCGAGATGCGCGGGACGACCTCGCCCCGACTCGTCCTCGAACTGCTCTGCGCCCGGATGCTGCTGCCCGACGCCGCCGCCGACTCGGCCGCGCTGCTGCAGCGGATCGAGCGGCTGGAGCGACGCAATGCCGCCATCGCCGGGGCTCCCGAGCCGGCTCCAACCGAACCGGCTCCAACCAAGCTGGCTCCAACCAAGCCGGCTCCAACCAAGCCGGCTGCCGCCGCGCCGGCCAAGGCAGCGCCCCCCGAACCGGTGCCCACGAAGACGGCGCCCACGAAGACGGCGCCCACGAAGACGGCGCCCGCCAAGGCAGCACCAAGCGAGCCCGAGCCGACACCGCCGCCCGCCCCGGCGCTGACACCCGAGCCCACAGCCGAGGTAGCGCCCGAGCCCGCGGCAGCCGCTTCGGAACAGCCGGCACCAACGGCGGAACCCGAGCTCCGGCCCGAACCGGCAGCGCCCACCGGCGAGATCGACGCGGCGGCGCTGCGTCGCCTCTGGCCCGACGTCCTGGACATCGTCAAGCAGTCCAGCCGCCGTACCCGGGCGCTGCTCGACAACGCGCAGGTGTCCTCCGTCGACGGTGACCGACTGGTCCTCGGCGCCCCCAACGCGACGTTGGCCAAGATGATCGGCGAGGACGGCAACACCGAGCTGTTGCGGACGGCGCTCACCTCGATCGTCGGCGGCAACTGGCGGGTCGACGTCGAGGTCGCCGGCGGCACCATCCCGGTTCCCGCTACCCCGTCGGCACCGGCGACACCGCAGCCGCCGCCGGCCGCCGAGCCCGATCCGCGCGAGGAGAGCGAGCCGGACGATTCGCCGGAAGCCCAGCGCGTCGATCCCGAAGCCGAGGCGCTCCGCCTGTTGCAGTCGACCCTCGGCGCCCGCCCGCTAGCCGACGACTAGCGGCGACCACCGCGACTAGCGGCCGAGATAGTGCAGGATCCCCGCCGCCACGGCGGTCGCGATGCGCTGCCGTCCTGACGTCGAGGTCTGAATGGCGGCATCCCCCGCATTGCGCATGTTGCCGATCTCGAGGAACGTCGCCGGCCGCGTCGCCAGGTTCAGCCCGCTGAGATCGTCGCGCGGGAAGTAGCCGTCCTGGCCGAGGTAGCTGGACACGGTCATGCCGGTACCGGACAGCAGCGCGTCGTGCAGGGCGACGGTGAGCTGATGCGACTGGGTGGCGACCGCGGCGCCGCCGGGTTGGTGGCTGTCCTCGCAGACGTGGAACCCGTGACCGGAGGATGCCGCGCCGTCGGCGTGGATGGAGATCTGGGCGGCGACGTCGGGTCGGTTGCCCAGGAAGGCGCGGGTGTTCGCGCACGGGCCGACGCCGTCGTCGTTCGGCCGCGTCATGAGCACCCGAACCCCGTGTGCTTGCAGGATGGTGCGCACCCGCAATGTGACGTCCCAGTTGAAAGCGTGTTCGGGGTAGCCACTGTCGGTCGACGTGCCGGTGGTCTCGCACGCCTTGGTGCGACCGTAGCCGGCGTTGATCGGCTTGTTGATGATCTCCGGATGGGCGGCGTCCTGGCCGTTGTGCCCCGGGTTGAGCAGCACGAGCGGCCCGGGCGCGGCCGCGTGCGACGTCGACGGCGTGGACGACCGCGTGGGCGTGGACGACCGCGTGGGCGACGGCGGCCGCGCGGGCGGCGGCGACGTGCGGACCGACGGCACCTGCGAACCGGGCGAGGAAGCGCCGACCGGGCTGCTCACCACCACGCTGGACGAGGTGGTGGCGTGCGACGAGGTACAGGCCGTCGCTAGGAATACGACCGCGAGCAGGCCGAACACTGAACGCACGGCGCCCACTGTGCCACGTCCCGCAACCGCTGCCGCGCCGCAACCCTCGGCGGTCACGACTACGCTGACCTCGACGAAAGGAAACCGACGTGACTTCGCGTGGCGGTGGCTTCGGCGGGCAGCCGAATATGCAGCAGCTGATGAAGCAGGCGCAAAAGATGCAGCAGCAGCTTGCCGATGCGCAGGCCGAGCTGGCCGAGGCCGAGGTCACCGGCACCGCCGGCGGCGGCCTGGTCAAGGCGACCGTGTCTGGTTCGGGTGAGCTGAAGGCGATCGAGATCGACCCCAAGGCCGTCGATCCGGACGACGTCGAGACGCTGCAGGATCTGGTTGTCGCCGCCGTACGCGACGCCAACCGGGCAGTCGGCGAGCTGGCCGCCGAGAAGATGGGCCCGGTCACCGGAGGCCTCGGCGGGATGGCCGGCGGACTGGGCGGGCTCGGCCTACCGGGCCTGTAGCGATCATGTACGAGGGCGCCATCCAGGACCTGATCGACGAACTCGGCCGGCTGCCCGGCGTCGGTCCGAAGAGCGCCCAACGCATCGCGTTCCACCTGCTGTCCGCCGAGCCGGCCGACGTCGAGCGACTGGCCCGCACCCTCACCCGGGTTAAGGACGAGGTGCGGTTCTGCCGTATCTGTGGCAACGTCGCAGAGGCGGACGAGTGCCGCATCTGCCGTGACGCCCGGCGCGATCCGAGCGTGATCTGCGTCGTCGAGGAGCCGAAGGATGTCGTCGCAGTCGAGCGCACCCGCGAGTTCCGCGGGCGCTACCACGTGCTCGGCGGCGCCATCAGCCCGATCGACGGCGTCGGTCCGGACGATCTGCGCGTGCGGGAGCTCCTCACCCGGCTGGCCGACGACACGGTGAAGGAATTGATCCTCGCTACCGACCCGAACCTCGAGGGCGAGGCGACCGC
The DNA here is from genome assembly GCA_036502575.1 of Jatrophihabitantaceae bacterium. Lineage (GTDB taxonomy): Bacteria > Actinomycetota > Actinomycetes > Mycobacteriales > Jatrophihabitantaceae > DASXRA01. The sequence continues at coordinate 30,032 of DASXYL010000039.1, read as the reverse complement.
CACCTACCTCGCCCGGCTGGTGACCCCGATGGGAATCATGGTGAGCCGCCTGGCCAGCGGCCTGCCGGTCGGCGGCGATCTCGAATACGCCGACGAGGTGACGCTGGGACGGGCCTTCTCCGGCCGCCGGCGGGTCGAATGACCACCTCGACCGACTCGCCGGCGGTGCGGCCGTCGAGCGTCGGACCCGAGGCGGGCACGGCACCGGCTCGGCACCGGTCGCTGCCGTCGCGCCGGCGCGGCCTGTTCTGGGCCGGCGTACTAGCGGCCCTGGCCGCCGTGGTCGGCGGCGCGCTCATCACCGTCACCGCGTGGGTGAGCGAGTCCGCGCCGGAGACCACCGCTGTGGCGTACTTCCACGCGCTCGGACGCGGTGACGCCCCGGCCGCGCTCGGTCTCGGGGACGTGCCGCCCGGCGTCCGCACTTATCTGACCCGCGATGTGCTGCAGGCTGGCCTCAAGGTCGCCAAGATCAGCGACGTCCGAGTGCTCTCGGTGACCCGGACCGGCCGTACCGCCCGGGTCACGCTGCAGTACCAGCTGAACTACTCGACCGGAACGCCGACCACCGTCACCGATGCGGTGAGCACGGTGCGGCACGGACGAGGTTGGCGGCTGACCAGAACCGCGGTGCCGGTCCGGCTCGATGCGCAGGCCGCCGGCGCCCGGATGAACATTGCCGGTGCGCCGGTGCCGACAAGCAGCGTGCTGTTCTTTCCCGGCGCCCTGCCGGTCAGCCTGGACACTCCCAACCTCGCCGTCGACAAGCTGGTGGTGCACCTCAACGGCGCCGTCCCGAGCATCGTCGCGCCCAAGGTCAGCTCGACCGGTAAGGAAGTGATCGGCAATGCGGTCGGCGCGGCGGTGCGCAGCTGTCTTACCGGCGATGCGGCCGGCCCGTGCCCGGTGCCGGTCGACCCGCGGGTCGTTCCGGGCTCGGTGCGTGGCACGGTCACCGGCGATCTCGCCAACCAGCTGTCGATCAGCATCCAGCCCGACGCCAACGGCCTGCTAGCCGTCACCGGAGTGGTCGACGTCAAGGGCACCTATCAGCGGCTCGACTTCAATAACCTGCCGGTCACGAAGACGGACACCGTTGAGCTGATGATCAACGCACGCTGCTACGCGACGAATCCCGGCAAGCTCGTGTGGGAGTCGACGTCGTGAGGCGGGTGGCGGCGGTGCTCGCCGCGGTCCTGATCGGCGGAGCCGGCTTGGTCGGCTTGGTCGGCTCGGCCGAGCCGGCGCTCGCGGCCCCGGGGCCGCCCGATGCGCCCGAGTACTGGTTCGACGACTGGCAGGTGCAAAGCCTCTGGGACGGTGGGGCCCGGGGTCAGGGCGTGACCATCGCCGAGATCGACACCGGCGTCAACGCGAGCTTGCCGGAGCTGTCCGGCAGCGTCCTGCCCGGCTGGGACTTCGGCGCCGGCGGCGGGGACGGGCGCATCGACCACGCCGTCGACCCGTTCGGCCACGGAACGGCGATGGCGTCGATCATGGTTGCCCATCCGGGGCTGCTGGGCATCACCGGGCTGGCGCCGGGCGCCCGGCTGCTGCCGGTTGCGGTGCCGCTGCGGGGCACGAGCGACGCTCCGACGTCCGGCGACGATCACCTGGCTGTCGCCATCCGCTGGGCGGCCGACCACGGCGGCAAGATCCTCTCCATGTCGCTGGGCGGCACGCGTGACCTGGCGCACGACAAGGTGCCCTGCCCGGCCGACGAGCAGTCAGCGATCACCTACGCGATCAGCAAGGGCGCGATCGTCGTGGCGTCGGCCGGCAACTCGGGGCAGAAGGGCAGCCCCGTCGAGGAGCCGGGCGTGTGCCTCGGCGTCGTCTCGGTGGGCGCCGTGGACGCGCAGGGCAAGGTCGCGCCGTTCTCGTCCCGGCACCGCTACCTCACGGTCACCGCGCCAGGGGTCAACGTGCCCTCGCTCGGTCGGGTGGCCGGGGGGGCCTTCGCCGGCGACGGCACCAGCCAGTCCACCGCGATCACCTCGGCCGTCCTCGCGCTCATCTGGTCCAAATACCCGACGCTGACCGGCCGACAGATCGTCGCGCGGATGCTGGCAACGCTCGATCACCGGACGGGCAAGCAGGACCCCGCCTACGGCTACGGCGCCGTCAACGCCAATCGCGCGATCACCGCGCAGGTTCCGGCCGATGCGCCCAATCCGGTGTACGACGCCCTCGCCCCGTTCCTCGAGACGAACTCGGCGAAGGCGCGGGCGCTGCCGAAACCGAAACCGGCGGTCATCCGGCCGGCGCCGCCGGGACATTTCGCGATCGGACCGGCACCGAGTGTGTGGTCGCCGCGGGTGTGGACGGCGTTAGTCGTCGGTCTGCTGGGCGCGCTCGCACTCGTCGTGCTGGCCGTTGTCGGGACGCTGCGCGCCCGCCGATTCGCGGCCCTGGCCGGCGACGGGGGCCGCAAGTGGCGGGCCCGCAAACAGAGTCGCGATGTCCCGCCGGCCCCGACCTATCGTGACGAAGCCGGACTTGTCTGGCACGACCTGACCGCCCAACGCGACGGGGACGACTACCTCCCCCCGTAACGTTGAGTGTCGCGCTAGCCACCCGCCCCGATCGCGCGGATGATCGGCGCCGCAACATGTCACCGCTCCGCGGGGAGAGTGCGACATGGCCAAGCGGCGCGCCGATGTGCCGGACATATGGCGGCTCACCACCCGCCGACGGGAACCCAACGTGGCGCGCAACGCGCCGCCGTGGGTTCTGGTTGCCATCCCTGTCGCTCTGCTGGCCGTGGTGCTCGGGCTGGCGTTCCTGGTGCGGGGGATCGACCCGCCACACTCGCCGGCCCGCACAGTCGTGAGCGCGCCCAGTCGGGCCGACGACGTCGTCCGGTCCTACCTGCACGCGCTGGCCGCGAGCGACGCCGCGGCCGCGATCGGGGCGTCCTCGCCCACTCCGTCCGGCCCGCTCGTGACCAACGCCGTGCTCGCCGCGCAGCAACGGATGGCGCCGTTGCGCGACATCGTGGTGAGCGAGAACGGCGGCAGCGGCAGCCGGGACGACGTCGACGTGCAGTACTCGTTCGGGACTCGCCACGTACGTACGCGGATAGCGGTGGTCAAGTCCCACGGGCGGTGGCGCGTCCAGGACGGCACGGTGGCGATCGACGTGCGGTATGCCCGTGACGTCCCGGGACTCTCGGTCTGGGGACGGCCGGTCACCCAGGACGTGATCTACGTGTTCCCGGGGCCGGTGCGATTCGGATCGGCCGACCCGAACCTGGCGGTGGTCGACAAGGATGCCGACGATTTCGCCGTCGAGCCGACGGTGGGGTGGGGCGCCCCGAACCTCGACGTCGAGCTGCGCGCGGCCGGCCGAGCGCGGGCGATCGCGGCGGCGGTCGGCCGGCTGCGTTCGTGCCAGGCCAGCGTCCGGCTCGAACCGTCAGGCTGCCCGCAGCGGGCCTACGACTACGAGGCGGTCGGATCACCCGCGACCTGGCGCCTGGTCGGCGACCCCGCTCGCGGCCTCGACGTTACGTTCGACGGTCCGACATACCGCAGGGTACGGGTGTCCGGTGACGTGAAATGGACGGTCGACTACGCCGCACGAAGGTTCGGCGGCGCAGTCGACCGAAAGCAGGCCGAGGTGACGTCGTTCGTCGACGGCACCTTCGACCTCGCGGCGTCGTCGTTCGCCTTGAACTAGCTCTTCTTGGGCGGTGCCAATACGTCGTTCGGGTCGCTCAGCGCGATCGTTCCGGCGATGCGGTCGGGCACCGTCCGGCGCTGCTGGTCGGTGAACAGGAAGATGAACGACACGATGTAACCGATGTAGAAGATGCCGTTCACGATCCCGCCGACGAACTGGCGCAGGAACATCGTGCCCCAGGTCGCGGCGCGTTGCCGCTCCACCTTGTAGATGCGCATGTGCAGGAGCTGCTTGGCCGGGGTCTGGCCTTTCGGCCAGGTGAAGACCAGCGCCCAGATCAAGTAGCCAATGCCCAGGGTGACGACGGCCAGCAGGATGTCGAGGAACCAGCCGCCGATGCGCCGGCCCGCTGGTGCGAGCTCGACGCCGGGCGGAAGCGGCGGCAGGCCGGGCACGCCGTAGCCGCCGTACGCGCCGGGCGGCGGGGCCGCACCGTATCCGGGGGCGGGCGGGTACCCGGGTGGCGGTGGGTACGCGCCGGCCGGCGGACCGCTGGGCGCGGGTGGGTAGGAGCCGGGCGGCGGGTACGCACCGGGTGGCGGGTAGGCACCGGGCGGCGGGCCGGCAGGTGCGGGTGGGTAGGAGCCGCCCGGCGGCGGGCCGAACTGGTCCGGCTGGGGCGGGGGCGGCGCGGCCGGGGGCGGCTGCTGCCCGGGACTAGGCGGATCGTATGGCTGGCTCATATGGGCTTCCTCCATCGGATGCGCGCCGATCGTGCCAGGTTGAGGGTGAATATGCCATCAGCCCGGCCGAGCGAGCCGTATCCCGTGGTGTGCGTACCGGATCCCCATCGCCAAGCCCGGTTTTGGTCACCCGCCGTCATATGGACGGCCGGGTGACCAAAACCGTTTGCAGTGCGGCTCAGCGGGCGGCGCGATTGAGCGCGCTGATCACGCCGCGCAGCGACGCCTGCACGATCGACTCGCTGATCCCTACGCCCCACAGCACCTGATCGCCCACCTCGATCTCGAGATAGGCCGCGGCCTCGGCGTCCCGCCCGGCGGTGAGTGCGTGCTCGGTGTAGTCCAGGACCCGGACGGCCTTACCACCGTCCACAGTGGACAGCGCCGCGCAGAAGGCAGCGATGGGGCCGTTGCCGACGCCGGTGACCTCGTGCTGCGTGCCGTCCACCCGCACGGTGGCGGCCACCCGCTCGATGCCGTCGTCGGTCGTCGACGTGAACCGGACGAGCTCGAATGCGCCGGGCGACAGGTACTCGTCGGAGAAGATCTGCCACATCTGCGGTCCGGTGACCTCGCCACCCTCACCATCGGTGTGCTGCTGGATGACGTGGCTGAACTCGATCTGCAGCCGGCGCGGCAGGTCGAGGTGGTGGTCGGCCTTCATGATGTAGGCGACACCGCCCTTGCCGGACTGCGAATTCACCCGGATCACGGCCTCGTACGAGCGGCCGACGTCCTTGGGGTCGATCGGCAGGTACGGCACCTGCCACGGCATCTCGCCGACCGGCCGGCCCTCGGCGGCGGCGTCCTTCTCCAAGGCGTCGAAGGCCTTCTTGATCGCGTCCTGGTGACTGCCGGAGAAGCTCGTGTACACCAGGTCGCCGGCGTACGGATGCCGCTCGGGCACGCCGATGCGGTTGCAGTACTCCACGGTACGGCGGATCTCGTCGATGTCGCTGAAGTCGATCTGCGGGTCTACACCCTGGCTGAACAAATTCAGTCCGAGCGTCACCAGGTCGACGTTTCCGGTGCGCTCGCCGTTTCCGAACAGGCATCCCTCAACGCGATCGGCGCCGGCCAGCACGGCCAGCTCGGCGTCGGCGACGGCGGTGCCGCGGTCGTTGTGGGTGTGCACGGACAGCGCGATGAACTCGCGCCGGGAGAGGTTCCGTGACATCCACTCGATCTGGTCGGCGTAGACGTTGGGAGTGCTGCGCTCGACGGTGCACGGCAGGTTGAGGATGATCTCGCGCTCGGCGTCGGGCTGCCAGACGTCCATCACCGCCTCGCAGATCTCCAGCGAGAAGTCGAGCTCGGTGTCCATGAAGATCTCGGGCGAGTACTCGAGCCCGAACGAAGCGTCGGACAGATGGTAGTCGGCGAACTTCATGATGTGCTGGATGCCCTCGACGGCGACCGCCTTGCACTCGGTGCGGCCGTCGCCGGGGAATCCGAATACGACCTTGCGGAACACTGGCGCCGCCGCGTTGTACATGTGGACGGTCGCGTTCGGGGCGCCGATCAGCGACTGGACGGTGCGCTCCATCAGCTCCTCGCGGGCCTGGGTCAGGACTGAGATCCGCACGTCGGACGGCACCCTGCCGCCCTCGATCAGCGAGCGGACGAAGTCGAAGTCGGTCTGGCTGGCCGCCGGGAAGCCGACCTCGATCTCCTTGTAGCCCAGGCGTACGAGCAGGTCGAACATGGCGTGCTTGCGGGCGGCGTTCATCGGATCGATCAGCGCCTGGTTGCCGTCTCTCAGATCAGTCGAGAGCCAGCGGGGCGCTTTCGTGATCGTGCGGCTGGGCCACGTGCGCTCGGGGAGCTCAACGGGCGGGAACGGGCGATAGCGCTGGCAGGTCATACCGGACGGGCGTTGCTGGCTCGGGTGGTTCATGTCTGCTGCTTCCTTTGACGGACGGAGTCGGTCGGCAGCAGAACGGCCCGCGACGAGGGGCCGACCGGGCTAGAGGCTCCGGGCTCTAAAGACCTCGCCGCGGCCGCGAAGAAGCAGCACGCGATTCATGACGATCCCGAGCCTAACCGACCTGCTGAATCGCGCAACCTCCGGCGGGCTGATGCCGCCGGAGGTTGCGCGATTCAGTGATCTCAGAAGCCGGGCTTGTCCGCGATTCCGACGCTGAACGCCGTCGAGGCCACGGTCGACCCGACCGGCACGTGCGGCGCGAACTGCTTCACGACCACATCTCGCTCGCCGATCAACTGGCCGGCCGCCGGGTCGAAGACGATGTCGTGCCGGAGCTCACCGCCGGCCTGGACCCGACCGATCGCGACGCCGCGACGACCGTCGAGGTTCGCGGCCGAGTCGATCAGCTTGATGCCCGGGATCTTGGCCGCGGCCCGGTACAGCGCGGCCCGCAGGTCGGCGGGCACGAGGCCGCTGCGCAGCACGTCACCGACCGCCTTGAACGCGAAGTCGTATCGGTCCAACGCGCTGCCCGGCTTGGGGGCCGGCGCGTCGGCGTAGAGGCGCTGGAGCAGCGCGCCGGGGTCGCGTGACAGCGCGGACAGCCACGCGCTGGTGGGCGCTCCCCAGTCGGATGGCGCGATGCCGTCGCCGGCCGGCGACGTGCTGCCGTCCGCGTTGTGCTCGGTCAGGATCACGCCGAGCCGCCCGGTGTAGCGCTCCACCTGGGTCTTGAGCTCCCTCGGGTTACGGGTGCGGACGTAACGCTCATCGGCGGCGGTGAAGAACTTCGCGCCGAGCGGACGGCTGTAGCGCCAGTACCAGGTGCCCTTCTCGTTGGCCGGAATCCACTCCTGCTGGCGCTGCTCGGTGAGGTAGAAGACGCCCAAGCCGTCGCCGTATCCGTACCATGCGTGCGTACGGACGTAGCGGTACTGGCCCGGCTTGAGGGCGACGTCGCCGATGCGCAGGGTGTGGGTGGCCGCCGTGTCGAGCAGCGTGGCCGCCGAGATCGGCACCACCGCCGGGTGGGTCGCGGGCGGCTGCGTGGCACGACGCTCCGACGTCCCGGTGGTGTTCAGCGCCACCAGCCCGCCGGTCACGGCGGCGACCGTCGCGGCGGCGATGACGATGCGTCGGCGCATTGCCGGCCGCCGGCGCAGCGTGGCCGGTGCCTTCGGTGGGGCCAGCTGCCGTTGGGTCAGCTGCCGGCGGGCGTTGGCCAGGACGTCGGCGGACGGCTCGGCCACCTCGTCTCGCAGGTGGTGGAGCATGGTCAATTCATCCATGATCGTTCTCCTTGAAGTCCGGGAGTGCTGCGCGCACGGCGGCGCGGGCACGGTGCAGGCGGGAGCGGACCGTACCCACGGGTATGGCCAGCGCCTGGGCGATCTCTTCGTACGAGAACGCCGCCCAGGCGAACAGCAGCAGCACGTCGCGATCGGGTGCTTTCAGCCGGGCGAGCGCGGCGGCCAACCGCCCCGACCACGCGCCGGCATCGACCCGATCGACGACCCGATCGGCGGGCCCATCGGCGACGGGGTCGGTCCCCTTGCGCGCCCAGGCCCGGTACTGCCTGACCTCCTCGCGGTGGTGCCTGCGCAGCAGGTTCGTCGCGATGCCGTACAACCACGGCCGGGCGTCCGGACGCGCGCGGTCGTAGTTGGATCGGCGCTCGAAGGCGACGAGAAAGGTTTGCGCGAGAAGGTCGTCTGCTGCTGTGCTGCCGATACGTCGAGCGAGGTAGCGATGCACGGCCACGGCATGCCGGTCGAACAGCGCACCGAAGTCGATGTCGATCAGTTCGCCGTCGGTGGTGTCCGTCGTCGGCATCGGGGTCCCCGCTCTCAGCGTCACACTACGTATTGCCCGATGCGCCCGACCCGGTTCGCGGTTCTCGCTATGCAACGAATTCCGTCGTTGAGTCGGCGATACGGCCCCGGTAGCGTTCGTGACATGACGGTCTCGCGAGTGATCCAGAACTTCATCGACGGCAAGCTCGTCGATTCCGCAGCTGGCCGGCGGGCCGATCTGATCGATCCGTCCACCGGTGAGGTGTTCGGGTCGGCGCCGGTATCGGGCGCGGAGGACGTGGACCGGGCGTACGGCGCGGCCGCCACTGCGTTCGAGACGTGGCGCGACACGACGCCGAGCGAGCGGCAGGCCGCGTTGCTCAAGTTCGCCGACGCCCTCGAGGCGCGGGCCGACGACCTCGTGGCCGCCGAGTCGCAGAACACCGGCAAGCCCGTCCAGCTGACCCTGGACGAGGAGGTGCCACCGATGGTCGACCAGGTGCGCTTCTTCGCCGGGGCGGCCCGGCTGCTCGAGGGGCGCAGCGCCGGGGAGTACATGAAGGGCTTCACGTCCTACGTGCGGCGCGAGCCGGTGGGCGTCGTCGGACAGGTCACCCCGTGGAACTACCCGATGATGATGGCGATCTGGAAGCTCGCCCCGGCGATCGCCGCCGGAAACACCGTCGTCCTCAAGCCGAGCGACACCACGCCGGTGTCGACCGTGCTGATGGCCGAGATCGCCGCCGAGTTCCTGCCGTCCGGTGTGCTGAACGTCGTCTGCGGCGACCGCGACACCGGCCGGGCGCTGGTCGCGCACAAGACGCCGGCGATGGTGTCGATCACCGGCTCGACCCGCGCCGGCATCCAGGTGGCCGAGACGGCCGCGTCCGACCTCAAGCGGGTGCACCTCGAACTCGGCGGCAAGGCGCCGGTGATCGTGTTCGACGACGCCGATCTGGCCGACGCGGCCGAGAACATCGCCATCGCCGGCTACTTCAACGCCGGTCAGGACTGCACGGCGGCCACCCGGGTGCTGGTCGGCCCGAGGGTCGCGGACGAGTTCGCCGATGCGCTCGCCGAGCAGGCCCGCAGTACGCACACCGGCCCGCCGTCCGACACGGATGCGCTCTACGGGCCGCTCAACAACGCGTCGCAGCTCGACCGGGTGGGCGGCATGCTCGGCCGGCTGCCCGACCACGCTCGCGTCCTGGCCGGCGGGGCCCGCGAGGGCGATCGCGGCTACTTCTGGCAGCCCACTGTGGTGGCCGGCCTCACGCAGGACGACGAGGCGTCCCAGCAGGAGATCTTCGGCCCGGTGATCACGGTGCAGCCGTTCACCGACGAGGACGAGGCGGTGCGCTGGGCCAACGCCGTCGAGTACGGGCTGGCGTCGTCGGTCTGGACGAAGGACCATGGCCGGGCGATGCGGGTGAGCAAGCGGCTGGACTTCGGCTGCGTCTGGGTGAACTGCCACATCCCGCTCGTCGCCGAGATGCCGCACGGCGGGTTCAAGCACTCCGGCTACGGCAAGGACCTGTCGGTCTACGGGCTGGAGGACTACACCCGGATCAAGCACGTCATGCACAACATCAATTTCGGATGAGCGCTTGCGCGAAGACCTGTGAGTACTGAGCCGGGCCTTAGGCTCGCTCGCATGAAGCACACGGTGGCGGCGGAGCTGGTCGGCAACGTCGCGCAGGTCGCGGTGAGCGTCGGTGACGGGGTTGAGCCGACGACGACGCTGGTGATCCTGGAGTCGATGAAGATGGAGATCCCGGTACTCGCCGAGGTCTCCGGAGTGATCGCCGAGGTGGCGGTCGCCGAGGGTGACGTCGTCACCGAAGGCGACACGATCGCGGTGATCGAGACCGGAGGTTAGTCATGACCGTGTCCCAGCAACGGATGCTGCGAACCGCTATCCCCGGACCTCGGTCGATCGAGTTGCACGCTCGCAAGACGGCGGCGGTCGCGCCGGGAATCGGCACCACGCTGCCCGTCTACATCGAGCGTGCCGGCGGCGGCATCCTGGTGGACGCCGACGGCAACCAGCTCATCGACTTCGGCTCGGGCATCGCCGTGGTGTCGGTCGGCAACGCAGCTCCCCGCGTGGTGACGGCCGTGCAGCAACAGGTGGCCGACTTCACGCACACCTGCTTCATGATCACGCCGTACGAGGAGTACGTCGCCGTCTGCGAGAAGCTGAACGCCTTGACGCCAGGGGCGTTCGAGAAGCGCAGCGCGCTGTTCAACTCCGGGGCGGAGGCCGTCGAGAACGCGGTCAAGATCGCCCGCTCGTACACGGGCCGGCCCGCCATCGTCGCGTTCGACCACGCCTATCACGGCCGGACGAACCTCACCATGTCGCTGACCGCGAAGAACATGCCGTACAAGCACCGGTTCGGGCCGTTCGCCGGGGAGATCTACCGGGCGCCGATGGCCTACCCGTACCGCTGGCCGACCGAGAATTGCGCGGACGAGGCGTTCGCCACCTTCACCGACCTGGTGCACACCCAGATCGGGGAGGCCAATACCGCGGCGGTGATCCTCGAGCCGATCCAGGGCGAGGGCGGTTTCGTCGTGCCGGCGCCCGGGTTCGTGGCTCGCGTCGCGGACTGGTGCCGGGCCAACGACATCCTGTTCATCGCCGACGAGGTCCAGACCGGCTTCTGCCGCACCGGCGACTGGTTCGCGAGCACGCATGAGGGCGTCGAGCCGGATTTGATCGTTACCGCCAAGGGCATCGCCGGCGGGTTGCCGCTGGGTGGGGTGACCGGACGCGCGGCGATCATGGACGCCGTCCACGTCGGCGGGCTGGGCGGCACGTACGGCGGCAACCCCGTCGCCTGCGCGGCGGCGCTGGCCGCGATCGAGACGATGCAGGCCGAGGACCTCGCCGGCGCCGCCCGGCGGATCGAGTCGATCATGAGGCCGCGCCTCTCGGCGTTGGCGGAGAAGTACGACGTGGTCGGCGACGTGCGCGGGCGCGGCGCGATGCTCGCGATCGAGCTGGTGCAACCCGGCGGCAAGACGCCCGACCCGGTGTTGACGGCCGAGGTCTCCTCGGCCTGCCATCGCGAGGGACTCGTCACGCTGACCGCCGGCACGTACGGCAACGTGCTGCGCTTCCTGCCGCCGCTGGTCATCGACGACGCGCTGCTCAGCGAGGGGCTGGACATCCTGGACGCCGCCTTCGCTGGCACCGCCTGAGCCTGGGCCGGTTTTGGTCATTCGGACGGCCCAGGGCCGCCCGAATGACCAAAACCGGATTATGTTACGCGTCAGCAGCCGAGGCCCTGCTGGTAACCGGTCGGGTCCTGCCCCTTCGCGACCTGGCTCGCGTACTCCCAGAGCGCCTCTGGGTAATCGCCCTCGGCGTTCATATCGTTCAGTACCTTCCAGCCGTGGCTGGTCGCGAGAGCGTCCGCTGCTTGCTTCAGCTTCTGCGCGTCGCCGGAGCGCTCGGCGGCCACCCACTGGTCGAGCCACCCGCAGGCGACCGCGCCGCTGACGGTCGCGCCGACCTGGTAGCGGTCCCGCGTCTCCTGCTGGTACAGCCGCTGCCGATCCAAACCGGGCGGCAACGGCAGGCTGGCGAGCATCGCGTCGACCGTGGCCCGAGCGTCGGCCGGCTCGACTACGGAGGCCGGCATCGCGCCCAGCCAGGTGTCGACGTCCAGGCGGAGCCGTTCGCCGAGTCGTTCGCGGCGCAGGCCGCTGCGGTGGTGGTTGGCGAGCACTCGGCGCGCCACGCCGTAGAGCCACAGCCGGGCGGTGCCGTCGGTGGGCACGTCGCCGAGGCGCCGCCACGCGACGAGCATGGTGTCGGCGACGACGTCTGAGGCATCCTCTGGTGATCCCACCCTGCGCAGCGCGTATCCGAGTAGGTCGCGGACGTGCGACTCGAACAGCTCCCGGAACCGCTGCTCGGCGTCGGACGGCGCGCGCCGCGATTCACCAGAGACCCTCATGCAAGCATCATGTCCGGCACCGGGGCCAACGTCTCAGGTAAACCTTCGCCGGTTTGGCCGCCCGGCATCACGTAGCTGCCTGGACGGCCAAAAGCGCTGAGGCGGCGCCGGTATCGTGTTGTCACGTGGCTCTGGTGGTGCAGAAGTACGGTGGCTCGTCCGTCGCGGACGCCGAGCGCATCAAGCGCGTCGCCGAGCGCATCGTGGCCACCCGCCGCGAGGGCCACGACGTGGTCGTCGTCGTCTCGGCGATGGGCGACACCACCGACGAGCTGATCGACCTGGCCGAGAAGGTCGTGCCGGTACCGTCCGGGCGCGAGTTCGACATGCTGCTCACCGCCGGCGAGCGCATCTCGATGGCCCTGCTGGCGATGGCGATCAACTCGCTGGGCTACACCGCACAGTCGTTCACCGGGTCGCAGGCCGGCGTGCTGACCACATCCGTGCACGGCAAGGCGCGCATCGTCGGCATCACGCCGGGACGCGTCGAGGCCTCGTACAAGGCCGGGAACGTGGCCATCGTCGCCGGCTTCCAGGGCGTCAGCCCGGACACCAAGGACATCACCACGCTCGGTCGCGGTGGCTCGGACACCACCGCCGTCGCGCTGGCCGCATCGCTGGGCGCGGACGTCTGCGAGATCTATACCGACGTGGACGGCGTGTTCACCGCCGACCCGCGCATCGTGCCCAACGCCCGCCGCCTCCACACGCTCACCTACGAGGAGATGCTCGAGCTGGCCGCGTGCGGGGCGAGGATCCTGCACCTGCGGTCGGTCGAGTACGGGCGGCGCTACGGCGTGCCCATCCATGTCCGCTCGTCGTTCTCGAACAAACCCGGCACCATCGTCGCCGGATCGATGGAGGATCTACCCGTGGAACAGGCCATCATCAGCGGCGTCGCGCACGACCGCAGCGAAGCGAAGGTCACCGTTGTCGGGGTGCCCGACAAGCCGGGCGAGGCGGCCGCGATCTTCCGCGAGCTGGCCATCGCCGAGATCAACATCGACATGATCGTGCAGAACATCTCGACCCGCGGAACGGGCCGCACGGACGTCTCGTTCACGCTGCCGGCCACCGACGGAGCGGTCGCGCTGCAGGCGTTGAAGAAGGTGCAGGACGTCGTCAGTTTCGAAGACCTGCTCTACGACGACCACATCGGCAAGCTGTCGCTGATCGGTGCGGGCATGCGTTCGCACCCGGGTGTCTCGGCGACGTTCTTCTCGGCACTGGCCGATGCCGGGGTCAACGTCGAGATGATCTCGACGTCGGAGATTCGCATCTCGGTCGTATGCCGCGACACCGATCTGGACGCGGCGGTGCGGGCGGTGCACGACGCCTTCGAGCTCGGCTCCACCGAAGAGGAAGCCGTCGTGTACGGAGGTACCGGTCGATGAGAGTCGGCGTGGTTGGCGCCACCGGGCAGGTCGGCGGCGTGATGCGTCGCATCCTGGCCGAGCGGGCGTTCCCGGTGGACGAGATGCGGTACTTCGCGTCGTCCCGGTCCGCCGGCACGACGCTGCCGTGGGGCGATTCCACGATCGTGATCGAGGACGCGGCGACGGCCGACCCGTCCGGGCTCGACATCGCCCTGTTCTCGGCGGGCGGTGCGACGTCGAAGGTGCTCGCGCCGCGGTTCGCCGCCGCCGGGGCGACCGTGATCGACAACTCGTCCGCTTGGCGCATGGACCCGGACGTCCCGCTCGTGGTCGCGGAGGTGAATCCGGGCGAGGTCCAAAACGCCCGCAAGGGCATCATCGCCAACCCCAACTGCACGACGATGGCGGCCATGCCGGTGCTGGCGCCGTTGCACCGCGAGGCCGGGCTGGTGCGCCTGGTCGTGTCGACGTACCAGGCGGTGTCGGGCGCCGGGCTGTCCGGGGTGGACGAGCTCGACGGGCAGGTGCGCAAGGTGGCGGACCAGGCGGCCGGGCTCACGCACGACGGCAACGCGGTGACGTTCCCGGATCCGGTGAAGTTCGCCCGCCCGATTGCGTTCAACGTGCTGGCGCTGGCGGGTTCGATCGTGGACGACGGCTCGTTCGAGACCGACGAGGAACAAAAGCTGCGGAACGAGTCGCGCAAGATCCTCGACATTCCTTCTCTGCTGGTGAGCGGCACCTGCGTGCGGGTGCCGGTGTTCACCGGGCACTCGCTGTCGATCAACGCCGAGTTCGATCGGCCGCTGTCCGTGGCCCGGGCGGCGGAGCTGCTGCGAGCCGCGCCGGGTGTCGAGCTCTCGGACGTGCCGACTCCGCTGCAGGCGGCCGGCAACGACCCGTCCTATGTGGGCCGCATCCGGTCGGACCCGGGCGTGCCCGACGGCCGCGGACTGGCCCTGTTCGTCAGCAACGACAACCTCCGCAAGGGCGCCGCGCTGAACGCCGTCCAGATCGCCGAGCTGGTGTCGCGCGCGTCATGACGCCCCAGGCCGATCACGGCGCCTTGCCGGGATGGCCATACCTCGTCGGACAGCGGTTCTCCGCGTGGCTCGGGGAAGCCGGGCAGAGCGTCCGCGAGGCGCGGCGTACCGGGCTGGCCCTGATCGCGCTGTTCGTCGTCGTCCGCCTCGTGCGGGTGCACGGCCCCGGCGGGTTCGTCGTCGCCGGATCGCAGTTCGTGCATCCGGGCGCGCCGGGTGAGCTGCGGCTGACGTACTCCGGTGGCTACGACGGCCAGTTCGTCTACCGGCTGGCCCTCGCGCCGTTCACCCAGCGGGTAACCGACTTCGGCATCACCCTGGACGCCCCGGGCTATCGCCAGCAGCGCATCGCGACGGCGCTCTTCGCGCACGTGGCCGCCTGGTTGCCCGGCATCGGGGTCGCGCTGGCGTTGATCCTGGTGAATGCGGTGGCCGTGGCCGTCGCGATGTTCGCCGGAACGAGGATCGCCGTCGACGCCGGCCGCAACGCGTACTGGGGACTCGTGTTGGCCGTTCCGGCCTGCCTGCCGATCTCGCTCGGACGCGACCTGACCGAACCGGTGGCGTGGGCGGCGATCCTCGTGGCGCTCGTCCTGGTGCGGCGTGACCGGTGGCCGCTGGCAGCGCTCACCCTCACCGTGGCCGCGCTCGCGCGTGAGACGTCCCTGCTCGTGGTGCTCGGGTTCGGTGCCGCGGCGGCGTGGCAACTCGTGCGGGGTCGGGGCCGGCGATGGCCGGTGCTGTGGTTGCTGGTTCCGGTGGGCGTCGAGTTCGCCTGGCAGGGCTGGCTGGCCTCGGTCTGGGGCAGCGCGCCGATCCGTACCGGACAGAACAACACGTCGGTCCCTGTGGTCGGGGTGCTGTACTCGATCGTGGTTCCCGGCTCGGCCGGCGGTTCGGTCGCGCTCGACGCGGTCTACACCGTCGAGCGGATCGCCACGCTGGCGCTGATCGTCGGGGCCGGCTGGCTCGTGTGGCGCCGCCGCACTACTGCCTCGACCGGCGAGGTGGTCTCGTGGGCGATCGCCGCGCTGCTGGCTCTGTCGGTGCGGAACTGGAAGAGCGACGTGCAGTTCCTGCGCGCGACGTACGAGGCCTGGGGACTGTCGGTACTCGTGCTGCTGCACTCGACGCAGCGCCGTGACCGAGCCCTGCTCGGCGGCGCGGCAGTGGTGTCGGCCGGGGTTGGCTTGATGTACGTGGCGCGGGTCTGAGGCTAGGACACGTTCCAGTCGAAGGGGACCATCTCGCGCAGGACGCGGCGGCGGCGGTTCCGGGGCAGGTGGTCGATGTAGAGGATGCCCTTGAGGTGCTCGCTCTCGTGGATGAGGCAGCGGGCGAAGAACCCGGTTCCGGTCACCTCGACCGGCGCGCCCGTCTTGTCGACGCCCCGGACGGTGGCCACCGACGGGCGGGCCAGCTCGTGGTAGGGCCCCGGCACCGACAGGCACCCCTCCTCGCCGTCGTCCATCGGCCCGGACGTCGAGACGATCTCGGGGTTCACCAGGTGGCCGACGTGGCGTTCGCCGGCCGCGTCCGGGCAGTCGTACACGAACACCGCCAGGTCGACGTCCACCTGCGGGGCGGCCAGCCCCACCCCGGACGCGATCTCCATCGTCACGAACATGTCGTCGATCAACTGCGAGAGTGACTCGTCGAACGACGTCACCAGCTCGCTGACCTTGGCCAGCACGGGGTCGCCGACCACCGTCACCTTGCGCGCCTTGCCTACCACGAACGGCCACAATACTTGTCGGACTTTCGTGCTGGGATGAGGGCATGGTGACGGTGGACGACGTGCGGAGCATCGCGGCCGAGCTGCCCGGCTCGTACGAGGTCGTGGTGCGGGATCGGGTGAAGTTCCGGGTCGGGCGCTACGTCTACATCGCATTCTCGCGGGACGAGACGGTGATGGGCTTCGGCTACCTGCGTGACGAGCGCGACGCGCTGGTGGCCTCCGATCCTGAGACATTCCTGCCGCCCGATCCGGTCGACGTGCGTTACCACTGGGTGCAGGCCCGCATGGCCGCCCTGGACACGGTGCAGCTGCGCGACTTGGTCGTCGACGCCTGGCGCATCGCCGCCCCGAAGCGGCTCAGCGCGGAGTATGGCAATGCGTAAGCCGCCCGATACCGACGAGTCGATCACCGGCGAGGATTGGTACGGCGAGGACATCGGCGGCCGGACCTGGGAGCGGGTCGCGTTACGCGACATCGATATGACCGAGACGACCTCCACCTCGGGCGCAGTATTCATCGACTGCACCCTCCGCGGGGTGCGGTTCAACGTCTCGGTGCACGCCGGCGCGGCATTCAGCAACTGCGCCTTCTCGAACTGCTCTTTCTTCGACGCGTCGTTCACCGACTGCAAGTTCCTGGGCAGCACGTTCGAGCGCTGCACGTTCGACCGGTTCACCGTGCGTGGCGGCGACTGGTCGTTCGTCGCGCTGGCCGGCGCCGACCTGCGCACGGCGTCCTTCGAAGGCGTGCGGATGCGCGAGGGCGATCTCACCGGCGCCCGCTGCGACGGCGCGACGATCCGACACGTCGACCTGTCCGGCGCGTGGTTGGGCAAGGCGAGCTTCGCCCGCTGCGACCTGCGCGGCTCGGACGTCACCGCTATCGATCCGCTGTCGACGCCCATGGACGGGGCGATCATCACCTGGGATCAGGCGGCTGTCCTCGCGGCGGCCATGGGCCTGGACGTCCGCCCCGAATAGATCTCGCCGATGGTGCAGCGGATCCGCCGGGACGCTGGGTTCGCCGTGGCAGGCGCCGAGCTCCGGCTGACCAGACTCGAATCCACGGCGGCACCGGGATGAAGCCGTTGTCGATAACACTGGCCTCGGTGAAGCAAAATGGAGGCAGTCATGAAGGACGAATCACCAGCCTTCGGCGAGCCGGCGGCCGGCGGCAACGTAGCGAGCTTGCCCGCGACCGTCGATCGGGCCACCTTCCAGGCTGAACTGGACCGGCTGCGGGTGCGGGAGAAGGCGCACACCCGGGAAGGCGAGGCGATCGCCGCGGCCCGACGGCGCCTACCCATGGTCGAGGTAGACGCCAGCACCGAGCTGATCGGGCCCAATGGGGCGCTCACTCTGCTCGACGCGTTCGACGGACGCCGACAGCTCATCGCCTACTACTTCATGTGGCACCCCGGCCACCCCGCGGCCGAGCAGTGCGAGGGCTGTACCTGGTGCAATACCCAGGTCGCGGAGCTGTCCTACCTTCATTCTCGCGACATCACCTACGCGGTCCTCTGCCAGTGGCCCTACGACGAAAGCATTCGCTACCACGACTTCATGGGCTGGGAGATGCCGTGGTACTCGGCCCAGGCCTCCCTCGACACGCTCCTCGTCGGGCGCCGTATCGGCACGATGCACCTCGTGTGCTACGTGCGGGACGGCGGCCGCGTCTTCGAAACCTATTGGACGACCCGCCGCGGCGTAGAGGTGATGGACTACAGCTACGCGCTCATGGACCTCACCGTGTACGGACGCCAGGAACCGCAGGAGGACTCGCCTCCGGGCTGGCCACAAGAGTGGGGGGTCAGCATCTCCGACCACGTCACGCGGATCAACGGACGCCCCATTGCCCAGTGGTCACGCCTGGAAGCCGGCCGCTCTGACGACCTCACCGGAGCCAGGCCAGAATCAAACGGTTGATGATCATGGACTTGTGGCTGATATTCGACCACAACTCCATGATCATCTCCGTTACCTCGGCAGCTGGCCCGGTCAGGACGAGGTGCTCGGTCTGATCAAGATGTACAGGATGGCTACGTACTCGTTGGGGTAGCCGTCGCCCGGGCTGTTCTGGTCGTCCTCGCCGGCGGCGGCGATTTTGGCCAGCACGTTCATGCCGCTGGTGACGACGGCGAACGGGGTGTAGTTCGGGTGCAGTGTCGTGTCCTTGGTGACGAGGAAGAACTGGCTGCCGTTGGTGTTCGGCCCGGCGTTGGCCATGGCCACGGTTCCCGCCGGGTAGGTGGCGCCGGCCAGGTTCTCGTCGTTGAAGGAGTACCCGGGTCCGCCGCTACCGGTTCCGGTCGGGTCGCCGCACTGCAGGACGAAGATCCGTTGGGTTACGAGCCGATGGCAATGGGTCAGGTTGTAGTAGAGCCGCTCGGCGAGGAAGCGGAACGAGTAGGTCGTGCACGGTGCCTTGTCGGTGAGCGCCCGGAACGTGATCGCGCCCTGCGTCGTGACGAGCGTCGCGGTGTACGGCTTGGCCGCCTTGCCGGCGTCGAATGTGGGGATGCCCTTGAACCGGTCGGCGGGCACCGCTGCGGTGTAGCCGCACGGGTCGGCGGCGGTGGCGGCGCGGGCCTGCGCGGCGGCGGGTCTTTGGACGTCCAGCGTCTTGGGGGACGGGCTGGCGCTGGCCGAGATGAGGCCGGTGAGGGCGAGGGTGGCTGCGGCGACCGCGGCAATGAGGGGGCGAGTACGCATTCGCTAGGTCTAGCGCGGTTCGTGGCGTCTTGGCTAGATCTGAAATAGCCCTTTTGGTCTCACGGATTGCGGTCGGCGGCCAGAGCGGCGGCATCGCGCGCAAGCCGCGGCCAGCCGAATCGCTCGCACCAGGCGGGGAAGTCCTCGGTCGGGCCGGTCCACTCCCAGTCGTCGACTGCGCCGACGGAGGCGTCCGTGCGCAGCGTGGCCAACTGTTTGAACAGGTCGGCGTCCGCTCGTTGGGCGGTGAGGGTTGCCGCCAGCTTGGCCGCGCCCCGCACCGTGACGTCCCAGTCCTCGGCCTTGGTCGGGATGTCTTCCAGGTGCCCGTACCGGGCGAGCAGCGTCGCTGCGGACTTTGCGCCGAACCCAGGCACGCCCGGGAAACCGTCCGCACTGTCGCCGACGAGGGCCAGCCAGTCGGGGATCGACTCGGCCGGAACGCCGAACTTCGCGATCACTCCGTCGGCATCGATCAGCTTGTCCTGACGGCGGTCCAGCTGAATGATCTTGCCGCCGACGCATTGCCCGAGATCCTTGTCCGGCGTGCAGATGACCACCTGCTCGACCCGTGGGTCGGCCGCGCCGACTACGGCTGCACTGGCCAGGCCGTCGTCCGCCTCCACGTCCACCATCGGCCAGACCGTGACGCCCAGTGCCCGCAGCGCGTCCTCCAGCCAGTCGAACTGCGCCAACAGCAGCGGGTCCATGCCGGCGCTCGACTTGTACGTCGACCACATGTCGTTGCGGAAGGATTCGATGACGTGGTCGGTCGCGACCCCGACGTGGGTTGCGCCGTCCTGCAGCATCGTGAAGACCGACTGGACCACGCCGCGGGTCGCGCCGATCTCAACACCGTCGCTGTCGAGATGTCCCGGCCGCGGCGCGTAGTACTGCCGGAAGATCTCATAGGTCCCGTCGACGAGATGAACGATCACGTCCCGAGCCTGTCACAGCGCAGATGAATCGAGTCGTGGCCGGCACGGAAACACTTATCGCGATCGTCCGCGGGAGTAGCCAATCCGAACACGCTGGTGGCGTGAGGGCGGCGCGACACAGGCGACCCGACCTAGACCCTCCGCTCAGGGCCTGGATCGGCGCCGGGCAACGGGCGCTCAGTCGAGATCGAACTCGTTGCCCTCGATGTCCTGCATCACGATGCACGACTCGTTGACGCCGTCGGCACGCAGTATTCGCACGCATACCGCGCCGAGCGCGACCAGCCGTGCGCACTCGGCCTCAAGCGTGGCCAGACGCTCGTCACCCACGAGCCCGCTGCCGACCCGCACGTCAAGATGCACCCGATTCTTGACGGCCTTGCTTTCGGGAACGCGCTGGAAGAACAGTCGCGGGCCCACACCTGAGGGATCAATGCATGCGAACCATGAACCCTGATCCTCAGGCGGCAGCGTGCGATCGAAATCGCCCCACGTGGCAAACCCCTCCGGCGGCGGTGGTACGACGTACCCCAGCACCTCGCACCAGAAACGAGCGACGCGCTCGGGTTCTGCGCAGTCGAAGGTGACTTGGAACTGCTTGACCGACGCCATTGGTCCACCATAGAGGCGCGGGTTGTGCGGCCAGGCAGATTATCTGCGAGCACGAGCCCAAAACGATGAAGGGCCGGTGTCTCACCGACGTCTGGGGCGGACCGCCATCGGATCGCGACTCCAGCGTCGCTGCGACCGAACGCGCGACTCCGTACAGCCCACCGCAGGTGGATGGCGTCCAACACCAGCGCAGCGACGTTCCGGGTGAACGAGCACAGCGCCGTTCGGGTCGGATGCGGCGGCGTGAAGCCCCTGGCGCTGAAGCGCAGCGTCTCGGAGTCTGTCGAAGTCCGGGGTGACGGCGGCGATAGTCGGTTACGCGCCCTCGATTCCCAACCGCGCGGCTTACTTTCCGAAGCAGCCCACGTCGGCCTGGACTGAGCTACCTGGCGTGATTGTGATCCGTGGGTCGGGGTGAGTGATGCAAATACTTTGGCCGCGCAGGAAGGCAGGACTCACGCCTGTGACCTGATACCTGCCTGGTGCGAGCATCGCGGAGTAGCCGTCGGCACCGACTGTGACCGTCCTGCGTTCCGGTCCTGTGATTGTAATTGTCCCTGGGACGGGCCGCGGCGGTGTCGTCTGCAGCCCCGCCGCTGTGACTAGGTGCCCGTGGACTGAGCCTCGTTGTTGCGTAGTGGGGGTTGTATGTGGCTGTGGCGTTGTCGAGGTCGGAGCGTGTTGGCGTTGGTGTCCGGTGCAGGCCGTGACGATCGCCAGCCCGACGATCGCGGCTGTCATGACTGCCGACCGGTTCATGCCATGATTGTGAGCCCTGCTCTGGCGGAAGAGCTACGGCGCGCATGAGCCTGATCGTTTGTCAGCTTGGGAATCGTCTGGATCACGCGCAGCGGCGGGAGAGCGGTGGCGCGAGCATGGCCTCGCGTCGCCTCAAAGGTCGGTACCCCGCTCGATCCGTCGCACGTTCGGCGTGACTTCCGGGCAGCGACCGGCTCTGAGACGATGGATCGCATCTTCGAGGACGGTAGTCACTCACTCGACACCCAGGGGGATCCGGACCGCTGAGGGGCCTGCCGACCCTGAAACGTTGGTCGGGGTGGCGGGATTCGAACCCACGTCCTCTTCGTCCCGAAGCACTCTCGACCTCCGCGATTAGGCACGGTGTCGACACGTTCGCAGGCGCATTCGTCGCTGACAGTCCGTGGAGGTCCGGCCTCGACTGCGACGGTTGTATCCCAGTTAGTGCCCCACCCCGTCCGGAGGTGGGACGATGGACCCGGAGGTGATCGCGATGACGGTGAACCCGGCACATGGCTCTGAGTGGGCCGATGGTGACGTGTCGACGGAGGAGTTGGCGCGGCGTCAGGGCGTGCGTCCGATCGCCTCACTGGAGGAGCTCGACGCGTTGGCGCATCCGGAGCTTTGGGACTCTGACGATGACTACGAGGAGTTCCTGGAGGACCTCTACGCGTCGCGTCGGTCCGACATCGCGTGAGCTACCTGGTCCTGGACACCGACGTCGCGTCGGGACTCCTTCGTCGCCGGCTCTCACCGCTGCTGCGGGCTCAGCTTGTCGGGCAGACGTTGGCGATAACGTTTGTGACCCTTGGCGAGCTGACTAAGTGGACGTTGGTCCGTCACTGGGGGCCGAGTAGGCGGTCGACGTTTGATGAGTTCCTCGCAGGCTTGGTGGTCCTGCCGTATAGCGCCCGAGTTGCTCGGCGTTGGGGTGAACTGCAAGCGCATGCTCAGCTTCGCGGACGGCCACGCCCGGCGAACGACACGTGGATCGCGGCGTGCTGCTTGGTGCGTAGTCACCCGTTGGCGACGCTGAACGTCAAAGACTTCGCCGACTTCGCTGAGCACGAGGGCCTGGAGCTGGTCCGCTGACGCGGGCGCTGCGGATTAAGAGGGCGCTCATATCCGACGGTTGTCTGTTGTCCACTGTGGACAGTGCCCCGATGATGATTCAGGGCCATGCTGGCCTGTCGCGGTCTCGTAGCGACGCACGGTCTCATCGGCTCCTGGACAAAAGGCCCGCTAATGGCACAGCTAGCCATACGGAAGACTGTGCAGCCGGTCGGTCTGTCTACATCAGTCGGAGCACACGGCTGGAAAGCCGGAGGTAGAGGGTTGTGACGGGTACCGGCACGCTAGCTGCCGCGCTGAGCCTGGTGCTCGTGATTTCTGTCAGTGGGCGCACCGCGGGTGGCACGGCTCGTGGAGGGTCCGACTCCAGCGCGCCGACGCACCGCGGCAGTCCAACCATCGAGTTGTGTTGCTACTTCAAGTCAAGTCCCGATCAGGCTCATCCGCGACGCGGGCATCTGTCGAGTCAGACGCGTGTCCCTCAGCCGAGGTTTCTTCCTCTGCCTCTGCGCGCAGGTCTCGGTCCATCCAGTCGCTTTGAACGGCCATCTGTTTCGCCGCCCACACGTATCCGCGAGAATCTCCTTCCGCCCATGCAAGCTCACGAAGCAGCATCGCATCCTCGCTCTGCCTAATCTCTTCGGCGTGTCCGATAAGAAGTTCTCGCCTCGCGTCGTCCCATCCAAGTTCCTGTAAAGCGCGAATCTGCCACCACAAATCACCGCCATCCGCGGCCTCTTTGTAGGCGTCGATGAATAGCGATTGCGGGAGTTCCGATTCGCTAAGCTCCTTCAAGTAGTACGCAGCCGAAAAGGGATTGTCATCGCGTAGTGACGCCAATATTTCAGTGAGGTAGGCGCACGTCGCTTCGCGGGTTCTGCCCAGCTGCGCTAGCGCTCGAGCGAGTTGAGACGGGTTGTCTGCCCGGTCTTGCAGCACGGTGTCGACGATCTCCTGAGGGACGAGGTCAGGACGCTCCTGCAGGTTCGCACGGAGGAAGAAGTGTGTATGAGGGTCTAAGTCCTCCGTCGCGATAGCGCGTTCTATGTATTTATCCCGTAGCTCGGCATTTTCAATGTTTGCCGTAATGAACGGCGAGCCCGACCCAATCTTCCTTCTCGGCGTAGATCTCCGCAACGCTTGTGGCCAGTTCTAGCGACACATCCAGCGCGTCTTGCTCAGCTCGCGTAATTGTAGAATCGGTGGCGCGCATTTCCTCGACCACGCGAATCCAATCGTCGCGATAAAGTCGGACTTGATCGGCGTCCAATTTACGATCAAATCCGCCGCGGATCTGGGTTTCCCTGTGGCAGTCGAAGCACAGCACGCTGAGGTTCCGTGGATTGTTATTGCTGGGATCCTCGTCGATATGGTGGATCTGAACCGGTTTGCTGCGCACCCGGCACACGCAGCACGTCCGGTCGGAGCGGAACAGAATCTCAGCAGCCAGGGCGTCCGGTATCGGGACTCTCAAATTTCTTCGGCATCTACTGATCATCGCCCGTGTTGATAGTTCTTCATAAGGTCAGCCACGTCAGGCTAGGGCCGATGTCGACTGAGCCGCCAGCGTTCCGGCTCAGACGTTTCCCTTGGCGATCTTCTTAAGCGCTGCCTTCTCGACTCGGCATCGGCCAGCAGCCGCTTGAGCGTGGCGTTGTCCCCCCAGGTCCTTCAACCGCTTCGCGTTGTCGGCCTTCACCCACGGAACCGGATGCGTCACCGATAGTACGTCTGCCCGGAGACCTGCAGCTCGGGCTGACGACGGCGATGTCCTTGCCCTCACCAAGCATCCCGTCAGCGGTTCCGAGCTAACGCACGACCTGCTC
The DNA here is from genome assembly GCA_036502575.1 of Jatrophihabitantaceae bacterium. Lineage (GTDB taxonomy): Bacteria > Actinomycetota > Actinomycetes > Mycobacteriales > Jatrophihabitantaceae > DASXRA01. Next base: position 5,902 of record DASXYL010000039.1, on the reverse strand, counting down.
CACCGTGTGCGTCTTTCTCGTCTTCACGTTCTTGTCGAGCGTTGGCTCGTCTCGGCCGGCCTCCCGATCAACGACATGGCGGCCGTGATGGGACATCAGCAGATGTCGACGACGCTCGACCGCTACACGCACCCGTCGCAAGATCGGGACCATCGGGTTCCGCTTGGTCTTTGCTGACTTCTGCTGACTCCCGAGCCCGATGACGAGCCTGAGAGCAGCGAATGAGGGCCTACAGCCCCCGGAAACACTGGGTCGGGGTGGCGGGATTCGAACCCACGGCCTCTTCGTCCCGAACGAAGCGCGCTACCAAGCTGCGCCACACCCCGGTGCGCTCACCGGGGTGAACGCAACCGCGCCAGCATAGCCGAGCTACTTGCCGCCGCCTAAACCGGTTCGGGGCACCAGGGTGAGCAGGGACGCCTCGGGGCGACAGGCGATGCGGACGGGCGCGAACGGGCTGGTGCCGAGGCCGGCGCAGACGTGGAACCACATGTGATCGTCCCAACGGTGCAGCCAGCGGGCGCGGTGCACGTCGATGCCGCAGTTGGTGACGATGGCCGGGCCGAACGGGATCCGGATCTGGCCGCCGTGGGTGTGGCCGGCCAGCACCAGGTCGTAGCCATCGGCGGCGAACGAGGCGAGCAGCGACGGTTCCGGGGAGTGCGTGACGCCGATCCGCACGGCGGCATCAGCATCGGCCGCGCCGGCGATCAGCGAGTAGCGGGCCCGGCCCAGGTGCGGGTCGTCAGTGCCGGCGACGGCGATCTCGACGTCCCCGGCCTTCAAGGTCGCCCGCGCGTGCGTGAGGTCGAGCCAGCCGGCCGACGACATCGCTACCGCCAGCTCAGGCCACGGCAACCGGGGCCCGAACACGCGGTTGTGCTCGGGCACGAAGTAGCGAATCGGGTTCTTGAGCTTCGGCGCGTAGTAGTCGTTGTTGCCCGGCACGAACGCCCCGGGGAACTCGAGGAGCGGCGCCAGCGCATCCATGATCGCGGGGATGGCGCGCGGGTCGGAGATGGTGTCGCCGGTGTTGATCACGAGATCAGGGTCGAGGTCGGCCAGCGACCGGATCCAGGCTTGCTTGCGCTTCTGCGGCGCGGTGATGTGCAGGTCCGAGACGTGCAGCAGCCGCAGCGGCGACGAGCCGGGCGCGAGCACCGGCACGTCGAAGCGGCGCACGGTGAATGCGTTGCGCTCGATCAGGCCTCCGTAGGCCAGCGTCGCCGTGCCCAGACCGAAGGTGGCGGCGGCGAGACGTCCGAGGCGAGGCATGCCGTCGAGGGTACGGTGACCACCGTGCCCGAGCTGAAAGCGCGCCTGCGAAACGACCTCAATACCGCCATGAAGGCCCGTGACGAGCTGACCACGGCGACCCTCCGGATGGCGCTGACCGCGATAACGACCGAGGAGGTCGCCGGCAAGGAGGCCCGCGAGCTCGCCGACGACGAGGTGCTGCGCGTCCTGTCCCGTGAGGGCAAGAAGCGCCGTGAGGCGGCCGAGGCGTTTGACGCCGCCGGACGCGATGCGCTCGCCGCGCGGGAGCGGGCCGAGGGCGAGGTGCTCGGGCGCTACCTGCCTTCGCAGCTCGGCGATGAGGAGATCGCGTCGCTGGTGACGAAGGCGATCGCCGAGGCGGGCGCGACGACTCCTCGGCACATGGGCGCGGTCATGAAGATCGTGCAGCCCCAGGTGGCCGGACGCGCCGACGGCAAGCGGGTCAGCGACGAGGTACGCCGCCAGCTGACGAGCTGACCGGCGCGGCTGGCCCGAGCAGTAGCGGGCTGACTAGTGCCGCGGCGGCGGCGTGATGCGGCCCCGACCGGGGCCGCCCGGCAGGCCCCCGGTGGGCGTCGTCCCGCTGGCCGGCGGCTTCGTCGGCTTCTTGGGCGGCGTCGTCTTCTTGGGCGGTACGTAGAGCGGCTGCGGCTGGCCGTCACTGACGCACAGCGTGATGGTGGATCCGGCCTCGGCCACGTTCGTCGCGCTCTGGAAGGCGACGCTGCCGTAGTTCGTGCTGCTTCCGCAGTCGTACTGGTACTTCGCGACCTTGAAGCCGGCGCCGGTCAGCGTTTGCTTGGCAGCGTCGAAGGGCTGGCCCACCACCGACGGGATCGGGGCGCTGTTGGGGATCTGATTCGGATCCGGCCACGCCCATTGCTTGCCCTGAATCGGTTGGCTCATCGCACTGACCCACACCTGGGCCGCGAACTCGCCATCGAGGTGACCGGCCTGGTCATCGGTCATGCCAGGGATGCCGCTGATCGCCTTGGAGGGATTGTCCAGGTTGAACAGGGCCGTGGTCGCCGCCAGGTCCGGCGTCACCCCGGCGAACCAGAGGTCGGCGTTCGTGGTCAGCTGCGTGCCGTGGATCGGGTCGGTGGCGTTGACCGTGCCCGTCTTGCCGGCGACGCTGATGCCCGGATTGGCGCCGTAGAGGCCCTGGAACTGCTGGGCCGAGGTACCCGGTGCCCGGGTGTCGCCACTGAGGACTTGCAGCGCATTGCGGGCAACCTGAGGGGTCATTACCGGCGTGCATGGCGAGCGCTTGACGTCCAGATCCTTACCGTTCGAATCCTTGATCGAGATGATCGGGGACGGCGCACAGAACGACCCGTCGTTGGCGACGGCTGCGTAGGCGCCGGTCAGCTCCAGCGGGCTGGTCGCCGCCGGGCCGAGGGTGAACGTCGCCTGCTGCTGGCTGATGATGTTCGCTGCGACCGTGCCCTTCTTCGTGTGCGGGTCCTTCTCCTTGAGGGTGTTCATGCCGAGGCTCAGCGCCGTGTTGACGTACGGCGTCAGCTCACAGTCCTGAAAGAGGTTGTCCTCGAGCGCGACGAAGTAGGTGTTGGACGACTTCGCGGTGGCCGTAGCCAGGGTCTCCGTCCGGCTGAAGTTCTGGCCCTCGGTGTCGTTCTTCGCGTGGAAGGCGTCGCTACCGCAGTGCGACGTGTCATACGTCATGTCGGCATTGGCGCTCAGCGGCATGTTGGTGGGCACGCCCGCCTTCAGGGCGGCGAGCAGCGAGAAGAGCTTGTAGGTCGAGCCCCCTCCGGCGCTGGCGGTGGTGAAGACGGGCAGAGTCGTGTGCCCGCCGTCGGTCTTCAGCCCGTACTGCTTGCTGGTCGCCATCGCCAGCACGTTGCCGGTGTGCGGGTCGACGATCGGCATGACCGCGGTCGTTTTCGACTTCGCCGGGAGCTGGGCCGACAACGACGTCTGGACGGTGTTCTGCAGGTTGGGGTCGAGCGTGGTGACGATCCGCATCCCACTCGTGGTGATCGACTTCTCGGTCATGCCGGTGTCCTGCAGCCACTGGGTGACGTAGTCGCAGAAGAACCCCGCGTTCTTGATCGCGGTGTTGGCGCCGGCGCAGCCTTGCTTCTGCGTTGCCTGCGTGGTGGTCGCGAGGGAGAGCGGAGCCTGCTTGTACTTGTCCGCGTCAGCCTGGCTGATGTCGTGGACGTCGGCGAGGTTCTGGATCACCTGATTGCGGCGGTCGATCGCCGCGTTGTGATTGGCCGGCACGAACGGGTCGAACTCGCTGGGCGCCTTGACCACGCCGACGAGCAGGGCCGCCTGCGGCAGCGTGAGCTTGCTGACGTCCACGCCGAAGAAGTTCCGGGCCGCCGTGCCGATGCCGTAGGAGTTCTCGCCGAAGAACGCGATGTTCAGGTACTTCAGCAGGATGTCGGACTTGGAGTCCTTCTTCTCGATGTCGAGGGCGCACTGGGCGTCCTCCATCTTGCGGCTGAGCGTCTGGGTGATCGCCGACTGACGCTGCGCGTCGGTATCGGCCTGGTAGTAGCGCACCTGCTTGACGTACTGCATCGTCAGCGTCGAGCCACCCTGCGTGTCACCGCCGGACGAGCTCACCGCCGAGCGGAGCAGCCCGCGCATGTCGACGCCGTGGTGGCTGTAGAAGCGCCGATCCTCGGTGGCGATCAGTGCCTGCTGCAGGTACTTGGGCACGTCGTTGAGGCTCTTCACCAGCTCGCGGTCGTACTGGTACAGCGTGGCCAGCTGGGTGGTGCCGTCCTTGGCGTAGAGCGTCGTCTTCTGCGGCGGAGGCGTCTCGATCAGGTTGCACTTGGTGTTCAGGAACTTGTCGGCCTGCCGCCCGGCTACCAGGCCGAGCCCGCCGACATAGGGCAGCAGCACGCCCGCCGTCAGAACCGCGCAGGCGGCGATGACGCCCACAAGTTTGAGTAGGGTCTCGGCGGTGTTCGAACGTGCCACGGGGCACCAGGGTACGGGAGGTACCCGCGGGGACATATTCGCGGTGTTAGCCCGTCACCCGTCGATCACTCGTTGGCGAGCAGGGCGCTGATGCTGCGCAGGCCGTCCAGGTCGTGCACGTCGACCGGTAGCGCCGCGACCGGCACCGTGGCCACGTCGGGATGCGCGGCCGCGAACCGGCGGGCCATCCGGGCGTCCTGCTCGGCGGTCAGCGCGGTCTCGACGTGCACCCGCAACGCCGCCTCGGCGAGCGCCAGCTGCGGGTCGGCCTTCTCGGCCAGGGCGTCGGCGGCGGCCTCGGCGCGACGGGCGGTCAGGCCCGGGACGGCGTGGTGCGTGCGGTTCACGACCAGCCCGGCGAGTGGCATGTCGTCACGGCCCAGGCGCTCGACGAAGTAGGACGCCTCGCGCAGCGCATCCGGTTCGGGGGCCGCGACGACGACGAACGCCGTGCCGGGCGCCTTGAGCAGCTGGTAGGTCTGCTCGGCCCGCTGCCGGAACCCGCCGAACATCGTCTCCAGCGCGGCGACGAAGGACGAGACGTCCTGCAGCAGGTCGCCGCCGAGGATGCGAGACAGCACCTTGCTGAACACGGTCAGTCCGAGCGTGACGATCTTGATCGACGCCCGGCCGCCGGCCCGCGCCGGAGCGACCAACATGCGGATCATGCGGCCGTCCAGGAACCGCCCGAGCCGCTGCGGGGCGTCCAGGAAGTCCAACGCCGACCGGGACGGGGGCGTGTCGACGACGATCAGCTCCCACTCGCCGCTCTCGGCGAGCTGCGAGAGCTTCTCCATCGCCATGTATTCCTGCGTGCCGGCGAACGACGAGGACAGGGCTTGGTAGAAGGGATTCGCGAAGATCTGCTCGGCGCGTTCGGGCGTCGAGTGCGCGGACACGACGTCGTCGAACGTCCGCTTCATGTCCAGCATCATCGCGAAGAGCTCGCCGTCGACGCCCTTCACGCGACGCGGGGTGTTGTCGAGCTCGGTGAGTCCCATCGACTGGGCCAGCCGCCGGGCCGGGTCGATCGTGAGGACGACGGTGCGCCGTCCGGCCTCGGCGGCGCGCAGACCCAGCGCCGCTGCCGTGGTGGTCTTGCCGACCCCGCCGCTGCCGCAGGTGACGACGATGCGCGTTTCCGGATCGTCGAGCAGCGCGTCGATGTCGAGCACGGGGGGTTTGCGTCGCGCGCTCATGACGGCTCCGCCTGGAAGTACGACGCGAGTTCGTTCAGCTCGCCGAGGTCGACCGGTGGCGTGAGGTCGGGCAGCTCGATGCGGGGTGCGTCGACCGATACGAGCCGGGCCCGGTTCTCGGCCTGGACGGTCTGCCGGTCGGCGTACTCGACGAGCTGGCCGGCCAGCGGCTTCGCGAGCGCCGCGTCGAGCCCGGCGGCGGCCAGCCCGTGCGCCAGCTCAGCGAGATCGACCGCCCCCTTCGGGCCGACCTGCCCGTCCGTGACCAGCGTCGGACGGGCGCGATTCACGACGACGGCGCCGAGGTGGAAGCCGCCGGCGGTGAGCTCGGCCGCGGCGTCCACCGTCTCCTGCACCGGCATCTCCTCGAGCAGCGTGACGAGGTGGACGGCGGTCCGGGTGCTGTGCAGCAACTCGAGGACGCCGACGCTCTGCCGGTTGATCGGCCCCGCCTTGGTGAGGTT
>DASXYL010000038.1:0-12229 GCA_036502575.1 Jatrophihabitantaceae bacterium | reverse complement strand
CGCGATCACGCGTCCGACCCGATCGCGCAACTCTGGGCCGCCTGAGACGGCCGAGGGTTGCTCGATCGAGTGATCAACCCCGGCTGTCCGGCTTCACCGCCTTGCTGCTGAGGATGGCCGTGGTCAGCGCCTCGACCGGCTCGGTGGCCGCGCGCGGATTGGTCATCAGCACGAAGTCGACCTCGCCGAGTTCGGGCAGGTCGGCGCTGGCCGGCAACTCGACGAGATCGTCGGGCATCAGGCTGCGGGCGAAGCTGGCCACGCCCAGTCCGGCCCGGGCGGCGGCCAGCATGCCGTTGACGCCCCGCACCGTGCACGTGATCCGGTACGCGCGCCCGGCGGCGTCCAGGGCGGCGACGGCCCGGGTCCGGGACAGGCTCGGCGCCTGGTAGACGACGAGCGGCATCGGCTTGTCCGGGTCGATGCGCGCGCCCTGCACGGCCGACCACACCAGCCGATCGCGGCGCACGAGCCGGCCCCGCCCGTCGCCGACGTCGTGCTTGACGAAGGCGATGTCCAGGTGCCGTGACTCCAGGCGCTTGTGCAGGGCACCGCTCTGCGCGACGGTCAGCTCCAGGTCGATGCGCGGGTAGAGCTGACGGAAGTCGCGCAGGATGCGGGGCAACGGCGTCAGCGCCAGATCGTCCGAGACGCCGAACCGCAGCCGCCCGCGCAGCCCCGACCCGGAGAAGTAGCCGGCCGCCTGCTCGTGCGCGGCCAGGATCGTGCGGGCGAAGCCGGCCATTGCCTCGCCGTCGGCGGTCAGTGTCACCGACCGGGTGTCGCGGATGAACAGCGCGCGGCCGGCGGCCTGTTCGAGTTTGCGGATGTGCTGGCTGACCGTCGGCTGGCGCACCCCGAGCGTCTGCGCCGCCTGGGTGAAGCTCAACGACTGGGCCACCGCCAGGAACGTCCGCAGCTGCTCCGGATCGAACGTCATTACAAGATGCTATAGCACTAATAGCATCAATTCGTTTGGGGAATGATCGGCGGACGGTCAGGATTGATCACATAGAACCCGCACGGAACTAGTTTGGGATGATCGTTGAGCGCCCCCGCCGCAGCACCAAGATCCACATTCACGTCCCTGAAGACCCGCAACTTCCGCCTCTTCGCCACCGGCCAGCTGGTTTCGAACACCGGCTCGTGGGTGCAGCGCATCGCCCAGGACTGGCTGGTGCTGAGCATCACCGGCAGTGCCACCGCGGTCGGCATCACCACCGCCTTGCAGTTCCTGCCGACCCTGCTGTTCGGACTGGCCGGCGGCGCCATCGCCGACCGCTACCCCAAGCGCCGCATCCTGCTGGCCACCCAGGTCGGCATGGCCTCGATGGCCACCATCCTGGCGATCTTGACGCTCAGCCACCAGGTGCAGGTCTGGCACGTGTACCTGGTCGCGTTCGGTCTGGGCACCGTCGCCGCGATCGACAACCCGGCCCGGCAGTCGTTCGTGAACGAGATGGTCGGGCCCGAGCAGCTGCGTAACGCGGTCAGCATCAACGCGTCGGTGTTCCAGCTCGGCGCGCTGATCGGGCCGGCCATCAGCGGCCTGCTGATCAACGCGGTGGGTTCGGGCTACGCGTTCGCCGTCAACGCCGCGTCGTACTCGGCATCAACTACAGCCTTGCTGTTGATGCGCGAGCGCGAACTCAATCGCAAGCCGCGCGGGACGACCGCGCGCCCCCGCATCCGCGACGGTCTGCGCTACGTCGCCAGCCGGCCGGACACCCTGTGGCCCACCGTGCTGGTCGGCGTGTTCGGGCTGTTCACCACCAACCTGGCGGTGACCCTGGCCGCGTACGCCAAGTCCGTGTACCACTCGGGCGCCAGCGGCTACGGGCTGCTGACGTCGGTGGTGGCGGTCGGGTCGCTGTCCGGGGCGCTGATCTCGGCCGGCCGGGCCCGCACCCGGCTGCGCGTACTGGTGGCCATCGCCGGCACGCTCGCCGTCCTGTACATGGTGGCCGCAGCCGCCCCGAGCGAGTGGACGTACTGCGCGGTCATGGTCATGCTCGGCGCGGCCACCCTGCTCATGTACACGTCGGCGAACTCGACGGTGCAGCTGGCGGCCGGCGACGCGATCCGGGGGCGCGTCATGGGCGTCTACCTGCTCGTGTTCATCGGCAGCGGGGCCATCGGCGGGCCGATCATCGGCTACCTGGACGAGCACCTGGGCCCCCGGACCGGGATGCTGATCTCCGGCCTGGTGCCGGCCCTGGCCACGGTGGTGGTCGCGCTGAAGCTGGCCCGCGACTCGAACCTGCGCATGCGCCCGCGCACCGTCCGCGCACTGCTCAGGACGGCCTAAACCCTCAAGCCGGCATCGGGCCGCCGGCCGCCACGAGGATCTCGCTCAGTCCGGCCCGGGTGGCGGCGACGAGGACGACATCGCCGGCGGTAAGCATCCGCGCCGGGTCGGGCAGCCCCACCGGCTCGCCGGCCAGGCCGAACACCCGGCACCACCCTGGCCGGTCGACCGCCGACACCGGCACGCCGACCAGGTCGCAGCCGTCCTCGAGCCGCACCTCGGCCAGCAGCACGATGCGCCGGCCGGCCGGCACCGAGGCGATCACCGAGCGGCGGAGCAACGCCGCGGCGAACACCGGCGCGGACACGAACGACACGCTGCGCGACACGGTCAGCCGCAACCGGCTGGCCCGCACGGCGAGGTTGCTCTCACCAAGGCGCAAGACCACCCGGATGTCCGGCGTGACCGACAGTGCGCCCATCCCGGCCTCGATGTTGGTGATGTCGTCGCTGGTCACGGCGATCAGCGCCCGGGCCCGGGTCAGCCCGGCCAGCCGGAGCACGGCGGCGTCGGTCACGTCGCCGGTGATCAACGGCAACCGCGCGGAGCGGGCCACCTCGAGCGCCTCGGGCGACGGCGACCGTTCGATGACGGCACAGTCCCAGCCCTGGGCCCGGACGAGTTCCACGACCCGTTGGCCCACCGTGCCGAACCCGCACACGATGAGGTGACCGGCCAGCGCCTCGGCCCCGGCCGAGGATCCGCGCAGGCGATCCGACACCAGCGCGTTCACGACTGCCGCGGTGAGCAGGGCGATGACCAGAACGGCCAGGACCATGATGATCGCCGCGGCCACCTGCACCCAGCCGGCCGCCGCTGTCAGGCTGATGTCGCTGTAGCCGATGGAGGTCACGCTGGTGATCGTGAAGTACAGCGCCCGGGCGAAGTCGAGGTCGAGCGCGAACGTGAACAGGACCGCCGCGCCGAGAACCAAGGCGCCGTAGGCCAGCAGCGCCAAGCGCACGCGCAGGTCGAACGCGCGGACCACGACCAGCCCGGCCGCGCGCACCCGCCGGCCGAGCGGGCGACTCCGCCGGGGCACGCGCGGCAAGGTGAGCTGCCGGCCGGCCGCCTCGACCGCCTCGAACGGGTGAACCCCGTCGGCCGGGACACCGAGCACCAGCGTCGTCCGATCGTCCACAGTGGACGGAAGGAGCACCGGCTCACCCTGCTCGCCGACTGTGGCGAGCGGCAGCAGCGCCGGGGCGTCGCCGTCCGGCTCGCCGATCACGTACCAGTGCCCACCGGCGCGCACCGGCTGCGCGGTGGACGCCCCGACGGCGGCCTCGACGAACAGCGGCGCGGCGATCGCCGACGCGGACAGGACCACGCAGTCGTCGAAGAGCTGCTCGATGCGCTTGCCCAGTCGCAGGTTGTAGAAGCGCACGACCAGCCGGATGGCGGGGTTGAGACCCGCGGCGGCGAACGCGGTGTGCGCGTTGGCGTCATCGCCCACGCCGACGATGGCGAACGCCTCGGCCGTGGCGACTCCGGCCCCACTGAGGACCTCCGGATCGGTCGGGTCGCCGATGATCACCCGCGCGCCGAGATTCGTGGCGTCCCGCGCGATGATGGGCTGATCCGCCGGCACGATGAACACGGCAGGCTCGCCCAGCGCCTCGAGCTCGGTCACCATCTGCAGCAGCAGCCGGTCGTTGCCGGCCACGACGACGGTCGGGCGGGCGTCCCCAGAGGCGTCCATCGCGCACGATGGTCTCATCCGCCGGGGTGGCCCGGTGAGCCGAGTGGCCGGTTCCGGCGAGCCCGATTGCGGCCAGGTCTGTCAGGTTTCGTCAACCCCGCCCGGGATGGGCCGACCATCGATGCGTCGCCGCTTCCAATCCCGAGGGGGAACCATGAGTGCCGTACTTCCCGCCCTGGTCGCCATTCTCATCGGCGCGTCGGCCTGGTGGGGCTAGCGCGCACTGACCCCGATTGACCACTGTCGTGGCGCCGCCTAACCTCACGGTTACTGACCAGTAATCAATAGGAGCAGCGATGCCCGACTACGACGTGCTCGTGATCGGATCGGGGTTCGGCGGCAGCGTCGCGGCGCTGCGGCTGACCGAGAAGGGCTATCGCGTCGGCGTGCTCGAGGCCGGCCAGCGGTTCACCGACGAGACGCTGCCGAAGACGTCGTGGGACTCGCGCAACTTCATCTGGGCGCCGCGGCTGGGCCTGCGCGGCATCCAGCGGATCCACTTGCTGAACAACGTGATCATCCTGGCCGGGGCCGGCGTCGGCGGGGGCTCGCTCAACTACGCCAACACACTGTACGAGCCGTTGCAGCCGTTCTACGACGATCCGCAGTGGGCGCACATCACCGACTGGCGCGACGAGCTGGGCCCGCACTACGCCCAGGCGAAGAAGATGCTCGGCGTCGTCACCAACCCGACCATGACCCGCTCGGACCTCGAGATGCAGCGCTTGGCCGACCAGTTCGGCAAGGCGTCGACGTTTCACCGGACGCCGGTCGGCGTCTACTTCGGCTCCGGGGCGGGTGTCGAGGCGCCCGATCCGTTCTTCGGCGGGGCCGGGCCGGCCCGGCGGGGTTGCCTGGAGTGCGGCTCGTGCATGACCGGCTGCCGGCACAACGCCAAGAACACCCTGGTCAAGAACTACCTGTTCCTGGCCGAGTCCGCCGGCGCGGTGATCCACCCGTTGACGACCGTGACGAACGTGCGGCCGCTGCCCGACGGCGGGTACGCCGTCGACGCGGCGCGAACCGGGGCCTGGCGGCGTCGGCCGGCGCGCACGTTCACCGCGACGCACGTGGTGTTCGCCGCCGGGACGTACGGCACGCAGTCCCTGCTGCACCGGCTTCGGGCCACGACGTTGCCGAGCATCTCCGACCGGCTCGGCCAGCTGACCCGGACGAACTCCGAGTCGCTGCTCGGCGTGATCAGCACCGACCCGAAGTCCGACTACACCGACGGGGTGGCGATCACCTCGTCGTGGCATCCCGACGAGAACACCCATATAGAACCGGTGCGTTACGGCAAGGGCAGCAATGCGATGGGGCTGTTGACCACGGCGATGACCGACGGCGGCACCCGCCGGCACCGCTGGCGGCAGTGGCTCGGGGTAGCGGTGCGCAATCCCAAGTTGATCTTCTCGACGATCATCCCGCGGCGGTGGTCGGAGAAGATCATCATCTTGCTGGTGATGCAGTCGCTGAACAACTCGATCACGGTGCGCCGCTCGCGCCGGGGCCGGTTGACGTCCGTGCAGGGCGAGGGTGAGCCCAACCCGACGTGGATCCCGGTGGCCAACCAGGCAGCCCGGCAACTCGCCGACAACATCGGCGGCATCGCCGGCGGTACCTGGGGCGACCTGATGAACATCCCGATGACGGCGCACTTCATCGGTGGCTGCCCGATCGGTGATTCGGCGTCGACGGGGGTGATCGACCCGTACCACCGCATGTACGGCTACGAGGGGCTGCACGTCGTCGACGGCTCGGCGCTGACCGCCAACCTCGGCGTCAACCCGTCGCTGTCGATCACCGCCCAGGCCGAGCGGGCGATGGCGCTGTGGCCGAACGCGGGCGACGTGGACGCCCGCCCGCCGCTGGGTTCGCCCTACCGGCGCGTCGCTCCGACGTTCCCGGCCCATCCCATCGTCCCCACCGACGCCCCGGCCGCCCTGACGTTCGTCGGCGAACGGCCGGCCAAGGCCGGCTAGCTCGGTTGCAGCACGCGCGATCTTGATACACGTTGTGCGCCATGACGCGCGATGGATATCAAGATCCGACGCGGACACCGTCAATCACGGGGGCGTATCCGAAGTCGGCGACGATCCGCTGTTCGTGAGCGGCCAGGGATGGGGAATGCCGTTCGAGCACGCGTCGCAGTCCGGCGTTCTGCTCGGCGAAGTGCCGGCCGGCGAAGCCAGCAGCGCCGGCGCCGTCCAGCTCGGTGGCGTCGTCGACCCGGGCGGCCAGGGTCAGCGTCCAGAAGTATTGCAACGCCAGGACGAGCTCGCGCGGCGTGCCGAAGGTGTCAGCCAGCTCCGCGGACCAGGGCAGCTCGCCGTTCCGTTCGATCACGGCACGCACCTCGCGCAGTGCCGTCCACCTCGTGTGCGTCTCTGTCCAGCTCATGGCGATGACGCTATGGGCGCGGGATTTCCGTGTCGTCGTCCTGGGGATGGCATTCGGGCTACTACCTGGGTAGGAGATCGACATCCGACCACCGTCTGATGCCTCCTACCCGCGCGATCCTTAGGCTGGGGTGGTGGTCGGCGCACTGATCGACGCTGTCGCCTTCGTGCGGGGGCAGGTCGCGCGCGCCCACGAGGACATCGAGTATCCGTGGTGGATCATCGCCGGATCCGTCACCGCCATGCTGGGCGGTACGGTGGCGGCCGTCGCGCAGCGCGATCAGCTGATCCCGCCCGGTCTCATCGCGCTCACCGTTCTCGCGCCGTTGTTCCCAATGGTCTCCGAGCTGCTGTTCGCTCGGATGTCGCCGCCGCTGCTCAGCATGGCGGTCACCTGCGCGGCAGTCGCCTGGCTGCTGCGCACGCCCACCCAGTACGACTTCGCACCGCTCGTGCTGGCACTCGCGACCGGCGAGCTGAGTGCCACCGCCTCGGTCAAAATCAGCCTGCTCGGCACGGCAATGGGCGTGGCCACCCTCGCGACCGGGCACGTACACGGCGGCATCATGTGGCTGTACCTGGTGACCCAGCTCGCCGCCTGGGAGATCGGGTTCGCCATGCAGTGGCAGCTGCGACTGCTGCAGGCCGAGCGGCGCCGACACGTCGCGCAGGAGGCCGAGGCCGCCACCACCGAGCGGCAGCGCATCGCCCGCGAGATCCACGACGTCGTGGCCCACTCGCTGAGCGTGACGATGCTGCACGTGACCGGTGCGCGCCGCATGCTGCAGACCGACCGGGACGTCGACGAGGCGGTGGGCGCCTTGCAGGACGCGGAACGCGTCGGGCGCCAGGCCCTGGCCGAGATTCGCCGGACGGTGGGCCTGCTCGGCACGTCCAGCTCGGGCACCGCCGTGCTGCCCGGCGTCGCCGAGATCGCCCAGCTGGTCGACACCGTCCGGGCCGCAGGCATCGACGTGAAATACAGTCTGGCTGGTGATCCGACCGGGGTGGGTCCCGCCGTCGGACTCGGCTTGTATCGCATCGCCCAGGAGTCGCTCGCCAACGTCACCAAGCATGCGCCCGGGTACGGTGCGACCGTGTGCCTGGATTTGACCGAAAGCTCAGCCCGGCTGGAAATCCGCAACGAAACGTCCGCACCGAGATCGCCGAACGGGCGAAGCGGATCAGGCGTGCGAGGCATGCAGGATCGCGCGGCCCAGCTGGGTGGCACGCTGTCGGCCGGACCGGATGATGCCGGCTGGCGCGTCGACGCCCTGATCCCGTTGGAGGGACCCGAATGATGCGCGTCGTCCTGGTGGACGATCAGGAGCTGGTGCGGTCCGGGCTGCGGCTGATCCTGCGCCGGCGCGACGGATTCGAGATCGTCGCCGAGTGCGCCGACGGTTCCGAGGTGCCCGCCGCCGTGGCGGCGCACCCGCCGGACGTCGTGGTGATGGACCTGCGAATGAAGGGCGTCGACGGCATCGAGGCCACCCGCCGCCTGCGGTCCGACGACGGGGCGCCGCCGGTGTTGGTGCTCACGACCTTCGACGACGACGAGCTGCTGTCCGGGGCGCTGCGAGCCGGCGCCGCGGGATTCATCCTCAAGGACTCCCCCGCCGAGGACCTCATCCGGGCGGTGCGCGCCGTGGCCGGCGGCGAGGCGTGGCTCGATCCGGCCGTGACGGCCCGCGTGCTGCGGGCGTACCGGACGACCCCGACCGCGGCGCGGGCCCACGCGACGGGCGAGCTGACCGCGCGCGAGCACGACGTCCTGCGCATGATCGGACGCGGCCTGGGCAACTCCGAGATCGCGGCGACGCTCGTGATCTCCGAGCTGACGGTCAAGAGCCATGTGGGGCGGATCTTCGCCAAGCTCGGTCTGCGCGATCGGGCCGCGGCGATCGTCTACGCGTTCGACCATGGGCTGGTGCACCCCGGCGGGTAGTGCTCGCGCGCACGTCCGCCGGCTTGCCCGACGCGGCGTTACATCGCGATGACCACTATCGGGTTGTCCGCGCTTCGCGATGCCCTGGCACCGCGACGCGCGGACAACTTCGATGTTCTCAGGTGGCGTCGCCCAGCCCGGCAGCGACCTGCACGGCGTCCTCGCGCTCGACCCGGTCCAGGTCGTCGAGCTCGGGCTGGGCGATCTCGCCGCGGTCGGCGACGTCCAGGGCGCGGTGCACGGTACTCAGCACGACTGCGCCGAGCACTACCGTGCCCGCCCCGAGGACGAACGGCACGTGCGCGTTGTAGTGCTCGACCAGTTTGCCCGCGGTGAACGGGGCCAGCCCGCCGCCGATGAAGCGCACGAACCCGTAGGTCGCCGACGCGACCGGCCGCTCGACGGGGGCGATGCTCATGACAGCGGTCGTGACGAGCGTGTTGTTCACGCCGATGAACGCACCGGACACGATCACCGCGGCGATCACGATCGCGGGATGGCCGGGCCAGATGCCGATCACCGCCAGGTCGATCGCCATCAGCGCGAAGTTGACGTAGAGCGTGCGCGGGGTGCCGAACCGGCCCTTCAGCCACGGCGCGCCCCACACGGCGAGCGCCGCGACGAGGACGCCCCAGGCGCAGAACACCAGGCCGAGCTTCTGCGGCGACACGTCCCCCATCAGGAACGGGGCGTAGCCGAGCACGGTGAAGAACCCCCAGTTGTAGAGCAGGCCGACCACGCTCGTCGTCGCCAGGCTGCGGTGGCGCAGCGCCTTGAGCGGTTCGGTGATGCTCTCCTTCCGGGCCGGTTTCGGGGTCGGCGGCAGCAGCACGATCGTCGCCACCAAGGCGATCGCCATCAGCGCGGAAACGCCGTAGAACGGCCCCCGCCAGCTGATCGAGCCGAGCTCGCCGCCGAGCAGCGGGCCGAGCGCGATGCCGACGCCGAGTGCCGTCTCGTACAGGACGATCGCCCCGGCGAACCCGCCGCTCGCCGAGCTGACGATCACGGCGAGGGACGTCGCGATGAACAACGCGTTGCCCAGCCCCCAGCCGGCCCGGAAGCCCACGATGCCGTTGATCGAACCGGACGACCCGGCCGCCGCGGCGAAGACGACGATCAGCACCAGCCCGGCGATCAGCGTGCGCTTGGCGCCGATGCGGCTCGACACCCAGCCGGTCACCAGCATCGCGACGGCGGTGACCACCAGATAGCTGGTGAACAACAGCTCCACCTGGGACGGGGAAGCCTTCAACTGCGAGCTGAGCGATTTGAGGATCGGGTCGACCAGCCCGATGCCCATGAACGAGATCACGCAGGCGAACGCGACGGCCCACACTGCCTTCGGTTGCCGGAACGGGCTTGCCGCCCGCCCTGCCGAGTTGTCCGCGCTTCGATGCGTTACAGCGTCGCGACGCGCGGACAACTCGGTCGGGACGGGCGTATTGGTTTGGTCAGTCATGTGATTTATCCAGTCCGGCTGTAAGAAATTCGATGGCCGGCAGGACGTCGGCCAGTGCGTGCCGGTGTTCCGGCGGCAACGTCTCGATGTGGGCCCGCAAAGCGGCTACTCGGGCGGCCCGGCGCTCGGCCAGGACACGCTCACCGTCAGCCGTGAGGTGGACGAGCGTGGCCCGGCCGTCGCTCGGGTCGGTGGCCCGGATCACGTACCCGGATTTGGCCAGCCGGTTGACGAGCGCCGTCATGCCCGGCTGGGCGGTGCCCTCGCGCTCGGCGAGCTCGGAGATCCGCAGCGGGCCGGCGGCGAGCGTGCTCAGCGTGCCCAGCGAGGTCATGCTCATCTGCTGCGGGGAGGTACGGATTGCCCATCGGCTAAGGCGACTGAGTCCCTCGGCGATGGCTTCGTCCTGATGCACGTCATCAACTATATAACGGCATTATGTAATTGACCCTGTTAATCGCGGCACACTGGATTGCGTGCCCAGCCTCGTCGACGCGATCAAGGACGACGTCGTCGTGCTCGACGGTGGGCTGGCCACCCAGCTCGAGCGCCGCGGCAACGACCTGTCGTCCGCGCTCTGGTCGGCCCGGCTGACCGCCGAGGATCCGGGCGAGATCGTCGCCGCGCATCGCGCGTTCGCCGAGGCTGGCGCTCAGGTCGCGATCACGGCCAGCTACCAGGCGCCGCCGGACGCACCGGCGCTGCTCCGGCGCAGCGTCGAGTTGGCGCGCGAGGCAGTCGGCGACGGCTGGGTGGCCGCCTCGGTCGGACCGTACGGGGCGGTACGGGCGGACGGGTCGGAGTACCGCGGCGACTACGGACTGAACGTCGCCGAGTTGCGGACGTTCCACCGTCCGCGCCTGGAGGTACTGGCGAACGCCGGTGCGGACGTGCTGGCGATCGAGACGATCCCGTGCCTGGCCGAGGTCGAAGCGGTGCTCGCCGAACTCGACGCATTGGACGTCCCGGCCTGGTTGTCGATCACGGCCTCCGGCACCCGGACGAGAGCGGGCGAACCGGCGGCCGACGCGTTCGCGATGGCCCGCGACTGTGCCGCCGTCTTCGCGGTGGGCGCCAACTGCGTGGCCCCACGCGATGCCGGACCCCTCGTCGAACTGGCAGTGCGCACCAGCGGCAAGCCCGCCGTCGTCTACCCGAACAGCGGCGAGGGCTGGGACGCGGACGCGCGGGCCTGGACCGGCTCGTCGGCGTTCGAGGCGGACGCCGTCACGGGATGGATCGAGGCCGGTGCCCGCCTCGTCGGCGGCTGCTGCCGGGTGAGCCCGGCCGACATCGCGCGGCTCGCGGCCAGGAATTAGTTACGCGGGCCTGTCGATACCGCCGGTATCCCTTCGTCGGTCCAGTAGGACGCCGTCACCGAGGAAGGAACCGTCATGACACGCGCCCCTGCTGTTGATACCTCTACCCGGCATCGACCGGGTTGGACCCTGGTGCTCGCATCGCTCGGGGTTTTCATGGTCGCCCTGGACACGCTGATCGTCTCGACCGCACTTCCCGTGCTGCGCGTTGACTTCGGCGCCAGCCTGGGCGACCTGGAATGGACCGTGAACGCCTACAACCTGTCCTTCGCCTGCTTCCTGCTGATGGGTGCGGCGCTGGGCGACCGGTTCGGCCGCCGCCGCATGTTCGGCGTCGGCCTGGCCATCTTCACTCTGGCGTCGGCCGCGGCGGCCCTCTCGCCGAGCGTCGGTGCGCTCGTCGCGGCCCGGGCCGTGCAGGGCGCCGGCGCGGCGATCGTGATGCCGTTGACGCTCACCCTGATCACCACGGCCTTCCCGGCCGAGAAGCGGGGCATCGCGGTCGGGCTGTGGGGTGGCATCACCGGGCTGGCCGTGGCCTCCGGGCCGGTCGTCGGCGGGGCCGTCATCGACGGGATCAGCTGGCACTGGATCTTCTGGCTGAACGTCCCCATCGGTCTGGCGCTGGTTCCGCTGTCCATCACCCGCCTCACCGAGAGCTTCGGCCCGCGCTCACAGCTCGACATCGGTGGGCTGGTACTTGCCGGCGCTGGATTCTTCGCCATCACCTGGGGATTGATTCGCGCGAACGACGTCGGGTGGGGCAGCACGGAGACCGCTGCGTCGCTGGTCGTGGGCGCGGGCCTCATCGGGGCATTCCTCTGGTGGGAACGCCGCACCACCTCGCCGATGCTGTCAGCCGCGCTGTTTCGTTCGCGAGGCTTCAACGCAGCCAACGGTGTGAGCTTCTTCATGTACGCCTCACTCTTCGGCGTCCTGTTCCTGATGATGCAGTTCCTGCAGACCGCGCTTGGCTACTCCCCGCTCGCCGCCGGTGTCCGGACGCTCCCCTGGACCGGCGCGCCAATGATCATTGCGCCGATCGCAGGTGCGCTGGCTGACAAGTACGGCGGCAAGCCGTTCATGCTCGT
>DASXYL010000037.1:0-7783 GCA_036502575.1 Jatrophihabitantaceae bacterium | reverse complement strand
ACCCGAGCCGGGCCGCGGCGGCCGTCGGCGACAGTCAGGCCAGTGAACCAACCCCGGCAACGAAGAGTTTTCCCTTGCCGGACAAGGTGAACGACTCGTCGGCAACGACGAACGCTGCGCGGCCCGGACCCAGTTCGACGCTCGTCCCGGCGGCCTCGACCGTGACCGAGCCCGACGTGCACAGCGCGATGCTCGGCCCAGCCAGGCGCACGCTCGTCGATCCGACGTCGATCACGTCCATCAGGTGCAGTGCGAAGTCAGGCACCGGAACCGCGAACTCGGCGCCGACGTCGTCGACGGTGACCGGCCAGCGCGGCTCGGACAGTTCGGTGAAGTCGGTGATCTTCAACAGCGCCGGGATGTCGACGTGTTTGGGCGTCAGGCCGCAGCGCAGCACGTTGTCGCTGTTGGCCATGATCTCGACGCCGGTGCCGTGCAGGTAGGCGTGCACGTTGCCGGCGCCCAGGAAGATCGCCTCACCGGGGGCCAGCCGGACGAAGTTCAGCAGCAGCGCGACGGCGAGGCCCCGATCGCCCGGGAAGGCACGGGCGACGCGGGTGAGCGCCCCGCCGAGGTCCGCCCACTCGGTGCCCGCCAGGCGGGGCAGCCCGGCAACGACGGCCGCGACGAGCTTGCCCGGCTCGTCCAGCTCGACCAGGGCGGTGAACGCCGCGCGCAGCCCGCCGGCGGCCAGCAGCTCGCGGTAGGGCGCGAACTCGGCGACGTCCAGAGCGTCGAGCAGACGCAGCGTCTGCCGCACCGGACGGAACCCGCACAGCGCGTCGAACTCGGTGAGCGCGCAGAGCAGCTCCGGCTTGTGGTTGGGGTCGCGGTAGTTGCGCTGCGGCGAGTCCCGGGGCACGCCGCGGGCGTCCTCGGCGGCGTAGCCGGCCTGCGCCTGTGCGAGGTTCGGATGCACCTGGATGGACAGCGCCGTCTCGGCGGCGAGCACCTTGAGCAGGAACGGCAACCGCGGGCCGAAGGCGGCGACGGTGGCGACGCCCAGCATTCGCTCGGGATCAGCCTCGATCAGCTTGTCCAGCGTGGTGTCCAGGACCCGCGACGGGTCGTCGGGGTGGGCGCCGAACCACAGCTCGGCCGCCGGCTCGCCGCTCGGCGGCCGCCCGAGAAGCGTCGGAATGGCGGTACGCGAACCCCAGGCGTAGGGACGGATCACGCCGTCCAATTCGTAGATCACTGCACTCCTCCGGCCCGAGCGCAAGGTCCCTCCGGTCGCGCGCGGGCCGGGCTCTTCGCGCGAGCGCTCATCGCGACGCTTTGTCGATGTCGGGTTCGAGGTAGATGACCTTCGCGGCCGGGACGGCGGCCCGGACGCGGGCCTCGGCGGCGTCGATCGCGGCGGCGACGTCGGCCAGGGTGGCCGCGGACGGCATCGCCAGCTTGGCGCCGACCAGCAGCTCTTCCGGTCCGAGATGCATGGTGCGCAGGTGGATGACCCGGTCGACCCCTGGGCCGACGAGGCTGGTCGCGATCGCCTGCACCGCATCGGGCGCCGCGGCCTCGCCGAGCAGCAGGCTCTTCGTCTCGACGATCAGGATCACGGCGACGACCAGCAGCAGCACGCCGATGCCGGCGGTGCCGATGCCGTCCCAGACCGCGTCGCCAGTGGCCGCCGAGATGCCCACGCCGCCGACCGCCAGGACCAGGCCGATGAGCGCCGCCACGTCCTCGAGCAGGACGACGGGCAGCTCGGGCACCTTCGCCCGGCGGATGAACGCGAACCAGCTCAGGTCGCCCTTGGTGTGCCGTGACTCGACGATCGCGGTGCGCAGCGAGAAGCTCTCGAGCGCGATCGCGACGCCGAGGACGGTCAGGGCGATTGCTGGCGAGTCGAGGTGATGCGGATGCCGGATCTTCTGCACGCCCTCGTACAGCGCGAACAGCCCGCCGGCGGAGAACAACATCAGCGCGACGAGGAAGCCGTACACGTAACGGTCACGGCCGTAGCCGAACGGGTGCTCGGGCGTGGCCCGGCGTCGGGAGCGGGCCCCGCCGATCAGCAGCAGGCCCTGGTTGCCCGAGTCGACCACCGAGTGCACGCCCTCGGCGAGCATCGACGCCGATCCGGTGATCGCGAACGCGATGAACTTGATCACCGCGATTCCCATGTTGGCGCTCAGCGCAGCGATGACCGCGCGGGTGCCGCCGCCCGCGCTCATCGCGACCCGTCGATCTTATATGGCTGCCGGCCGATCTCGTTGAGTGGCGCGTTACCGCTCGAGTGGCGCGTTATAACGCACCACTCGACGCGAAACGCGCCACTCGGCGGAGTAGGGCGCCGACGGACGATGGTCGACGTGCTCAATGGGCCAGCTCTCCCGGGCGGGGCTCGGACGGGTCGATGCCCCGGCCGAGGGCCAGGTACGTCGCGGTGAACGTGCCGAACATGGAGGCGGCCGCGAACCGGGCCAGCGGCGGTCCGGCGGGAACGTCCACTGTGGACGATCGCAATCCGCGCTGCGTGGCGATGCGGTGCAGCGCCTCGGCCGCCCGGCGCGCTGCGACCTCGTCGAGCTGGATGTGCGCGCCCGATCGCTCCCCCAGGCTCTCGTCGTCCGCGTCGCCGTCGTCGCCGATGGTCACCAGGCGGGGGCGGACGTCTTGCGGCTCGTCGATGCGGTCGCGGAAGAACTCGTCGTCGAACGAATCCTGCGGCTCGCCGACGAGCAGGGCCCCCGCCGGGGCCACGCCGTCGGGCAGGCTGACCGCGACCGCGGCCACTCCCGCGAACAGCTGCAGTTGGTCGGCGAACAACCGGCCGGCGACGCCCGCGAGCTGGCCGGCGCCGGCGATCAGCGGCAAGGACTCGGCGAACTCGACGGCCAGCGCCTTCGCCGGATTGATGAACGCGTCGGCCGACGGCCGGCACGCCTCGGCCGTGGTGTCCATCGCATCGGCGACCAGGGCCAGCAGCGACGCCGGGACCGAGGCGACCTCCAGAGCGTGCGCGGCCTGCAGCAGCGGGGTGAGCACCGCCCAGATCAGCGCGCGGCGGTTCAGATCGGCCGGGACGTGCGCCACCGGCGCCCGGCCGGCCGCCTCGGCCACCGGGGACCCCTCGGGGGCCGCCACCGCCACGGCGAGTCCCCGGTGCCCGGCCTGCTCGACCACCCGGGCCAGCCGGGGATGCCGCCCGTCGGAGGAGGCGACGAGCAACGCATCGGCGGGGCCGGCCCAGCGCGGCAGCTCCACGCCGTGCCACATCAGCGTCGGCGTCTCGGGGGTGGCCAGTCGGACCAGAAGGCGCCCGGCGCCCTTGGCCGGACTGTCCGCGGCGACGAGCAACGCCCGCGGGGTGGCCGCACCCGCGAGCCGCGACACGTCGAACTCGTCCGCGACGTCGACCGCCCGGCGGACCTGCGCCCCGCTGCCGGCCAGCGCCCACAGCAACCGCCCGTCGTCCCGGACCGCCAACGCGTCGGGGTCGTCGAGCAGCGTCTCGTCGAAGCTCACGACCGGGCCGGCACCCCGATACCGTTCGGGCCGGGCGTCGCGTCGTCGAGCAGCAGCACCGGAATGCCGTCCCGGATCGGGTAGCTCGTCAGGCAGTTCGTGCACACCAGCACGTCGGCGCCGGCAGTCGTCACTTCACGCAACGGCGCGTGGTCGTCGCTCGGGCAGGCGAGGATCTCGAGCAATTCGGCATCGATCGGCATAGCGGCTATTCCCCTCGGATGACGGCGAGCGCCCCGTCGCGAACGGCGCTCATCGCGGTCTCGTCCGGACCCTCGACGTTCAGTCGGAGCAGCGGCTCGGTGTTGGACGCCCGGACGTTGAACCACGAGCCGTCGTCGAGGTCGATCGTGATGCCGTCGAGCTCGTCCACGTCGACGGTGCGGGCGGCGAAGTACGCCCGGACCGCGGCGACTCGTGCGGCCTGGTCGTCGACCGTCGAGTTGATCTCACCGGACGCGGCGTAGCGGTGGTACTGCCGGGTGAGGTCGGCGAGCGGGCCTGCTTGCTCGCCGAGGGCGGCCAGCACATGCAGCGCCGCCAGCATGCCGGTATCGGCCCGCCAGAAATCGCGGAAGTAGTAGTGCGCCGAGTGCTCGCCGCCGAACACCGCCCCGGTACGGGCCATGTCCGCCTTGATGAACGAGTGCCCGACCCTCGACCGCGACGGCACCCCGCCGTGTTCGCGCACGATCTCGGGCACCGCCCGCGATGTGATCAGGTTGTGGATGATCGTCGCTCCTGGGTGCTTGGCCAGCTCGCGGGTCGCGACCAGGGCGGTGACGGCGCTGGGCGACACGGCCTGGCCGTCACCGTCGATCACGAAGCATCGGTCGGCGTCGCCGTCGAAGGCCAGCCCGATGTCCGCGCCGACCTCGACGACCTTCTTCTGCAGATCGACCAGATTGGCCGGCTCCAGCGGGTTGGCCTCGTGGTTGGGGAACGAGCCGTCCAACTCGAAGTAGAGCGGGACGATCGTGAGGGGCAGCCCCTCCAGCACGGCATCGCCGAGGACGGCGGGCACCGTGTAACCACCCATGCCGTTACCGGCGTCGACGGCGACCGTCAGCGGCCGGATCGCGGCCAGGTCGACGAGCTGACGCAGGTAGCGCGCGTACTCGCCGAGCAGGTCTACCTTCTCCGTCTGCGCCGGGGCGGTGTCCAGCCCGGTGTCGAGGTAGTGCTGGGCGCGCTCGCGGATCTCGACCAGCCCGGATTCCTGGCCGATCGGCACCGCGCTCGCCCGGCACAGCTTGATGCCGTTGTACTTGGCCGGGTTGTGGCTCGCGGTGAACATCGCGCCCGGCAGCTCGAGGTGCCCGGACGCGAAATACAGCATGTCGGTGGAGCCCAGCCCGGCCTCCACGACCTGCGCGTTGCGCGCAGCCGCTCCCGCGGCGAAGGCCGCCGCCAGGCCGGGCCCGGAATCGCGCATATCGTGCGCGGTGACCAGCCGGCGAGCGCCCGTCACGTCGACGAACGCCGCGCCCAGGGCGGCCGCGATTCGCTCGTCGAGCTGGTCGGGCACGACACCGCGGACGTCGTAGGCCTTGACGATGGTGGCGAGATCGGTCACGGGCCGGAGCCTACCGGCGCCGGTTTCAGTGCGTTTCAGTGCGAGGGCGGCACGACGCGCAGGTGTCCGCGCCGGGCAGTGCCGAGCGAACCGTTCGAGCCGCCCGCGGCCTCCAGTCCAGGGGCCCGCTCCGGTCCGTCGAGGCGCGCCGCCTCGCGAACGGCGTCGGCCAGTGCCTCGAGGTCGTCGGCGTGCGGGATCGGGGCCGGGAACTCGCCGGCGTGGCGCACAACTTCCCAGCCCCGGGGCACGGTCAGGTTGACGGCGTGCTCCTCGCACAGGTCGTAGGAGTGCGGCTCGGCGAAGCTCGCGAGCGGTCCGACGACGGCCGTCGAGTCGGAATACACGTAGGTCAGCGTCGCCACCGCGGCCCGGGCGCACCCGGTACGGCTGCAGCGACGCACATGCCTCACAAGCGGCGACGATAGTCCCTGCGGCCGGCAACCCCTCGGATGGCCGCTTGCCGTTGGGTTCGTGTCGCGCCCACTGACCCGGAGTTGATCTTCCTGCGCAACCCGGAGCGGCGCCGGCGTGCGTACGCTGTCGATCGTGCAGCGCGAGAACCGGCTGAGCGGGCCCGCCCGCCGGCGGACGCCCAGGCGGGACCGCCGCGGTCGTGGCTTGCGCACCCCGCTGGCCCCCCGCGAGGTGCCGATCGCGCGCAGCCGTGCGGCTCGGTTCGACGACCTCGTCCTGGACGCGATCGAGGACCTCGAGCAGCACCTCCCCGACGACCTGCGCGACATCGAGTTCGCCATCGAGGACGTGCCGCCGGCCGGGCGAGCCGACTTCGACCCCGAGACGGTGTCCGACCGCGGCGTGGCCCTCGGGCGCCTCTACCGGTCGGGATTGGGATCGGTCAGCAAGCCGGTCATCGTCGTGTACCGCCGCCCGTTGGAGGCGCGCACCGTCGATCCACTCGATCGGGGCGACCTGGTGTTCGCCGTGGTCAGCGAGCTGGTGGCCGAGCTGCTCGGCAAGGACATCGACGAGATCGATCCGGACTAGATCCCGCCTGAGCTAGACGGCGCGGCGCTTGAGGCGGCGGCGCTCACGCTCGGAAAGCCCGCCCCAGATACCGAAGCGCTCATCGTGTTCGAGCGCGTACTCCAGGCACTCGGAGCGAACCTCGCAGCCCAGGCAGATGCGCTTGGCTTCCCGGGTGGAACCGCCCTTCTCCGGGAAGAACGCCTCTGGGTCGGTCTGCGCGCACAGCGCGTGTTCCTGCCATTCCTGTTCCTCGTCAGGGCCCTCGAAGAGGTCCACGAGGACTCCCAACTCCTCCGTTGGCGTGTCGTCCCACTCCACGACCCGCTCTTCTGTTACATCTGACATCCCCGTCCGCCTCCTGCCTTTCCGCACTCCCCGATGGCGGACACCATTCGCCGCCGGATGTTGGCGATGAATGACACCAATGTGATTACACCCGTGTCATGCCAGGCGGTCAAGCGAAGTCACCCCGAGCGGGGGACATCGGACCGGCCGAAAATGTGGCAGTGAGGGCCAGCGGTGTCCGTTGTGGGCACGCGAAAACTTCGGGCGATCACGGCAGAAATCCGGTACCGCCGGACAGCCGGATCGAGAACGCGGCAGACTGGTGCGGTGAAGCGATCACCGGTCAGCCCGATCTTCCTCGGTCTCGTCGTCGTGACCATCGGCGGCGCGCTGCTCTGCACGCTCGACGCGCACAGCGCACAGATCGCGGGCACCGTGCTGTTCATCCTGGCTGGCTGGGGCGTCACGCTGTGCCTGCACGAGTTCGGGCACGCCTTCACCGCGTACAAGGGTGGTGACTATTCGGTACGGGCCAAGGGATATCTGAACCTGGACCCGCGCCGCTACACCGATCCGGTGTTCAGCATCGTGCTGCCGGTGCTGTTCCTGCTGATCGGCGGCATCCCGCTGCCCGGTGGCGCGGTCTGGATCAACCACTACGCGATCCGCTCCAAGAAGATGGACTCGCTCGCGTCGCTGGCCGGACCACTGTCCAACCTGGTCGCAGGCATCGTGCTCGCGGTGGCCAGCGGCCTGATCTGGCCGAGTGAGAACTCCCTGGACTTCTTCACCACCGTGCACGCCCCCGCGTTCGCGGGTGCCTTCGCCTACCTGGCCTACCTCCAGTTCTTCGCCTTCATCCTCAACATCCTGCCGATTCCCGGCCTGGACGGCTGGGGTGCGATCGAGCCGTGGCTCTCCCCCGAGGCGAAGCGCCTCGGCGCGCAGGTCCGGCCGTGGGCGCCGCTGGCGCTGTTCGTGCTGCTGTTCGCGATCCCCGCGTTCGCCCACATCATCTCGACCGGTTCGCAGGACCTGTTCCACCTCTTCGGCGGCAACCGGGGCTTCCTCGGCACCGGCCAGAGCAACTTCCTGTTCTGGCAGTGAACCCGACCCAGCACCCACACCACGGCAGGCCCTGGGCACGTGCGAGGATGCCCATCTGTGAAGGTGGTCGTAGCGGTAGGTGGAGTCGGCGGGGCGCGGTTCCTGCTCGGGCTGAAGTCGGCGCTCGGGCTCAACCCGGTCGGACCGACGGAGAACGCGCAGCACGAGATCACCGCGGTGGTGAACACCGGGGACGACCTGTGGATGCACGGGTTGCGGATCTGTCCGGACCTGGACACCTGCATGTACACCCTGGGTGGCGGGATCGAGACCTCGCGCGGGTGGGGCCGGGCCAGCGAGACCTGGGCGGTCCGCGAGGAACTGGCCGCCTACGGTGCGGACCCGACCTGG
>DASXYL010000036.1:0-1968 GCA_036502575.1 Jatrophihabitantaceae bacterium | reverse complement strand
CCCGATCGGCGATGGCGCATTCGATGTAGGAGGCCGCCCGCGCATCGTCGCCCGGGGTGAGGGTGTGCTCGCTGTAATCCAGCAGCCGCAGGTCGAAGCCGACCGTCGAGAGGGCGTCGAAGAAGGACGCGATCGGGCCGTTGCCGGTACCGGTGATGTCGTGGTCATCGCCGTCCACCCGCACGGTCGCGGCGATCTCGTACTCCCCGCCGCCGTTGTCGGTGACGTGCTGACGCACCAGTTCCAGCGGCACGCGCGGCTCCAGATACTCGGCCGAGAACGCGTTCCACATCGTCGCCGGGTCGACCTCGCCGCCCGCGGTGTCGGTGTGGCGCTGGATGACCTTCGAGAACTCGATCTGCAACCGGCGCGGCAGGTCGAGCTGGTGCTCGGCCTTCATGATGTACGCGACGCCGCCCTTGCCGGACTGCGAGTTCACCCGGATCACGGCCTCGTACGTGCGGCCGACGTCCTTCGGGTCGATCGGCAGGTACGGGACCTCCCACGGGTACTCGTCGACCGGCACGCCCTGCTTGCCGGCGGCGTCCTTCAGCGCGTCCAGGCCCTTGTTGATCGCGTCCTGGTGGCTGCCGGAGAACGCGGTGAACACCAGGTCGCCGCCCCACGGCGAGCGCTCCGGCACGGGCAGCTGGTTGCAGTACTCGACCGTGCGCTTGATCTCGTCCATGTCGGAGAAGTCGATCTGCGGGTCGACGCCCTGGCTGTACAGGTTCATGCCCAGCGCGACCAGGTCGACGTTGCCGGTGCGCTCGCCGTTGCCGAACAGGCAGCCCTCGATCCGGTCCGCGCCGGCCTGGTAGCCCAGCTCGGCGGCGGCGATGCCGGTGCCGCGGTCGTTGTGCGGGTGCAGCGACAGGATCACCGAGTCACGGCGGGCCAGGTTGCGGCTCATCCACTCGATCGAGTCGGCGTAGACGTTCGGCGTCGCCATCTCGACCGTCGCCGGCAGGTTCAGGATCACCGGCTTCTCCGGCGTCGGCTGCCAGATCTCCGTGACGGCGTCGCATACCTCGACGGCGTACGACAGCTCCGTGCCGGTGTAGGACTCGGGCGAGTACTGGAAGCGGAAGTCGGTGTCGGGCTGCTTCGCGGCCAGCTCGACGACCATCTCCGCGGCCTGCGTCGCGATCTTCTTGATGCCCTCGCGCTCCTCGCGGAAAACCACGCGGCGCTGCAGGATCGACGTCGAGTTGTAGATGTGGACGATCGCGCGCGGCGCGCCTTCCAGCGACTTGAACGTGCGCTCGATCAGCTCCGGGCGGCACTGCGTGAGTACCTGGATGCTGACGTCGTCGGGGATCGCGCCCTCTTCGATGATCTCCCGGACGAAGTCGAAGTCCGTCTGCGAAGCGGCCGGGAAGCCGACCTCGATCTCCTTGTAGCCCATGCGGACCAGCAGGTCGAAGAACTTGCGCTTGCGCGCGGGCGACATCGGGTCGATCAGGGCCTGGTTGCCGTCACGCAGGTCGACGGCGCACCACAGCGGCGCGCGCTCGATGCGCTTGGCCGGCCAGGTGCGGTCGGGCAGGTCGATGTCCTCGACCAGCTGGTGCCACGGGCGGTAGCGGTGGACCGGCATCGACGTGCCGCGCTGGGGGTTCCAGGACGGCTGGCCGGGCCCGGCCGGGCGCGATGGCGTGCGGATGCGGCTGGTGGACGTGCGAGGGTCGGGCGTACTCATGGCTGGAAAAAACTCCTGACGAGGTGGGTGCTGACGACCGGCACCACAAAGCCCCGCGACGAGGAGCCGGTCCTGGTCAGGCCCCGTCGCGGCAGCGAAGCAGGAGAGCACGCGCCACGAGACCACCTTAACCGCGGACCGTCGCCGTTGTGAAGCCACCTCCGCGATCGAACTGTTACGTCGAGTGGGCGCTAGCTGCTGCCAATCCGACCAAAAGCAGGCGGATTCGACCAAAAGGTGACCGCCTTGGGTCGGTCGAATCCGCC
>DASXYL010000035.1:0-130301 GCA_036502575.1 Jatrophihabitantaceae bacterium | reverse complement strand
AGTTCGTCGAGACGTTGCCGCGCACAGCGACCGGCAAGTTGCAGAAGTTCAAGCTGCGCGAGCAGTTCTGGTCGGGCCGCGACCGTCAGGTCAACTGACGACGCCGCTCCGGCCTCACCATTCCGAGTTGTCCGCGCGTGGCGGTGCTATCGCGACGGGAACCGCGGACAACTCGGGAATGGCGTTGACCACCCCCGCGGCGGCGATGAGTTGTCCGCGCTTCGTGGTGCTATGACGTCGCGAGGCGCGGACAACTTCCGAAGGCGAGCGGTGTCAGTGCACCTGGCGCTGGTGGCCCTTCCAGTAGGGCTCGCGCAGTTTGAACTTCTGCAGTTTCCCTGTCGCGGTGCGGGGCAGCGTCTCGACGAACTCGATCCGCTTGGGGCACTTGTAGCCGGCCAGCGATTCCCGGCAGTGGGCGATCAGCTCGTCGGCGGTGACGCCGTCGGCCACGACCAGCGCGGTTACCAGCTCGCCCCACTTCTCGTCGGGGATGCCGATCGCGGCCACCTCGCGGACGGCGGGGTGCGACATCAGAACGTCCTCGACCTCGATCGACGAGACATTCTCGCCGCCGGAGATGATCACGTCCTTCTTGCGGTCGGAGATCGTCAGGTAGCCCTCGTCGTCGAGGTATCCGCCGTCGCCGGTGTGGAACCATCCGCCGGCCAGCGCTTCGGCGGTGGCCTCGGGCTGGTTCCAGTAGCCGTCCAGGTTGTGGTTGGACTGCGCGAGCACCTCGTCGTCGACGTCGACGTCGATGCGCACGCCGAGTGCCGGGGCGCCGGCCCGGCCGAGGCGCCGGGCCCGCTCGTGGGTCGACAGGGTGTCCCATTCGGCCCGCTGGCGGTTGATCGTGAGCAGCGGTGCCGTCTCGGTGAGGCCGTAGAGCTGGACGAACTCCCAGCCCAACTCCTCGAGTACCCGTTCGATGGTGCGCGTCGGGGGCGGCGCACCGGCGACGATGATGCGCACGCGGTCGCGCCCTGGAATCTCGCCGGACCACGTAGCTGCCCCGTCGAGCGCGGCGCTCACCACGGCCGGCGCCGCGCACATCATCGTCACGCCGTGCCGCTCGACCCGGCGCAGGATCTCGCCGCCGTCGACCTGGCGCAGCACGACGTGCGTGCCGCCCACGCCGGTGACGCCGTAGGGCATGCCCCAGCCGTTGCAGTGGAACATCGGCAGCGTGTGCAGCAGGACGTCGCGGTCGCTGATCGTCGTGTGCAGGCCGAACACGGTGGCGTTCAGCCACAGATTGCGGTGGGTCAGCTGGACGCCCTTGGGTCGGGCCGTCGTACCCGACGTGTAGTTGATGGTGGCCGTGGCGCCCTCGTCCGGCGACGCCCACGGACGAGGGTCGGCGCCGTCGCCCAAGAACAGCGCGGCGTCGTCGCCGAGCACGAACTTGTGCGGCACGTCCAAACCGTCGAGCACGTCCTTCATCGACGGGTCGGCGTAGACGACCGACGCGCCGCTGTGCGCGACGATGTACTCGATCTCCGCCGGCGCCAGCCGGAAGTTGATCGGCACCAGGACGCGTCCCCACCCGGAGACGCCGAAGAACGAGGTGAACAGCCGGGCCGAGTTCTGCGAGATGACCGCGACCCGGCCGCCAACCGGCACGCCCAACGCGTCGAGGCGGGCGGCCTGGGCGCGGGCCAGGGCCGCCACCGAGCGGTAGGTCAGCTCGCCGAGACTCGGAGCCGGCTGGTCGGGCTCGTCGACAATGGCGAGCCGGTCCGGATAGACCAGCTCGGCCCGGTCGAGAAAGTCACGAACCGTCAGCGGGAAGAACACGGCGCACCTCCGAAAGCCATCTAACGATTACACGCCCGGGACTCCGACGCTGCCACACCCAGACGGGCGGGCCCCTTCACACCGCCCTCGATCGGGGCGAGACTGCCCGAATGGGCTACCAGAACGTCCGAATCGAGCGGAGCGGCGACTTCGCCACCGTGACCATGGACAACCCGGCCAAGCGCAACGCGTTGTCCCGGGCCCACATGCGTGAGCTCATCGACGCGTTCACCGAGGTCGGCGACAGCGACGCGCTCGGCGTCGTGCTCGCTGCGAACGGGCCGGTGTTCTGCGCCGGTCACGACTTCGCCGACGTCGCCGACCACGACCACGCCGACGTGCGCGAGCTGCTCGTCACGTGCACCCGACTGATGACGCTGCTGCAGGAGATTCCGCAACCGGTCGTCGCGCGGGTCCACGCGCTGGCCACCGCCGCGGGCTGCCAGCTCGTCGCCAGCGCCGACCTGGCCGTGGCCGCTGAGTCCGCGCAGTTCGCCCTGCCCGGCGGCAAGGGCGGCTGGTTCTGTCACACACCGTCGGTCGCCGTGGCTCGCAACATCGGGCGCAAGCGGGCGATGGAGATGGCGCTGTCCGGAGACCCGATCGACGCGCACACGGCCGCCGACTGGGGGCTGGTCAACCGGGTTGTGCCCGATCGCCAGCTCGACGAGGCGGTGCAGGACCTCCTCGAGCGGGTCACTCGGGGCAGCGCGCAGAGCAAGGGGCTCGGCAAGCAGGCGTTCTACGCCCAGGTCGACCTCGATCAACCGAAGGCGTACGCGTATGCCGTCGAGGTCATGGCCGCGGCGAGTCAACTGCCTGATGCCGCCGAGGGGATGCACGCGTTCATGGAGAAGCGCAAGCCGCGCTGGAAGTAGGCATCTCCGTTCGGCGATAGCCGAGCGGCGTGTCCTGTGTCACAGTGACCGCGTGGCCCGCGACATGTCCGAGGCGCTGGCTCAGGTAGATGCGCTGCGCCGGCTCATCGACGAGCATCACGACGTCGTGGCGCTGCTGGACTCGGCCGCCGTGCTGCGCGAGGCGGCTCATCGCATCCGTGACCGCGCTGGCATGGACATCGGCTATGCGGCCCAGATCGAGAGCAACGATCTGCTCGTCATCCGCGGCTGGTCGGGGGCGTGCAGTTCGGCGCTGCGCAATCTCGAGGTGCGCCGCGGATTGGGCCTGGGGGGCAAGTCATACGCTCTCGCCCGACCGGTGTGGGTGCACGACTACTGCACCTCGCGGCAGATCACGCACGACTTCGACGAGGTGGTCCGGGCCGAGGGAATCGGGGCCATGGTGGCCGTGCCGCTGGTCCACGACGGCGCGCTGCTGGGCGTCGTGTACGGGGCCCGGCGAGAATCGGTCCAGCTCGGCGACATCGCCTTGCACAGGGTCGAGGACATCGCCGAGCCGGCGGGCACCGCGCTGCACCTGGCCCAGCGGGCCGAAGGCCAGACCGAGGCGGCGCTGTTCGCCGAGCGGCAACGCATCGCGATCGCGCTGCACGACTCGGTCGGCGCCATGTTGTTCAGCATCGGCGCCGAGGTGCGCGATCTGCAGAGCACGGCCTGCGCGCACCCCGAGCTGCTGGCCAAGCTGCGTGGCGTTGAGGCGCGGGTCGCCGATACCGCGGCCGCGTTCCGGGAGTCGCTGGCCGTGCTGGACATGGTGACGCCGAACCAGGCGCTGACCGCCACCTTGCGCGGGGATTGCGAGGAGTTCGGACGGCGGACGGGTGTCACCGCACGCTGCGTCGCGCTGACCGACGTGCCGGTGCTGGACGACGCCCATTGCGCCGCCGTGGTGGCCGTCGTGCGGGAGGCGCTCGTCAACGTCGAGAAGCACGCGGAGGCGACGTCCGTCGTCGTAAGCGTCGCGGCCACCGACGGGGGCGTCGCCGTGGCCATTGCCGACGACGGCCTGGGCTGGACGGCGGCCGGAGAGCGGGCCACCGGACCCGTCAACCACTCGACGGGAATTGGGCTGCAGGCGTCCTACAACCGGCTCGCCCGGCTGGGCGGTGCGCTGTCGGTCGTCGGCAATGAGGACGGCGGGCTGACCGTCCGCACCTGGGTGCCCGCCGCGTGAGCCCGGCGAGCCCGTCGAGCCCGGTACGGGTGCTCGTGGTCGACGACCACCCGGTCGTCACGCACGGCGTCTCGCTGCTGCTGCGCGCCGACCCCGACATCGAACTGGTGGGCTCGGCGCGTACCGGGCGGGAGGCGTTGGACACGGCCGCCGGTCTCGAGCCCGACGTGGTCCTGCTCGACCTGCGGCTGCCCGACATGCTGGCCACCGAAGTCACCCGACGGTTGAAGTCGGTGGTGCCGGGTGCGCGCATCCTGCTCTTCACCGCGTACGCCGACCACGCCGCGCTGCCCGACGCCCTGGCCGCGGGCGTCGCCGGCTGCGTGCTCAAGGACGTGTCGACGACGGATCTGGCGGCCGCGATCCACCAGGCGCACGACGGCCTGACCGTTATGGATCCGCGCCTCGGCGGGGGCACGGCGGGCTCGCTGCGCGATGCGTTGTTCCGGGCCGGGCTCACCCGCCGCGAGTACGAGGTGCTGCGCCTGGTCGCCGTCGGACACACCAACCCCGAGATCGCCGACGAGCTGGGCCTCACCCGCAATACGGTCAAGACCTACCTGCAGAGCGCGATGTCCAAGCTCGGCGCGCGCAACCGCGTCGAGGCGATTGCGAAGGCCAGCGAAGCCCGCTTGCTCTGACTTCGGCCTGACGTGGGGGGCATTCAGGCGGTATGGTGCGCGCGCCCGACGTGACGAGGGTCACATCGATCTCCACATGGGGGTGGTGCGGATCGGGGGAAGTCACCACGCTTTCGCCACGGGGCGGCCGGAGAGGAGAGCCTATGTTGCTCGACGTCACCGATCTGGCTGTGCGGTACGGACGCGCGGTCGAGGCGCTACGGGGCGTTTCGCTGCAGGTACCGGACGGCGGGATCGTCGCCGTGCTCGGCAACAACGGCGCTGGCAAGAGCACGTTGCTGCGCACCGTGTCCGGCACCTGCCGGCTGCACCGCGCGGTCATCGAGCACGGCACGATCACCTTTCAGGGCAAGCCCATCACCCGCTGGTCGCCGGGCCACGTCGTCACGGCCGGCGTCGTCCAGGTGCCCGAGGGCCGCCGCATCTTCGGCCGCCTCACCGTCGAGGAGAACCTGCGCGCCGGCGGTATCCGGCAACGCGACCGCCGAGCCCGGGCCGCCGCCCGCGAGCGCGTGTACGAGCTGTTCCCGCTGCTCGCTGATCGCCGCCGGCAACGGGGCGGGCTGCTCTCCGGCGGTGAGCAGCAGATGCTGGCGATCGGTCGCGCGCTGATGGCGGCGCCCGAATTGCTGCTCCTGGACGAGCCGTCGCTCGGGCTGGCCCCGAAGATCGTCGGCCAGATCGCCGACGTCATCGTCGAGATCAACCGCCAGGGGACGGCGGTGCTACTGGTCGAGCAGAACGCCGAGATGGCCTTCGAGGTAGCCAGTTACGCGTACGTGCTCGAGCTCGGCCGGGTCAAGCTGTCGGGCGCCGTCGAGCAACTGCGCGGCTCGGACGAGGTGCAGCGGCTCTACCTCGGTGGCGGGGCCCCCGAGCGGGCGTCGACGTCGGGCCACACGCTGGGTCGCTGGACATGACCGCCCCACCGGCCCTGGTCGTCGACGAGCTGACGGTGCGCTTCGCCGGCCTCACCGCGCTCGACGCCGTCTCGTTCACCGTCGAACCCGGCACCGTCCACGCGCTGATCGGACCGAACGGCGCCGGCAAGTCCACCTGCTTCAACGTGCTCACCGGCGTCTATCGCGCCACGAGCGGCCGCGTTCGCCTCGGTGAGACATCGCTCATCGGCCGGCGTCCACACCAGATCACCGCGCTGGGCGTCGGGCGGACCTTCCAGAACATCGCGCTGTCGCCGCGGCAGCCGGTCGCCGAGAACCTCATGCTGGCGCGGCATCAGCTCACCCGCGCCGGGTTCGTGAGTGCCGGCCTGCACCTGCCCCATGTCGCGCGGGAAGCGAAGCGGCACCGCGCCCGCGTCACCGAGATCGCTCGCTTCGTCGGCATCGAGGACGTCCTCGACCTGCCCGCGGGGTTGCTGCCCTACGGCGAGCAGAAGCGGGTCGAGCTGGCGCGCGCGCTGTGTCTCGAGCCGCGGCTGCTGATGCTGGACGAGCCGGTGGCCGGGCTCAACGCCGAGGAGACCCGCACCATGGCGCAGGCGATCCTGGACGTGCGCAGCGAGCTCGGCCTGTCGGTGCTCATCGTCGAGCACGACATGGGCCTGGTCATGGGCATCGCCGATCGGGTGACGGTGCTGGACTTCGGCCGGCGCATCGCCGACGGTCCGCCGGCCCAGGTGCAGCGCGACCCGGCCGTCATCCGCGCCTATCTCGGCACCGGACGCGACGACCGCGCCGAGGTCCCGTTACTGGCCGAGGCCGGGCCGGAGGCAATGCCATGACGTACTTCGGCGAACTGGTCATCAACGGGATCTCGCTCGGCTGCATCTACACGCTGATCGCGCTGGGCTTCGTCGTGATCTTCAAGGCGACCGAGGTCGTCAACTTCGCCCAGGGCTCGATGCTGCTGCTCGGCGCGTACTTCGTCGCCCGCACGCACTCCCGCGTCGGGTTCGTGCCGGCCGTGCTGATCGGCATCGCGATCGCCGCCGTGGGTGCGCTCGTGATCCAGCAGGTGCTCAGCCGGGCCAAGTTCGCCGATCCGATCACGCTGTCGATCATCACCATCGGTGCCGACATCCTGCTCTCGACCGAGTTGACCCGGCGCATCGGCCAGCAGGTGCTGTCGTTCGACGACCCCTGGGGCAACCGCACCGCCGACCTCGGTCCGTTCACCGTGCCGCAGGCCCGGATCGCCGCGATGGTGGTCGCCGCCGTTTTGATCGGGGCGTTCTTCGCCGCGTACAAGTACTCCAACTGGGGGGTGGCGACGCGGGCGACGGCGGAGGACTTCGAGGCCGCGGCGCTGATGGGTATCCGCCGGAATCGGGTGTCGATGGGGGCCTGGCTGATCGCCGGCGCGCTCGCCACCGTGGCCGGAGTCTTTCTGGGAACGTCGCCCAGTCCCGGGCTGAACAACACGTCCAACCTCACGGCCTTGAACGCGTTCCCGGCGGCGGTAGTCGGCGGGCTGGACTCGACCGGTGGGGCCGTTGCCGGCGGACTGCTCATCGGCGTCGTGCAGTCGCTCACCGCCGGCTACAACAACGACCTGTCCTTCCTCGGCTCACCGCTCGGCGACGTCTCCGCCTACGTCGTGATGCTCGCGGTGCTGCTGTGGCGGCCGAGCGGACTGTTCGGCACGCGGGAGGTGGCCCGTGTTTGACCTGCTGCGCCGCCGCCTCGGCCTGGTCGTCGGTGTCGTCATCGTCGTGGTGCTCGCCGTGCTGCCCTTGTACGTCGGGGCGTTCTGGCTGCAGGTCGGCCTGTTCGCGTTCGCCGCCGCCATCGGCGCCATCGGCCTGAACCTGCTCACCGGCAGCACCGGCCAGTTGTCGCTCGCCCACGCGTTTTTCCTCGCCGTGGGCGCCTACGGGTATTCCTACTTCTCCGGGACGAGCACCAACATCGGCGGCGGCATCATCGTCCACGGCGCCGGCCTGCCGCCGTTCCTCGCCCTCGTGCTCGCCGTCCTGCTGGCCGGTGCGGCGGGGCTGTTGTTCAGCCCGATCGCGAGCCGGCTGCGGGGTATCTACCTCGGCGTCGCCTCGCTCGCGCTCGTGTTCATCTGCCAGCACCTGTTGCTGAACGCGAAGAGCGTGACCGGCGGGTTCTACGGGCGAAACGCCCCGCCGTTCTCGCTGTTCGGGTTCTCCTTCACCGACGCCAACCCGCCGCTGACCGTGCTGAACGTGGAGTTCGGGCAGCGCGAGCGGCTGTGGTACCTCGGCCTGGCGCTCCTAGTGCTCGCCTACCTGTTCGCCCGCAATGTGCTGCGCAGCCGCCCCGGACGCGCGCTGCAGACCATCCGCGACAGCGAGGTCGCCGCCGCGGTCATGGGCGTCAACGTCCGCCGGTACAAGGCGGGAGCGTTCGTGCTGTCATCGATGTACGCCGGCCTCGCGGGCGTGCTGATCGCGCTGGCGTTCCAGCGCCCGGTGCCCGACTACTTCGACCTGCGGCTGTCGATCACGTACCTCGCGATGATCGTGATCGGCGGGCTGGGCTCGGTCGGCGGGGCGGTGGCCGGGGCGGCGTTCGTCACCGCGTTGCCGCTCGTCCTCACCCACTACTCGGACAGCTTGCCGTTCCTCGCCCAGCCGGGCCAGAACGGCGTCGGGCCGGCCGAGTTCTCCAACTACGTCTACGGCGCGGCGATCATCGTCGTGCTGCTCGTGGCGCCCGGCGGCCTGGCCGGCCTGGCGGGTCGGGCCCGCGGCTCGACCGGACGCAGGCGTCGGGCCGAGCCGGTCGGCGTCGTCCATCCCGAAGCACGGGACACAGATACAGCGCGGCTGCCGTCCGGCAGCGCCCTGACCTAAAGGAGGCAGGACGGGTATGACATCTCGTTGGCGGTTGGGCGTGGCCGGCTGTATAGCGCTGGCCCTGCTCGCATCGGCTTGTAGCACCAAGGCCAAGAAGTCCGGCACTGACACCGGCGGTGGAGGCGGCAGCGTCAAGACCGGTCCCGGCGTCACCGCCTCCACGATCAACCTCGGCGTTCTCACCGACCTGTCGGGGGTGTTCGCCGTACTCGGCAAGAGCGTCACCCAGGGCGCGCAGATCTACTTCGACGACCTGAACAAGACCGGCGGGATCTGCGGGCGTTCCGTGAAGCTCAACATCAAGGACGACGGCTACGACGTGCAGAAGGCAGTCGGCCTGTACGCCGACATGTCCTCCAGCGTGCTCGGCATGGAACAGCTGCTGGGTTCGCCGATCAACGCGGCGCTCAAGCAGAACGTCGAGTCGGACAAGATGTTCACCATTCCCGTGTCGTGGGCCTCGACCATCCTCGACAACCCGAACAACATGATCGTCGGGTCGACGTACGACCTGGAGGTCATCAACGGCATCTCCTGGCTGATGAAGAACAAGGGGGTCAAGTCCGGCGACACGATCGGGCACATCTACATCCAGGGCGAGTACGGCGAGAACGGCTACCTAGGTAGCCAGTACGCGGCGAAGCAGGCCGGTCTCAAGGTGGTGGGGTCCCAGGTCACCGCGACCGCCACCGACCTGTCCAGCCAGGTGGCGTCGCTCAAGAGCCAGGGCGTGAAGGCGATCGTCGTCACGACGACCCCGACGCAGACCGCGTCCATCGCGGCGGTCGACGCGGCGTCCGGGCTGAACGTGCCGATCCTCGGCAACAGCCCGGTGTTCGTGCCGCAGCTGCTCAAGACCGCGGCGGGGCCGGCGCTGGCGAAGTTCCTGTATGTGGTCGCGTCGTGGCAGCCGTACTCCGGCGACAGCGCCGCGGCGACCAAGGTGCGCGACGAGTACAAGGCGCGGTACCCCAAGGACGTGCCCAACGGCGGCATCGACTGGGGGTACGGCGGCGCCATCGCGTACGCCACCGTGCTGAAGAAGGCCTGCGACAACAAGGATTTGACCCGCGAAGGCGTGCAGGCGGCCTTCCGGCAGACCACGAGCGTCGACACCGACGGGATGTTGCCTGCGCTGGACTACAGCCACCCTGGCGATCCGGCGACCCGCGAGGTCAACATCGCCCAGGCCGATGCCGCGACCGAAGGCGGCCTGAAAGTGGTCGATCCGTTCAGCGCGAGCGACCTGGCGACGAGCTACGTCGCCCCGATGCACGGCAAGGGTGGCAGCTAGCGCGGTTCGACCGATCCGGTTTTGGTCACCCGCCGTCGTATAGACGGCTGGGTGACCAAAACCGGTCAGTCCTCGGCGTCGGCGTCGCGGGCAGCGATCGCTTCGTCCAGTCGCGCCGTGGCGCCGTCCAGCCAACGTTGGCAGGTGTCGGCCAGCTCCTCGCCGCGCTGCCACAGGGCGAGTGACTCCTCGAGTGACTGCCCGCCGGTCTCGAGCTTGCGCACGATGTCAGCCAGCTCGGCCCGGGCTGCCTCGTATCCGATCTCAGTCATCGGGAGGAAGCCTAACCGGGCGGCGACCGCAGCGCCGAACCACCGCGCGACGAGCGCTAAGAGCCCGGCCCGCGCAGACACGAATCGGGCCGGACAAGAATGGGTGCATGACTCGGTGGGCAACGTTCGACTGTTTCGGCACCCTGATCGACTGGCGGCACGGCATCGCGTCCGGCGCCGAGCTGCTCTGGCCCGGTCGGGGGCAGGACGTTCTCGACGCTTACAACCGCCACGAGTCCGAGGTGCAGTCCGAGCGGCCGGGCCGGCGCTACCGCGACGTGCTCGCCGAGACGTTGCGCCGGGCCGCGGCCGAGCTCGACCTCGAACTGCTGGACGACGACGCCACGGTGCTCGGGGCCACCATCCCGTACTGGCCGGTGTTCCCTGACACTCGCCCGGCCCTGGCGCAGCTGCGCGCGGCCGGGTGGCAACTCGCCGTGCTGACGAACTGCGACCGCGACATCATCGCCCAGACGCAACGGCGGCTGAGCGTGCCGATCGACGTGGTCATCACCGCGGAGGACGTCGGCTCCTACAAGCCGGCGCACAACCACTTCGACCGTTTCCGGGAAGCCTTCGGGGCGGCGAGTGATCGGTGGGTACATGTGGCGCAGAGCTACTTCCACGACATCGTCCCGGCCGGCGAACTGGGCCTGCCCAGTGTGTGGATCAATCGCACCGGGCAGACCGCGGACGGCGCGACCGCCAATGCCGTGCTGCCGGACCTGACCGGGCTCGCCGTCACCCTCGAGAGTCTCTAGAGGCCTCGAACTCACCGCGGGCGACCCGGATGCGCAGCGGGCCGGTCGCATCGTCCGGATCGAGCACCACCAGCCCGTCCGCGCGTTGCACCACGGCATAGCCTCGGTCGAGCGTCGACTGGGGCGACAGCGACCGGATGCGCGCCCGCACGTGCTCGAGGTCGGCCGCGGCGGCCTCGACGACGGTCCGGGTGCGGCGACGCCCCCGTTCTCGAAGTGCGTCGACGTCACGCGCCTCACCGGCGAGCCGCGAGCGCACCGCCTCGCGCATCCGCTCGGGCAGGCCGGCCATCAGAGCCGACTCGCCGCGCAGCCGCTGGCGGATGCTCTGCCGGGTTCGCTCGCGTAGGTCCGCCACCCGGGTCCGCTCGTCGGCGACGTCCGGCACGATGCGCCGGGCGGCGTCGGTGGGCGTGGACGCGGCCAGGTCGGCCACCAGGTCGAGCAGCGGCGAATCGGTCTCGTGGCCGATGGCGCTCACCAGTGGCGTCCGCGCGGCGGCGACCGCCCGGATGAGCGTCTCGTTCGAGAACGGCAGCAGATCCTCGATACTGCCGCCGCCGCGCGCGATGACGATCACGTCGACAGCGTCGTCGGCATCGAGACGCTCCACGGCCGCCACCACCTCATTGACCGCCGACGGGCCTTGCGTGGCCACGTTCTCGACCTGGAAGGTCACCCCGGCGAATCGGCGGCGGGCGTTCTCGACGATGTCCCGCTCGGCGGCGCTGGACCGACCGGTGATCAGCCCGATTCGCCGGGGCAGGAACGGCAGCGCCCGCTTGCGATCAGCCGCGAACAGCCCCTCGGCGGCGAGCAGTCGTTTGAGCTGTTCGAGCCGGGCGAGCAGCTCGCCGAGGCCGACCCGGCGAATGTCGGTGGCCCGCAAGCTGAGCGTGCCGCGTTCCAGATAGAAGTCCGGACGGGCGCGCAGTACGACGCGTGAGCCCTCGCCGATGTCGTCGGCCAGGACGGCGCGCGGGCACGTCACACTGAGGGAGATGTTGGCGTCGGTGTCGCGCAGCACCAGGAACTGGGTTGCCATACCCGGGCGTCTGGTGAGCTGCGCGATCTGCCCTTCGATCCAGACCTCGCCCAGC
Organism: Jatrophihabitantaceae bacterium; assembly: GCA_036502575.1. Taxonomy (GTDB): domain Bacteria; phylum Actinomycetota; class Actinomycetes; order Mycobacteriales; family Jatrophihabitantaceae; genus DASXRA01. Next base: position 118,552 of record DASXYL010000035.1, on the reverse strand, counting down.
CGGTTGATCCACTCCGCGATCTTCTGGGCCACGACGCGCACCGGCACCGGCTGCTCGGGCGAGGTGTCGAGGCGGGGCACTAACCCACCCTGCCCGGGGTGGCGCTCGTCCCGCCTAAGCCTGGATTCCGGTTGAGTGGCGCGTTCGCCGTCGAGTGGTGCGTTGTAACGCGCCACTCGGGCGATAACGCGCCACTCAACCGGAAACTGGTCGCGGCCGGCCGGCTCTTCGCGAGAGCGTTCATCGCGTTCGTGGTCGCGTTTCCTCGCCGTGGGCGGCGCCGTCTCCGCAAGTGCTCATCGCCGCGATCTACGCGATCTACTCGTGGTCGTCGGTGCGATCGAACGCCGACGGCTTGGCCTGCCGGGGGGCGCGAACCGGCTTGGCCGTCGAGCCGGTGGCTTTCGCCGCGGCAGTCGTCTTCTTCGCCGGGGCCTTGCGGGCCCGCGGCTGCTTGGTCGCGCTCTTGACCGCGGGGGCGACCGGGGCCGGCGAGGACAACGGGATGTCAGCCGGCGGCGCCCCGTCGACCGGCGAGTCGTCGAGCGAGGCCGGCAGGTCGTCGAGCGAGGCCGGCAGGTCGTCGAGCGAGGGCGGCAGGCCGCCCGCCGCGGTCGACTGCGCCCCGACGCCGCCCTCGTCGTCGAACGTCGCCCAGGACGGCGGATCCTCGGGCGGCCCGTGCAGGCGTCCGAGCAGCTCGTCGCCCCGCAGCGTCAGCTCGGCGTAACGCTGCTGAGCGCGCAGGGAGAATTGCAGCGCGGTGCTGACGGCGAGCACCGGCAGTTCCACTGCCCGATCGGGCAGCGTCCGGGCCGCCTCGACCGCGTTGACCACCAGTCCGAGCGCCGCGCGCACAGGAGTCGGGATGGGAGACACGCCTTAGAGCTTGCACCATGTGTGGCCGTCCGTGCGCAGTGGTGGGCGTGACACCCGTGGTTGCGCAGCGGGCAAGGTCACGTCCGTACCATCGGGGGCATGACGGTGACTGGCCGGTCCGAGCAGGCTCCCGATCCGACGACGGCACCGCGCCGGCCGGGACGGGTGCTGCTGGCCAAGCCGCGGGGCTACTGCGCCGGCGTCGATCGGGCGGTGCAGACCGTCGAGGAATCCCTGGCTCTGTACGGCGCGCCGGTCTACGTCCGCAAGCAGATCGTGCACAACCTGCACGTCGTCCGCTCGCTCGAGGCTCGGGGCGCGATCTTCGTCGAAGAGACCGACGAGGTGCCCGAGGGCTCGATCGTCGTGTTCTCGGCGCACGGCGTCGCCCCCGAAGTGCACGCCGAGGCCCAGCAGCGCAACCTCAAGGCGATCGACGCGACCTGCCCGCTCGTCACCAAGGTGCACAACGAGGCCAGGCGCTTCGCCGCCGACGACTACGACATCCTCCTCATCGGCCACGAAGGCCACGAAGAGGTGATCGGCACCACCGGCGAGGCGCCCGAGCGCATCCGCCTCGTCGACGGCCCCGAGGACGTAGCCCACACCGACGTCCGCGACCCGGCCAAGGTGGTGTGGCTGTCGCAGACCACGCTGTCCGTCGACGAGACGATGCAGACCGTGGACGCGCTGCGTGAGCGGTTCCCGTTGCTGCAGTCGCCGCCGAGCGACGATATTTGCTACGCGACCCAGAATCGGCAGGCCGCGGTGAAGGTGATCGCCCCGGACGTCGACCTGTTCCTGGTCGTCGGCTCGGCGAACTCGTCCAACTCGGTGCGCATGGTCGAGGTAGCCCTCGCGGCGGGCGCCCCGGCGGCGTATCTCGTCGAGAACGTCGCGGCCATCGACGAGTCGTGGCTGGCTGACGTATCGACGGTGGGGCTGTCCAGCGGCGCGTCCGTTCCGGAAGTGCTCGTTCGCGACGTGGCGACGTGGCTGGCCGAGCGCGGCTACACCGACCTGGAAGAAGTCATGCACACCGACGAGCGACTGACGTTCGCCCTGCCGCAGGAACTGCGCCGCGACCTACGCGCCGCCCGCTGAGCTATCGGCCGCTGATCAGGCGGATGCCGGCGATGATCAACACCGCTGCCGTGGCCCCGGCGATGGCCGGGAACCCGTACACGAGCCAGTTCGCGGCCGAGTCGAGCAGCACCTTGCGATCGTGCAGCCCGCCCGAGCGGGCGTAGAGCAGGACCGCGGACGCGGCGAAGTAGACGAGCGGCGGCGCCACTACCACCGGGAACATGGCGCTGCGGCGAACGATGAGGATCGCCGCCACGGCAGCCACCACGATGCTGATATTGAATCCGCCCTTGACCTGCGACGAGGTCGCGAGGTCGATGCCACCCCCCACGCCGGCGATCACGATCAGGACGAGCACGGCCACCCAGCCCGTGACGCCCCGTTCCGGGCGCCTGGGCAGAGCCGGCGCGTGGGCTCCGGCGTGCACAGGCGTTCTGGGGGGCGCCTGCGACTGGACCTGGACAGTGGGCCTCGGCGTCGCCTGGGGGGGTGCCTGACCGGCGTACGCCGCGGCCGCGGAGACATGCTGCGTCGGTGCGTCCCAGCCGTCGTCTGACCCGGAGCGTGGCACGGGGGACTGCTGGCGCTGCGGCACCGGCGGCTGGTACTGCGTCGACTGGTAACGCGGCTGTTGGTAGCTCGACCGATCGTCCGGAGAAGACGGCCGGCCACCGTACCGGGCGCCTGGAGAGGCGGGTACGTGAGCCAACGGGGTCGCTCCTTCGTGGCGCGGTATAGCTGTCACGACTGATGACACGTGAACTGCCGGTCTCGTTGCGGGCAGCCAACTGCCCCACACGGTACCTGCCGTCGCATTGAGTGGAGCTGAAGAGAGCAAGCTCCTAACGCAAAACCTCGTATTTCCGGCAGGGCCGATCAGGCTCCGGACGCCTCCGGGGTCGTCGGGAGCTCAGCCTGGCCGAGGGGCACGCGCTGCTTGGAGAGCGAGACGACGCGCTGCTCGGTGAGCTCGGGCGCCTGGGTGGAGCGGGCACTGTCGGTAACTTGCTTCGGCGTGGCGAGCTCCTCGTTCGGGTCGACGACCTTGAGATCGCTCATCCGCCGCGCGGTGACCAGCACCCGGCTCTCCAGCGACGACACGGTCTGGTTGTAGGAGCCGACGGCCCCCGACAGCGACCGGCCCAGCTTGTCGATGTGACCACCCAGCGTGGACAGCCGCTGGTAGAGCTCGCGGCCGAGCTGGTGCACCTCGGCGGCGTTGGCCGCCAGCGCCTCCTGCCGCCAGGTGTAGGCCACCGTGCGCAGCAGGGCGACGAGCGTGGACGGCGTGGCCAGCACGACGTTGCGGGCGAAGGCATGTTCCTGCAGCGCCGGATCCTCGCGCAGCGCGGCGTCGAGGAACGCGTCGGCCGGGACGAAGCAGACGACGAACTCCGGGGCCGGCGTGAACCGTTCCCAGTACGCCTTGGCGCCGAGCGAGTCGATGTGCTCGCGCAGGTGCCGGGCGTGGGCCTTGAGTCGAGCGGCCCGGGTGCGCTCGTCGCGAGCCTCCATCGCCTCGAGGTAGCCGCTGAACGCGACCTTGGAGTCGACGACCACGCTCTTGCCGCCGACCAGGCGCACGATCAGGTCGGGCCGCACGGCGCCGTCGTCGCCGGACGCGGTGGGCTGCAGGACGTAGTCGATGTGCTCGGTGAGCCCGGCCGCCTCGACCGACCGTTCGAGCTGCAGCTCGCCCCATCGCCCGCGGACCTGAGGCGCGCGCAGCGCCGTGACGAGCTGGGCCGTCTCGGTGCGCAGCTGCTCGGAGGTCTGCCGCATCGTGCCGATCTGCTCGAGCAGCGCCGAGTACGAGCCGGCCCGGTCGCGCTCGACGGAGCTGAGCTGGTGCTGGACGCGATCCAGCGATTCGCGCAGCGGCGCCACGATGCCCTCGATGGCCTGCTGACGCTGAGCCAGATCGCCGTCGGCGACCGACTTGGCGGTGGCGAGCCGGGACTCGGCCAGCGCCACGAAAGCCTCGTTGTTGCGGCGAAGCGCATCGCCGGCCAGCGAATCGAAGGCCTCGCGCAGCCGCTCGTCGGCGCGGGCCTGCATCTCGTCGCGGGTACGGGCCGAGAAGCGCTCGGCGTCGAGCGCGGCGTGCAGCCGCGCGGCGTCGGCACCCACCCGGGCGACCTCGGCGCCGGCCCGCTGCCGCGCGAGCAGCCAGCCGATCGCGAGCCCACCGAGCAGGCCCACCAGGAGAAGCACGACGTCCATATCTCGATGCTGACAGTGGTCGCCGACAATTTCGGCCAGCGACTCGCGAGGTCCGTAGACTGGCCGCTCGTGGCTCTCACCATCGGTATCGTCGGCCTGCCCAATGTGGGCAAATCGACCCTGTTCAACGCCCTGACCAAGAACCAGGTCCTGGCGGCCAACTACCCGTTCGCGACGATCGAGCCGAACATCGGCGTGGTCGGCGTGCCGGATCCCCGGCTGGACGTCCTGGCCAAGATCTTCGACTCGGCCAAGATCGTCCCGTCGACGGTGTCGTTCGTCGACATCGCCGGCATCGTCAAGGGGGCCAGCGAAGGCGCCGGGCTCGGCAACAAGTTCCTGGCCAACATCCGCGAGGCCGACGCGATCTGCCAGGTCATCCGCGCGTTCGACGACCCCGACGTCGTCCACGTCGACGGCAAGGTCTCGCCTCGCGACGACATCGAAACGATCAACACCGAGCTGATCCTCGCCGACCTGCAGACGATCGAGAAGGCGCTGCCCCGGCTGCAGAAGGAAGCGCGACTGCAGAAGAACAAGGTCGCCGTCGTCGCGGCCGTCGAGGCGGCCGAGCAGGCGCTGCAGGGCGGTCAGACCGTCTTCGGAGCCGGGCTCGACACCGCGCCGCTGCGCGAGCTGTCCCTGATGACCGCCAAGCCGTTCCTCTACGTCTTCAACGTCGATCCGGACGAGATCACCAATGAGACGCTCACCGACGAGCTGCGGGCGCTCGTCGCTCCCGCCGAGGCGATCTTTCTGGACGCGAAGACCGAGTCCGAGCTGATCGAGCTGCCGTCCGACGAGGCGTTGGAGCTGCTGCAGTCGATGGGCCAGGAGGAGTCCGGGCTGGACGTCCTCGCGCGGGTCGGCTTCACCACGCTCGGCCTGCAGACCTTCCTCACCGCTGGCCCGAAGGAGTCGCGGGCCTGGACGATCAAGCACGGCGCGACCGCCCCGCAGGCCGCCGGCGTGATCCACACCGACTTCGAGCGCGGCTTCATCAAGGCCGAAGTCGTCTCCTACGACGCGCTGGTGGACGCCGGGTCCATGGCCGAGGCCCGCGCCCGGGGCAAGGTGCGGATCGAGGGCAAGGACTACGTCATGGCCGACGGCGACGTCGTCGAATTCAGATTTAACGTCTGACGCCCACCGGAATTACGGGTGAACGTGTCTGTAGATTGCGGACGCCAGCGCCGGGCCGTAGCGTGTAGTTAGATGTACTACTTTCACGGAGGTGGCCGTGGCTACCGTTACCGCAGCTGAGTTCAACCAGCGCCCCAGCCAGGTCAAGCGTGCGGCCGAGGACGAGCCGGTGGTGATCACCGAGCACAGCCGCCCGTCCTTCGTGCTGTTGACCTACGCCGAGTATCAGCGGCTGCTTCGGACGCCCGTCGATCTGGCTGAATGGCTGGAGATGGACGAGGAGATCGAGTTCGAGATCGACCCGGTCGGTCTGGACATCCGACCCGCGAACGTGTGATGTACCTGCTCGACACCAACGTCGTCAGCGAACTTCGGAAGCGGCGCGGCGACTCCGGAGTCAAACGGTGGGTGGCTGAGCAGAGCGCGGCCGACCTTGCCATCAGTGTCGTCACCATCATCGAGATCGAGACCGGGATCCTGCGCAAAGGGCGGACCGACCCCGACCAGGCCCAGATCCTGACCCGATGGTTCGAAAACAACGTGCTGACCGGCTTCGCCGACCGCATCCTGCCCCTCGATCTCGCCGCCGCCCGCCGCGTCGCGTCGCTGCACGTGCCAGACCAGGCCCCCCAGCACGACGCGCTCATCGCGGGCACCGCGCTGGCCCGTGGCCTGACCGTCGTCACCCGCAACACCAGCGACTTCGAACGCGCCGGCGTCGAGTACCTCAACCCCTGGTCACACACCTGATTTCCGGCAGCTGCAGTGTTGACCAGAACGCGGCCGGAGGGTGACGCATCTCGTTCCGGCGCTCTGACGGTATCGAGTACGAAACTCAGTCGAGTTCCGCTTCAACGTCTAGCGGCCAAGGGGCCCGCAAACCTGGGTGATGCACCGGTGATGCAGCTATGATGCAGCCATGCGCACCACCGTGGATCTGCCGCCCGCCGTCCGCCGCCGGGCCGAAGAAATCGCCGCGGAGCGCGGGCAGTCGTTGTCGGCGACGATCGCGGAGCTGACGATCCGGGGACTAGGGCAGCTGGACGAGCCGGTCCGAATCGAGATCGACTCCAGGTCCGGGTTTCCCGTGATGAGCTTTGGCCGCCGAATCACCGATGAGGACGTCGCCGAGGCGCTGGACGGCGAGTGACCACGTTCCTGTTGGACGCGAACGTCCTCATCGCGCTGACGGCTCGTGAGCATGTCCACCACGAACGGGTCACGCGCTGGGCTGCCAATGTCCAGCGTTTCGCGTTGTGTCCCGTCGTCGAGGGGGCACTGATCCGCTTTGCGGTCCGCCTCGGCGCGACTGTGACTGAGGCACGGCAGAGTCTGCGGTTGGTGCGTGATCGAACGGGGTATGAGTTCTGGCCGGACTCGCTGTCGTACGCGGACGTGAACCTGGACCAGGTGAAAGGCCATCGCCAGGTGACAGATGCTTACCTGGCTTCGTTGGCTGGGTCCCGGCCGGACGCCAAGCTGGCCACGTTGGACGAGGCGCTGACGAGAACGCAGCCGGAGCTGACGCTGCTCGTTCCGGCGCTCTGACGGTATGTGACGTCCCATCGCGTTTGGTGATGTGAATCAGCGTTACTAGTCGTTGGACGCGATCGGATGGCGAGCCAACACTGAGTGAGTGTCCGCACTCGCCACGATCCCGCTGATCACCGCCGACCGACTGCGCCGTCGCCACCGAAGTGGTTTCTGGCTGATCGCCTACGCGTTCGCGGTGATGATGGCGTTCTCGGCGGTGCCGGCGCCGCTGTATGTGCTCTACCAACAACGCGATCACTTCGGCTCGTTCACGGTGACGCTGGTGTTCGCTGCGTACGCGATCGGTGTCGTGGTGAGTCTGTTCCTGGCCGGCCACACGTCGGACTGGCTGGGCCGGCGCCGGATCCTGGTGCCGGCCGTCCTGATCGACGTGGTGGCCGGTGTGCTGTTCATCGTGTGGCCGAGCGTGCCGGGGCTGCTGGTGGCCCGGTTCGTGTCCGGGATCAGCGTCGGCATGCTCACCGCGACGGCCACGGCGCACATCACCGAACTGCACGCGGCTGCTCGCCCGGACGCCTCCCGGACCCGGGCCGACGTGGTGGCCACGGCCGCGAACCTCGGCGGCATCGGACTCGGGCCACTCATCGCCGGACTGCTCGCGCAGTACGTGCCCCATCCGTTGGTGGTGCCCTACCTCGTCTTCCTGGCCCTGCTGGTGATCGGCGGGTTCGCGGTCGCAATGACCCCCGAGACGGTCGACCGGACGTCGCGCCCGTACCGGCCCCAACGGGTGTCCATCCCGGCCGCGGCCCGGGCTCGGTACGTCGCCGCCTCGACCGCCGGTCTGGCCGAGTTCGCCGTCTTCGGGCTGTTCACCTCGCTGGCCGGCACCATCCTCGCCGGCACGCTGCACCAGCGCTCCCACGCCGTGGCCGGGCTCGCCACGTTCATCGTGTTCGGCGCAGCAGCGCTCGCCCAGGTGGTGCTCGCCCGGGCGCGGCTGCGCAACCAGCTCGGCGTCGGATTCGCCGTGCTCATCGCCGGGCTGGTGGTGCTGACGGTCGGCGCCTGGCTGCCGAACCTGGCCGCGTTCCTGCTCGGCGGCGCGCTGGTCGGCGGCGGCGCCGGGGCGGCGTTCAAGGGCAGCGTGACGACGGTGCTGGGCCTCGCGCCGCCGCAGATGCGGGGCGAGGCGCTGGCCGGGCTGTTCCTCGCCTCCTACGTCGGCCTGTCGGTGCCGGTACTGGCGCTGGGCCTGGCCACCCAGTTCGTGTCGGCGCAGGTGACGCTGGTGTGGTTCGCCGCGGTGCTCGTCGTCGTTCTCATGATCGTGGCCCGCCGGCTGCTGATCGCGGCCGAGCGCGACGATCGCGCCTAGCGATCCGGGATTGCCCGGTGTCATCGCGTCCGGCGATACTGCCGGGCGTGGAACTGCACCAGCTGACGTACTTCGTGGCCGTCGCGGAGGAGCGCAGCTTCACCCGGGGCGCCGCCCGGGTGCACGTCGTGCAGTCAGCCGTATCGGCGTCGATCCGCCGTCTCGAACGCGAACTCGGCGGTGCGTTGTTCGACCGAGCCGGCCGACAGATCGAGCTGACCGATGCCGGCACCGCGCTACTGCCGGCGGCGCGGGCGACGCTCGCCGCGGCGCAGGCGGCCCGGGACGCCGTCGACGAGGTCCACGGGGGCCTGCGGGGAACCGTCAACGTCGGCACCATGCTGTCCACCGGACCGGTCGACCTGTCCGGAGTGCTCGGCCGTTTCCACGAGCAACATCCCGATGTCCTGGTCCGGCTGCGGCAGGCGTCGGGCGGATCGACCGATCACGTCCAGGCGCTGCGCGACGGCACTCTCGACCTGGCCCTGGTCGGCCTGCCCGGCCGCGCGCCCGCCGGCATCCACCTCACGCCGCTCGCCACCGAGAAGCTGCGGCTGCTCTGCAACCGCGACCACGCGCTCGCGTCGCGCCGCACGGCGACCCGGGCCCAGCTCGCCGACGAGACGTTCGTCGACTTCCCCATCGGGTTCGGCGTCCGCGGTGTCGTCGACGACGCGTTCAGCGCGGTCGGCATCCAGCGGGCCGTGCCGTTCGAGGTGGCGACTTACGACGCCGCGGCCGGGCTGGTCCGCAACGGGCTGGGCCTCACGTTCCTGCCGGCCTCGGCCGCCCGGGCGTTCAGCGACCTGCATCCCCTCGATGTGAAGGACGTCGCCTTGATGTGGACGATCTCCGTCGCGACGTCGCCGGGTCGGCGCCTGTCCGCCGCGGCTCGCGCGCTGCTGGAACTCGTGACGCGGCAACGCCATCGCGGTTCGCGATGAGCCGCATCGCCGATAGACGCGCCGGATCCGGATTCTGCCGGCGCCCGCAGCCGTTGAACCCGACATGAAGCGAGCGATGCTAGGTCAGACCGGTTTGGACATCACCCGGGTGGGGTTCGGCGCCTGGGCGCTCGGTGGCGGCGACTGGGCGTTCAGCTGGGGACCGCAGGACGACGACGAGGCGATCGCCGCGATCCGGCACGCCGTCGAATCCGGCGTCAATTGGATCGACACCGCGGCCGTGTACGGGCTCGGGCACTCCGAGGAGGTCGTCGGCCGGGCGCTGCGCGACTTCGCCGAGACGGACCGGCCCTACGTGTTCACCAAGGGCGGCCTGGTCTGGGACGACAGCGACCGCAGCGCCGAACCGCGGCGGGTGGGCGCCCCGGAGTCGTTGCGTCGCGAGGTCGACGCGTCGTTGCGCAGGTTGGGCGTCGAGCGCATCGACCTGTTCCAGATGCACTGGCCGGCGGCTGACGGCACCAAGCTCGAGGACTACTGGCAGACGTTCCTCGATCTGAAGGCCGAGGGCAAGATCCGGGCAGCCGGGCTGTCCAACCACGACGTCGACGAGCTCGAACGGGCCGAGGCGCTCGGCCGGGTCGACTCGTTGCAGCCGCCGTTCTCGGCGATTCACCGGGCCGCCGCAGCCGAGCTGCTGCCCTGGACGACCCAGCACGAGACCGGCGTCATCGTGTACAGCCCGATGGCGTCCGGCTTGCTGACCGGAGCGTTCTCGAGCGACCGAGTCGCGGCCTTGCCCGCCGACGACTGGCGCCGCGGCAGCCGCGATTTCACGACGAACCTGGACGCCAACCTGCAGGTCGGCCGGACCCTGGCCGCCGTCGCCCTACGCCACGGCGTGCCCCAGCCCGCAGTTGCGGTGGCCTGGACGCTGGCCTTTCCCGGCGTGACCGGCGCGATCGTCGGTGCACGCAGTCCGCGGCAGGTCGACGGCTGGCTCCCCGCAGCGCAGCTCACACTGACGGACGAGGATCTGGACGAGGTGGCTGCCGCGATCAGCGCGAGCGGCGCGGGTGAAGGCCCGGCCCGACCCTAAGGAGACGGACATGGAATACCGGATGCTCGGCGCGAGCGGCGCCGTCGTCTCGACGCTGGCCCTGGGCACGATGACGTTCGGCACCGAGAGCGACGAGGCGTGCGCCCACGCTCAGCTCGACCGCTACGTCGGTGCTGGCGGCACCCTGATCGATACCGCGGACGTGTACAGCGCCGGAGTGAGCGAGCAGATCGTGGGGAGCTGGCTGGGCAGCCGATCCGAAGCCCGCGACCAGATCGTCCTGGCCACGAAGGGCCGATTCCCCACGGGACGCCGGCCGAACGACGTGGGATTGTCGCGGCACCATCTCGCCGCGGCGCTCGACGCGTCCCTGCGGCGCCTGGGCGTCGACGCGGTCGACCTCTACCAGGTGCACGCCTTCGACCCGCTGACTCCGCTCGAGGAGACGCTGCGCTTCCTCGACGACGCCGTGCGGGCCGGCAAGGTGCACTACGTCGGGCTGTCGAACTTCACCGGATGGCAGCTGCAGAAGGCGGTCGACATCGCCGAGTTCCGCGAACTGGCCCGTCCGGTGACCCTGCAGCCGCAATACAACCTGCTGGTGCGCGAGATCGAGTGGGAGATCATCCCGGCCGCGCAGTCGACCGGACTGGGCCTGCTGCCGTGGTCGCCGCTCGGCGGGGGCTGGCTGACCGGCAAGTACCGCCGCGAGCAGCCACCTACCGGCGCCACCCGGCTCGGTGAGAACCCCCAGCGCGGCGTCGAGGCGTATGACCGGCGCAGCCGGGTCGAGCGCACGTGGGACGTCGTCGACGCGGTGCGCGAAGTCGCCGAGAAGCGTGATGCGTCGATGGCGCAGGTCGCGCTGGCCTGGCTCGTCGACCGTCCGACCGTGACGTCGGTGATCCTGGGCGCCCGCACGGTCGAGCAACTCGACGACAACCTCGGCGCCGCGGATCTGCACCTGACGCCGGAGGAGACCGCGCGCCTGGACGACGCGAGCGACCCGGCGCCGGCCGACTACCCGTACGGCGGTCCCGGCGTCGAGCAGCGCAGTCGCGCGATCACCGCCCCCCGCTGACCGCCCGCTGACCGCCCGCTGCCGGCGGCTGGGATCATTGCGCGGTGACCGCAGCCGTGACCCCAGCCGCGCCGGTCCGCGGCGTGGAACGGCTGCCCAATGTCGTGGCGGCGCTGTTCTGGATCGTGCTGCCCGTTCTGTGCGTGCTGATGCTGTGGCACGGATCCAGCCAGCTCGCGACCCGCATCCACCACGTGCCGTCCGGCACGCGCGGCGATTTCGTCGTCACCACGCACAACTGCCAGCAGAAGCTGTGCATCACCGGGGGCACGTTCACCAGCGACGACAAGTTGCTCGTCGCGAAGGACCTGCTCGGTGTCTACCGCTGGCGGATGGGCACGAAGCATCGCGTCGTCTACAACCTCGACGCCGCCGACGTGATCCCGCTGCCGGCCCAGTGGGATCCGACCAGCGCGGTGCTCGGCATCACCGGGGGTGCGGTGCTGCTCGGCCTGTGGGGATGGTGCCTGCGGGCGGCCGTACGGCGCGCGCGGCCGCGCCCGGTCGGAAGTGGTCCGCCGACCGGGTAGACTAAACAGCGCTAACGGGCCAACCACCCGGAGCCGTCGCCGATCTCCCTGATCGGCGCCAACCACCGCGACGCGCCAGCGCGCGTCGGGCTCGTACCAGAATCTGATCGCGGATTGCCGGGACGCGCCACGTTCCGAAGGAATCCGCTGTGCCCAGACAACTCGACCATGCCCGTGCCCGCTCCCGGTGGGACGACCTGCCCGTGCAGGTCGTGCCGACCGAGAACCTGCCCGGTTTCCGCCAGCTCGGCCTGCCGGCCGGCCTGGTGAGCGCGCTTCAGCGTGCCGGTATCGACGAGCCGTTCCCGATCCAGGCGGCAACCATCCCCGACATCCTGGCCGGGCGCGACCTGCTCGGCCGCGCCGCCACCGGAGCCGGCAAGACGCTGGCCTTCGGGCTGCCGCTGATCGCCCGGCTCGATGCCGGCCAGAACGCCGCGCCCCGCCGTCCGCGCGGACTGATTCTCGTCCCCACTCGCGAGCTCGCCATGCAGGTGACCGACGCGATAAGCCCGCTTGCGCAAGCCCGCGGAGTGAGCGTGCGCCTGGTCGCCGGCGGGCTGCCGATCGGCAAGCAGATCTCGGCGCTCGAACGGGGCGTCGACATCCTGGTGGCCACGCCCGGACGGCTCGTCGACCTCATCGAGCGGCGGGCCTGCTCGCTGTCCGACATCGAGGTGACGGTGCTCGACGAGGCCGACCACATGGCCGACCTCGGCTTCCTGCCGGTGGTGCGCCGACTGCTCGACCTCACGCCGGGCGGCGGCCAGCGGCTGCTCTTCTCGGCCACGCTCGACGGTGATGTCGGCACCCTGGTCGATCGCTACCTCACCGACCCGGCCGTGCACGCGGTCAGCTCGGCGCAGGCCGCTGTCGACACGATGACCCATCACGTGTTCCGCACGGCGCACGAATCCAAGTTCAACGTGGTCGCCGAGATCGCTGGACGTCCCGGGCGCAGCCTGCTGTTCGTACGCACCAAGCACGGCGCCGAGCGCCTGGCCAAGCAGCTCGGCCGGGTCGGCGTCGCGGCCGGAGCCCTGCACGGGGGTCGCACGCAGGCGCAGCGCAACCGCGCCCTGGCGGCGTTCCGTGACGGCAGCGTGCCGGTCCTGGTCGCGACCGACGTCGCCGCCCGCGGCATCCACGTCGACGACGTCTCGCTCGTCCTGCACGTCGACCCGCCGCAGGACGGCAAGGACTACCTGCACCGCTCGGGCCGCACCGCCCGGGCCGGCGAGAGCGGTCTGGTCGTGCTTCTCGTCACACCCGACCAGGAGCGCACCACGCGCCGCCTGCTGACCGACGCCGGGGTACGGCCGGAGCAGCGCGATGTCGTGCCCGGCGATGCCGTGGTGGCGAAGATCACCGGCGGGCGCCGTCCGTCCGGCGAGGACGTCCGCCCGGTGACGCCGCAGCGCCCGGCCCGGCCGGCCCGCACCGCCCGACCGTCTCGTCCGGCGCATCAGAGCGCTCGCTCGGTACCGGGTGGTCAGCGTCAGGCGCGCCGCCCGTACCGCGGGAAGGGCGCCGGCAAGGCCACCGGGAGGGCCGCCGCCCGATGAAGACGCGAGACGATCTGCGCAACGTCGCCATCGTCGCGCACGTCGACCACGGCAAGACGACGCTGGTCGACGCGATGCTCTGGCAGACCGGGGCCTTCGGTGCGCACGATCACATCGAGGAACGCGCCATGGACTCGATGGATCTCGAGCGCGAGAAGGGCATCACGATTCTCGCGAAGAACACCGCCGTCGACTACAAGTCGCCGTCCGGTGAGCGCACGACGATCAACATCATCGACACGCCGGGCCACGCCGACTTCGGCGGCGAGGTCGAGCGCGGGCTCGCGATGGTCGACGGCGTGGTGCTGCTCGTCGACGCGTCCGAGGGGCCGTTGCCGCAAACCCGCTTCGTGCTGCGCAAAGCACTGGAGGCTCGGCTGCCGGTCATCCTGGTGATCAACAAGGTCGACCGCACCGACGCGCGTATCGCCGAGGTGGTCGATGAGACCTACGAGCTGTTCCTCGATCTGGACGCCGACGAGCACCAGATCGAGTTCCCGATCGTCTACGCCTCGGCCCGGGCCGGTCGGGCCTCGCTGGAGCGGCCCGACGACGGCGCGATGCCGGCCGAATCGGATCTGCGGCCGCTGTTCGCCACGATCCTGACGGCGATCCCGGCCCCGTCCTACGACGAGCGGGCGCCGCTGCAGGCGCACGTGACCAACCTGGACGCCTCGCCGTACCTGGGGCGTCTCGCGTTGTGCCGTGTCCACAGTGGACGGATCACGCGCGGGCAGAACGTGGCCTGGTGTCGCACGGACGGCAGCATGCAGCGGGTCAAGATCAGCGAGCTGTTGATGACGCAGGCGCTGGATCGCGTACCGGCCGACGAGGCCGGTCCGGGCGACATCATCGCTATCGCCGGCATCGACGAGATCACGATCGGCGAGACGCTGACCGATCCGGACGACCCACGTCCGCTGCCGTTGATCACCGTTGACGAGCCGTCGATCTCGATCACGCTCGGCGTCAACACCTCGCCGCTGGCGGGAGATTCTGGCACGAAACTTACAGCCCGGCTGGTGAAAACCCGCCTGGACGCCGAGCTCGTGGGCAACGTCTCGCTGCGGGTCATGACGACCGAGCGCCCCGACACGTGGGAAGTGCAGGGGCGGGGTGAGCTGCAGCTCGCCATTCTTGTCGAGCTGATGCGCCGCGAAGGATTCGAGCTGACCGTCGGCAAGCCGCAGGTCGTCACGAGGACGGTCGACGGCAAGGTGCACGAGCCGGTCGAGCGGCTGACCATCGACGTCCCGGAGGAGTACGTCGGCGTGGTCACCCAGCTGCTCGGCCTGCGCAAGTCGCGCCTCGAGCAGATGGTCAACCACGGCACCGGCTGGGTGCGCATGGAGTACCGGGTACCGGCGCGCGGGCTCATCGGCTTCCGCACCGAGTTCCTGACCGAGACGCGGGGAACCGGCCTGCTGCATCACGTGTTCGACGGCTACGAGCCGTGGGCGGGCGAGTTGCGTACCCGCCCGACCGGATCCCTCGTGGCCGATCGTCGCGGCCCCGTCACCGCCTACGCCCTGTTCAACCTGCAGGAGCGCGGCACGATGTTCGTCGGCCCGACCACCGAGGTGTACGAGGGCATGATCGTCGGTGAGAACGCGCGCTCCGACGACATGGACGTCAACCCCACGCGGGAGAAGAAGCTCAGCAACGTGCGCTCGTCCACGGGCGACGAGTTGGTGCGCCTCATCCCGCATCGGCAACTGTCCCTCGAGCAGGCGCTGGAGTTCTGCCGCGAGGACGAGTGCGTCGAGGTCACCCCGGCGGCGGTACGCATGCGCAAGGTGATCCTCCCCGCCCAAGACCGCGAGAAGCAGCGCGCCCGCCGCCGCTGACCCGTCCAGCCCCGCCCGACCGACCACCATCTCCGACTTCGCACCTGGGATCGACGCTGGAGCGTTGCCGAACGAGTCAGATCACGTCGAACTCGGGTGCAAAGTCGGTTGGGTCGAGGGTGAGCCAGTCACGCGGATCGTCCCGCCGCAATCCGAGCCGGAACCTCGACCGCAATCGATCGGCCACCGGGCCGAATCGCCATATGTCGTCCCATCCCCAGCGGACCATGATCAGCCCGCAGGACTCCAGCTGCAGTTCCCGTTTCTTCTCGCCGATCCGGGACGCCGGGGATTCGTACTTGCCCAGCCCGTCGGCCTCGCCGACGACCCCGTACTCGTCCCAGTAGAAGTCGACGCGCGCGACGAATCGCCCAGCGGTGTAGCGGATCACCTGTTGGAGGGTCGGCGCCGGCAGCCCGTATTCGATCATCCGTAGCCGGCTCAGCGATTCCAGCGGCGATTCGGCCGCCGCGTCCGTCATTTCCACGACCCGCCGAGCCCTGGTCACGCCCGGCCATCGGCGGCATTCTGCGACTGCGGCGGCCAGTGCTGCGGGATCGGTTGCGCCGACGTGCAGCGCCGCGTCCGCCGCAACGAGGCCGGCCGCGATACCGGACTCGCGAGCGAGATCGGCGACCGTCCGGGCGATCGATATCACACGACGGCCGTCGATATCGACGATGTGTCGAAGGGGCAGCGCGGCCCGATGCAAGTGCACGTCGACCAGGTGGCGCAATGGCGTACCCGACGGCACGGTCAGGCATGGCCACCGGGGCAGGGAGCCGAGCAGCGGCAGTCCGTGTGCGACAGCCGCCGTGTGATGGCTGAGCGCACCTCGGGGGTAGGCCAGCACCGCGGCGGCGGCCCTCTGGAGGTGGTCGGCGCGTTCGGCGGCGCGCGCACCGGACGGCGGGTCTTGGTGGGCTGCGTAGATGCCGGGTCGGAGGCGTTCCCACCGCCCGGAGTCGACCGCGTGTCGGATCGCGCTGTCCGTCCAGCCGGCGGCGAGGGCATCCGCGCGCCGGAGCACAGGTTCAGCGGGTGTTTCGCGCATCCGCGCAGGATGCGGCTTCGAGGCGTTGCGCCGCAGGCACTGTCCACAGCCACTCACTTTGCATCTGGGATCGACGTGATCCGCCCCCGATCACACGGTTTGCAGCGTCGATCTCGGATGCAAAGTGGGGGTTGGGAGCTGCGCGCCGATTCGGGAGATTCGGCTATATGGTTCGCGTGTGGGCGCGAGCCGCTGAGAATGCATCGCGGAACGGTCACGATCTGGCGACAAGAGAGCACCCGGTGGGCGCTGGTGATCCGGGGAGCTATAGCGTCCGTCGCTAGCCACAAGCTGAGTACAGGTCATCACCCACCGGTGTGAGCATCAAGGAGGTTGCGCCGCCATGTCCCTGTCCGCCGGTGATCTCGACACCCTCGCCGCCGAAACCGAGTCCGGTGGTTTCGAGCGGACGTCGGAGAAGACGATCGAGGGTCGGTCGCTGTACTCGCTGGCCTGGCGGCGGATCCGCCGAAGCAGGATCGCGATGATCAGCTTCGGCTTCATCGTTCTGCTCCTGCTGGTCGCGATCTTCGCGCCGGTGCTGACCGCGATCGAGGGCTACGGCCCACTGCAGCTCAACAACAGCCCGGACAACATCTCGCAGGGCAGCCAAACCCTCAGCGGTCCGACCGCCGGTGCGCCGCTGCGGTTCCGGCTGCCGTCGTTCGAACACTGGCTCGGGATCTCGCCGGTCTACGGGCGGGATATCTTCGCCCGACTCGTCTACGGGGCTCGGGTCTCCCTGACCATCGCGTTGCTCGCGACGCTCGTGTCTGTGGTACTCGGGACTCTGCTCGGCGCGGTCGCCGCCTACTTCCGCGGGGTCGTCGACTCGGTCATCAGCCGGCTCATGGATCTGCTGCTGGCCTTCCCACAACTGCTGCTGATTCTCAGCCTGACCCCGATCCTGCAGGGCCGGCTCGGGAACACCTTCCTCGGCAAGGGCAGCACCCTGCCGATCGTGTCACTCGTGATCATCCTGGGTTTCTTCGGCTGGCCGTACCTCGGACGCATCGTGCGCGGTCAGGTGCTGAGCCTGCGCGAACGAGAATTCGTCGAAGCGGCCCGAGCTCTCGGCGCGAGCCCCGGCCGCATCGTGATGAAGGAGATCATCCCCAACGTCGTCGCCGTGGTGCTCATCTATGCCACCTTGGCAATCCCGACGAACATCACGGCCGAGGCGGCACTCTCGTTCCTCGGCGCCGGCGTGCGCGACCCCACGCCGTCGTGGGGCCAGATGCTCAACGAGGCGCAGAACGAGAACTGGTACCAGACCGACCCGTGGGTCATGTTGGTGCCGGGCGTCGCGTTGCTGCTCACGGTGCTGGCGTTCAACCTGTTCGGCGATGCGGTCAGGGACGCGCTCGACCCCCGTGCGAGCCGCGGCTGAACGAAGACCACTACCCATCGCACATTCGCCAAGAGAGCGTCGCGCCGCACGTGGGCGCGAGTCAGACACAGAGAAATGGAGATTCGCATGAATCGTCGGAGACCGCTAATTGCAGCGGTTGCGGCTGGCACCGCGATCGTCTTGATCGCTTCCTGCTCGAGTTCGAAGAAGGGCGGCACCAGCGGCAGCAACCCGCCGCCCGCCTCCGGGTCGTCGTCGTCATCGTCATCGGGCGGGACGGGCCCGGCCATCATCAAGAGTGGCTATACGCAGAAGGGCGGCACGGTCAACCTCCTCGTGCAGTCCAACTTCGAGCACCTCGACCCGGTGCAGAACTACGTCACCAACTCCGGTGACGTCGGCAAGCTGATCTATCGCACCCTGACGGTGTTCGACGACACGCCGGGCCAGCCGCCGGTGATCAAGGCCGACATCGCGGTCAAGTCCGGGCCGGGTGACTACATCGGCATTCCGAACCAGGATCAGACGGTCTGGACGTACAAGATCCAGAAGGGTCTGAAGTACCAGGACGGCACGCCGATCACCGCGGCGGACATCAAGTACAACATCGAGCGTTCGTTCGCGTCCGACATCTACAAGGACGGCGCGACCTACATGGCGGACACGTTGGTGAATTCCAACAACTACGCCGGCCCGTACAAGGACCCGAACAAGGACCTGACCTCGGTCCAGACTCCGGATCCGTACACGCTGGTGTTCCACTTCACCGGCCCGCAGCCGGATTCGGACATGATGATGTCGCTGTTCTACACGGCGCCGGTGCCGAAGGCGAAGGACACCAAGCAGGACTACGACTTCAAGCCGGTGTCGTCCGGTCCGTACATGATCACGAAGTACACCCCGAACAAGGAGCTCGTGCTCGGCCGTAACCCGAACTGGTCGGCGGCCACCGACCCGAACCGGCTGGCGCTGCCGGACAAGTTCGACATCACGATGGGCATCGCTCCCGCGACGGTCAGCCAGCGGCTGATCGCCAACCAGGGGTCTGACCAGGCTGCGCTCTCGATCGACAACTCCAGCGACCTGCAGGCCGGCGACGTGAGCAAGCTGAAGGCCATCCAGGACCGGTTCGTCAACGGGGCCGGGCCGTGCGTGTTCTACGACGTCTTCAACGAGAACAAGCTCAAGGACGCCGACGTGCGGCACGCGTTCGCGATGGCGCTCAATCGCCAGGCGATCATTACCGCGATGAACGGGCCGCTGTTCGGCTCGATCCCGTCGTCGTTCATGTCGACGAGCGTGCGTGGCTTCCAGCCGGCGAATCTCGGGCTGAAGGACACGGGTGACACCGCGGGTGCGCAGGCGTTGCTGCAGGGCAAGACGTACCCGAAGTCGATCACCTACGCGGTGTCGGCGGGGCGGCCGGTTCAGAAGGCAGTGGCGGTGCAGGTGCAGAGCGATCTGAAGAAGCTCGGCGTCAGCGTGACGATCCAGTCGATCCCGACAGACTCGTACTACAAGACGCTGCGCACCGACCCGGGTCCCGCGGACATGGCGATGGCCGGGTGGTGCTGGGACTGGCCGACGATGGCCTCGATCGTCCCGCCGGTGATCGGCCCGGACTCGACGGGCAAGACTTGGAGCTCGAACAACTTCTCCAAGTACTTCGACCCGGCGACGGCCAAGCAGATCACGGCCCTGGCCGGATCGACCGAGGCCCCGGCCACGGTCGACCAGCAGTTCGCCACGCTGGCCAACCAGATCCAGACGACCAACTGGCCGTTCGTCCCGGTGCAGGCGTCGCTCAACCCGACGCTGGTCGGATCGAAGATCCACAATGCGGGCGTCTCGAGCATCTGGAGCCTGCCGGATCTGAACATCATCGGCGTCGAACCGTAAGTCTCGCGGGAAGACGCCTGGAATCCGCTGGCAACGACTGAGTAGGAGGATGAGGTGGGCCGGCCCGTGAGGGTCGGCCCACCTCGACCACCATGGTCAAGTTCCTGATCCGTCGCTTCGTCGCGTTGATCGCCCTGCTCATAGCGGTCAGCATCGTGACGTTCGGGCTGTTCACGATTGGCCCGTCCGACCCTGCCGCGGATTCGTGTGGCAAGAGCTGTACCCCCGAACGCATCGCCCAGATCAAGGTCGCACTCGGCCTCGACAAACCCCTGGTTACCCAATACTGGGAGTACATGAAGGGCCTGGTCGCGGGGCGGGAGATGGGCCCGCCCGGCGCGCGGTACCACTGTGGCTGGCCCTGCTTCGGCCGCTCCTACCAGGACAACCAGTTCGTCTGGGCCGCCATCAAGCAGGCGCTGCCCTACACGATCTCGCTCGCTCTGGGTGCCGCGCTCATCTGGCTCGTCTTCGGGGTGGGCTTCGGCGTCATCGCCGGACTCAACAAGGGCAAGCTGATCGACAAGATCTCCGTAGGCGTCGCCTCGCTCGGGGTGTCGCTGCCGGTGCCGCTGATCGGCCTCACGTTGATCCTGCTGGTCAACACCGACTGGCACTGGCTGCCCTACACGTCAGGCCAGGCTCCTGCCTTGCCCTGGGACTCAGGTGGTCCCGTCGCCTGGCTCAAGAACTACCTGCTGCCCTGGTTCACGCTCGCGGCCATCTTCAGCGCCAGCTACGTCCGGCTGACGCGCGCGAACATGATCGAGACGATGGGCGAGGACTACATCCGCACGGCGACGGCGAAGGGCCTGCCTCGTCGCACCGTCACGCTCAAGCACGGGCTGCGGGCGGCCATCACACCGATCGTCACGATCTTCGGGCTCGACCTCGGCGGCCTGCTCGGCGGCGCCGTGCTGACCGAGTTCATCTACAGCCTGCCTGGACTCGGCAAGCTGTCGGCCGACGCGGTGAACAACGGCGACCTGCCCAAGATCCTCGCCCTGGTGCTCTTCGCTGCGTTCTTCGTGATCGTCGCGAACATCATCGTCGACATCCTGTACGCGGTGGTCGATCCGAGAGTGCGCCTGGATTAGGCGGACCGACAGCTGCCCGGCCGCACGACGCGCCACGTAGGCTCACCGGGTGACCTCGGTGGATCCGCTCGTCGTGCGGATGCAGGGCTTCGGCACCACGATCTTCGCCGAGATGTCGGCGTTGGCCCTCGCCACCGCCAGCATCAACCTGGGCCAGGGCTTCCCCGACACCGACGGGCCGTCGGAGGTGCTGGAGGCCGCAGTGGCCGCCATCCGCGACGGTTCGCACAACCAATACCCGCCCGGGCTGGGCCTCCCGGAGCTTCGACAGGCGATTGCGGCCCATCAACGCCGCTTCTACGGCCTCGAGTTCGACCCCGACACCGAAGTACTCGTGACCGCGGGTGCCACCGAGGCCATCGCCGCCGCGCTGCTAGGGCTGGTGCAGGCAGGCGACGAGGTCGTCACGTTCGAGCCGTACTACGACTCCTATGCGGCGTGCATAGCGTTGTCCGGGGCCGAACGCCGCGTGGTGACGCTGCGGCCGGACGGGCAGCGCTGGACGTTCGACCCCGACGCCCTGCGCGCCGCCGTCACCATCAGCACGCGCGCCATCCTGCTGAACACGCCGCACAACCCGACCGGCAAGGTCTTCGACCGTGACGAGCTGCAGCTCATCGCCGACCTCGCCGTCGAGCACGACCTGGTCGTGATCACCGACGAGGTGTACGAGCACCTGGTCTTCGACGGCGAGCACATCCCGATGGCCAGCCTGCCGGGCATGCGCGAGCGGACGGTCACCATCTCCAGTGCCGGCAAGACGTTCAGCGTCACGGGCTGGAAGATCGGCTGGGTCTGCGCACCGCCACCGCTGACCGCCGCGGTGCGCACGGTGAAGCAGTTCCTGACCTACGTCAACGGCGGGCCGTTCCAGCCGGCGGTGGCCCGCGGGTTGACGCTGCCCGACAGCTACTACGTCGACATCGGGGCGCGGCTGGGCCAGCAGCGCGACATCCTCTGCGACGGCCTGGCCGAGCTGGGCTTCGACGTCATCCGCCCGCAGGCGACGTACTTCGCGATGATCGACGTGCACCGCGACGCCGTCGAGTTCTGCCGGGCGCTGCCGTCCGACAAGCGCGTGGTGGCGATACCCAGCAGCGTGTTCTGCGACTCGCAGGTCGGTGACACGCTCGTCCGAGTCGCGTTCTGCAAGCGTCCCGAGGTCCTGGCCGAGGCGCTGATCCGACTGAAGGGAGCCGCGCCGTGAAGGTCGCCGCGATCCAGCACGACATCGAGTGGGAGGACGCGGTAGCGACGCGCAAGCGGCTGATTCCCCTTATCGCGCAGGCAGTTACGGGCGGCGCCCGGCTCGTCGCACTGACCGAGATGTATGCCACCGGCTTCTCGATGCATCCCGAACGGGTCGCCGAGCACGAGGGCGGGCCCAACGAGCAGTTCCTGATCGAGCAGGCTCGCGAGCACGGCTGCTGGTTGGTGGGTTCGATCGCTCAGTGGTCCGGTGACGGCTCCGCAGAAGGAAAGGCGCGCAACGTCGCGGTGCTCGCCGCGCCTGACGGTGCCGTGCACCGGTACGCGAAGATCCATCCCTTCAGCTACGCCGGCGAGCACGAACGCTATGACGCCGGCACCGAGTTCGTCACGGTCGATGTCGAAGGCCTACGCGTGAGCCCCTTCGTCTGCTACGACCTGCGCTTCGCCGACGAGTTCTGGGCGCTCGCCGCGGACACCGACCTCTATGTGGTGGTGGCCAACTGGCCCGAACCGCGTCGCGAACACTGGCGCACGCTGCTGCGCGCCCGCGCGATCGAGAACCAGGCTTACGTGCTGGGGGCCAACCGCGTCGGTGCGGTGAAGGACCTCGCCCACGTCGGCGACAGCGCGATCATCGATCCGCTCGGCCGCACGCTCGTCGAGGCGTCGCTGGGCGAGGCGGTGCTCCTCGCGGACGTGAGCGCGCAGCAGGTGACCGAGGTGCGGCGCACCTTGCCGTTCCTGCGTGATCGCCGAACCTAGTGACGGGTCTCCGCCACGTGCGGGTGGCCGCCGTCGTGCGGGCACCGTTGGCAGCGGTTCGCGATGCGGTGGCCGTCCTGCCCGCGGCGATGACGGGCTATGTGGTCCAAACCGGTGCCGGCGTCCTCGTCACGCTCGAGCGTCGGCTGCGCTGGCCGCGGTCCCGGCGACGCACGATCAAGTCGCTTCAGCGGGCACTGAAGTCCGTGGTGGACACAGCGGACACGGTGGACGCAGCGGGAGGAACGGCGGGCGCGCCCTGTCGGCCCCCCGCGTAGCGAGGCCAGTTCGACCAGGTTTGCCGGGCCGGCAGGGTGTCACGCAGCGATCACGATCTGGCGACAAGACACCCCCGGGTAACCATCGGCCCTCTACCAGGGAATAACCTCCGTCGCTAGCCACAAGCTATGAAAAAAGGCGGCGAGACACCGGGCTGCCGATCTGGACGGGGACGGAGGCGTAGCACTGCCATGACAGTGCCCGTCAGCGAAATCGAAGCCCTCGTCGAGGCTCCGATCTCCGCCGGCGGTTTCGCGACGATCGAAGGCCGCTCGCCCGGCCAGATCGCCTGGCAGCGCATCAAACGTGACAAGACGACGATGGTTGCTCTCGCGATGGTCGTCCTCATCCTCTTGCTGGCCATCGCCGCGCCGATCCTCAAGGCCGCCAAGCTGATCGATCCGAACACCCCTCACACCGATCTGGTGCAGGGCATCGGCTCGCTGCCGACGGGGGCGTTCGGCGGAGCGAGCGCCAAGCACTGGCTGGGCGTGGTGCCGGCGGTGGGCACCGATCTCTTCTCGCGGATCTTCCTGGGCATCACGCTCGACATGAGCATCGCCCTCGCGGCCACCGTCCTGACGGTGGTGATCGGCGTGGCCGCGGGCCTCGTCTCCGGCTTCTACGGCCGCTGGACCGACAGCGTCCTGGGACGGCTGATGGACCTGATCCTCGCTTTCCCGCAGCTGATCATGATCCTGGCGCTGTCACCGGTGCTGGTCGGGCAGCCGCCCAACAACACCAAGGTGATCATCTATCTGGTCTGCCTGCTGGCGGTGTTCGGCTGGCCCTACCTGGCCCGGATCATCCGCGGTGAGGTCTTCTCGCTACGGGAACGTGAGTTCGTCGAGGCGGCGCGCTCGCTCGGCGCTCGCAACGGACGGATCCTGTGGAAGGAACTGCTGCCGAATCTGCGAGCTCCCATCCTGATCTACTCGACGATCATCCTGCCGACGTATGTCTCGACCGAGGCCGCGTTCGCCTATCTCGGTCTGGGGCTCGACCCGACCACCAGTCCGACGCTCGGCAGCATCCTGAACGATTCCGTGAACTACTCGCAGAGCGACCCGACGTACTTTTTCGTCCCAGGCATTACTTTGGTCCTGATCGTGCTCTCGTTCAACCTGCTCGGCGATGGGCTGGGCGATGCACTCAACCCGAAGGCCGATCGATTTTGATGTGAACCCAAGACCGCCCCGCGGCAATCGTCGCGGAATCACCACGCCGTCGCCGGTACGGCGCGATATCAAGGAGAATCTGGAATGGCATTCGCGAGAAATAGGGTGAGGTGCCTCGCTGTCGGCGTGGTCGCTGTGCTCGCGCTCGCCGCATGCACCAGCAGCAAGGGGGGCGGCACCAAGAGCGGCAATCCGGCCAACCCCAACAACCAGGGGCAGAAGAAGGGCGGCACGCTCTACTACGACAACCTCGACGTCTATTCGCACCTCGACCCGCAGCGCATCTACATCGGCCTCGCTCTCTCCTTCGCGACCCGCACGATGTTCCGTACGTTGACGACGTTCGCCCAGGGCGAGGGCACGGACGGTACGACGATCGTCCCGGACATGGCGACCGACCTGGGCCAGCGTTCCGCGGATGCCAAGACGTGGACGTTCACCCTGAAGCCGAACGTGAAGTGGCAGGACGGCCAGGCCGTCACCTGTGCCGACTTCAAGTACGGCATCTCGCGGACCTTCGCCGCCGACGACGGCATCACCGCCGGGCCCACCTATGCGATGGACTACCTGAACATCCCGCGGGCCAAGGACGGCGGACCCGACTACAAGGGTCCGTACCACAGCACCGCGGCCCAGCAGGCGCTTTACGACAAGTCCATCGACTGCCCGGCCGCGAATAAGATCGTCTTTCACCTGCGGCATCCGGTGGCCGACTTCGACGGCACGCTGACCCTGACTGCCTTCGCACCGGTCCGCAAGGACAAGGACACGGTCAAGAAGATGGACAACGAGCCGTTCTCCGACGGGCCGTACAAGCTGGAGGGCAGCTGGGATCTCGCCCACGGCGGAACTCTGGTGCGCAACCCGGAGTGGGACCCGTCCTCGGACAGCGTCCGCAAGGACTATCCGGACAAGATCGTGACCTCGAGCGGCGACACGGCGGCCGTCATCGCGCAGAAGCTGATCGCCGACAACGGCAACGCGAAGAACACGGTCACCGTCACCCCGATTCCGCCGTCGAACGTGGCGCAGGTCTACAACAATCCGCAACTGATGAAGCGGGCCCAAGTGGGCGAGCAGACGTTCGTCGACTACCTGTCGATCAACGTGAAGAAGGTGCCTGACCGCCGCGTGCGGCAGGCGATCGCCATGGCGATCGACAAGACCGCGTACGTCACGGCGTGGGGCGGTGCGACCGCCGGTGTCGCGACCAACTCGATCATCAGTCCGGCCCTTCCCGCCTACACCAAGTACGACGCGTTCGACACCGGGGACAAGGGAAACCCCGCCAAGGCTAAGGCTTTGCTGCAGCAGGCCGGCAAGGTCGGCATGCATATCACCTACGAGTACCGCAAGACCGAGGCCCAGGACAAGGCGGCCGCATCGATCAAGGCGAACCTCGAGGCGGCCGGCTTCAAGGTGACGGTCAGCCCGCTCGGGTACGACCAGTACTACGACATCATCGCCAACCCGAGCCAGACCTCAGAGGTCGTATGGACCAGCTGGGGTGCTGACTGGCCGTCGGCGTCCACCGTTATCCCGCCACTGTTCGACGGGCGAGCGAACATCAGCTCGGACTTCCTCGGCAACGACTACGCCGAGTACAACGACCCGGAGACCAACAAGGCCATCGACACGGCTCTGCAGCTCACCGACAACGCGTCGCTGCAGCAGGCGTGGTCGACCCTTGATCAGAAGCTCGTCAAGGACGCGGTGGTGGTGCCGTTGATGGCGGACAAGGCGTTCTTCATCCACGGCTCGAACATCAAGGGGTTCAACGTCTGGAGTGGGTTCGGCGGATACCCCGATCCGGCGTCGCTCGCCGTCCAGTAGTGGACGCGGGTGCTGCGGTGCAGCACCCAGGGCTGGCTCCGGGGAACCTAACCTCCCGGGGCCAGCCCGATCGGACTATGGAGCCGAAAGGAGGTGGGACCATCGCCCGGGTCGGGCGACGGAAGGCCTTGTTCCAGTACACCCTGCGCCGTTGCGTCAGCATCGTGGTGATGCTCTTCGCGATCAGCATCATCACGTTTCTGCTGTTCTTCGCGATCCCCGCAGATCCGGCCAAGCTCACCTGCGGTAAGAACTGCACGCCCGCCCTCATCGAGGCGAACCGCCACTCGCTCGGCTACGACAAACCGATGACGACTCAGTACGTCAACTTCCTGAAAGGCTTTGTCAAGGAGCGGGACTTTCCCGACGACAAGAAACTCGAGAAGACCAATCCCGGCAGCATCGTGCACTGCAAGGCACCGTGCCTGGGATATTCACCCAGTCAGCAGACCACGATCAACTACATCTTCGGTCGGGCGGCGCCCATCACGCTGTCGATCGGCTTGGGCGCGTTCGTCCTCTGGGTGTTCTTCGGCGTGCTCTTCGGGGTCATCTCCGCCCTGCGGCGGGGAAAGATCTCGGACAAGGTTCTGCTCAGCGTGTCTTTGATCGGATACTCGTTCCCGACGTTCTTCATCGGGCTCATCATTCTGCAGATCGTTACGTACAAATACAGCCTCTTGCCAGAGCCGGCCTACGTGTCCCCATTCAGTAATCCGGAAAAGTGGATGTCGGGCATGATAGGGCCGTGGATAACGCTCGCGGCGGTATATGCCGCGCTGTATGTTCGCCTCACCCGGGCGAAGATGCTCGAGACGATGACCGAGGACTACATCCGCACCGCCCGGGCGAAGGGTCTGTCGCGGCCGCGGATCGTCATCAAGCACGGATTGCGGGCCGCGTTGAGTCCCATCGTGACGATCGCCGGCCTCGATCTCGCCTCGGTGATCGGCGGCACCGCGATCACCGAATCTGTGTTCAACCTGGACGGTATGGGCAAGACCGTCATCGATGCGATCAAGAACGTCGACCTGCCGATCATCGTGGTCGGCGTGCTGATTGCGGCGGCAGCCGTGATCGTGATGAACTTCGTCGTCGACCTGCTCTACGCCGCGATCGACCCGAGGGTCCGTTACACCTAGCTCTCGGCCACCGATCAGTTGGGCCGACCGAGGTACGAGAAGAGATGAGACCATGACCGCAGCAGCGCAAGAGATATCGTTCGACGCCGAGAACGCGCCGGCCGCGTTCCTCGACGTGCAGGACCTGCGGGTGCACTTTCCCACCGACGACGGTGTGGTGAAGGCCGTCGACGGGTTGTCGTTCACCGTCCAGCGCGGCCAGACCCTCGGAATCGTCGGGGAATCCGGGTCGGGCAAGTCCGTCACCAGCCAGGCGATTCTCGGCCTGCACCGGGGTACCCGCGCCAAGGTCACCGGCTCCATCTGGCTCGACGGAGACCAACTCAACGCGGCGAGCGACGAGCAAGTACGCCGGCTGCGCGGCAGCAAGATGGCGATGATCTTCCAGGATCCGCTCTCGTCGCTGCACCCCTTCTTCACGGTGGGGGCCCAGATCAGCGAGGCGTACCGCGTCCACAACAAGGTGAGCAAGGCGGCTGCCCGCCGGCTCTCGGTCGAGATGCTCGATCGGGTCGGCATCCCCAACCCGGACAAGCGCTATGACGACTACGCACACTCGTTCTCCGGCGGTATGCGCCAGCGGGCCATGATCGCGATGGCGCTCGTGTGCAACCCGGCCCTGCTGATCGCCGACGAACCCACGACGGCGCTCGACGTGACCGTCCAGGCGCAGATCCTGGAACTGATGAAGGATCTGCAGCGCGAATTCAACTCGGCCATCTTGCTGATCACCCACGACCTGGGGGTGGTCGCTGAGACCTGCGACAGCGTCGTGGTCATGTACGGCGGGCAATGCGTCGAGCGCGGCAGTGTCGAGGACGTGTTCTACCGCCCGGAGATGCCTTACACCTGGGGTTTGCTGACGTCCATGCCGCGCCTGGACCGCACCCGGCAGGAACGTCTGCAGCCCATCGCCGGCCAGCCTCCCTCGCTCATCAACGTGCCGAAGGGCTGCGTGTTCAACCCGCGCTGCGCCTACAGCGAGGGGGTTCCCGGGCGAAAGTGTTTCGAGGACCATCCTGACCTCGTCGACACAGCGCCCGGACACTCGGTGCGGTGCCACCTCGATCAGGCGGCCCGGCACGATATTTGGACGAACGACATCTCGGTCAAGCTCAGCTGACCAGGAAGAGGGTCACACGATGACAGTCGACAGCAACGTCGGCAGCGCGACCGAGGCATCGCCGCAGAGCGTCCACCCCGCCGCCGAGGATCCGGAGGCCCTGCTGGTGGTCAGCGAGGTCAAGAAGCATTTCCCGATCCGGCAGGGCATCTTCTTCAAGCGACAGGTCGGGGCGGTGAAGGCCGTCGACGGCGTCTCGTTGTCGGTGCGCCGGGGCGACACCCTTGGGCTGGTGGGTGAGTCGGGTTGCGGGAAGTCGACCCTCGGTCGAGTGATCACGAAGCTGCACGATCCGACCGCCGGATCGGTGCTCTTCGAGGGCCGCGAGCTGGCGAACCTGAACGTCGCGCAGATGCGCCCGATCCGCCGCGACATTCAGATGATCTTCCAGGACCCGTTCTCGTCGCTGAACCCGCGGCACACCATTGGCACCATCGTCGGCGCGCCGTTCAAGATCCAGGGCACCAAGACCGAGCGGGGCATCAAGTCCGAGGTACAGGCGCTGCTCGAACGGGTCGGGCTGAACCCCGAGCACTACAACCGTTACCCGCACGAGTTCTCCGGCGGTCAGCGCCAGCGCATCGGCGTCGCTCGGGCCATTGCGCTGCGACCGAAGCTGATCGTGTGTGACGAGCCGGTCTCCGCGCTGGATGTCTCGATCCAAGCGCAGGTGGTCAACCTGCTCGAAGACCTGCAGAGCGAGTACGACCTCGCCTACATCTTCATCGCGCACGATCTGTCGGTCGTCCGGCACATCTCCGACCGGGTCGCGGTGATGTACCTCGGCAAGATCATGGAGCTGACTGACCGCGACACTCTCTACAGCACGCCGCTGCATCCCTATACCCACGCGCTCATGTCCGCGGTGCCCGTGCCCGACCCGGACAAGGAGACCAAGCGGCAACGCATCCTGCTGCGGGGCGATCTGCCGAGCCCGATCAACCCGCCCTCCGGCTGTGTGTTCCACACGCGCTGCCCGAAGTACCGCGAGCAGCTCAGCGAGTCCGACCAGGAGCGCTGCCGTACCGACGTTCCGCAGTTGGAACTCAAAGCTGCCGGTCACTTCGGCGCCTGCCACTTCCCCGAGGTGCGGTCCGACATCGCCGACGCACAGGACCAGGGCGTCATCGCCGACGCGGGTGGAGCGCACGCGGCGCCCGAGGTCTGAGAACTCCTGACGTAGTCTTCGACGCTGTGAGCATGCCGTCGCGTCGCCTGCTGCTGGTGCATGCGCATCCGGACGACGAGTCGATCGGCACCGGTGCGACGATGGCGCGCTACGTCGCCGAGGGCGCGCAGGTCACGCTGCTCACCTGCACCCTCGGCGAGGAGGGCGAGATCCTGGTGCCCGAGCTGGAGCAGCTGGGCGCTGACCAGGCCGACCAGCTCGGCGGGTATCGCATCGGCGAGCTGGCGGCCGCCATGGGCCACCTCGGCGTTGTCGATCACCGGTTCCTCGGTGGCGCCGGGCACTTCCGCGACAGCGGCATGATGGACACCCCGGCCAACGCGCATCGCCGCGCGTTCTGGCGCGCGTCGCGCGATCCGGTGGTGTTCGAGGAGGCAGTGGCCGCCGTGGTCGACGTCGTCAACGAGGTGCGTCCCCAGGTCGTCGTCACCTACGACCCGAACGGCGACTACGGGCATCCCGACCACATCATGGCCCACCGAGTCGCGACCGCCGCGGTCGAGCGGACGGCTGAGGTGGTGGCCAAGCTCTACTGGACGGGCACTCCCCGCTCCGTGCTGCGGCAAGGGTTCGAGGCGCTCAAGGCGTCCTCGTCGTCGTATTTCGTCGACGTCGAGCGTGTCGAAGATCTTCCGTTCGGTGTGGAGGACGACGAGATCACGACTGTCATCGACGCCGGCGAATTCGCCGCGGCGAAGATGGCTGCGTTGGCGACGCACGCCACCCAGATCACCGTCGACGGTCCGTTCTTCGCCTTGTCGAACATGTTCGGCCGGGAGGCGCTCGCGGTCGAGTACTTCCGCCTCGCGCAGGGCAAGCTCGGCCCTGATCACGATGCCGACGGCCATGAGAACGACCTGTTCAGCGGGACGGGCGCATGAGCCGCCCGGCCCGAGCGCCCCGCCCGGCGCCGGCCCAGCCGCCGGTCTCGCCGCCCGTCGAGCCGCCCGCACCACCTGAGCCGCGGCGCGCGCTCGACGTCGTAGGCATCCTCGTGTGCGCGGTGTCGGCGGTGCTGGCGGCAATCATCACCGTGCTGCTGACCCCGCTGTACTGGGGCTCTGTGCTGGCGCCGGTGTCGGTGCTGCTGGCGATCGTGGCGAACGTCGCGTTACCGCTGCTGACCCGCTGGCTCGGTGCCTCGCCCATTGCATCCGGCGTGCCGTTCGTGCTGTGGCTGCTCGCAGTGCTCGTGCTCGGGACGTCGCGCCCGGAAGGCGATGTGCTCCTCCCCGCGGGCGGTGGCGGCCAACAGTGGGTGACCTACGGGATGATGGCCGCGGGCGCGCTGGCCGGCAGCATCACGGTGGTCACCCTGACGATGGGACAGCTGCCTACTCAGGCGGCGCCGTCGGCCCCGTCGTTGTCGTCGAAGGAGCCGGGCTCCCCGGAGCGTCGGTGAACGGAGTGCGGTTCGCCTCGTTGAGGGCCTCGCGCACCGCGGCGACGGCGGCCGGCGGCAGGTCGGTCTCGACCAGCTCGGCGCCCGGGAAGCGGGCCAGTTCGCGCTGCAGGTCGGCCACCGAGACGTGGCTGACGAGCAGGGCCAGGCCGGTACGTCCGGGGGGGACGGCGGTGCGCAGCTGGGCGACCGTAGCGTCCGTGATGCCGGTGTCGACGAGTTTGGCGTAGAGCGCGCCGCCCCCGGCCGTGGCCGCGCCGGCGATGAGCCCGCCGATCGGGCCGCCGAACAGCGTGCCGAGTAGCAGGCCCCAGACGCCGCCGCCGAGCGCACCGCGGCCGGTCGTGACGTCGGTGGTCTCGGTGACGTGCGAGGTGCCGTCGGCGTCACGCTGGATGAACACCGCGTCGTGCATCTGCAGCTCTTCGTTCTTCTGCAGACGTACCGCCGAGAGCAGGAACTCCTGCGCCCGCAGGCGGTCGTCGAACGAGATCACCAGCAGCTTCTGGTTGGACGGCTCAGGCATACCAACAGACTAGTGGTCGCTCGAGCGCGCGGGCTCGCTCCGGTAGCGGTAGGCGTGGTGGTGCCAGTAGCCGAGGCCCTCGTACAGCGCGAGCGCCGCGTCGTTGTCGGCGCTCACCTGCAGGTAGCTGCGGGTGGCCCCGTGTTCGTCGACCGCCCATCGCCACAAGGCGTGCATGATCGCGGTGGCCAGGCCTTGGCGTCGGCCGGCCGGGTCGACCTCGACGCCGGTGACGCCCAGCCATCCGTCGTCGACCGCCCCGCGTCCGATCGCCACGGTGGCCCCGTCGTGCCGGATCTCGGCGAAGCCCACGCGGTCGTGGCGGGTCAGCAGCCCCCGGGCGCTAGGCGGCATCGCACCGTCACGGAAGCGGGCCACCCAGGCGTCGTCCGGGACCTTGGCGATCTCGACGTCGACCCCCGGCGCCGGGCGGCTCGGTAACGCGTCGAGGCGGGCGGCGAGCACGTAGGTGTCCGAGGTGGCCGGCCAGCCCCGATCGGCCAGCTCGGCGTCGAGCAGGCGGCGGGCGTGCAGGGGCAGCTGGATGCGCAGCGGCAGATCGCGGGCGGCGTACCACGACCGGGCGGCCTCGAGCGTCTCGTCCAACGATCCCGTCGGGGGACGCAGAGGCAACGCGCTGTTGGCGCGATGGGTGAAGCCCTCGTCCGCGCGCAGCAGCCAGCCATGCGTCTCGGCCGTGTCGCGGGCGCGCCAGCCCCGAGCGGTTATGGCCTCCAGGGCCAGGATCTCGGCGGCCGCGGGCTCGACGAGCTTCGCCACGGCGATGTGGGCGACCAGGACGTCCCGGCGACCCGCCTTCGCCTCGACCGTGGCCGTCTCGTCGCTCAACGCCACGAGGTCACCGACCGTGTCGGCGAAGCGCAGTCGGCCCGAAACGTCCCGATCGACGGCGTACCGGATCACGATGCGCCGCCCAATCCATGCGGGTTCCACCACGAGCGGCATACTAGGCTTCGAGCTAACTTTCCCCGCCCGGAGGACCGCAGTGACCTACGTGATCGCCGAGCCGTGCGTTGATCTTCTCGACAAAGCATGCATCGAGGAATGCCCAGTCGACTGCATCTACGAGGGCGGACGCATGCTCTACATCCACCCCGATGAATGCGTCGACTGCGGAGCCTGTGAACCGGTCTGCCCGGTCGAGGCGATCTTCTACGAGGACGATCTGCCCGACAAGTGGCGCGACTACACCCAGGCGAACGTCGACTTCTTCGACGAGCTCGGCTCGCCGGGCGGGGCCGCCAAGGTGGGCAAGGTCGAGAAGGACCCCGCCCTGATCGCCAACCTGCCGCCCCAGGCCGCCGAGCATTAGCTGACTCGATCCGCCTACGGCGCGACCGCGTGGCGGCCGGCGGGCTCTTCGCGCAAGCGCTCATCGCGTTCGTGGTTGCGTTGCCTTCGGTTGCGTCCCGCTCCCTAGTTCTGCAGGGTTGCTGTTACTGCGGTTGATGTTGCTGCCTTGTTGGTGCGCCAGCCGTGGGCTCGGGTCCACTCTCGCCCCGAGTAGTCCACCGAGTCGATGCCGAACTTGTCGGCATTGGCGACGAACCAGGCCGCGGTGGCCCACGAGGCGCCCGGCACGGTGATCTTGAGCGACGTGGCCGTCGGGTGAGTGACCGGCAGGTCCTGCGCCACCGCTGCGGCCACGGCGGCGGCCGTGGCGACCTGAGTGGGCTTGGCGAAGCTGCAGGTGAGGCCCGCCGGGGTCTTGCCGCTCAGCGCGTCGGACAGGGCCTGGGCCTCGCCCTCGTGCCGGGCGTAGTAGCTGCCGTCGACCGAGACCTGCACCTCCTGGATGGCGTCGGCCAGGGCCATCGTGTCCCAGTTGTCGATCTTGACGAGCGCGTCGAGGAACTTCCCGGTGGCGTACTGGATGTCCTGCAGCTGGGCTTCGGTGCCCCAGCCCTGCGACGGCCGCTGCTGCAGCACGCCCACCGAGTCGCGATCGCCCTCGCCCGGGGCCAGGTTGGCGAGCTTGCTCTCCTGCAGGCCGGCGGCGAGGGCCAGCACCGCCGCGCGTTCGGGCAGGTCGCGCTTGATGACCACGCCGACCATCGTGGACGCCACCGACGCCTGATCCGTCGCGACGGAGTAGTCACCGGCTTTGCACTCCTGGGCGGTCGAATGCGACTGGGCGGCCTGCCACAGCACGTAGAGGCCGAACGACGCCGCAGCGAGCACGGTGAGGACGACGAGCGCGGCGATGAGGCCTCGGCGGACGGCAGTGCCCATGACTCAGACGTTGGCGTGCAGCGCCGCGTTCAACGTGATGCTGCCGCCCGTCCGTGGTCGCGCCTCGAGGGCCCCCGTGACGCTGTTGCGCCAGAACTGCAGCCCCGGCTGGCCTGACAACGTGGATGCCTTCACCAGGGCGCCGTCGGGCAGGGTGAGCTTCGCGCCCGCCGTGATGTAGCAGCCGGCCTCGACCACGCAGTCGTCGCCGAGGGAGATGCCCACCCCGGCGTTCGCCCCGATCAGGCAGCGCTTGCCGATCGAGATGACCTCCGTGCCGCCGCCGGACAGCGTCCCCATGATCGAGGCCCCACCGCCGACGTCCGACCCGTCGTCGACGACCACGCCGGCCGAGATGCGCCCCTCGACCATGGACGTGCCGAGCGTTCCGGCGTTGTAGTTGACGAAGCCCTCGTGCATGACGGTGGTGCCCTCGGCGAGGTGCGCGCCGAGGCGCACCCGGTCGGCGTTGGCGATGCGGACGCCGGTCGGCACCACGTAGTCGGTCATGCGCGGGAACTTGTCGATGCCCAGGACGTGCAGGGTGCCGCGCCGTCGCAGGGCCAGCCGGGTCTGCTCGAAGTCGTCGACCGGGCAGGGTCCGAGCGTCGTCCACACAACGTTGGGCAGCACGCTGAAGATGCCGTCGAGATTGAGGCCTCGCGGCGGAACCAGTCGATGCGAGAGCAGGTGCAGGCGTAGGTACGCGTCGGACGTGTCGGCCGGCGCGGCGTCGAGATCGATCTCGCACAGCGTCACGTCGACGCGCACGCCGCGGTCGGCGACGTCCTCGCGGGTTCCGGTCATCGAGGTGAGCTCGTGCTGGGGCGACGCCATCGGCGGGGTGTCGCCGAGGGCCGGGGTCGGATACCACGTGTCGAGCACCGTGCCGGAGGCATCGCCCACGGTAACGGTGGTCGCGAGGCCGTAGCCCCAGGCCCGGCGGGTCGTCGCAGTCACGGGGCAACCCTAACCGGCCGGCCTGTGGTGCCCGCGTAGCCTGCGGAGTCGTGCTTGATCTGAGCCTTTCCGGCGTCTCGCTGACCGCGGCGCTCGTCGATGTGCCGTCCGTTTCCCGGGACGAGGGGCGCCTGGCCGATCTCGTCGAGGCGGCGTTGCGGCGCTATCCGGCGCTGGCCGTCGAGCGGGACGGCAACGTCGTGCTGGCCCGGACCTCGCTCGGTCGGCCGCAGCGGGTGGTGCTCGCCGGGCACATCGACACGGTGCCCATCGCCGACAACGTGCCCTCGCGTATGGACGGCGATCACCTGGTGGGGTGCGGTACGTCGGACATGAAGTCCGGGGTGGCCGTGCAGCTGCGAGTGGCCCACCTGGTCGGATCCGGCGAGCTGGATCCCCGCGTCGACCTCACCTGGATCTTCTACGACTGCGAGGAGATCGAGGCGGCGCACAACGGCCTGGGCCGAATAGCCCGGACCCGTCCTTCGGCGTTGGCTGCCGATCTGGCGATCGTGCTCGAACCGTCGTCCGGGCTGGTCGAGGGCGGCTGCCAAGGCACGTTGCGCGCTCTGGTGACGACACAGGGCGAGCGGGCGCACAGCGCGCGGTCCTGGCTCGGCGTGAACGCGATCCACGCGGCCGCGCCCGTGCTGGCGCGATTGGCGGCCTACGAGCCCCGGACGGTCGACGTCGACGGGCTCGCCTATCGCGAAGGCCTCAACGCGGTCGGCATCGCCGGGGGAGTCGCCGGCAACATCATTCCCGACGGCTGCACCGTGACCGTCAACTTCAGGTTTGCCCCGGATCGCTCCGAGGACGACGCTGCCGCCCATGTTGGGGACGTGTTCCGCGACTGGCCGGTCGAGATCGTCGACTCGGCCCCCGCCGCCCGGCCCGGGTTGGATTCACCGCTACCGCGGGCGTTCGCCGCTGCGGTCGGCGGCACCCCGCAGCCGAAGTTCGGCTGGACGGACGTGGCCCGCTTCGCCGAGCTGGGCATCCCGGCGCTGAACTTCGGCCCCGGCAATCCGAACCTGGCGCACAAGCCCGAGGAGTACGTCGAGGTGGCACTCATCGCGGCGGCCGAGGCCGCGCTCGTCCGCTTCCTGCGTTGATCTACCGTCACGGGCATGACGGAACCGAACTCGGGCCGGCTCCCGGAGCACCAGCGCGGCCCGGTGATCCTGCGCCGGGCGCAGGTGCAGGCCGGCACCACCGATCAGCGGTTGCTCGACTCGCGGGGCCCCTCCGACTGGGTGCACACCGATCCGTGGCGGGTGCTGCGCATCCAGAGCGAGTTCGTCGAGGGCTTCGGGCTGCTCGCCGAGCTTCCGCAGGCAGTGTCGGTGTTCGGATCGGCCCGGACGCCGAGCGATCATCCCGAATACGCCGCCGCCCGGGCGATGGGCGGTGCGCTGGCCCGCGCGGGTTACGCGGTGATAACCGGCGGCGGGCCGGGAACCATGGAGGCGGTGAACCGCGGCGCGTCCGAGGCCGGTGGGATCTCCGTCGGGCTGGGCATCGAGTTGCCGTTCGAGCAGCGGCTGAACGACTGGGTCGATATCGGGATCAATTTCCGCTACTTCTTCGCCCGCAAGACGATGTTCGTCAAGTACGCCCAGGCGTTCGTGATCATGCCGGGCGGCTTCGGCACGATGGACGAGTTGTTCGAGTCGCTGACCCTCGTGCAGACCCGCAAGGTGACCCGATTCCCGGTCATCCTCTACGGCACGGCGTATTGGAGCGGATTGCTGGACTGGATCCGCACCTCGGTGCTGCCGGGCGGCAAGATCAGCGCTCCGGACATAGACCTGCTCACCGTCACCGACTCGGTCGACGAGATCGTCACCCGGGTGATCGAGTCCGCGCAGGAACACTCGGTGCAGGCGAACGCCGAGCGGCTCGCTCATAACGCCGACGACGCCCAGTAATGGCGGCGGTCTGCGTCTACTGCGCGTCCTCCGAACGGATCGACCCGCGGTACATCCTGCTGGCCGAAGAGCTGGGTTCCCGGCTGGCCCAGGGCGGCCATACGCTGGTGTCCGGCGGGGCCCGGGTATCGATGATGGGGGCGGTGGCCCGCGCGGCCCGGGCGGGTGGTGCCCGCACGGTCGGCGTGATGCTGCAGGCACTGATCGACATCGAGATGGGCGATTTCGACTCCGACGAGCTGATCATCGTCGACACGATGCGCGAACGTAAGCGAATCATGGACGATCGCGCGGACGCGTTCGTTGCCCTGCCCGGCGGTATCGGCACGTTCGAGGAGCTGTTCGAGGTCTGGACGGCTGGAACGATCGGCCTGCACGACAAGCCGATCTTCGTGCTGGATCCGGACGGCTTCTACCGTCCACTGTGGACATACGTGGAGTCGCTCGTCGACACCGGCTTCGTCCGTCCGGCGGCGCTCGGACACCTGCGTCGAGTATCGACGGTGGACGAGGTCTTCGCCGCTCTCGAAGGTTAAGCGGCAGCGCCCCGGCGGCGGCAGATCGGTGGCCCTTCTTCTGCAGCACCGAGGGTGACGTGCCACGATCAAGGGGTGCTGACACTGTTCCTGTACGCGCTGCTGGCGATCATCGTGGTCGCCGGCCTGTTCGCGCTGGCGGTGTACGTGCTGCCCAAGGGAGAGCAGATTGCCCCGCCGACCCCGGACACGCGCCCGTGGGAGTCGCTGCCGGAGCACCAACTGCGCCCGGAGGACGTCGTGTCCGCCCGGCTGCCCGTGGCGTTACGGGGTTACCGCTTCGCCGAGACCGACCTGCTGCTGGACCGGCTCGCCGACGAGCTGCGCGAGCGCGACGACGAGATCGCCCGACTCCGCGGGGCCCGGGCGTCCATCGACGGGCTGACGTCGACGCACCCCAACGACGCGTACCGGCCCCAGGACCCTGACGACGCGTACCGGCCCCAGGAGCAGCAGGAGGAGGCTTTCAGCGAGCCCCGCCTGACCGAGGCGTCCAGCGGCGACCAGCCGGCGCATGACTGAACCCGACGGTCGCCGGCGATGCGGCTGGGCGACCTCGGCTCCGGAGTACATCGCCTACCACGACGACGAATGGGGCTGGCCGCTGCACGGCGAGCAGCCGCTGTTCGAGCGGATGTCGCTCGAGGCGTTCCAGTCCGGGCTGTCGTGGCTGATCATCTTGCGTAAGCGGCCGGCGTTCCGGGCGGCCTTCGCTGACTTCGATCCGGCGACCGTCGCCGGCTTCGACGACGCGGACGTGGAACGGTTGCTCGCCGATCAGGGCATCGTCCGCAACCGGGCGAAGATCAACGCGACGATCAACAACGCGCGGCGCATCGCCGACGCCGTACCGGAGGGTCTGGACGCGTTGCTGTGGTCGTTCGCCCCGGCCCGGCATCGGCGACCCCGTGGCCTGGGCGATGTCCCGGCCACGTCA
This sequence comes from Jatrophihabitantaceae bacterium, assembly GCA_036502575.1. Taxonomy (GTDB): domain Bacteria; phylum Actinomycetota; class Actinomycetes; order Mycobacteriales; family Jatrophihabitantaceae; genus DASXRA01. Next base: position 80,697 of record DASXYL010000035.1, on the reverse strand, counting down.
CCCGAGTCGACGGCGATGGCCCGCGAGCTGCGCAAGCGCGGGATGAAGTTCGTCGGGCCTACCACCGCCTACGCCCTGATGCAGGCCACCGGCATGGTCGACGACCACATAGCCAGCTGCTGGCGAGCTGGATAGGTCAGCTTCCCGTGAAGGTTGGCTTTTGCTTGGCGACGAAGGCGGCTACGGCGGCGGGGTGATCGGCGGTCGCGCCGGCCCGCTCCTGCAGCTCGGCCTCCTTGGCCAGCGACTCGTCGAGGGTGGATGTCGCGGCGAAGGCGATCGACTCCTTGATGGCCGCGTAGGCGGCAGTGGGCCCCGCGGCCAGCCGGGCGGCGAGTTCGTGAGCCGCGGGCAGGACCCGGTCGGGTTCGACGACGGCGTTCACCAGTCCCATCTCGATGGCGGATTCCGCGGTGACCGGCTCGGCGAGCAGGGACAGGGCGGTGGCGCGGGCCGAGCCGATCAGCCGGGGCAGCGTCCAGGACGCGCCACTGTCGAGGGACAACCCGACGTTGGCGAACGCGAGCAGGAACGACGCCTTGCTGCTCGCGATACGGAAGTCGCAGGCGAAGGCGAAGCCCGCCCCGGCCCCGGCGGCCACCCCGTTGACGGCGGCGATCACCGGCTTGGGCATGGTGGCCAACCCGGACGCGATGGGGTTGTAGTGATCCGTCACGGTGCGCAGCGGACGCGGATCACCCGCATCGAGCATCGCCTGGTGCTCGCGCAGATCCTGGCCGACACAGAACGCGCGCCCCGCCCCGGTCAGGACCACCGCCCGCACCGACTCGTCCGCGGCGATATCGCGGACGGCAGCGACCAGCGCTTCCTTGAGCTCGAACGAGAGCGAATTCATCGAGTCGGGACGATTCAACGTCATCGTCGCGACACCATCGGCCCGGTCGATCAGCAGCACGTCTGTCATGCTGCAGACGCTATCGTCCGGGCACCCAGCCGGTGAATGCCTTGACGTCGTCGAGTCCTCGCCGAGCCGATTTCGCCCGTCCGGGCGCATGATCATGACCCTGGGCTTTGGTCCTGACTGATCGTGCGGGAGAATATCCCGAGCTCCGGGGCCTGTCTTCGGCCCGGTGCTCGCGTTTTCGGTTCGGACGAACGTATCTGGCGTTCATCGAGGAGGCACGAATGGCGGCCATGAAGCCGCGGACGGGCGATGGCCCGCTCGAGGTGACCAAGGAGGGGCGCGGCATTGTTATGCGCGTACCTCTCGAAGGTGGCGGACGTCTTGTGGTCGAGATGTCAGCCGACGAGGCGGCCGCACTCGGCGACGCTTTGAAATCTGCGGTCGGCTGATCCCGGCCGACCACCGCGCGACCCGACCGGCCCCGGTACCCGTACGCGGGTGTCCGGGGCCGAGTCCTGTATCGAGGACGGCTCCATGACGACCGACATTCGCATCGATAGCGACGAGCAGATCCCGGAGACGCTGGCAGTCGGTGTCGCTGCGTCGGGCGCTGTGCTCGAAGGCATCTCGACGCGCACCCTGCCGCTGGCGGCTCGATCCACGCTCGACGCCTTCGTTGCCGAGACCGAGCCGTCGACGAAGGCGGGAGACCTGGCCCAGCTGCCGCGGCCCGGAGAGCTGCCCGATCGGTTGCTGATCGCCGGGATCGGCGACGGCACGGCGGCCGAGCTGCGACTGGCCGGGGCCGCGATCGCCCGAGCTGCGCGTGGCTCGTCGGATACCACCGTGACGGTCGCGATGCCCGGAATCGGCGGCGCCGAGCTCAGCGCGCTCACCGAGGGACTGGTGCTCGGCGGCTACCGCTTCGATGCCCGCCCGACGCCGCGGCCGACCATGCGCGCGCGTCTGGTCGCGGTCGACGACGCCGGGGCGGTCGAGCGTGGTGTCGCCCACGGGCTGGGCGCCACGTGGGCGCGCGAGCTGGCGAACACCCGAACATCGGTCAAGACCCCGGCCTGGATGGCGACCCAGATCGAACGCGAGCTCACCCCGTTGGGCGTGCGGGTGGTGGCCCGTGATGCGTATTGGTTGGCCGAGCAAAGCTTCGGCGGGGTACTCGCCGTCGGCTCCGGGTCGGCGTCACCGCCGTGTCTGGTCGAGGCGTCCTGGCGTCCACGGGGCGTCGCCGCCGGCCCGCACGTGGTCATCGTCGGTAAGGGCATCACGTTCGACACCGGCGGCTACAACCTCAAGCCCGGCGCGAGCATGAAGGCGATGTACACCGACATGGCCGGGGGAGCGGCCGCGGTCGGTGCCTTGCGCGTGATCGCTGCCCTGCGGATTCCGGTACGGGTCACCGTGCTGGTACCGCTGGCCGAGAATTCCGTTTCCGGATCGGCCATGCGTCCGGACGATGTCATCCGGCACTACGGCGGGCGCACGACCGAGGTGGTCAACACCGACGCCGAGGGGCGGCTGGTCCTCGCCGACGCTCTCGCTTACGCGGCGGCGCGGCTGCGGCCGAGCACGTTGATCGACATCGCGACTCTCACCGGCGGCATCAAGGTGGCGCTCGGCGAGCGGACCGGCGGGGTGTTCACTCCGTCCGACGAACTCGCGCGCACTCTGGTCGCCGCCGGGGTCGACGCCGGCGAGCCGTTGTGGCGGATGCCTCTGGTGGACGAGTACGCCTCCCAGCTTGATTCCGACATCGCTGACGCGAACAACTCGGCGGGCAACCCGCAGGCGACGACGGCGGCGATGTTCCTGCGCCCGTTCGCCGGCGACGTGCTCTGGGCCCATCTCGACATCGCCGGGCCGGCTCGTGCGACCGCCGATGGCGGACTGACCGGCGCGGGCGCGACCGGGTTCGGCGCGCGGCTGCTCGCGCGGTGGGTCGAGGCGTCGGTCGAGGCAGTTGTTGGCTGAGCTCGTCCTGCCGTTCGTCGTGCGCATCGAGCGGGACGCACCGCCGACCCGGACGGACGCGCTCGAGGCGGCCGCCCGGGGGGTGCTGCTGATGCTCACCGATCCGCGCCCAGAATGGCACGACGCCGTCGCCGCCTGGGACGCGCAGCGCATCCGCAAGGTCGTGCGACGCGCTCGCGGGGCCGAGTGGCGGCGGGCGGTCGCGCTGGACGGGCTGACCGTGACGCAGGACAGCGCCGAGGTCCGGGTGTTCCCGCCGATTCCGGTCGATGCGTGGCCGCGTGACCTGGCCCGGCTGCAGGTCGGCGGCACTGATTTGGACGATCCCGTGCCGCCTCCTGCGGTTGCGCCCGGCACGCCGCTCGTGCTGCTCTCGCCGCGCTATGAGATGACGGCCGGCAAGGCGATGGCGCAGGCCGCGCACGCCGTGCAGCTCGGCTGGCGGGCGTCGTCGTCGGTCGACCGCGCGGCCTGGCGGGCTGACGACTTCGACGTCGCGGTGCGGGCGGCCACACCGACGCAGTGGGCCGGTGCGATGCGGGCCGGCGCGCCCGTCGTGCAGGACGCGGGCTTCACCGAGGTCGAGCCCGGTGCCGAGACGGCGCTGGCGCTGCTGCCCTGGCTGTAGAGAGATTCGCTCGGTCGACACGGTGGAAAGTCCCTGGTCGGTGCGCTCTTAAACCGAACGCAAACCGCAACGCAGACCCTCAGAGCACCGATTCGTACAGCTCCACTGTGCGATGCGCGATCGTCTCCCAGCTGAACTCGCGCTCGGCCCGCTCTCGGCCGGCCCGGCCCATCGCCGCCGCTCGGGCCGGGTTCAACGCTAGCTCGTTGACCGCGGCGGCGAGGCCGGCCTCGAACTCGGCCGGCTCCACGGCGATGCAGGGCACGAGCAGGCCGGTGACGCCGTCGGCGACAACCTCCGGGATGCCCCCGACCGCGCTGGCCACCACGGCGGTCTCGCAGGCCATGGCCTCGAGGTTGACGATGCCGAGCGGCTCGTACACCGACGGGCACACGAACACCGAGGCGTGGGTGAGCAGCTGCACGAGATCAGCCCGGGGGAGCATGTCGCGGATCCAGACGACCCCGGATCGCGACGACGAGAGCGACGCGACCGCCGCTGCCGTCTCGGCGGCGATCTCCGGTGTGTCCGGCGCCCCCGCGCACAGGATGAGCTGCACGTCCGGATCGAACGACGCAGCGGCGGCCAGCAGGTGCGAGAGGCCCTTTTGTCGAGTGATCCGGCCGACGAACAGCGCGGACGGGCGGTCGAGGGCGATCTGGTACCGGGACAGCACGTCACGAGCCGGCGACGGCGCGTAGAGCGACGTGTCGATGCCGTTGTGGACGACGTGCACGCGGGCCGGATCCACGAACGGGTACGCATCGAGTACGTCCGCACGCATTCCGTAGCTGACCGCGATGATCGCCGAGGCGGTCTCGTAGGCCTGCCGTTCGACCCAGGACGAGATGCCGTAGCCGCCGCCCAATTGCTCGACCTTCCAGGGACGCTGCGGTTCGAGCGAGTGCGCGGTGAGGACGTGCGGCCGGCCGTGCAGCGTCGCGCCGAGCACCCCGGCCAGGTTGGCGTACCACGTGTGCGAGTGCAGGACGTCCAGATCGCCCACAGCATCGGCGATCTCGAGGTCGACGCCGATCGTCCGCAGCGCGGGGTTGGCGCCGGCGAGACCAGCGGGCGGCGTGTACGCGAACACTCCGGCTTCGGTGCGCGGCGATCCGAAGCAGTGCACCTCGACGTCGACGAGCCTGCGCAGCTCGCGAGTGAGGAACTCGACATGGACCCCCCCGCCGCCGTATACCTCGGGGGGGTATTCGCGAGTGAGCATGCCGACGCGCACGACGCACACATTACTGCGATTTCACGAACTCGCCGCAAAGTGCGCAGCCCCGATATGGTGGGTCCATGGCCAGGGAACCCAGAGTGCTGGGGATGGTCCTAGCGGGGGGCGAAGGCAAGCGCCTCTTCCCGCTCACCGCCGACCGCGCCAAGCCCGCGGTGCCCTTCGGCGGCAACTACCGCCTCATCGACTTCGTGCTGTCGAACCTCGTCAACGCGGGGTACCTGCGCATCTGCGTGCTGACCCAGTACAAGTCGCACTCGCTGGACCGCCACATCACCCAGACCTGGCGCATGTCGGCGGTGCTCGGCAACTACATCACCCCGGTTCCGGCCCAGCAGCGACTCGGGCCGCGTTGGTACACCGGCAGCGCCGACGCGATCCTGCAATCGGGGAACCTGATCTACGACGACAAGCCCGACTACATCGTCGTATTCGGCGCCGACCACGTGTACCGGATGGATCCCCGGCAGATGGTCGCCCAGCACATCGAGTCCGGTGCCGGCGTGACGATCGCCGCCAACCGGGTGCCGCGCAACGAGGCCAGCGCGTTCGGCATCATCGAGGCCAGCGTCGACGGCAGCGTCGTCGACTTCATCGAGAAGCCCAAGGACCCGCCGGCCCTGCCCGACAGCCCGGACGAGAGTTACGCCTCGATGGGCAACTACGTCTTCACCACCGAGGCGCTGCTCGAGGTACTGCGAGCCGACGCCGACGACGACAACTCGGTGCACGACATGGGCGGCAGCATCATGCCGCTGATGGTCAAGCAGGGCAGCGCCTACGTGTACGACTTCGCCGCGAACGACGTGCCCGGCGCCGAGGAGCGCGACCGCGGCTACTGGCGCGACGTCGGGACGCTCGACGCCTACTACGACGCGCACATGGACCTGGTTGCCGTTCACCCGATCTTCAACCTCTACAACCAGCTCTGGCCGATCTACACCAACCCGCCGCAGCTACCACCGGCGAAGTTCGTCGAGGGCGGCATCGCCCAGGAGTCGATCGTCGCCTCGGGCACGATCGTCGCCGGGGCGACGGTGCGCAACAGCGTCATCTCGCCGAACGTCCGGCTGCACAGCGGCGCCTACGTCGAGGCCTCGGTACTCATGGACAACGTCCAGATCGGCCGGGGCGCTGTCGTCCGGCACGCCATCCTCGACAAGAACGTCGTCGTACCCGACGGCGCGCACGTGGGCGTCGACCCCGAGCTCGACAAGGCGCGGTACAAGGTCACCGACAGCGGCATCGTGGTGCTGGGCAAGAGCCAACTGGCCCTGCCGTGAGTCTGGCGCTGCCGTGAGTGTGGGCTGGGACGACGGACTGGATTGGCCGGGCTTGCCGCCGCTCGACGGCGATCGCACGGCCGACGCCTGTGTCGTGGGCCTGGGGGGCTCCGGGCTCGCCGCCGTCGAGGACCTGGTCGCGCAGGGGCTGTCCGTCGTCGGAGTGGACGCGGGCCGGGTGGCGTCCGGTGCAGCCGGACGCAATGGTGGCTTCCTGCTCGGCGGCGGGGCACCGTTCCTGCACGACGCCATCGAGCGGTGGGGCGAACAGCCGGCCGTCGAGTTGTACCGGACGACGCTGCGCGAGCTGGACCGGCTGGCGGCTCTGCTCGGCCCGGCGATCGTGCGACGCGTCGGGTCGATCCGCCTGGCCGGCCGGCCCGGCGTCCCCGACGACGCCGAGCTGCCCGATTGCGCAGAGCAGGAGGCGGCTCTGCGCGCGCACGGCATCGCGGTAGAGCAATACGACGGCGAGCTGGGACGCGGCCTGTTCCTTCCCGACGACGCCGCGATGAACCCGGCCCGGAGGGCGCTCGGCCTGGCCGAGGCGTTGCGCGGACGAGCGGCGCTGCACGAGCACACCCGGGTGTCCACAGTGGACAGTAAGCGGGTCGCGACCGACCGGGGCGTGGTCGACGCCGGCGTGGTGATCGTTGCCGTCGACGGCCGGCTAGAGGCGTTGTTGCCGCAGCTGGCCGATCGCGTGCGTACAGCCCGGCTGCAGATGCTCGCGACGGCTCCGGTGCCCCCGAGGTTGCCGTGCCCCGTGTACGGACGCTGGGGCTACGACTACGCCCAGCAGGGCGCGGACGGGCGACTCTACGTCGGCGGCGGGCGCGATCACCACGTCGACGACGAGTGGACGCTGGACGCGTCGCCCACCGCCGACGTGCAGGCGTGGATCGAGACGGTGGCTGAACGTATGGCGGGCGGTCCGGTCGGGGTCACGCACCGGTGGGCAGCGTCGGTCGGCTACACGTCCGACGGGCGGCCGCTCTGTATCGAGACGGCCCCCGGCGTGGTCGCCGTCGGTGGCTACAGCGGAACCGGCAACCTGGTCGGTCCGGCGGCCGCTCGGGCGGCCGTCGCGCTGGCTCTCGACGGCACGCCCCCGCCGTCCTGGTGTGCGGGTTGATCGGACCGAGACGCCAATGGAGAGGACCGATATGGGACACCCGGTTGTGCACTTCGAGATCATCGGTAAGGACGCCGGCAAGCTTCGCAGCTACTACGGCGACTTGTTCGGGTGGGAGTTCGACACGAGTGGCTCGGTGGCCGACACCGTGTCCGAGCCGGGCAACTACGGCTTCGTCGAACCGAACGCCGCCGAGGATCGCACCGGCATCCCCGGCGGCGTCGGCGGCGGTCCCGACTACGCGAGCCATGCGCTGTTCTACGTCGGCGTTCCGGACGTCGAGGCGGCCCTGCAGCGGGCCGAGACCCTGGGCGGCACGCGGCTCATGGGCCCGGCCCGAGCCCCGGGCCGTGACCTGGTGGTCGGCCACTTCACCGACCTCGAGGGCAACCTGATCGGTGTCGCCGGCCCGGCCTAGGCGCCCCGTCTAGGGCAGCGTCGGGTACAGCGCGGCCACTCCGCCGGCGAGGCCGGCCTGCACGTTGCGGCTGAGGTCGTCGACGACGATCTCGTAAGCGTCGGCCGCGATGCCGTCCACTGCGGTTCGAGCCACGTCGGCCGGGTCGTGCTTCGGGGACGTCACGTCGCGAGCCATGTCGGTGTCGATGTAGCCGACGTGCAGTCCGGCGACCCGGATCTTGTGCTCGGCGAGCTGGATCCGCAACGCGTTGGTCAACGACCACTGCGCCGACTTCGCCGCGCTGTACGCGCCGATATCGGGCAACGTGGTCCACGAGAGCACGGACAGGATGTTCAGGATCGACCCGCCGCCGTTCGCCTCGATGACGGGGACGAAGGCTCGGGTCGTCGCCAGCGTCCCGAAGTAGTGCGTGTCGATCTCGAGGCGGATCGCGTCCAGGTCGCCACCGAGCAGATCGGCCCCCGTTCCGGAGCCAGCGTTGTTGATCAGCAGGTTGACGTCGCCCGCCGCCTCGGCCGCCGCGGTGATCGACGCCGGGTCGGTGACGTCCAACCGCACCGCCTTGGCTCCGGGAAGGTCGACGGCGTCGGGGTTGCGGGCGCCGGCGTACACGGTCGCTCCCCGGGCTATCAGCTCAGCCGCGAGGGCGCGGCCCAGACCCCGATTGGCCCCGGTCACAAGTGCGGTAGTCGATGAGATGTCCATAGCTGCCTCCAAAACAAGTAAGTTTGACTTTCCAACTCAGTGGATAGCGCTACAGTAACAGGGTGAGTCCCGAATTCAAACCCGTACCGGTGATGGTCGACGGCGTGCGGGACTGTGCGATCGCCAACACGCTCGAGGTCATCGGCGACAAGTGGTCGTTGCTGGTGCTGCGCGAGCTGGCCCTGGGCGTCCACCGCTTCAACGACATCCAGCGGCACACCGGGGCGCCGCGCGATCGGGTGGCCGAACGGCTACGCAATCTCGAGCAGTCCGGCGTCATCGAGCGCCGGCTCTACAACGAACATCCGCCGCGCTTCGAGTATTGGCTCACGCCGTCCGGCCGAGATCTCGCGCCGGTGCTCGACTCGCTCCGCGAATGGGGCGAGGCGCATCGCCCGCCCGGCACCGGCTGATCCACCGTGGCACGGGGCTCCGACCTTGATCAAGCTCTTATCCTGATCGAATGAACCTGGAGTTCAGCGGGGAGATCTGGTTCTGGAGAGGCCCGGCGCCGTGGCACTTCGTCACCGTTCCGGACGAGAACTGCGGTCAGCTGGAAGCGACGTCTGCCGTGGTGTCCTACGGCTGGGGCATGATCCCGGTGACGGCCCAGATCGGCAGCACCGGATGGACGACATCGCTGTTCCCGAAAGATGGGCGCTACATCGTCCCGGTCAAGGCGTGGGTGCGGAAGGCCGAGAGGCTCGAGGTGGGCGACCGGGCAACGGTCCGCCTGGCCGTGGACGTCTGACCAGCCGGGTCACGGAAGGTCCTGCAGCCCGGTGCCGGTGAGCCGGTAGCCGGGGGCGAGGGTGGCGGCGTCCGCCTGCACCAGCTCGACCAGAGCAGCGCCGGCGATCTCTGGAGTCACCAGCGGCCGCTGCTGCGCGAGGAAATCGTCGACGGAGAGGCCGACCCGAGCTGCGTACGCCTGGACCGCCGGCCGCCCGACGCCGGTCAGCGGCGCGAACTGGGGCAGCACCGCGGTGAAGGTGATACCGAGGCCGGCGCGATTCGCCTCGTCCTGGGCGTAGCGGGTGATGAAGTGCTGGGTGGCCTTGGCTCCGGCGTACCCGCCGCTGAGCGGTGACCCGTTCAGCGCGGCTCCGCTGCTGACCACGAGCACTCGACTGCCGGGTCCCAGCGGCGTGAGCAGCGCCTCGCGCAGCCAGTGGAACGCGATGCGGACGTCGGTCTGCCAGTTGACCGAGAACGTCTCCCAGGTCTGCTGCTGCAGCGGACGCATGTGGGGGCTGGCGCCGGCCACCAGGATGACGACCTGCGGGCGGTAGCGATCGAAGACGCGGGCGGGCACCGTGGCGTCACCGGCGTCGGCGACCTCCGACGAGATCGTGCTCGCGCGGTCGGCCGGCCCAGCAAACGCCGCTGCGGTGCGCGACACGGCGATCACCGGCGCACCGGCCCCGGCGAAGGCGGTAGCGATCCCGTGGCCCAGGCCGCGGCTCGCGCCGACGACGATGGTGGTCTTGCGGACAGATCACTCATGATCAACCTCTTTCCTCGCGTCTGATGGTTTCGACGTAGAGATCCGGCGCCGACCGGGAACTCGTCGCGGGCCACGACACCGCGGCGAAGGCGGGACGGCGGCAAAGTCGTCGATGATCGTGCGATGAGTCGCGGGGGGACGGCGGATCTAAATCTGTGAGTCCAGTCGAGGAGCGATGATGTCGATCGGCAACGAAGAGTTCTCGCAGTTGGTCGAGCCCTACCGGCGTGAGCTGTTGGCGCACTGCTACCGGATGCTGGGTTCGGTGCACGAGGCCGAGGATGCCGTGCAGGAGACGCTCCTGCGGGCGTGGCGGTCCTATGACGGTTTCGAGGGCCGATCGTCGCTGCGGAGTTGGCTGTATCGGATAGCCACCAATGCTTCCTTGCGCGCGATCGAACAGCGAGCTCGGCGACCGTTGCCCTCTGACCTCGGCGGCCCGTCTGAGGACCCGGCCTATTCGCTCGCGCCGTCACGTACCGACATCGCGTGGCTGGAGCCGGTTCCGGACCGGCTGGTGGACCCCGATCCCGCCACGGTGGTCGGGCTGCGCGGCAGCATCCGGCTCGCATTCGTCGCGACCCTGCAGCACCTACCGCCGCGTCAGCGAGCCGTGCTGATCCTGCGCGAGGTCATCGGGTTGCCGGCGGCCGAGGTGGCCGAAGTCCTCGACACGAGCACCGCAGCGGTCAACAGCATCCTGCAGCGGGCCCGCGCCGCGCTGCTGGAGGCGGCCCCGGCCGAGGAGACGACGACCGAGCCGATCGAGGCGGATGCCCGCGCCCTGCTCGACCGCTACGTGGCCGCGTTCGAGAACGCCGACGTCGCGGAGCTGCAACGGGTGCTCTTGGAGACCGTTGCGTTGGAGATGCCGCCGACGCCGACCTGGTTCAGCGGCCGCGATGTGGTCACCGGCTTCCTCGGCTCGCGGGTTCTGCGGTCGCCCGGTCAGTTGCGGTTGATCCCGACGCGCGCCAACGGCCAGTTGGCCGTGGCCGAGTACGAGATCGCCGACGGCGGGATTTACGAGGCGCGGGCCATCCACGTCCTCGAGGTGACCGACAGCCAGGTCAGCCGCATCGTCGTGTTCTTCGATGCCGAGTTGTTCCCGCTGTTCGACCTACCGGCGATGCTTCCCGCTGCCACCTCGCCGGCGCGAGATCAGCGAGCGTGACTCATGACTCGGATGGACGGCGTCGCGCCGGGGGCCGCGTTCGGTCTGCTCGAGCGGGCGATCAGCTACGCGTTGGGCACCGTGCCGGGCGTCACGGCTGACGGGCTGGGCGCTCCGACGCCCTGCGCCGGCTGGGATCTCCGCACGCTGCTGCAGCACGTCAACGAGTCGCTGGACCTGCTCCACGAGTGCCTCGCCGGCCCAACCGCGACCGCTCCGCCGGCAACCGACCCCCTTGACCTGTTCCGTGCACGGGCGACGCGACTCGTCGCCGCCTTCAGCCGCCCGGTGACGCAGCGGGTGGTGATCGCCGGCGGCTGTCCACTGGCGCTGGGCGTGATTGCCAGGACGGGAGCCCTCGAGATAGCGGTGCACGGATGGGACATCTCGCGGGCCATCCAGGAAAGCCGTCCCATCCCGAACGAATTGGCGAGTGATCTGCTGGGCCTCTGCCCGGTGCTCGTCGCCGATGCCCGTCACCACCGGCTGTTCGCGCCGCCCGTGCCGCTCCCGCCCGCGGCCGGCCCCAGCGATCAGCTCGTCGCGCTTCTAGGCCGGGATCCCGCGATCTGCAGCCACATCTCGCCCGGCGCGATGAGTTAGCCCGTCCTCCGGGATCAGTACTTGTGAACGGCGAATTGGTCGCCGATTGCAATGACGGAGGCTAGTGATGACTACGGTTCATCGTTGGCGCGCATTCGCCGTGCTGGCGGTCGCGTTCTTCATGACGATCGTCGACCTGACGATCGTGAACGTCGCCTTGCCGACGATCGGTAACGCGTTGCACTTCTCGGAGTCGAACCTGCAGTGGGTGGTTACCGCCTACGGGTTGACGTTCGGCGGGTTCTTGTTGCTGGGTGGGCGGGCCGCGGATCTGCTCGGGCGGCGCCGGATCCTGATGCTGGGCCTCGGGGTGTTCACGGTGGCGTCGCTGGGTGCTGCGCTGGCGTCGACCAGCGGGTTCCTGATCGCGATGCGGGGCCTGCAGGGGCTCGGCGCGGCGATCGTCGTGCCGGCCGCGTTGTCGATCGTGATGAACATGTTCCCCGAGGGCACCGAGCGCAACAAGGCGTTGGGGTTGTGGGGCGCGATCGGTGCGGTCGGCGGCTCGGTCGGACTGCTCGCCGGTGGCCTGCTGACCCGCTTCGCCGGCTGGGAGTACATCTTCTACCTGAACGTTCCGGTGGGCGCGGTGGCGTTGGCGTTGGCGCCGCGGGTTGTTCCGGAGAGCCGCCTGGAGGGGGTGCGGCGACGTTTCGACGCGCTCGGTGGGCTCACGGTGACCGCCGGGCTGGTCGTGCTGGTGTACGCGCTGTCGAAGGCCCCGGAGGTGGGCTGGTCGGCGACGTCCACAGTCGCGTTGCTCGCCGCCGCGGCGGCCCTGGTGATCGCGTTCCTGGTGATCGAAGCCCGCGCCGAGGCGCCGCTGATGCCGCTGCGGATCTTCCGGTCCCGGGCGCTCGCCGGGGCGAACGTCGCCGGCCTGCTGATGGGAGGCAGCTTCTTCGCCTTCATCTTCGTCGGAACGCTCTACATGCAGCAGGTGCTCGGCTACTCGGCGCTGCAGACCGGCGCGGCGTGGCTCGTGGCGTCGCTGACCTCGGTCGCGCTCGCGGGGCTCTCGCAGACGCTGGTCACCCGCATCGGCGCCGGCCCGGTCCTGATCATGGGCATGGGCATGATCGGCGGCGGCGTGCTGTGGACGGCTCAGGCACCGGTGCATGCCAGCTTCTGGCTCGACCTGGCCGCGCCGTTCGTCGTGGTCGGAGCCGGGACCGCGTTCGGGTTCATCCCGATCTCGATCGCCGGGCTGCAGGGGGTGGCCGAACGCGAAGCCGGGCTGGCCTCGGGACTGCTGAACACCACGCAGCAACTGGGCGGAGCCATCGGCGTTGCGATCTCCTCGACTGTGGCCGCTACGCGGGTCAAGACGCTCACCGCCGACGGTAAGTCCGCGAACGTGGCCCTGACCGGCGGCTTCCACTGGGCGTTCTGGGTGTGCGGGCTGGTCGCACTGGTCGCGGTGCCCACCACCGCGGTCCTGGTCCGGCGTCCCGCCCGCACAGATCAGGCGCCGGCCGTGGTGCCCGCACTCGAACCAGCCTGAGCCGACCGAGAAGGGCCCCTCTCCAAGATCGGGGTTGGTTCGCCACCGTATGCGGTGTCAACCAACCCCCGATCTGGAGGGCGCAGACCTCGAACATGTGTTTGATCGTGGGGTAGGCTTGCCGGCATGAGCGGTGCGTTTCAGGGATCGCTGCTGGATGTGGGCAACGAGGTTCGTCCGGGGCCGCTGGCCTCCTCGGTACGTCGCACCGTGCTGACGCGCGGCGCGTGGGTGGACGTTCGGCCGGGCTGGATCGGCGGCGCCGATGTGCTGTTCGATCGGCTGCTGCACACCGTCCCGTGGCGGGCCGAGCGGCGGCCGATGTACGAGCGGGTGGTCGACGTTCCGAGGTTGCTCAGCTTCTACGACGAGGATGACCCGTTGCCCGACCCGGTGCTCGACGAGGCCAAGCGCGTGCTCGATGCCCACTACGGGGCCGAGTTGGGCGAGCCGTTCCGGACGGCGGGGCTGTGTCTGTATCGCGACGGCGCCGACAGCGTGGCCTGGCACGGCGACCGCATCGGTCGCGGCAACCGGCAGGACACGATGGTGGCCATCGTCTCGCTGGGTTCGCCGCGGGCGCTGCGGCTGCGTCCCCGCGGTGGTGGGGCGCCGAGCCTGCGCTTCGACGTCAGTCACGGCGACCTGCTCGTGATGGGCGGCAGCTGCCAACGCACCTGGGAGCACGCCATCCCCAAGACGGCCCGCGAGGTGGGCCCACGAATCAGCGTCCAGTTCCGGCCGCGGGGCGTGCGCTGACCGGAGCCGCGGGGCGTGCGCTGGCCGTTCAGCGCAACGCGCGGCTGGCGTCGCGCAGCGCGGCCAGCGTCGGGGCAAGCAGCGGGTTGGCGTTGCCACGCCGGTGCAGTGCCACGATCCGGCGCTGGGGCGCCCGGCCGGCGATGGGGAAGACACCGATCCGGGTCGGCGGGCTGACGGCCAGGCCGGGCACGATGGCGACGCCCAGCCCGGCGGCCACCAAGCCCTGCACCACGGCGTAGTCGTTGCTGCGGAACGTCACGTTCGGGGTGAAGCGCGCGCTCGCACACAGCCGCTCCAGGTTGACCGCACCGGGCGTACCGGCGAGCGCGGCCACCCACCGCTCGTCGCGCAGGACGCTCAGCCGCACCGGTTCGGCCGAGGCGCGATGCCGTCGAGGCAGCAGAACGCGCAGCGGTTCTGCGATCAGCGGGTGCTCGACGAGCGAGGCCGGCCACGACGTCGGCACCAGGTCGTAGCGGTAGGCGATGGCGAGGTCGAGCTCGCCCTCGGTGAGTGCGGGCAGCAACGTGTCGAGTTCGCCCTCGTCCAGGTGCAGGTCGACGTCCGGGCGCTGTCGAGTCAGCTGGGCGAGCGCCGCCGGCAGGATGCGCGCCCCGGCCGTCGGGAAGCTGCCGATGCGCAGCCCGCCGGCCTCGCCCCGGGCGAGCGCCGCGACGTCGCGCTCCAACGCGTCGAGGCCGGTGAGCAGGTCGCCGGCTCGGGAGGCCAGCTCGAGCGCAGCCGGGGTGGGTGAGACGAACTTGGGGCCACGTTCGAACAACACGATGCCCGTCGACCGCTCCAGGGCCGCGATCTGTTGCGAGATCGCCGACGGCGTGTAGCGCAGCTCGGCGGCAGCACCGGCGAACGAGCCGTGCGCCACGACCGTGCGCAGAGTGCGGAGCTGGCTGGGATCTAGCATCAGCACAGCTTATGCTCAACCCAACAAAGATTCAGGCTGCTTACTTTGCTTTCGACCCGGTCCGAACGCGACCATGGAGGGATGACCGCCGACTTCGACTGGATGCTGCACCCCGACGCCGAGGCACTCGTCGACCGAATCGTGGGCGACGCGATGGCCAAGAGCCCGCGCTTCGCCTGCCTGTCCGCCGATCTGGGGCCACGGACCTCGACGCGCGTCCAGGACTGGCTGGACGTCGTCGGCGGCCCGGTGTTCGCCGACGAGCTGCGCGAGGTCGGCTACGTGGACGGGCACGCCACTACGCCCGGCGTCTGGCGGCATCCGGGCGCTCAGCTGCCGGCGGTCGTGATCGCCGAGGGGTACCGCATCGACCTGCGCGTCGACGACGCGGCGGCGTTCGCGCACGCGCAGCGCTCGACCCGTGCGGTCGAGGGGTCGCGACGCTCGGGGTATCGCCGCGCGGTCGTGATGGACGAGAACGACGTCGAGGTCGGCGGCGTCGAGCGGCGGTCCTGGTCGGCCGGCGTAACCCCGCAGCAGTTCACCGTCGGGCAGGCCGCCGACGCGGCCGAGGCCGAGCGGCTGCTCGCCGAACGGCCGCGTGCGCTGGCCGGCGAGAACGGGGTTGAGGCGCAGATCGCCTTTGCCCGCAAGGCGGTTTCGTTGGCTGGGCCGGAGCTGGCCGCTGCCTATTTCCTCGAGATCGAGCGCACGTACTGGCAGCGCTCGAACGCGGCCGGCACGATGCAGCACGCGCGGCAGGACCGTCTCGGCCTCGGCTGGGGCAACAACGACCACCACACGTTTCGCTCGTCGCGTCCCGCGTTCAACGGCCTGATCCGGTTCCTGCAGGCGCTCGGCTTCGGGCTGCGCGAGCGTTTCTATGCGGGCGACGAGGCCGGCTGGGGTGCGCAGGTGCTCGAACATCCCGGCAGCGGCGGCGTGATCTTCGCCGACGTCGACCTGACTCCGGACGAGGTCCAGCTCGACTTCTCCCAGGTCGAGCTCGCCGAGCTCTCCGGCGGCGACGCGTACGGCACGGTCGGCATGTGGTGCGCGCTGCACGGCGAGTCGCTGCTCGGCGCCGGCATGCACCACCTGGAGGGCCAGTTCGAGTTCGACGGCCTGCGCTACCAGCTCGCCGAGCGGGGTTACGCGAGCATGAACCCGTTCTCGGACTTCGCGCATCTGCGGCAGGCGTTCACCGAGGCCGAGCTGTGGACGGTGCCCCGCGAGCGTCTCGCGCCGCTGGTCGCCGCCGGGCACCTGAGCGCCGAGCGGGCCGAGGAACTGGCCACCGTCGGCGGCGCCGGCTCGCACCTGGAGAACCTGGCCCGCCGCGGCGGCTTCAAGGGCTTCAACCAGCACAACGTGTCGGTGACGATGAAGGCCACGCACCCGCGCGATTACCGCCCTTCCTAGGCACGGACAATGGCGGGCGTGACCGAACTCGCGGACGCCTTGCGCCGAGCCGGCGTCGGTGAGGTGGACGTCTCGACGCGCCGGCGGGCCGAGTACTCGTCGGACGCCTCCAACTACCGGGTCGTGCCGGCCGCCGTGGCGTTCCCACGGCACGCCGACGAGGTCGCGGCCGCCCTGGACGTGTGCCGCTCCCTCGGCGTGTCGCTGACCTCGCGCGGTGGCGGTACCTCGATCGCGGGCAACGCGGTCGGGTCCGGCCTGGTGCTCGACTTCTCGCGTCACCTCAATCGCGTCGTCTCGATCGACGCCGAGGCCCGCACGGCCGTGGTCGAACCGGGCGCGGTCCTCGACGACATCACTGCCGCCGCGGCACCGCACGGGCTGCGGTTCGGGCCGGATCCGTCCACGCACGCACGCGCCACCATCGGCGGATCGCTGGGCAACAACGCCTGTGGTTCGCGCGCGCTCGCCTACGGGCGCACCGCCGACAACGTGGTCGCGCTGGACGTCCTCGCCGGCGACGGCTCGCGAGTGGACGGCGTTCCGCCCGCCGTGGACGTCCTCGTCCGGGAGCGATTGGCCCTGATCCGTACCGAGTTCGGTCGCTTCACCCGGCAGGTGTCCGGCTACTCGCTCGAGCACCTGCTGCCCGAGAACGGCACAGACGGTATCGGATTTGCCAAGTTCCTGGTCGGCACCGAGGGCACGCTGGGTGTGATCACCCAGGCGACCGTGCGCCTGGTAGCGGCACCTCGCGCAACCGCGCTCGCGGTGCTGGGCTTCGCCGACATGGCTACCGCCGCCGACGCCGTGCCCGCGCTGCTGCCCCACCGTCCCGTTGCCCTCGAAGGCCTGGACGCCCGGCTCTCCGACGTGGTGCGCGCCCGCCGGGGGAGCGTGCCGGAACTGCCCCGGGGTGGGGGCTGGATCTTCGCCGAGACGGCCGGCGAGACACCGGATGCGGCCATCGCCGCCGCCCGCAAGCTGATCGCCGACTCCGGCTGCCTCGACTCGGCCGTGGTCACCGGCGCGGCGGCCCGGGCGTTGTGGCGCATCCGCGAGGACGGCGCCGGCCTCGGCAGCCGCACACCTGCGGGCGAGCCGGCCTGGCCCGGATGGGAGGACGCCGCCGTCCCGCCGGCCGTCCTGGGCCCGTATCTGCGTGACTTCGAGGCGCTGATGCGCCAGCACGGGGTCGATGGCCTGGCCTACGGGCACTTCGGGGACGGCTGCGTGCACGTGCGCATCGACTTCCCGCTTAGCGATCGACCAAGGGTGCTGCGCGAGTTCGTCACGGACGCCGCTCGCCTGGTCGGCAAGTACGGCGGCTCGATGTCGGGTGAGCACGGCGACGGGCGGGCCCGGGGCGAGCTGCTGCCCTACATGTACTCACCGGAGGCCATCGAGACGTTCGCGGCGGTCAAGCACGCCTTCGATCCGGACGACCTGCTCAACCCGGGCGTGATCGTGCGCCCGGCGCCGCTCGACGCCGACCTGCGGGTACCGGCGGCCCGTCCCCTGACGAAGCTCGGCTTCGCGTACCCGCACGACGGCGGTGACCTCAGTACGGCTGTACACCGCTGCGTGGGCGTGGGCAAGTGCCGGGCCGACTCCGGCGGCGTGATGTGCCCGTCCTACCTGGCGACGCGCGACGAGAAGGACTCAACCCGGGGCCGAGCGCGCGTGCTGCAGGAGCTGGCCAACGGATCCCTCGTGAACGGCTGGCGCTCGGATGAGGTCGCGGAGTCGCTCGACTTGTGCCTGTCCTGCAAGGGATGTGCGAGCGATTGTCCGACCGGCATCGACATGGCCACCTACAAGGCCGAGGTGCTCTACCAGCGATACCGGCGCCGGCCCCGTCCGGCCGCGCACTACGCGCTCGGCTGGCTGCCGCGCTGGGCGCGACTCGCCTCCCGGGCCCCGAAGCTGGCCAACGCGACCCTGCGGCGCCGCAGCCTGGCCGCCCTGGCCAAGCGCCTCGGCGGCATCGACCGGCGTCGCCCGCTACCGGAGTTCGCGCCGCAGACGTTCCGCCAGTGGTTCGCGCAGCATTCAGCCGCCGCGGGAACACCGCTGGTGCTGTGGGTCGACACGTTCACCGACCACTTCACGCCGGCGGTCGGTCAGGCGGCGGTGCGCGTGCTCGAGGCGGCCGGCTACTCGGTGCGCGTCACCGACAAGGCGGTCTGCTGCGGGCTGACCTGGATCTCGACTGGCCAGCTGGACGGCGCCCGACGCCAGCTGCGCCGATCGTTGGACGCCCTTGCACCCTACGACGGCATCCCAATCGTCGGCCTGGAGCCGTCCTGTACAGCGGTGCTGCGCTCTGACGTCACGGAGCTGCTTCCCGACGATCCCCGCGCCGCCCGCGTGAAGGCCGCGACGAAGACGCTCGCCGAGCAGTTGCGCGCTACCGAGGGCTGGACGCCGCCGAGCCTCGACGGCGTCCACGGGGTCGCCCAGGCGCACTGCCACCAACACGCCGTCCTCGGCTGGGACGCCGACGCCGCGCTGCTCGAGGACGCCGGCGCCCAGATCAGCGCGGTCGGGGGCTGCTGCGGATTGGCCGGCAACTTCGGCGTCGAACGCGGGCACTACGACGTGTCGGTCGCCGTCGCCGAGACCGCCCTGCTGCCGGCCGTCCGGGCCGCGTCGCCGGGGTCGATCGTGCTCGCCGACGGGTTCTCGTGCCGGACCCAGCTCGAACAGTTGGCGGACAATCAAGGTCAACACCTGGCCCAACTACTAGCGCAACACCTGGAGTGACAGTGCCCGGCTTCGTCCCGCCGCCCTACCCGTACGAGCGCCTCGGCGAGGTGATCGCGATCGCAGACCAGCACGAGGGCGGTGCCGTGGACCTCTCTATCGGCACGCCGTGCGATTCGGCGCCGCCTGAGGTGATCGCGGCACTGTCCACAGTGGACGGCGCCCGGGGGTACCCGCCATCGATCGGCACCAAGTCGTTCCGCGGCGCGGCGGCGCGCTGGATCGAGCGTCGCTTCGGCGTCCGGGTCGACGCCGACACCGACCTGGCCGCCTGCGTCGGCACCAAGGAGTTCGTGGCGTCGGTTCCGCAGTACCTGCGGCTGCGCGACCCGTCCCGCGACACAATCCTCTACCCGGCGATCAGCTACCCGACCTACGAGATGGGCGCGATCCTGGCCGGGTGCCGCCCGGTTCCCTATCGCACGCTCGAGGACATCAGCGACGAGGACGCTGACCGGGCGCTGTGCATCTGGACGAACTCGCCGGCCAACCCGACCGGCGAGTTGCTCGATCTTGCGGCCGCTGCGCGATGGGGCCGCGAGCGGGACGTCCCGGTGTTCTCGGACGAGTGCTACGCCGAGTTCGTCTGGCAGGGCGAGCGCTCGACGATCCTCGGCGACGACCTGGACGGCGTGATCGCCGTGCACTCGCTCTCCAAGCGGGACAACTTCGCCGGGGCGCGCATCGGCTTCTACGCCGGCGACGCCGAGCTCGTCCACTACCTGCGCGAGGTCCGCAAGCACGCGGGGCTGATGCCGCCCGGACCGGTCCAGGCGGCCGCGGTCATCGCCCTGGACGACGACGGGCACGTCGAGGCCCAGCGGGCGCGGTACCTGTCCCGGCTGCAGCGCCTCCAGCAGGTGCTCAAGGCGGCCGGCTACGACGCGCCGCTGCCCGGCGGGGCGTTCTACCTGTGGGCGCCGGCACCGGGGGGCGATGCGTGGTCGGCCGCCCGCGACATCGCGGCCAAGGCCGGGGTCGTCGTCTCGCCCGGCGAGTTCTACGGCGAGGTGTCGGCGGGGTTCTTCCGGGTGGCTGCCGTACAGCCCGACGACCGCATCGAGCTCGCGGCCCGTCGCGTCGGCGCCTAGCGGCTGGCCTCGCCCGGGTTTTGGTCACCGGCCGTCAAATAGACGGCTGGGTGACCAAAACCGGATCACGGGGCCGGCCGGGCTGCAATACTGCCGACACAACACCGCCATACGCTCCCGGGGGTGGCCGACCTGTTCTCCGACTACCGCCTAGGCGTGGCCTGGGACGAAATGATCGACGCGTCCGGCAACGCCCGCGCGCCCTATCGCGCGCTCTACGACTCGATGCAGAACGTCGGCGTCCAGGAGCTGCGCTCCAGCGTCGACTCCCTGGCGCGCGCCTACCTCAACCAGGGTGTGACGTTCGACGTCGGCGGCGAGGAGCGCCCGTTCCCCCTCGACATCGTGCCCCGGGTCATCGACGACGCCAACTGGCAGATCATCGAGCGCGGCGTCCGGCAGCGGGTAAAGGCGCTGGAGGCTTTTCTCGCCGACGTGTACGGGCCGAGCCGGGCGGTCGAGGACGGCGTCATCCCGCGGCAGGTGATCACCTCCTCGAAGCACTTCCACCGCGAGGCGTACGGCATCGAGCCGCCCAACGGCGTGCGGGTGCATATCTCCGGCATCGACCTGATCCGTGACGAGCAGGGCACGTTCCGGGTGCTCGAGGACAACGTCCGGGTGCCGTCCGGGGTCAGCTACGTCTTGGCCAACCGCAGCGCGATGCGCCCGCAATGGGCCGACACCTTGGCCCGGGTGCGGCTGCGCCCCGTGTCGCACTACCCGCAGCGGCTGCTCGCCGCGCTGCGCCGCGCCGCCCCGGCCGGCGTCACCGAGCCGAACGTCGTGGTGCTCACGCCCGGTGTCTACAACAGCGCCTACTTCGAGCACGCGTGGCTGGCCCGGGCAATGGGCGTCGAACTCGTCGAGGGCCGCGACCTGATCTGCTCCGGCGGCACGGTGCGGATGCGGGACACCCGGGGCGAGCGTCGGGTCGACGTGATCTACCGGCGCGTCGACGACGAGTTCCTGGACCCGGTGCAGTTCCGGTCCGACTCGATGCTCGGCTGCCCCGGACTCCTCACCGCCGCCCGGGCCGGCAACGTCACGATCGCCAACGCCGTGGGCAACGGCGTCGCCGACGACAAGCTGATCTACACCTACCTACCCGACCTGGTGCGCTACTACCTGCACGAGGAGCCGGTGCTGCCCAACGTCGACACCTGGCGGCTGGAGGAGTCCGACGCCCTGGAAGAAGTGCTCGACCGGCTCGCCGAGCTGGTCGTCAAGCCGGTCGACGGCGCGGGCGGCAAGGGCCTGGTGATCGGTCCGCAGGCGTCCCGGGACGAGCTGGCCGCGCTGCGAACCCACCTGCTGACCAACCCGCGAGGCTGGATCGCCCAGCCGGTGGTGCAGCTCTCGACGGTGCCCACCCTGATCGGTGACGACGTCGCACCGCGGCACGTCGACCTGCGTCCGTTCGCGATCAACGACGGCCACGACGTGTGGGTGCTGCCCGGCGGGCTCACCCGGGTGGCGCTGGTCGAGGGGTCGCTGGTCGTCAACTCCAGCCAGGGCGGCGGCTCGAAGGACACCTGGGTGCTGGCCGGCGAGCGTCCCTCGATCCTGGCCGGGAGCGGGCCGCGCCGCGAGACGCCCCCGCCGCCCGAGCGGTTGCCGCTGCCGCCCCCCGACGACGCCGGCGAGGACGAGGTCCGTCAGCAACAGCAACAGCAACAACAGCAGGCGCGCGCATGCTGAGCCGCATCGCCGAGTCGCTGTACTGGATCGGGCGCTACGTCGAGCGGGCCGAGGACACCAGCCGGCTGCTCGACGTCCACCTGAACCTGCTGCTCGAGGATCCCTGGGCGCCGGAGGACGTCGTCTGCGCATCGCTGTTCGCCGCCATGGGCAAGGAGGTCGACACCGACGTGACGCGGGTCGACGTCCTGGACCAACTGGCCTGGGACCGCGGCTACCCGGGCTCGATCGTCGGATCGATCGGCGTCGCTCGCGAGAACGCCCGCCGATCGCGCGAGGTGATCTCCACCGAGCTGTGGGAGAGCATCAACGTCACCTGGCACGACGCGATCATGGGCACCCGCCGGGCTCGGCCCCACGCGTTCTTCACCTGGGTTCGGGAACGGGCGGCCGGCTTCAACGGCATCGCCGACGCCACGCTGTCCCGTGACGAGCCGTACCACTTCCTGGTCCTCGGCCGCAGCCTCGAGCGCGCCGACATGACGGCCCGACTCGTCGCCGCCCGAGCGTTGACCGGCAGTGCCGGACCGTCGTGGGTGACGCTCCTGCAGAGCTGTGGTGCGTATCAGGCGTTCCTGCGCAGCTCGCGCGGCGCGATCGAGGACGCGCGCGCCGCCGAGTTCCTGCTGCTCGACCCGCTGTTCCCGCGCTCGCTCATGAGTTCACTCGTCAGCGCCGAGCGCTGCCTGGACGACCTCACCGAACCGATCCGGGGCGACCGCGCCGATCAGGCCCACCGCGTGCTCGGCATGATCCGCTCCGAACTCGAATTCGCACCTACAGCCGAGCTGTTCGAAGACCTCTACCACCTGATGGAGCGCGTCCAGAGCGCATGCTCGGTGGCCAGCGACGCGGTGACCCGCCGCTACTTCCCCCGCGGCGTCGTCACCGAATGGGCGGTGTCATGAGCACCCCACGAAATCGCTCCGCAAGGAACGCTCCACGATTTCGCAGGGACCCCGCATGACGTCGCGGCTGCGCGTGCATCACGTATCGCGCTACTCCTACGACCAGCCGGTGAACGTGTCGTTCAACGAAGCCCGGCTAACGCCGCTCGCTACCCCGTGGCAGACCCCGCTCGAATCCGTGCTGCACATCGAGGAGGCCACCTGGCAGCACCATTACGTCGACTACTGGGGCACGTACGTCCGCGCCTTCGAGGCCCGGCGTCCGCACTCGGAACTAGTGGTCGACGCGACGAGCGTCGTCGAGATCGACGCCACCCTGCTGCCCGAGCCGCGCCTGGCGACGTCCTGGGACGAGTTGGGTGACGGTGATGTGACGGACCGGTTCGCCGAGTTCCTCGTCCAGTCGCGCAGCACGGAACCGGACGGGCAACTGGCGGCGCTCGCCCAGGACAGCGCCGCCGCGCGCACGCCGCACGAGACCGCGCTCGAACTGTGTACCCGCGTCCACGACGCGATGACCTACCTGCCCGGCTCCACCGGCGTGCACACCGCGGCGAGCGAGGCCTGGGCGGCCCGCAGCGGCGTGTGCCAGGACTACGTGCATCTCGTGGTGGGTGCCCTGCGTCAGGTAGGCGTCCCGGCGCGCTACGTGTCCGGGTACCTGCATCCGAAGAACTCCGAAGCGACGGTCGGTGAACCGGCCGTCGGCGAGAGCCACGCCTGGGTCGAGTGGTGGCTGGGGGAATGGGTCGCCCACGATCCGACCAACGACGTGCCGGTCGGCGAGCGCCACGTGATCGTCGGCCGCGGCCGCGACTACAGCGACGTCCCGCCCATCAAGGGCATTGTCGGGGGATCGGCCAGCGCGACGCTCGACGTCAGCGTCGAGGTCACCCGACTGGCGTGAGCAACTCCATACGGCGCCTTTATGCAGAGCCTTATACAGCGCGGCTTGACATAGACCGAGACGCCCAATTGGAGTAGTAATTGGGCGTCACTAGTCGCCTGAGCAAGGGGTTCCGATGGGCATTTTCGACAAGGCCAAGGACATCGCCGAGAACGTGGGCGAAAAGGTTAAGGAAGGTTTCGAGGACGTCAAGGACAAGGTCGAGGAGGGCGTGGACAAGGTTCGCGGCCACGACGACGACGAGGCACCTCCCGCCGAGCCGCCGGCGTAGCGCTGGCATAGCGCCGGCAAAGACGACAGCGGCCCCCAGGCATCAGCCTGGGGGCCGCCGCATGTCAGCCGTCATCCATCCTGATCAAGAAGTAGCTCAGCCGAACTCGACGCCCTGCGCCAGGGGCAGCTCGGTCGAGTAGTTGACGGTGTTGGTGGCCCGCCGCATGTAGGACTTCCAGGCGTCCGAGCCGGATTCGCGCCCGCCGCCGGTCTCCTTCTCGCCGCCGAAGGCGCCGCCGATCTCCGCACCCGACGGGCCGATGTTGACGTTGGCGATGCCGCAGTCCGAACCATCGGGCGACGTGAACCGCTCGGCCTCGCGCACGTCCAGGGTGAAGATGGACGATGACAACCCTTGCGGGACGTCGTTGTGCAGCGCGAGCGCACTGTTGGGACCTGAGTCGAAGTCGTCGTAGGTCAGGACGTACAGGATCGGGGCGAACGTCTCGGCCCGGACGATGTCGGTCTGCGCCGGCATCCGCACCAGCGCCGGGCGGACGTAGTAGGCGTCACCGGCGTCGTCCGCCAACACCCGCGAACCACCGATGATCAGCTCGCCGCCGTCGGCTTGCGCCTTGTCGATCGCGGTGGCGTAGCCCTCGAACGCCGCGGCGTCGATCAGCGGTCCGACGAGTGTGCCGTCGGCGAGCGGTGAACCGATCGGCAACGTCTCATACGCCGCCTTGAGCCGGGCCACCAACTCGTCGGCGATCGACGAATGGACGATCACGCGACGCAGCGACGTGCAGCGCTGCCCGGCCGTGCCCACCGCCGAGAACACGATGCCCCGCACGGTCAGGTCCAGGTCGGCCGACGGCGCGACGATGGCGGCGTTGTTGCCGCCGAGTTCGAGCAGCAGCCGTCCGAACCGGCCGGCCACCCGCGGCGCGACGGCCCGTCCCATCCGGGTCGATCCGGTGGCACTGATCAGGGCCACGCGCGAGTCGTCGACCAGCGCCTCGCCGGTCTCGACGCCGCCCAGCACGAGCGAGCTGATCGCCTCGGGAGCCCCGACCCGGCGAGCCGCCTCGGCGGCCAGCGCCTGGCAGGCCAGCGCCGTGAGCAGCGTCTTCTCCGACGGCTTCCACACGACCGAGTCGCCGCAGACGAAGGCCAGGGCGGCGTTCCACGACCACACCGCGACCGGGAAGTTGAAGGCGCTGATGACGCCCACGACGCCGAGCGGGTGCCACTGCTCCATCATCCGGTGGCCCGGACGTTCGGAGGCGATGGTCAGCCCGAACAGCTGCCTCGACAGGCCCACGGCCAGATCGCAGATGTCGATCATCTCCTGGACCTCGCCCAGCCCCTCGGAGCGGATCTTGCCCGCCTCGATCGACACGAGCGCGCCCAGGTCGTCCTTGTGCTCGCGGAGCAGTTCGCCCAGCTCGCGGACGAACGCACCGCGCACCGGCGCCGGTACGGTGCGCCACTGCCGGAAGGCGTCCTGCGCGCGTCCGACGATCTCGGCCACCTCGGCCGCCGGGTGCGAGCGCAGCCGGGCGATCTCGCCGCCGGTGACGGGGGAGTGGACGGCCAGATCGCCGTCGCTGGGTAGCTGGTCTACGCCGAGCCGCTCGAGGATCGCCCGAGTGTCGGCAACCAGCGATTCGTGGGTGGGCAACGACATGGTCACACCTGTCCTAGCTCGGCGAAGCGGGCGCCGTTGCGGGTCTCGAGCAGCGCCCCGAACGGAATGTCTTCCTGCTGGATGAACCCTGTGGTGGGCAGCTTGCCGGCGGCGACCAGTTCGACCACGGCCACGGCGGACGCGGCGGTGGTCCATGAGATCGCTCGCCACATCCGGCCGTTGATGCGCAGCGGCTGGTAGGCCCGCACGTACTGCTTGCGGGTGAGTTGGCCGGCGGCGGTGTCACCGACGCCGTTGGCGATGCCCTCGACGGCGGCGTGCAGGTACACCACGTCGTCGTCGACCGGCGGCTTGGCGTTGACGAGGATCTCGCCGGCCAGCTCGCGACGGTCGCGCATGTTCAGCTCGTCGAAGAAGAAGCGCATCAGCTCGAAGTGGCCCGGGTAGCGCATCGTCTTGTAGTCCAGCCGCTGCACCTGTCCTTCATAGGTCTCGCACATCGTGCCGAGACCACCGGAGGTCAGCGAGGCCTCGAGCTCGACGCCGCCGATCACGACGCGCTCGAGTTCGGTCATGGCCGGCACCATCTGCCGGACGCCGCCGCGCAGCACCTCGCAGTCGTTCAGGTACTCGTTGACGACGCCCTCGGCCGACCAGTTGAACGCGTAGCCGAGCAGGCCGGCCGGGTGGCGCGGCAGCGCGCCGACCTTGAGTTCGATGCTGCGGATCTCGTCGAAGTGCTTGGTGAGTGCCGAGCCGACGATGCCGATCAGGCCCGGGGCCAGACCGCACTGCGGGGCGAAGACCAAACCGCCAGCGTCGCGTTCGTTTTTGGCCGCCAGCTCCTTGACCAGGTTGGTCGTGGGGACGTCCTCGGTGAGGTCGAAGTAGTGCACGCCGACCTCGTGGGCAGCCTCGGCCACGCCGAGGTTGAGGTGATACGGCATGCACGAGACGACGGCCTCGGCGCCCTTGAGCGCCGTGCGCACGCCGTCGGGGTCGCGTACGTCGAGGACGCCGGTCTCGAACGGCAGGTCGGTGCGTTCGCGGGCATCGAAGGCCTTGACGGTGAATCCAGCGTCCATGAGCAGGGTGGCGACGAGCTCGCCCACCTTGCCGAGGCCGATGACTCGGATCGAGCTGATCATGTTCGCCCCCTATGTGAGTACAGCAGAGTTAACGGTCCTCCCCATTATGCCGTAAGTTCTTCTTATGGCTAGCGGCGCCCCCTCGACCCTGGATGCCGGCCGCCTGCTGCTGCTGCGCGAGGTGGCCCTGCGCGGCACGATCGCGTCGGCGGCCCGTTCCCTCGGGCTTACCCCGTCCGCGGTCTCGCAGCAACTGGCCGTGCTCGAACGTGAGGCCGGGTGCGCCTTGCTCGACCGTTCGCCCCGCGGCGTGGCGCTCACCGGCGCGGGCCACGCTCTGGCGTCGCGGGCGGGCGCGATCGTCGACGTTCTCGCCTCGGCCCGCGCCGATCTCGATCGCATGTCCGGTTCGGTGAGCGGCCCGGTGTCGGTGGCCGCGGTGGCCAGTGCCGCCGCGACCTTGGTATCGGACGGCGTGGTCTCCCTGCGGGCCACCCAGCCCGGAGTCGAGGTCTCGGTGACCGTCGCCGAGCCCCTTGCCGCCCTGGACCTGCTGCTCGCCGACGACGTCGACATCGCCGTGGTGGACGAGTACGACTACGTCCCGCTCGCGTTGCCCGAATACCTCGATGCCCGTGAACTCCGGGCCGAGGAACTCGTCGTGATCGGCGCTCCGGGCGCCCTGCCGCGGCGGGCCACGCTGACCGCGCTCGCCGACGCCGACTGGGTGATGCCCCCGGACGCCGCTGCCTGCGGGCACGCCGTCCGTTCCGCGTGCCGGGCCGAAGGCTTCGAGCCCCGCGTGCGGTGGGAAACCGACGACATGCTGTTGCTGGTGCGCGCCGTCGCGGCCGGGCACGGGGTGAGCGTGCTGCCCCGACTCGCCGTTTTCGACGAGGTGGCCTCGGTTGAGGTGCGGCCGCTGCGTTCACCGGCGCTGCATCGCCGGATCAGCGCCGTGACCCGTTCACGGACGTCCTCGCGTCCGGTCGTGCAGGCCGTGCTCAATGCCGTTGACGCGGCGGCCACGATTGACCCGTGATCGAGATCCGCCGCATCGGCCCCGACGACTGGAAGCAGCTGCGCGCTACCCGCCTCGCCGCCCTGCAGGACGCGCCCGACGCGTTCGAATCGACCTATGCGGGCTCGGTCGGTTTCGATGAGGACGAGTGGCGCCGCCGCGCCGGCGCACACCCCGTGTTCCTGGCCTTCGACGGCGGCGATCCGGTCGGCCTGGCGATCGGCTT
Organism: Jatrophihabitantaceae bacterium; assembly: GCA_036502575.1. Lineage (GTDB taxonomy): Bacteria > Actinomycetota > Actinomycetes > Mycobacteriales > Jatrophihabitantaceae > DASXRA01. The sequence continues at coordinate 52,965 of DASXYL010000035.1, read as the reverse complement.
CCAGGACGGCGAGAGCCGGCCCGGCTCGCGCGACCTGATCTCGATGTGGGTGTCGCCGGTTGCGCGCGGACGGGGCGTCGCCGGCCAGCTGATTGACGCCGTCGCGGACTGGGCCCGAGTCGACGGAGCGCGCGAGTTGCACCTGTGGGTAGTCGTGGGCAATGCGGCGGCGCTCGCCTCGTACCGGCGGGCCGGGTTCGTCGCGACCGGCGAGCAGATGCCGGTTCGGGGCCCGGGGGAGCGGATCGAGGAGCGGATGGTGCTCACGCTGCACTGAGCCGTCCTGCGCGCGCAGAGCTTGACGGCCTACTTAGAGCTTGACGGCGGCGAGCAGGCCGTCGCCGACCGGCAGCATCGCCGAGACGAGCCGCGGATCATCGCGGACGGCCTTGCCCATCTCGCGGATCGTCACCGTTTCGGCGTCGCGGGCGGTGTTGTCGGCGACCCGGTCGTGCCACAGCGCGTTGTCGAACGCGACGACCCCGCCCGGCCGCAGCAGCCGGACGGCCTGCTCGTGATAGGTCGTGTACGCGGACTTGTCGGCGTCGACGAACACGAGGTCGTAGGCACCGTCGGTGAGTCGGGGCAGCACCTCGACCGCGGAGCCGTTGATCACCCGGTAGCGGGTCGTGGCGATGCCCGCGTCGGTGAACGCCTCGCGGGCGGCGCGCTGGTGTTCGGACTCGACGTCGACCGTGGTCAGCACGCCGTCCGGGCGCATGCCGCTGAGCAGCCACAGCCCGGACACCCCGGCGCCGGTGCCGACCTCGACGACCGCCCGGGCACCGATCGTCGCGGCGAGCAGGCGCAGCGTCGCCCCGCCGGCCGGACCGATCGGCACGCAGCCGAGCTCGGCCGCCCGGGCGCGGGCCGCGATCAGGACCTCGTCCTCGGGTTGGAACGACTCGGCGTAGGCCAAGCTGTGAACCCCCAGCATCGCTTCCACCATGCCCGAAGGGTAGAGCAGCTACCTCATCGAATCGATGATCAACGCCAGATCGTCCTCGGTGGTGAGCGGGTTGACGATGGCGAATCGGGTGCAGACCTGTCCGTGGTGGCGCGTCGGCGTGACGAACGCGAACTGCTCGTCCAGCAACCGGGCGCTCCAGCGGGCGTAGTCATCGGCGCTCCAGCCGATCCGTTCGAAGATCAGCACGCTCAGGTCGGGCTCGACGAGCAGCGATACGTGATCGGCCTTGCGGATCAGCGCGGCGCCGGCCCGGGCCACGGTCAGCGTCTGCTCGACGGCAGCGCGGTAGGCGGCGGTGCCGTGGACGGCGAGCGAGAACCAGAACGGCAGCCCGCGCGCCCGGCGAGTCAGCTGGATGGCGAAATCCGACGGGTTCCACTCGCCGTCGACGGTGACCGGATCGAGGTAGCCGGCGTGCTGGGTGTGCGCGGCCCGGCCCAGCACCGGATCGCGGTAAATCAGCGCACACGAGTCGAACGGGGCGAACAGCCACTTGTGCGGATCGACGATGAACGAGTCGGCCGCCTCGATGCCGTCGAACAGCTGGCGGACGCTCGGCGCGACCAGGGCGGCTCCGCCGTACGCCCCGTCGACGTGCAGCCACCAGCGATGCTCGCGGGCCACCGCGCCGATGCCCGCGATGTCGTCGACCACGCCGACGTTCGTGGTTCCAGCGGTGGCCACCACGGCGAAGATGCCGTCGCGGATCCGTTCGGGCAGGCGGTCGACCACGGCGCCGAGCGCCGCGCCGGTCATCCGGCCGCGTTCGTCGCCGGGAACCTCGACGATGTCGACGTCCATGACGACGCGCAGGGCGTGCTTGACCGACGAGTGGGTCTCCTCGGTGACGCAGACGGCCCACCGATCGGGGCGCCGTCCGCGTCGCTCGAGCGCGGCTTCGCGGGCGGCGACGAGGGCGGACAGGTTGCCGATCGTGCCGCCCTGCACGAAGCATCCGCCGGCCGCCGCCGGCAACCCGGCGAGATCGGCCAGCCAGCGCAGGGCCTGGTTCTCGGCGTAGACCGCGCCGGAACCCTCCAGCCACGAGCCGGGGTACACGCTCGACGCGCCGACGAGCATGTCGAACGCCGCGGCCGCCTTGGTGGGAGCGCTCGGGATGAAGGAGAGGTAGCGCGGATGGTCGACGGACAGGCACGCCGGACCGAGCACGTCGGCCCACAGCCGCAGCGCCTCGGCGCCGCCGATGCCGTGCTCGGTGATCGTGGGACCGGCCAGCGCGTCGAGCGCCCCCGGAGTGAACGACCGGTCGAGGGGCGCGTCCATCGACAATCGGTCCAGGCAGTAGTCGGCCAGCGAGTGAGCGAGGACGTCGTCGTCAGGCGTGTAGCGATGCACGCAGTCAGACTAGGGAGCGGGCGCGTGGAGCACCTCTAGAAGCCGGTGAAGCCGCCATTCTGCGCGTTGGACACGTGCATTTCGTGGAAGGCTGAGTCGGCCGACTGGAGGGCTCTTCGGTCCAGATCGGATACGGACATCGCCTCGAGACCGTTGCGGCCCTTCAGCACCCGATTACACAGAAATCCCAAGATGCAGACCGCGATCGGTAGGCCGACAATGACCAAGAGCATCACAGCGGACACCTCCCCCGTACACAGCTCCCGGCAAGCTGTACCGCGAAGTCTTTCACGTGAAAGTTGGGAACGTAAGGGAACGCTGAGGCGTTTCTCCAAAGCACAGTCGGTACTGGTTGCCTTATTGCGGGACAATCAGGACCGCTTAACGAGGTGAGTTGCCAGTGACAGACGCCGCCGTGTGGGTGCCGCCCACCTGGGACGAGGTCGTGCGCGAACACGCCGACCGGGTGTACCGGCTCGCCTACCGGCTGTCCGGCAACCGCGCCGACGCCGAGGATCTCACCCAAGAGACGTTCGTCCGGGTCTTCAAGTCACTGGCCGAGTACACGCCGGGGACGTTCGAGGGCTGGCTGCACCGCATCACCACGAACCTGTTCCTGGACATGGTGCGCCGCCGCCAGCGGATCCGGTTCGACGCGCTGCCCGAGGACGCCGGCGACCGCCTCGCGTCCAACAGCGCCGGGCCCGAGCAGGCCTACGCCGAGATGCACCTCGACCCAGAGGTGCAGCGGGCTCTCGACGAGCTGCCGGCCGATTTTCGCGCGGCCGTCGTGCTGTGCGACCTGGAGGGCCTGTCCTACGAGGAGATCGCCGCGACCCTGGGCATCAAGGTCGGCACCGTCCGGTCGCGGATCCACCGGGGACGAGTGCTGCTCCGCGAGGCGCTGGCCCACCGTGCGCCCGGGGTCCGTCCCGCCGAGCCCGGCGCACATGCTGTCGAGGGCGCCCTCCCATGAGCTTGCCGAGCCTTCCCGCGCAGCACCTCAGCGACGAGGCGGTCGCTGCCTTCGCCGACGGCGCGCTCGGTAGCGGCGCCCGCGGGCGAGCCGCGCGCCACGTCGCGCACTGCCCGGACTGCGCACACGCCGTCGCCGTCCAGCGCGAGGCCGTCTGGGCCTTGCGAGCCGCACCGGCGCCCACCCTGCCCGGCGGGCTGCTCGATCGGCTGCGCGCCGTCCCGTCCACGACGCCACTGAACGGTCACCCCCTCGCCCTGGATGCGGACGGTTCGGCCGTCTTCCCGGCGTTCGGCACCGCCGCCGCGCTGGTCGAGCCGAGTCCGCCCGAACCGGAACCGCACGCCCACATGTCGGATCGGCGCGTCCGTTCCTACGGGCTGCTCACCGCCGCGGCCGCCGTCGTGGCCCTCGGTGCGGTCGGCGGAACGGTCGCCGGAACCATCGACGCCGGGCCCAGCGTCCCGGCGGAGCAGTCGCCCTCGGCCCCGGTTCGGGTGCAGCCGGTGGGCAGTACGACCGCGGACCTCTTCTTCCAGCCGGCGGCCGGCGCTGCCGTCTTCGCCCAGACCGGCCACTGACGTTCACTCGGGCTGGCTGGCTGTCGCGACCCGCGCTGAGGCAGACTCGATAGGGAGCGCGAGGAGGACGACGACCGCATGACTACCGACGACCCTGGCTTGCCGTCCGATCCGGCGGCAGAGGGCGACTACGTGCGCCCGCCCGGTGTCGACGACTCGTTCGCCCCTCGCGAGCCGGAAGCGCTCTACACCCCGCCGCCGCCCACGGTGTCTCCGGAGGAACGGGCCGAGTTCGGCCGCCCGGTCGGCAACGACGCCGAGTTCGCGCCGCTGCCGGGTGAGCGCATCGACCCGGCGCACCGAGTCGTCGTACCGCCGGTGCCGCCCGGCCTCACTCGCGAATACGGTCGTCCGGACGGCGCCGAGGAGTTCGATCCGGAGCCGGGTACCCGCATCGTCCCGGGCGGACGCGAGCCCGAGTCGCCGTGGTGGAAGGCCGACGCCCGGCGCGATCCGTGGCGTGATCCGCGCTCGCCGTTCTGGCTGGGCCGACCGGCGGTGTTCGCCGGCGGGCGGCCCTCGCAGGTGCTGCCGGACGAGGACGCCGAGCAGGACGACGAGGTCGTGCCGCCGGAGGAAGAGGCGGCGCCGGAGCCGGTGAAGGCCGTGCGGGGCGGGCGGTTCGGCCTCAGCGTGCTGCCCCTCGCCTTGATCGTGGCGCTGGTAGCCGGCGCGCTCGGCGGCGGGGCCGGGTACTGGTTCGCGACCCGCGCGCACAGCGCCCTGCACAACAGCGACCTCAAGCTGGCCAAGACCGGCACTCCCGCCAACCGGCCACCCGGCTCGATCGCGGACATCGTCCAGCGGGTCTCGCCGGCAGTGGTATCGATCCAGGAGCACACCGACGAGGTCGACGGCTTCGGCGCCGGCGTGGTCATCGACAAGGGCGGCTACGTCCTCACCAACAATCACGTCATCGAGGACGCCGCCACCGCGCAGCCGGCCGGCGACATCTTCGTGACCTTCGCCGACAAGTCGCGGGTGACAGCCAAGATCGTCGGCCGTGACGACAAGACCGATGTCGCGGTGCTCAAGATCGACAAGTCGAAATTGACCATCGCCGCCCTCGGCGACTCGGACAAGATCGCGGTCGGCGATCCAGTGATCGCGATCGGGTCGCCGCTCGGGCTGCAGTCCACCGTTACGTCGGGAATCGTCTCCGGCCTGGACCGCGCGTTCGGGACGCAGGAGGGCGCCGTGTTGGATGCCATCCAGACCGATGCCTCGATCAACCCCGGCAACTCCGGCGGCCCCCTGATCGATTCCTCCGGCGCGGTCATCGGCATCAACACCGCGCTGCAGACGCCGGCCCCCGCTACGGTCGGTCAGTCGGGCAGCGTCGGGCTCGGGTTCGCCATTCCGATAAACCAGGCGCGAACCATCGCCGAGGCATTGATCCACACCGGCACGGTCGTGCACGCCTCCCTGGGACTGCAGACGCGTGACACCAGGACCACCGACGGCGAGCACGATGGTGCCTACGTGAGCCAGGTGGTGCCCGAGGGGCCGGCGGATCAGGCCGGGTTGAAGGCCGGCGACGTCATCACGCTCGTCGACTCGACGCTCATCGAGTCGTCTGATCGGTTAAAGGTTGTCGCCCTGGAGCACAAGCCTGGAGACATGGTGAAGGTTCGCTACTACCGTGGCAACAAGAAGGTCGATGTCACGGTGTCGCTGGGTACGGACTAGCGCGAACTCGAGGGTGTAGATGTTCAATATCGGGCCGATGGAGCTCCTCGTGCTGGCCGTCGTCGGCATGGTCGTGCTCGGCCCGGAGCGGTTGCCCGGCATTGTCCGGGACGCCACTCGGATGGTGCGTCAGTTGCGTGACATGGCTACCGGCGCGCGCGACCAGCTGAAGAACGAACTGGGCCCCGAGTTCTCCGACGTCGACCTGCAGGCGTTGCGCGATCTGCGCTCGCTCAACCCGCGCACGGCCATCCAGCGGGCCATCCTCGGTGGCGACGAGGACGAGGCACCCGCCGCCGCGGCCGCGCCGCCCGAGTCATCCCCGGCGCCGCGTCCGGCCGCTCAGCAGCCGCTCGGACGGGGCGAGAAGGCCCCCTACGACGAAGACGCGACGTAACTCGCGCCTGCGAAGTTGTCCGCGCGTCGCGATGCTATGACAGCGCGAAGCGCGGACAACCTTGGTCCGGACGGCGGGCAGACGTGCCGGTCAGCGGGCGGGGCTGAGACCTAGGGCGCGGCCGACGAGGCTGCGCTGGCGCGCGGCCAGCGTCTCGGCGATCTCGAGGTAGGCCCTGGCCGCCGGTGATCGCGGATCGGTGAGCACGACCGGTGCCCCGGCGTCGCCGCCCTCGCGGACCTGCTGGTCGATCGGCACCTGGCCGAGCAGCGGGACGCGCGTGCCGGTGGACGCCGCCAGCGAGTCGGCGACCGATTGGCCACCGCCAGCACCGAACAGCTCCATCCGGGTGCCGTCGGGGAGGTCGAGCCAGCTCATGTTCTCGACCACGCCCACGATCTGCTGGTGGGTCTGCAGCGCGATCGAGCCGGCCCGCTCGGCCACCTCGCGGGCGGCCAGCTGCGGGGTCGTCACGACGAGCAGCTCGGCGGACGGGACGAGCTGGGCGACCGAGATCGCGATGTCTCCGGTGCCCGGGGGCAGGTCCATGAGCAGTATGTCCAGGTCGCCCCAGAACACGTCGGCCAGGAACTGCTGCAGCGCCCGGTGCAGCATCGGGCCGCGCCACACGACGGCGGTGTTGCCCGGGGTGAACATCCCGATCGAGATGACCTTCACGTCGTGGGCCACCGGCGGCATGATCATCTGCTCGACCTGGGTCGGCTGGCCGGTCACGCCGAGCATCCGGGGCACCGAGAAGCCGTAGATGTCAGCGTCGAGCACCCCGACGGACAGCCCCCGCTGGGCCAGCGCCACGGCGACGTTCACCGTCACCGACGACTTGCCCACCCCGCCCTTCCCGGACGCCACCGCGTAGACCCGGGTGCGCGAGCCGGGCTGCGCGAACGGGATCTCGTTGGCCGGGGCGTCCCCGCGCAGCTGTTGGCCCAATGCGCGGCGTTGCTCGTCGGACATCACCCCGAGGTCGACCGTGACGCCGGTGATGCCCTCGAGCCGGGACACGGCGGCCGTGACGTCACGGGTGAGCTGCTCTTTCATCGGGCAGCCGGCCACCGTTAGTAGCACCGAAACGCGGGCCTGACCGTCCGGGGCGACCTCGGCGGCGGCCACCATCTTGAGCTCGGTGATGGGTTTGCGGATCTCGGGATCGAGCACCGTCGCCAGCGCGGCGAGGACGTCGTCGTGAGTGGGCACAGGCACGGCCTAATCGTACGTGCGACGCACGGATGAAAGCGGCGCCCGGCAGGCTGGGCGCCGCAGGCGGTGAATATATGTGCTTTACCCGACACTAGGATCCTGATCTATGACGCGTACGGGCCAGCCAATCCGCGCTCTAGATTGGCGCGTCGCCGCATGGCGCGCGTTCCTGCGTGCGCACGCGTCCGTATTGCGGCAACTCGAGCGTGACCTCGTCAATGCGGCGGGGATGCCGCTCGCGTGGTACGACGTGTTGTTGCAGCTGGCCGAGGCCCCCGAACGCCGCCTGCGCATGGCCGATCTCGCCGACAAGGTGCTGCTGTCCCGGTCCGGGCTGACCCGGCTGGTGGACCGGCTGCAGTCCGAGGGGCTGGTGACGCGCGAGCCCTATCCGGGCGACGCGCGGGGCCTGTACACCGTACTGACGCAGGCCGGGTTCGAGAAGCTGCGCGAAGCGGCGCCGACGCATCTCGCCGGCGTGCAGGCGTACTGGCTGTCGAAGTTCTCCGACCGCGAGCTGCACGACCTGCACATGCTGCTCGGCCGGTTGGCTCCCGAGATGCCGGATGGCCTGCGCCTGGATCGTGTGGATAAGGACGACCACGACTGCGACTAGCGGCGACTGCTCCACGATCCGCAGGAACGTTCAAGAATTCGCTTAGCCGCCGTCCTAACGTTTGATACGTGCTGGAAGAGAGCCGCCGGGGCGTCGTGCGCGACTCCCTCGGCGTGGGGATAGCGGTCGGCGCCTACGGTGTCGCGTTCGGCGCCGCCTCGGTGGCGGGCGGGCTGTCGGTACTGCAGACCTCGCTGCTGCCGCTGCTCGCTTTCACCGGCGGGACGCAGTTCGCGGTGGTCGGCGTGGTCACCGGTGGCGGCACGCTGGGCGCCGCGCTCGGTAGTGGGCTGCTGCTCGGCGCGCGTAACACGCTCTACGCGATGCGCCTCGCGCCGCTGCTACAGGTGCGTGGCCTGCGCCGGGTCGTCGCCGCGCACGGCACCATCGACGAGACGACCGCCATGGCGGTGGCGCGGCGTGATCCGGCGCTCGCGCGGTTGGCGTTCTGGTGGACCTTCGCCGGCATCTACGTGGTCTGGAACGCGACCACGCTGGCCGGGGCGGCGGGCGCACAGGCGCTCGGTGACCCCGAACGGTTCGGGCTCGACGCGGTGATCCCCGCGGCGTTCCTGGCCCTGCTCGCACCCCGACTCCGGGCTGGCGATGAGCGCTCGCGCGAAGAGCCCCGCCGGCCGCGACGCGGTCGCGCCGAAGGCGCGTGCGGTTCTGCGATTGCACCCGAAGCGAAGCGCGTGGTGCGAGCGCGGATCCGCTTCCGGCGGGGTAAGCCAGTCGAGCGGCGGATCGCGGTGGGCGCGGCGATCATCGCGCTCGTCCTCATCCCGTTCACGCCGCCGGGGGTGCCGGTGCTGGCCGCGGCGGCGGCGCTGCTGCTCGCGGGGTGGTTCCGATGAATCTCTGGGCGCTGGTCCTGGCGACCGCCGGCGGTTGCTACCTGCTCAAGCTTGCCGGCTACCTGGTGCCGGCCCGGATGCTCGAGGCGCCGCAGGTGCGCCGGCTCGTCGAGCTGCTGCCGGTGGCGCTGCTCGCCGCGCTGGTCGTCGTCGAGGCGGTGGCAGCGGGACGGCACCTGCACTGGGACGGGCCACGCCTGGCCGGCTTCGCAGTCGGGGCGGTCGCCGTCTGGAGGCGCGCGCCGTTCCTGGCCGTGGTGGTGATCGCCGCCACAGTGGCTGGGTTGATCAGGCTGATCGGCTAGTGCCGTTGGCACGCGCCGCGTTGCTTGCCGGGAACCGTTCCGAAATAGTCACCCGGGCGAGTCCATCAAAATCGGGGGAGTTGGCGCAATCGTGCGATCGAGGGCGACATTGGCCATTGCCGTGCCATGCGTGGCCGCGCTCGTAGTGGCCGGGCTGGTTGTCAGTGGGCAGGGGGCCGGGGCGACTCCGGCGACGCCCGCGGGCAAGGGCGGTTCGGAATCGGTGATCGTCCTGCTGCACGACCAGCTCGCCGCGTCGCCGGCCACCAAGGCCCACGTCAGCGCCCGGCGCAGCCAGGCGACCACTGCGCAGGACGGCGTGCTGTCCCGACTGAGTGGCACCCGGCCCACGCGCGTCAAGCACTTCTCGCTCGGCAACGCGTTCTCGGCCACGGTCACGCCGGCCCAGGCCGCTGCGCTGGCTGCCGACCCGGCCGTCGCCTCGGTGGTGCCCGACACGACCGTTTCGGTGACCCCGCAGGATCCGGCACCGGCGACGCAGGCCGCGCCGAGCTCGGCGAAGCCCGCGGCGACCAGCGCCGACGGACCGTACGCGGTGTGCCCGTCCGACCCGAGCAAGCCGCTGCTCGAGCCCGAGGCGCTGAAGACGATGCGGGCGGCAAGCACCGACGGCAGCCCGAGCGCCCAGGATCTGGTCGACGGCACCGGCGTCAAGGTCGCCTACATCGCCGACGGCATCGACCCGAACAATGCCGACCTCATCCGTCCGAACGGCGAGCACGTCATCACCGACTACCAGGACTTCTCCGGCGACGGCCCGAACTCGCCGACCAGCGGCGCCGAGGCGTTCGGTGACGCGTCCGGCATCGCCGCGCAGGGCACCGTCGTCCACGACCTGTCGCAGTTCGCGAATCCGGCTGCGATCAGCCTGCCCACCGGCTGCAACATCAGGATCGTCGGCGTCGCGCCGGGTGCGAGCATCGTCGCGATCAAGGCCGGTGGGGAGCTACTGCCGAACTCGGCCATCCTGCAGGCCATCGACTACGCGGTGACCGTCGACCACGTGGACGTCATCAACCAGTCCTTCGGGGCCAACGTCTACCCGGACAACGGCGCACGCAACACGATCGCGCTGTTCGACGACCAGGCGGTCGCCGCCGGCGTGACCGTCGTGGCGTCCACCGGCGACGCCGGGGTCACCAGCACGATCGGCAGCCCGGCCACCGACGCCAACGTCATCTCGACCGCGGCCTCGACCGATTCGCAGGGCTACGCGCAGACCGGGTACGGGGCGTTCCGGTTCTCGACGAACGGCAAGTGGGCCAACGACAACATCTCGGCGCTGTCGTCCTCCGGCATCACCCAGGACGGCCGTACCGTCGATCTGCTCGCGCCGGGTGAGGCCGACTGGGCCGTGTGCGGCGGTGCCGCGTTCAGCGGATGCGCCAGCTACCAGGGCACGCCGAGCACGGTGCAGCTGTTCGGCGGTACCAGCCAGTCGGCGCCGCTGACGTCGGGCACGGCCGCGCTGGTGATTCAGGCCTACCGCCAGACGCACCGCGGCGCGTCACCTGCGCCCGCGTTGGTCAAGCAGCTGCTCACCAGCACCGCGCACGACCTGGGCCTGCCGGCGTACGAGCAGGGCTCGGGCCGGATCGACGCGCGCGCAGCCGTTGAGGCCGCGATGACGGCGCCGGGGGCGACCAACGTCCCGTCCGGGCTGTCGGCGAACGTCCTGCTGTCCAAGGGGCAGGTGACCCTCGAGGGCGCTCCGGGCAGCACCCAGTCGACGACGCTGAAGGTGACGAACATCGGCTCGAAGTCGCAGACGGTCTCGGCCGGCACCCGCACGTTCGCCTCTCTGTCGAAGGCGACGCAGACGACAACGTTCGACTCGACGACGCTGCCGACGTTCCCGTACGCCACCACGGGTGCCCCCTGGGCGTACAAGAAGATCACCTTCACCGTGCCGCCCGGCGCTGATCGGCTCGTCACGTCCATGATCTGGAAGGGCGATCCCAAGCAGGTGGGCGGCACCACGGTCACCCCGGTGGTGCGTGACACGCTCATCGATCCGGACGGCACGTACCAGGCCAACAGCCGTCCGCAGGGCGGGGCGGCCACCCCGAACGTCGCCAACCTCGACGTTCGCCACCCCAAGGCCGGTACCTGGACGGCGGTCCTGTACTCCCTGTCCGGCGCCGCCGGGTACACCGGTGATGTCACGTTCCAGGCGGTCGCGCAGCGCGCCGTCCCGAACGGGCAGGTCAGCCCGGCGGTGCTGAGCCTCGCGCCCGGCCAGACGAAGTCGGTGCACGTGTCGTTCGTGACCCCCGGGATCGGGGGCGACGTCGACCGCTCGATCACCTTCGGCAGCTCCGGCGGGCATCGGACGTCGGTATCGGCGGTGGTGCGGACGCTGGTGTCGACCTCCCACCGCTCGGGGCGCTTCGCCGGGACGATCATCGGTGGCAACGCCCGGGCGTACGCGCCGGCGCAGACGTTCAGCTACGCCTTCGACGTGCCCAAGGGCAAGCACGATCTGGACGTGTCGACGGTGCTGTCGCACGATGGCGGTGATCTGCTCGAGGGCGTTCTCGTCGACCCGAACGGCGAGACCCCCGACATCGGCACCAACCTGCAGATCGACGCCGACGGCAATGTGGTCGGACAGTCTCGTGGCCTGCAGCTGACGGTGGCCAATCCCATCCCGGGGCGTTGGCGGTTCGTCGTCGTGGTGCAGAACCCGGTGACCGGCGACGAGGTCGCGCAGGACTTCACCGGCACGGTCGGCTTCGATCGGGTGCGCGTCCGAGCGACCGGCCTGCCTAGGTCCACGGGGACGACGTTGCGCGCCGGAAAGGCTACGACGGCCACGGTGAAGGTCACCAACACCGGGGTCGCGCCGCTCGCCGTGCAGACCGACGCTCGGACGAGCAGCCTGCAGACCCAGCAGCTCGCGCCGCAGTTCGCGTCGGCGACGTTCGACCTGCCGCTGACGCCGACCTCGTCGGTGCCCGCGTATCTCGTGCCACCCGGCACGACGAGCGTCTCGCTCGCCGCGGCCTCGACGACGCCGGCGCAGGTCGAGCTCAGCTCGGTGGGTGGCGGCATCGACGTGTTCGGTGATCTCAAGGACGCGCAGGGCGGCAGCACCCTCTCGGTAGCCCAGGTCAGCGAGCAGCGCGGCACGGTCGGCACCGGCTACTGGTTCAGTTTCGTCCAGCAGATCGGGCCGTTCCCCGACGGGGGCGCGCCCGCGGGTACGTCCACGCTGAACGCATCGGCGCAAACTCCGGGATTCGACTCGGCGCTCACGTCGTCGACCGGTGACCCGTACCTGAGCGCAGTCGATCCGACGGCGTCCCCCGGTGCGCCGGTGATCATCGCCCCGGGTAAGTCGGCGACGATCACCGTCAAGATCACGCCGTCGGGCCAGAAGGGCAGCCGGATCAGCGGACTGCTCAACATCGTCACGACGCCCCTGGGCGCTGGGACATTCAACACAACCGGCGACCTGATCGCCCAGCTGCCGTACAAGTACACGGTCGGCTAACCTGCGCTCAATGCAAGTTGTCCGCGCTTCGCGTCGTTATGACGTCGCGAGGCGCGGACAACTCGGAGCAGTGTGCTAGCGCTCCTGTTCGCGGGGGTTGTCCACGCGGGACAGTTCGGCGCGCAGGAAGTCGCGGGTGACGACCTCGCCGAGCGAGATCCGCACGGCGGCGAGCTCGCGGGCCAGATACTCGAGATCGGCCTTGGCCTGCCGGGCTTGGCTGCGGTCCTCTTCGAGGTTGACCCGGTCGCGGTCGTCCTGGCGGTTCGTGGCGAGCAGGATCAGGGGGGCCGAGTACGCCGCCTGTAGCGAGAGGATCAGGGTCAGGAACAGGAACGCGTACGGGTCGAAGTGCCACGACTTGGGCGTGAGCACGTTCCAGCCGATCCAGCCGACGACCACCATCGTCTGGATGATCAGGTAGCGCCCCGTGCCGAGGAAGCGGGCGACCCGCTCGGTCCACTGGCCGAACGCCTCGGGATCGAACCGGGGTGGGCGCAGGCCTCGCGGCTCGCGCGGTTGGTCGAGCCGGTCCCGCCGGTCAGCCACGATCGTCTCCCGGCGGGGGGCCGACCTGATCGACGTCACGCCAATCGTCGGGCAGCAGATGATCGAGCACGTCGTCCACCGACACCGCCCCGAGCAGCCGATCGTTCTCGTCGACCACCGGCGCGGCGACCAGGTCGTAGGTGGCCAGGTGCCGGGTGACCTCGGTGATGGGCGTGTTCGGACGAAGCGCGGCCGGGTCCCGCTCGGCCAGGCCGCTCACCAGCGCGGACGGCGCCTCGCGCAGCAGCCGTTGCAGGCTGGCCGTGCCGAGGAACTTGCCGGTGGGCGTCGCCTGCGGTGGACGCACGACGAACACCTGCGTCGCCAGCGCGGTGGGCAGATCTGGATTGCGCACCAACGCCAGCGCCTCGGCCACAGTGGCATCGGGCAGCAAGATCACCGGCTCGGTGGTCATCAGCCCGCCGGCCGTGTATTCGGCGTAGGTCATCAGCCGGCGCACCGGCTCGGCCTCGTCGGGCTCCATCAGCTTGAGCAGGCGTTCCTGCTCGTCGGCCGGCAGCTCGGCGAGCAGGTCGGCGGCGTCGTCGTCGTCCATCGCCTCGAGAACGTCGGCGGCGCGCTCGTCCTCGAGCGACGAGAGCAGCCGCACCTGCTCGTCCTCCGGCAGCTCCTCCAGGACGTCGGCCAGCCGGTCGTCGTCCAGAGCCGTGGCCACCTCGAGGCGGCGCTTGCCGGGCATGTCGCGCAAGGCCGCAGCGACGTCGGCCGGACGCATGCCGGCCAGCACCGACAGCAGCGTGTCGGTACCCTGGCTCGATTCGGACAGCGACAGGCCGTCGACCTCGTTCCAGTCGACCTGGAACAGTTCGCCCCGCCGTCGCGTGATCCGGCTACCCGTGCCGCGTACTGCGAGCCGGGTGATCTCCCAGTCGTTGATGCGGTTCTGCTCCATGCCCACATCGACGATGCCGACCTTGCGGCCGTCCTCGGTGATCGTCACAGTGCGGTCGAGCAACTCGCTCAGCACGAGCAATTCGCTCGGCCGCCGCTCGAACCGCCGCATGTTCACGGTGCCCGTCGTGAGAACGACGGCGTCGGTCTCGATGCGCGTGACGCGTCCCATCGGGACGAAGATGCGATGTCGATGCAGGAGCTCGACGACCAGACCGAGCACGCGTGGCGGCTGGCGGCCGACGCGCAGGGTCGCAACGGCGTCGCGGACCCGTCCGATCTGATCGCCGTTCGGGTCGAAGACGCCGATGCCCGCAAGGTGGGCGATGAACACCCTCGGCACAGCACTCACGCGTGAAGATTAGTCGCCACCACGCCAAAAGCTGGTGACCATGCATGCCACGATGGCAAACGTGGTGAACGCGGGCGCCGAGAACCTGACCGCGCCACCGCCCCGAGACGCGCTGCTGCTCGCCGTGGCCATCGCCGGGGTGTCCTTCTCCGGACCGCTGATGGCGGCAACCGCGGCCCCCGCCTTCGCGATCGCGTTCTGGCGAAACGCCATGGGCGCGGGCTTCGCGGTATCAGCGGTTGCGGTACGTCGTCCCCGGGAGCGGGTCGGCGCCCGCGGTTGGGCCCTGGCTGCGCTCGCCGGCGTGGCGCTGGCCGTCCACTTCGGGACGTGGGTGCCCAGCCTGACGATGACGTCCGTGGCATCGGCCACGGCACTGGTGTGTGCGCAGCCGATCTTCGCCGGGCTGATCGCCCTGTTCCTCGGACGTTCCCTGCCCCGTCTCGCGTGGATCGGCATCGTCGTGGCGACGATCGGCACCGCCCTGGTCGCCGGCGCCGATCTGGGGGTGTCGGCCCGCGCCCTCGGCGGAGATCTGCTCGCATTGGCCGGGGGATTGGCCGCCGCCGTCTACGTGACCCTCGGCGCGGCGGCCCGCGCGAGGATGTCGACGGCGGCCTACACCGCCGGCTGCTACGCCACCTGCGCCGTCCTGCTGCTGGGTGCGTCTCTGATCGGCGGCGTCCACCTGACGGGATTCTCGGGCAACGCCTGGCTCAAGATCGTGCTCGTCACGGTGTCCGCGCAGCTGCTCGGCCACACGCTGATCAATGTGGTGTTGCACACGACGAGCCCCACCGTCGTGAGCCTGACCTTGCTGCTCGAGACGCCGGGTGCGGCGCTCGTCGCCTACTTCTGGCTGCACCAGCGACCGCCGTTGTCGGCGGCGCCGGGGCTGATGTTGCTACTGGGGGGACTCGTCCTGGTGGTGCGCACGCGCGCAGCTCCGGCCGACATCGACTGAGCGACGTCACCGATCGCGCAACGTTTGGCGGTCTCAGGCCGCCAGATGTTGCGCGATCGGTGGGGTACCCGGGATGTGAGGCGGCTGACATGGCGGTGGCGCCGGCCGGGTCGAGTGGGCATGCTCGCAGGCATGAGCGAGCAGCTGCGCCCCCGCCGATCGTGCCTGGCCGTGCCGGGTAGCAACCCGCGATTCCTGGAGAAGGCGAAGGGATTGCCGGCCGATCAGGTGTTCCTCGACCTCGAGGACGCCGTCGCCCCGCTCGCCAAGCCCGAGGCACGCAAGAGCATCGTCGCCGCGCTGAACGAGGGCGGCTGGGGCGACAAGATCCGGGTCATCCGCGTCAACGACCTCACGACGCACTGGACGTACCGCGACGTAATCGAAGTCGTCGAGGGCGCCGGTCCGAACCTGGACTGCATCATGTTGCCCAAGGTGCAAAGCGCCGCCCAGGTGCAGTGGCTGGACTTCATGCTGACCCAGATCGAGAAGACGATGGGCTTCGAGGTGGGCCGCATCGGTATCGAGGCCCAGATCGAGAACGCGCAGGGCCTGATCGCCGTCAACGAGATCGCGCAGGCCAGCCCCCGGGTCGAAACGATCATCTTTGGGCCGGCCGACTTCATGGCGTCCATCAACATGAAGTCGCTCGTGGTGGGCGAGCAGCCGCCCGGGTACGACGTCGGCGACGCGTACCACCACATCCTGATGTCGATCCTGATGGCCGCTCGGGCCAACGACAAGCAGGCGATTGACGGGCCGTACCTGCAGATCCGCGATGTGGACGGGTTCCGCCGCGTGGCGTCCAGGTCAGCCGCACTGGGGTTCGACGGCAAGTGGGTGCTGCACCCGGGGCAGATCGACGCGGCCAACGAGATCTACGCCCCGACACAGGACGACTACGACCACGCGGAGCTGATTCTCGACGCCTACGACTGGGCGACGTCTGAAGCCGGCGGCAAGAAGGGCTCGGCGATGCTCGGCGACGAGATGATCGACGAAGCCTCGCGCAAGATGGCCCTGGTGATCTCGGCCAAGGGGCGCGCGGCCGGCCTGCAACGCACGTCCACGTTCACCCCGCCCGACATCTAGCAGCACGTGTCTGGTGCGGCGGTGACGCGGATGCCCCGGTCGGCTAGAGTTCGCCCGTTCTGACATCTCGAGCGAGGGGGCTCGTCGACGATGGCTCGGACGTGGTTCACGCCAGTGGTGCTGCTGACGGTGGCCGCTCTGGCCCTGGCGGCTTGCTCGTCCAGCAAGAAGAGTGACGGCGCGTCCACCGCTGGGTCGACGCCGACGGCGTCCACCGGGTCCAGCGGCAACAACGCCAGCCTCGAGCCGAACAACCTGGTGGCGCAGGTGTTCGCGGCCGTAGGGGCGGCGAAGAGCTTCCACGTAGTCGGCAGCGGCAAGGATCAGAACATGCCGTACAGCCTCGACGTGCACTTCGGCAATGGCGGCGGTTCCGGGTACTTCTCGCAAGGCAGCGCCCGGTTCGATCTCGCCGGCCACGGCCAGGACACCTACGTCAAGACGACGGCCGCCAACTGGAAAGCCACGATCGGCACGAAGCAGAACGCGTACGAATTGGCGCTGACGCTCGCCCCACACTGGGTGCGCGTGCCGACGACGAAGCAGGATTTCGCGCAGCTGCTCGACTACGTCGACAAGGACCACTTCGTGACGTCGTATCGGGAGAGCGCCGCGAGCCAGTCGGGTCCGTTCGCCAAGGGCGGCACCGCAACGGTCGACGGCACCCCGGCCCTCATCTACACCGATACGAAGGACAACAGCAAGATCTATATCGCGGCCACGGGGGCGCCGCTGCTGCTCAAGGTCGAGAGCTCGGCGAGCGACGGCGGTGGGGGTCTGACGATCACCGACTACAACAAGCCGTTCTCCCCGACGTTGCCGCTCGCGAACGAGATCATCGACTACACCTCTGTGGTCAAATAGCACAATCACAGATCCTGGGAGGGCTCAGTAATGAACAAGCCAGTCACCATTGCCGTCGCGTCGATTGCCGGCGCGGTGCTCCTCGCCGGCTGCAGCTCGTCGAGCACGAAAGGCAAGGGCACAACGACGCCGGCCAGCACCCCGAACTCGTCCACCTCCAGCACGCCGGGGGCCGGCAACTCGTCGGTCTCGGCGCCCGAACTGGAGAAGAAGGTGGTGGCCGCGACCCAAGCTGCGACCTCGTTGCACCTGGTCGGCACCGGCGCGGGCGACGGCGGAAAGCCCGTCGCGTTCGACATTCATTTCGGTCCGCACAAGACGGCTGGTTCGATCACGCAGAACAACCAACCGATCAAGCTGATCAATCCGGGCGGTGCCTCGGTGTACTTCCAGGCGGATGACTCGCTGTGGAAACAGGTCGGCGGTGCCGCAGCCGTATCGATGTTCCACGGGAAGTGGGTCAAGGTGGCGGCGAACGACAAGCGGTTCGCGGATCTCTCGAGTTCGTTCGACAAGGACTCGCTCCTCGGCGGGATGTTCTCCGATGACAGCGGCGACTTGCAGGTCGTTGGTCCGTCGACGGTCGACGGCACGGCGGCGATCGAGTACAGGGATGCGGATCACAATGAGCTGTACGTCGCCGCGACGGGCAAGCCCGTGCTGCTCAAGCTCGTCGACCTGTCGAACGACGGCGGCACTCTGACCTTCTCCGACTACGACAAGCCGTACTCATTCTCACCACCGCCGGCGAGCCAGACGGTTGACTTTTCCAAGGTGGAGTCCGGTAACTGAGCGGCTGAGAGTCATCTCACCGGGCGTTTCGTTGGGTCAGGCGCGACATCGGGCAGATACTTCCAGGTAACTTCCTGTTACCTGAGGAGTGTTCGAGATGGCGCGCCTGGCCCAGACCGCTGATCTGACCGAGTTTCAGACCGAGATCCTGTCCACGGTCAAGACCTTCGTGGACAAGGAGATCCTCCCGTACGCCACCGAGCTCGAGCACAAGGACGAGTTCCCGGACGCGATCGTCGAGGGCATGAAAGAGATGGGCCTGTTCGGCCTGACGATCAGCGAGGAGTACGGGGGGCTCGGCGAGTCGCTGTTGACCTACGCACTCGTCGTCGAGCAGATCGCGCGGGGCTGGATGTCCATCTCGGGCGTGATCAACACGCACTTCATCGTCGCGTACATGATCGCCCAGCACGGGACACCGGACCAGAAGCAGCGGTTGCTGCCGAAGATGGCGACGGGCGAGATCCGCGGGGCGTTCTCGATGAGCGAGCCCGAATGCGGCTCGGACGTCGCGGCGATCAAGACGCGAGCCGTTGCCGAGGGTGACGAGTTCGTCCTCAACGGCCAGAAGATGTGGCTGACGAACGGGGCGCGGTCCGCGGTTGTCGCCACCCTCGTGAAGGACGATCTCGGCGCCGACTCGGTGTACCGGAACATGACGACGTTCCTGATCGAGAAGGAACCGGGCTTCGGCGAGACGCGCCCGGGCCTGACGATCCCCGGCAAGATCGACAAGATGGGCTACAAGGGCGTCGAGACGACCGAGATGGTGCTCGACGGTGTGCACGTACCGGCGTCGTCCGTACTAGGGGGTACGGGCGGGCGGGGCAAGGGTTTCTATCAGATGATGGACGGCGTCGAGGTGGGTCGGGTCAACGTCGCCGCCCGGGCGTGCGGCATCTCGATCCGCGCGTTCGAGTTGGCCATCGCCTACGCCCAGCAGCGCAAGACGTTCGGCAAGCAGATCGCCGATCATCAGGCGATCGCGTTCAAGCTGGCCGAGATGGCGACGAAGGTCGAGGCGGCGCACCTGATGATGGTGAACGCCGCGCGGCTCAAGGACGCCGGCGAGCGTAACGACGTCGAGGCCGGCATGGCCAAGCTGCTCGCATCCGAGTACTGCGCCGAGGTCACCCAGGAGTCGTTCCGGATCCACGGCGGATACGGCTACTCCAAGGAGTACGAGATCGAGCGGCTCATGCGGGAGGCGCCGTTCCTGCTCATCGGCGAGGGTACGTCCGAGATCCAGAAGACGATCATCAGCCGCGGCCTGCTGCGGGAGTACCGCGCGGGCTGATCGGGTCGCGGCAGCTGGCATACTGCCGCGGTGCGCTGGGCATTGGTGACTTTTGTCCTGCTCGCGCTGGCCGGCTGCACGACGGCGACGTCGGGACACAGCACGACGACCGGGCCGAGCTCGGCGTCGGCATCGGCGCCCGCCCCGCCGTGTAAGCCGGGTGTGCCCGGTCAGCGAGGCGTGATCACCAGCAAGGGGGCGCCGTTCTGCTACGGCTTTCCGGCGGGCTGGACCGACAACTCGACCATGACCGGCTATGCGTCGGACTGGGCGTACCGCACGCTCGTCTCACTGCGGCAGTTCGATCTCATCGAGGTGCTCGCGGCGCGACTGCCCTTCGACAGCGACACCTACAGCGACGCCCAGCTGCTCGCGTACGCCAACCGCGGCCGCCGCCAGGCCGGAGACGACAGCGAGATCGTCCGGGCATCCGCATTGAAGCCGCTGCGGGTGGCCGGCGCCCGAGCGTTCGAGCAGACGGTCACCAACATCTATCACGCCGAGTTCCGGGCGATATTCGTGTTCCGGGGCCGCAGCGACGTGTACATCCAGTGCGAGCACCACGCCGAGCCGGCGAAGGTGGCGGCGGCGTGCGCGGCCGTGCTGTCGTCCATCCGGATCGTGAGCCTTCGCTAGCGGTTGACGTAACCGTGACGGTATGCCACGTTTACCGGCGAGTAACCCCCAGACTCACGAGGTGGCGCCATGCGAGCATTGCGCGTAACCGTCCTGCTGGCCCTAGCCGCGGTCATCGCCGGCCTCACGGCGGCCGGCGCCTCGGCCGCCCCGCCGCAGTACCGCCACTATGTCGCCCTCGGCGACTCGTACGCGTCGGTCGGCACGGTGACGACCTGGCACACCGATCCGATCGGCTGCGCCCGCGCCGCCGACAACTATCCGTCCGACCTCGCCGCCACCCTCAACCCGCAGACGTTCGTCGACATCAGCTGCGGCGGCGCCACGACGGTGGAGATGACCCAGCCCCAGTCGGTGATACTCGGTACCAACCCGCCGCAGTTCAGCGCGCTCACCCCGGACACCGACCTGGTCACGCTGACGATCGGCGGCAACGACGTGGGATTCGGCTCGATCGTCGGCACCTGCGCCGCGCTGAGCGTCACCAACCCGGTCGGCAACCCGTGCCAGGCGCAGTACACGGCCGGTGGCACCGATCAGCTCGAGGCGACCATCGCGGCCACCGCCCCGAAGATCGACGCAGTGCTCGACGGCATCCAGCAGCGCGCTCCGCACGCGAAGGTCGTCGTGGTCGGCTACCTGCGCATCCTGCCGCCGACGGGTGGTTGCTGGCCGCTGGTGCCGATCGCGTCGGGCGACGTGCCGTGGCTGAACACGATCGAGCACGACCTCAACACGATGCTCGGCACGCGGGCGGCGGCGCACGGCGCGAGCGCGGTCAACCCGGGTGAGACCACCGGCCACGACGCCTGCCAGCTGCCGTGGAACAAGTGGGTCGAGGGCCTGATCCCGACGTCGCTGTCGATCGTGCCGGTGCACCCCAACGCCGCCGGCCAGGCGCACGTGGCCGGCTTGGTGGCCGGTGCCCTAGGAGGCATAGCTCGGGGTCGGCGATCAGCATCTGCCGGGCGTCCGCGAGCGGGTCGAGCGCACGTCCCAGCAGCGCCCGGGTGATCGCCGCGTGTGCGCGGGCCGCGGCGACGATCACGTAGTTGCCGGCGACGATCAGCAGTAGCAGCCCCACCACGGCGGCGATCACGGCCGAGCGGGTGTCGTGGACGAAGAAGCCCCAGCTGTTGCCGCCGCCATAAGGGCCGTTGGGGTAGTAGCCGAACGAGACGCCGTGCATCTTCGCGCCGTTGTCGAAGGTGTTCGGCACGTAGCGGTACCAGATCGGCAGGCTCATCAGCTCGAAGCAGCCGAGCCAGAACGCGGTCGCGACGGTGTCGATGACGAGCAGCGCCGGCCACAGCACTACGAGCAGGATCGCGTCCCGGCGGGTGGCTGGGTCACGCAGCCGCTCGGCGAGACGGGCCCGGAAGCCGGTCGCCCGCAGCGGCCGGTACGGGGACTCGAGACGGAGGCGCCGGCGCTCGGCGTTCGCGAGCCCTCGGGTCGTGGCCAACGCGGCGGCGAGGAGCGGTAGGCCCAGCCACAGCACCCCGAGGGTGACGCCGGCCGCGAGCAGCGTGAACGCGATCGAGAACCACAGCGCGCCGAGGAAGATCGAGCAGAACAGGTACCAGAACGCCGTCCACGGCGCCGCCGAGAACAGGAGCGGGATCGGGCCGCGAAACTGCAGGCGGCCACTGTTCATTGGACGTCCTTGAGCAATTTCTCGATCGAGGCCAGGCGCAGGTCGAAGCTGGCCAGCTGGGCCCGGACGTCGGTCTGCGCCGTGGCGGCTTCCTCGGCCAATCGGCGGTACCCGGCCAGGGCTACGGCGTCGGCCCGGTGGCGCTGCAGCCGGTGGTAGGACAGCGTGATCGCCGCGATCGCGCCGAAGACGATGAGGACGATCGAGATCGCGATCAGGGCGCCGGTCATGCGCTCGTCCCTTCGGTGTGCACTGCCTGGCGCACGGTATCGACGGTGATCCTCAGGTCGAAGTCGACGAGTTCGTAATACTTCATAGCCCTGCCACTCTCTGCTAGTTCGAGCTGACCGGTGACGAGTCCGGCCTTCTCCAGCCGATCGAGGTGCAGGTACAGCAGCGGACGCGAGAGCCCGAGCCGGCGGGCCAGCTCGCTCACGTGCACCCGCCCGCCGGCCAGCGCGTCGATCACCCGCAACCGCTGCGGATGCCCGATCGCGCCGAGCAGGGCGAGCAGCTCGACCTCGTTCAGCTAAGGCCTCCCTGACACCTGTCAGTGAAAACTTACAGGTGAGGTCCGGCGTTACGCCAGCGAATAGACGAACACGTCCGCACCGCCGTGGTTGCGCGTCGCCGCGTTCCCGTACGTCACCCCGGTGATCCAAGCGCCACTGAGGTACAGGTTCGACTCGGCGAACGGGTCGACGCCGTCGTCCGCGGCGGTACCGAACTGCCGGGTTGCCTGCACCGTCCCGGAGGAGCTGAGCGTCGCGGCGAAGACGTCGTGGGCGCCCACGAGCGCGGTGAACCGACCGTCGGTGTACCCGACGACGGTGATCGTGCCGTCGGCCGCGGCGGAGATGCCGACACCGGCGTCGTCGTCGGCGGTGCCGAATTGGCGCTGCCACCTCGTCTGTCCGCCGGGCGACAACGCAATGACGAGCGCATCAGCGCCGAGAGTTCCGGTAACCAGCAGGTCGCCGCTCGGGGCCATCGTCGCGCCGGCGAGCAGGTCGTCGCCGCTCGACCCGACCTGGTGCAGCCAGCGCTGCGTGCCGTTGGCGGCGAAGGCGGCGACCCATCCGTCGGTGCCGCCGGCGGCCGTACCGCCCGGCATGGTCGCCGATGTCACGCCGGTGACGTACACGGAATCAGCCGATGCGGTGACGGCCAGCGCCTTGTCCTCGCCCGGTCCGCCGAACTCGTGCGTCCACAACGGGTTGCCGAGGCGGTCGAGGTGGACGAGCAGGGCGTCCTTGTCGCCGGCGTTGGCCGTGCCACCGAGCGAGCCCTTGGTGTAGCCGGCGAGGTAGCTGCCGCCCGCGCCGTCGGGCGCGAGCGCATAGGCCCGGTCGGCGGCGGTGGCGTCGCCGAACTGTCGCGTCCATAGGAGGGTGCCGTTGGCGCCGACGGACGCGGCCATCAGGTCACCCGCGGTATTGGCTGGATGTGCGCCGTCGAGGTTGCCGTTCGTATAGCCGGCGACGACGGTGGAACCGTCCGGGCCGGCCACCGTGCCGTAGAGCCGCTCGTCGGCCGGGGTGCCGAGCTCGGTCGTCCACCGGGTTGTGCCGGTGGGCGAGCGCCGGGTGACGACGGCGTCGAGCTTGCCCTGGTAGGGCTGGCCGTCGATCGGCCCGGACGCGGCCAGCCCGGCCGTGACGTCGCCGCTGCCGTCGGTGCTGGGCGCGACGCCGCCGGCCCAGTCGTCGCCGGCCGTCCCGATCAGCGGGGTGTTCATGACCTCGGGTTTATCCGGGCCGATGTAACGGAAGATGTTCTGCACGCCGTCGACGAAGCCGGGTTGCCAGACGTCCCAGTCGTGGCCGCCACCGAGCACTCGCCAGTCGGCCGTGACACCCGCCGTGCGCACCAGCTTGTTGTAGACGACGGCCTCCTCGAAGTCGAGGTCGTGCGTGGCGTCGGCCGGGTCGGGGTTCACGTATTCCTTGTCGCCCACCGCCAGGTACAGGTGGATCGGGAGATCGGGGTTCACCTGGGGGAGCAGCGCGGTGTAATTGAGCTGCTCGTACCGGGCGTCGACGAAGCGCTGCTCGCCGACGCCGAATGCGCCGTAGTCGCGCACCGACGAGTCGGACGGCGGTAGGGGGTTGTACACAGCCGGGCTGAGGATGAGCGCCGCACCGAACAGGTCCTGGTGGTCGAGGACGTAGCGCAGCGCTCCGGCGCCGCCCATCGAGTAGCCGCCGATCGCTCGGGCCCACCGGCCGTTGACGGTGCGGTAGGTCCGGTCGACGTGCTGCACCAGGTCGCGGGTGAGGGCCGTCTCGACCGGAAGGCCCGGGTAGTCGGCGCCGGTGTAGTGGGAGTCGACGTACCAGCTGCCCCGATCGGCCCACGGCGCGTCGGGCATCACCACGACGACCGGCGGGATCTTGCCGGTGCTGATGAGCCGATCGAGATCCGCCTTCTCCTGGGTCCACGCGGTCATTGAATCGCCCCGTCCGTGCAACAGATACAGCGTCGGATAGCGGGCAGCGGACTTCTTGTAGCCGGCCGGCAGGTAGATCTCGTAGTCGATGGGCCCGTTGAGCGCCGCGGAGTAGGCGCTGGCCTGGGTGATCGTGCCGCCGCGGTTCGGCTGGCGCGTCGGGGTCGTCGCCGCGCCGCTGACGCAGGCCAGCAGCCCCGCAACCAGGATCAGGGTGCCGGCCGCGGACATTGCCCGCCGATTCGTCATATGAACCTGCCTTGTTTGGAAACGATTACGTCCAAGTTGCCGGACATCCTGGGCGCCGGGTGATCGCTTGTCAATGCTGACCGGGTCGGCTGGCAACTTCTTCCTTCTGACAAGCTGATTCAACCGTTGACAAGCCTCGGCGTTTGTTCCAGACTCCGGTTGGAAACGATTGCAGGCTTGTTTCACCACGAGGGAGTCCTGTTGCCGCCCGACCGTCCCACGCTGACCGAGGTAGCCATACATGCCGGCGTCTCGATCGCCTCCGCGTCGCGGGCGTTGACGGGCGGTTCGGCCAGTCCGGCGATGGTGGCTCGGGTCCGCACGGCCGCCGACGAGTTGGGCTACGTCGTCGACGCGACTGCTCGGTCGTTGAAGGTCGGGCGCACCGAACAGCTGGCCTTCGCGGTTGCCGATCTCGGCAACCCCGTGTACGTCGCGATGATGCGGGCGATCGAGGGGGTCGTGAGCGCCGCCGGGTTCCGGCTGGTCGTCTCGTCCACCGGATCGAGCCCCGACGACGAGATCGAGATCATCCGCGGCCTCAATCGCGGATATGCCGATGGGCTGATCGTGAGCCCGCTGCGGATCACCGACGAGGTCGTGGCCGAGTTGCGGCAGGCTCGCGTGCCGATCGTGGTGATCGGTACGTTGCCGAACGGCGTCGACCTCGACAACGTCCGAGCGAATTCCTCCCGGGGGGTCGGGCTGGCGGTGGCCCACCTGGCCGAATCAGGGCGGCGAGCGATCGGGTTCCTGAACGGCCCGGTCGACACCGTGCCGGGCCGGGCCCGCGAGCGTGGCTTCCACCAAGCGCTGCGGACGTTGCGGCGCAAGGTGGCGACGGCGCAGTCCGTGACGGCCGCCGACTTCACCCATGACGCGGGCGAGAAGGCGGCCAGCACTTTGCTCACGCACTACGAGCCCGACGCGATCGTCTGCGCGAACGACCTGCTCGCGGTCGGCGCGATGCGCGTCCTGCGGGCGCGCGGGCTGAAGGTGCCCGAGGACGTCGCCGTGGTGGGCATGGACGACACCGACCTCGCCGAGCTCGCCGTGCCCGGACTGACCAGCGTCTCGCTCGGCTCGGAGGAGCGGGGCCGGATCGCGGCCACCATGCTGCTCGACCGGCTGGGTGACCCACACCGACCGGCCAGCCGGGTCACCGTCCAGCCGAAGCTTGTCCTCCGTGCTTCGAGCGCCCCTCGGCGGCCGGCGCGATGACGACCACTGTCGCCGAGCCCAAGGTCGAGACGCCACCACCGCCGCCCCGGCGGCGGGGCCGGCGCGGGCGCGGCTCGCACGACGCGTGGCTGCTCGTCCTGCCCGCCCTGATCCCGGTCCTGGTGCTGAGCGTCGTGCCGCTCGCCCAGGGCGTGTACCTCGGATTCACCGACAAGCGGGCCGGCCTCGGCATCCCCACCCACTTCATCGGCTTCGACAACTTCACCCGGCTGTGGCACAACAGCCTGTTCCTCGAGTCGTTCCGCATCGGCATGGTGTGGGCGTTGTCGGTGACGCTGATCCAGTTCGTCCTCGGGCTCGGCCTGGCCCTGCTGCTCAACGAGGATCTGCGCCTGCGCTGGCTCGCCCGCACGCTCGCGCTGATTCCGTGGGCAATGCCGCCGGTGATCGTGGCGATCATGTGGCGGCTGCTGCTCGATCCCACGGTCGGGCCGGTGAACGAGTCGCTGAAGGACCTGCACATCAATGACACCGGCATCAACTGGCTCGGCGACTTCCACACCGCGCTGCCGGCCGTGATCATGGTCGGTGTCTGGGTGGGCATGCCACAGACCACCATCACCCTGCTGGCCGGCCTGCAGGGCGTCCCGGCCGAATTGCACGAGGCAGCGGCCGTTGACGGAGCCGGCTCCTGGCGGCGCTTCTTCAGCGTGACGTTGCCCCAACTGCGACCGATCATCTTCGCGATCACGTCCCTGGACTTCATCTGGAACTTCAACTCGTTCGGTCTCGTCTACGTGCTGACCGCCGGAGGGCCGGGCGGCAAGACGATGCTGCCGATGCTCTTCGCCTACAACGAGGCCTTCCGGTACGGGCAGTTCGGGTACGCATCGGCGATGGGCGACGTGATGGTGGTGCTCGTGGTGATCTTCCTCGGCCTGTACCTGCGGGCCGGCCTGCGGAGGGCGGAGGCATGAGGAAGCCGAGCAAGACGGTCCGTACCGGGCAGTATGTGGCGCTGGCCCTGTACCTGGTGTTCCTCGGCTTCCCGCTGCTGTGGCTGCTGTCGATCTCGCTGAAAACGCCGCGCGAGCTGGCGTCGATCACCCCACACCTCATCCCGAACCACTTCCAGTGGAGCAACTACTCCGACGCGTTCGACGCCCAGGGCCTGCTCCGCTCAGCGGGCAACAGCACGATCGTGGCGCTGGGCAGCATGGCGCTGACGATCGTCGTGGCGTTCCCGGCGGCCTACGCGTTAGGCCGATTCAAGACGCGACTGCGGGGTATTGCGACCGGATGGATCCTGGTCAGCCAACTGTTCCCGGTGATCCTGATCGTCATCCCGCTGTTCATGATCCTGCGTTCGATGCATCTGCTGAACTCGCTGTTCGGGCTGGTGCTCGTCTATCTCGTGTGGACGCTGCCGTTCGCGCTGTGGATGCTGCGCGGCTACGTGGCGGCCTTGCCGCCTGACCTCGAGGAGGCGGCCGCGGTCGACGGCGCCGGGCGGCTGCGCACGCTCGTCAGCATCGTGCTGCCGCTGCTGCGTCCGGGGTTGGTCGCCACGGCGATGTTCGCGTTCATCTCGGCGTGGAACGAGTTCTTCTTCGCCCTGGTACTGCTCAAGAACGACAACGTGCGGACGCTGCCGCTGACGCTGGCGCACTTCGTCGGATCCGAGGGCCAGGTGAGCCTCGGCCCGCTGGCCGCCGGGTCGGTGATGGCCACCGTGCCGAGCCTGCTGATCTTCGCCGTCCTGCAACGGCGGCTGACATCCGGACTGCTGGCGGGCGCCGTGAAGGGATAGCGCACCCGCCCCGGTTTTGGTCACTCACCGTCGAATAGCCGGCCGAATGACCAAAACCGATCCAACCCACGAAGGGGAGCACAGATGAGAAATCGACTCACGATCGTTGCCGCAGCAGCTGTCGCGGCGGCGGCGCTGGTCGCCGGCTGCAGTTCGGGCGGGGGCGGCGGCGACAGCGGCGGCACGGTGAACCTCAAGTTCCAGAGCCTCGCCTTCCAGAAGCCGACCATCGCCGCCGTCAAGAAGATCGTCAACGACTGGAACGCGGCCCACCCCAAGATCCACGTCGAGTACAGCGAGGGGTCGTGGGACTCGGTGCACGACCAGCTCGTGACGCAGTTCGAAGGCGGCACGGCGCCGGACATCATCCACGACGAGGCCGCCGACATCTCCGGTTTCATCCAGCAGGGCTATCTGGCCGACCTGTC
Organism: Jatrophihabitantaceae bacterium; assembly: GCA_036502575.1. Taxonomy (GTDB): domain Bacteria; phylum Actinomycetota; class Actinomycetes; order Mycobacteriales; family Jatrophihabitantaceae; genus DASXRA01. The sequence goes on along the minus strand of DASXYL010000035.1, from coordinate 25,250 downwards.
CGGGGACATCCCCGCCGACGTCAAGAGCGCCGTCCCGCAAGGTGTGTGGGACACGGTCTCCGCCGACGGCAAGATCTACGCCGCGCCGACGCTGCTGCAGTCCTACGTCGTCATGGCCAACACCGACCTGCTCGAGAAGGACGGCATCGCCGTCCCGAACGGCGCGACGCTGTCGTGGGACGACCTGCAGGCGATAGCGAAGAAGGCCACGACGGACGGGGCGTACGGCCTGGGTTGGGGACTCAAGTCGCCGACGGCCACCATGCTCAGTCTCGGACTCAACTTCGACGGGAAGTACTTCACCGGCACCGGCCAGGACGCCAAGGTCCAGGTCGGCGACAACGAGAAGCAGGTGCCGAACCGCATCCACGCCATGGCCTACGACGACAAGTCGATCTCACCGACGTCGCTGACCCAGTCGGGCACCGACATCCTGCCCGGCTTCTACGCCGGCAAGTACGCGATGGTCGTCGAGGGCAACTACGCCGCCCAGCAGATCAGCGAGGAAGCGCCCAAGACGTTCCACTGGGCGGTGCTGCCGCCGCTGGCCGGCACGTCGTCGAACCAGGCGGCCGATCCGCAGACGCTGTCGGTGGCGCAGTCGAGCAAGCACGCGAAGGAGGCCACCCAATTCGTGAGCTACTTCATGCAGGCCGACAACCTCGCTGCGGTGGGGCAGGGCGACTGGCTGATCCCGACGACGGCGGCCGCGCGCGACGCGATCAACAAGGCCACTGGTGGCGCGGACGGTTGGACGCAGACCCTCAAGGCCGCGACCTCCATGGTGGCCGCGCCGTTCCAGTCCGCGACGAACTACCCACGATGGAAGGACCAGATCGCGACGCCGGCGTTCCAGCAGTTCTTGGCCAACAAGCTGAGTGTCGACGACCTGGCCAAGAAGCTGACCAGCGGCTGGGGAGACGTCAACCAGTAGAGCGACTCGATCGCGCTGCAGGAAGCGATTCGCATCTGCTTCGTACACGCGGCTGCGGTCCGCTGTTGGTCACCAGGTGGCCGCCCAGGAGGATCTCTTGAATTTGCTCGAAGACAAAGCAGTTGGGGCGCTGGCCGGCGCGGCGGTGGGGGACGCGCTCGGCGGCGCCACGGAGGGCTGGACGCCGGAGCAGATCCGCGAGCGGTACGGCGGGTGGGTGACCGGGATCGTGGCGCCGTTCAATCCGGACTGGCGCCACGCCCGGCCGATCGCGCCCTACCACAAGGGCGACGGCCACATCACCGACGACACCTTGATGACCCACGCGCTCGTCGAGGTGTACGCCAAGCGGCGCCGGCATCTGGACGCCTACGCCGTGGCCGCTGACCTCGTCCCGCTGCTGATCGAGGAGAAGCGGTGGGTGCCCGAGCTCGAAGCCGATGTCCTGCTGCTCAGTCGCATCTTCCTGGCCGAGAAGTGGCTCGTCGCCCGGCTGCACTACGGGCACGTCGACCCGCGCGAGGCGGGCGTGGGCAACATCGTCAACTGCGGTGCCGCGATGTACATGGCGCCGGTGGGCGTGCTCAACGCGGCCGACCCTACTGCGGCGTACGGTGAGGCGATCGACCTCGCCGGTGCGCACCAGTCGAGCTACGGACGGGAGGCGGCCGGCGTATTCGCGGCGGCGGTGGCGGCGGCAATGCGGGTGGACGCCACGGCTCGCGACGTCGTCGATGCCTGCGTCGATCTCGCCCACGACGGAACGCGGGCGGCGATCGAGGCGGCCTGCTCAGTGACGGCGCCCGACTGGCGAACCGCGATTCCCTTGCTGCGTAGGGCGGTTGAGCCGTTCGACACGGTCGGGCCGGACTATCGGGCCCCGGCGATGGACGCCCGACGCCCGAGCCGGACCAAGTCGATCGAGGAGCTTCCCGTGGCCCTCGGCCTCGTGCTGCTCACCGGCGGTTCGTACAGCGAAGCTGTGCTGGGCGGGGTCAACTACGGCCGCGACGCCGACTCGATCGCGTCCATGGCCGGGGCGATCACGGGTGCGCTCGGGGGTGCGGACGCGGTGCCGGCGCAGTGGCGTCATGATGTCAGCGTGGCCAGCAAGACAGATATCGAGAGTCCGGGACGGGTGATGGCGGCGCTCGCCGCAGAGCTGGCTGCGACCGACGAGACGCGCGCGCGAGCCCGGGCATCGGCGATCGCCCGGCTGACCGACTCATGAGGCTCACCTGGGTACAGCCCGAGGATCTCGTCGCGCACGAACTGGCGCAGGGCCGGGCCGAGGGGGTGGACGTGTCGGCGGTCGAGGCCGCCTGGCGGGCGGCCGGGGGATCGATCGAGGCGTCGCCCGACGGCGGGTCCGACGATTCGCGGCTGCGCGATCGCGCGCGCGAACTGCTCGGCGAGCTCGACCGGCTGACCGCCGCGCATCGCGTCGCGCATCCGTCCGCCGACGAACCCGACGCCTGGGTCGAGATCGTCGCGCAGTGGCGGCCGCTGCCGGGGTTGGCGGCCACCCCGACGCTCGACCGGCTGTACGGCGCCTGGCTCGGCCGGGCGGCGGGCTGCCTGCTGGGCAAGCCGGTCGAGAAGCTGCCGCGCGCCGGCATCGAGGCGATTGCCCGCGCCACCGGCAACTGGCCGATCACCGGGTACTTCACCGAGGTCGGCCTGCCGGCCGATGTCGCCGCGCGGTGGCCGTGGAACCGGCGCAGCCGTCCGACCAGTCTCGCCGAGAACATCGACGGCATGCCCGAGGACGACGATCTGAACTTCGCGATGCTGGCTCTGTCGTTGGTCGAGCAGCACGGTGACGCCCTCACGACCGAGGACGTCGCCGAGGCCTGGCTGGCGAACCTGCCGGCCGCGCGGGTGTTCACCGCCGAGCGGGCCGCGTACCGGAACGTGCTCGACGCGGTGCCGGTCGGGCGGGCGGCCGAGGTGCTGAACCCGTTCCGCGAGTGGATCGGCGCGCTCATCCGTACTGATGCGTATGGATGGACGCATCCGGGCGATCCGGCGACGGCGGCCCGGTTCGCATACCTCGACGCCTGGCTGAGCCATCGGCGCAACGGCATCTACGGCGCGATGTTCGTGGCGGCGATGAGCGCGGCGGCGGTTGTGTGCGACGACGTCGAGACGGTGATCGAGTGCGGGCTGGCCGTCGTCCCGCCTCGCAGCCGGCTGGCCGACGCGGTCCAGATCGGCGTGGATCTCGGCGAACTCCCGCTCGAACGCGCCCTGGACGAGTTGCACGCCGCCTACGGTGATCTGCACTGGGTGCACGTGCTGAACAATGCCGCCCTGATCGGGTATTCGCTGACGTCGTCGCGCGGCGACCTGGCGACGGCGATCGCGGCGGCCGTCACGGGTGGCTGGGACACCGACTCGGCCGGAGCCACGGTCGGGGCGGTGTGCGGGGCACTCGCCGGTGCCACCGCCCTGCCGGAACGGTGGACCAAACCGCTGCGCAACCGCATCGCGAGCAGCCTGCCCGGGTTCGACGGCATCGCGATCGACGAACTGGCTCGCCGCACGCTGGCGGTCGTCGCGTGACGCGCGTTACCGTGCTGGGCAGCGCGAACATGGATCTGGTCGTCAGCGTCGATCACGCGCCGCCACTCGGCGAGACCGTGACCGGCCACGCGTTCCGCACGCTGCCGGGCGGCAAGGGCGCCAACCAGGCGCTGGCCGCGGCCCGGGCCGGCGGCGAGGTTCGCTTCCTCGGTGCAGTGGGCGGCGATGCGTACGGCGCGCGGATCCGGCGATTGCTCGTCGAGGACGGCATTGACGTCGCGGGGTTGGCCACCGTCGCCGAACCGACCGGCACCGCGCACATCACGGTCGAGGCCTCCGGCGCGAACTCGATCATCGTGGTACCTGGCGCGAACGACACCGTCCGATCGCTCACCGATTCGCACCGGGCGGCCATCACCGGCGCGGACGTCCTGCTGATGCAGCTCGAACTGCCGCTGAGCGTTGTCGTCGAGGCGGCGTCGTTCGCCCGCTCGCAGGGTGTTGCGACGGTGCTCACGCCGGCGCCGGTGCTGCCCTTGCCGGACGAGTTGCTTGACGTCGTCGACCTACTCGTGCCCAACGAGCACGAGGCCGCAGCCCTGAACGTCACGACCGCCGAGCACCGCGACCTGCTCGTCACGCTCGGCGCCGCTGGTATCCGTTACTCGCGGCAGGGGGTGTCGCCGGTGAACGTCCCGGCGTTCGACGTGACAGCGGTCGATACCACCGCCGCCGGAGACACGTTCGTCGGCGCGTTCGCCGTTGCGCGCGGAGAACAACCCGACCTGGCCACCTCCCTGCGCTGGGCGTCGGCCGCGGCGGCGATCAGCGTGCAGCGGTTCGGGGCCTCGGCGTCGATGCCGCGACGAGCTGAGATCGAAGCCTTCCTCCAGGAGCGACAAGAGTGCTGAACCCGTATGTCCCGCGCCCGATCGACGGGTGGACGGAGGTACCTCTCGACGGGGACCTGTCCGAACTCGACGATGCGAAGATCCTTGCCCCACCGGATGATCCGGCGTCGTGGCCACAATGGCGCGAGCAGTTGCAGCGCTGGCGGATCGAGGCGGCGCACCGCATCGACTACGACGGATCACGCTACGACCGCGAGCCGGGTGACTGCTTCGTCACCGACCTGGCCTGGCTGTGGGACGAGCGCCTCTACGACCACGACACCGGGCAGTTCACCGTCGATCGCTACGTCGACCACGCCTCGCGCGAGTTCGGCGGGTTCGACGGCGTGCTGCTCTGGCACGCCTACCCCATCGAGGGAATCGACGAGCGCGCCCAGTTCGACTTCTACCGCGATGTGCCCGAGCTCCCGACCGTCGTCCAGGATCTGCAGGCGCACGGCATCCGCGTCTACGTCGTCGTCTATCCGTGGGAGCCGGTCGATGCGTCCGACGTGGCCGACGTCGTCAAGTGGTCCGGCGTGGACGGCGTGTTCATCGACAGCATGCGCGAGGGCACGCCCGGGATCCGCCAGGCGCTCGACGAGCTGCATCCGGGAATCACCCTCGAGGCCGAGTCGCGGGTACCGCTCGTCCGGATGCACGACCACACCATGTCGTGGGCGCAGTGGTTCGCCGACTCGCCGGTTCCGGGAGTGCTGCGGGCCAAGTGGTTCGAGCGGCGGCACATGCTCCATCACGTCCGGCGATGGAACCGCAGCCACCTCGAGGAACTGCAGTCGGCCTGGTTCAACGGCACCGGCGTGATGGTGTGGGAGAGCGTGTTCGGGGTGTGGGTCGGCTGGAGCGCCCGCGACAAGTCGTTGCTACGGGCGATGCGACGCGTTCACCGCGATTACCCAGCCTGGCTGCGCAGTGAGAACTGGACGCCGCTGGCCGACTACGCCGGCGGGGACGTTTACGCGTCGCGCTGGGATCACGACGAGCGTCCACTGTGGACGATCGTGAACCGGGGCGATGAGTTCGACGGTGTGTGGCTGGAGGCCGAGGCACCCGCCGGGTGGCACTGGACGGAGCTCACCTCGGGGACGGCGCTGCGCGTCGAGGAAGCCGACGACGGACGGGTTCGCGTGAGCGGCCGCCTCCCGGCCGACGGCATTGCGGCCGTGATCGTCACCCCCGATCCAGTGGCGTCCGGTCACGTCGCGCTCGATCCGGATGTGTCGTTCCCGGCCCGGGCGGCGGTTCGGGTGCGCCGTCCGAGCGTCGCCGCGAACGGGCCGAGGGGTATGCCGGCGGTCGACGGTGGGCGGTACGAACTGGTCGTGCACCATCGGGTGCGGGAGACCGGCCTGTACGGCGAGGCACCGTACGTCGACGAATGGAAGCCGCTGCCGCCCCGCCTGCATCATCGCGGGACGCTGCATCGCACTGTGTACCTGGGACGGTTCGCGATCGCGCAGCACGAGGTCAACAACGCTGAGTACGCGGCATTCCTCGCGGCGACGGGCTACCGGCCGGTTCGGCCCGAGCGGTTCACGTCACCGGGTGCTGCCGATGCACCGGTCACCTGCGTCGACCTGGCCGATGCCCGCGCGTACGCGACCTGGGCCGAGCTGCGCTTGCCGTCCGAGGACGAGTGGCAGGTCGCCGGTGAGGCGGGGTTGTTGAGCCGCGCGACACCGCTGGTCTGGAACCTGACCGAGAGCGAGCACACCGACGGTCGGACCCGGTTCTGCATCCTCAAGGGCGGCAGCGCCTATCGCAATGAGGGCTCGGATTGGTATTTCGACGGCGGGCCGCAGCCGCCCGACGTATCCGCCAAGTTCCTGATCGCCGGCGCCGGCATCGGCCGTTCGCCCTGGATCGGCTTCCGCTGCGCGGTGGATCTGACGTGACCGGCCCGCTCGACGGGATAAGGGTGATCGAGGCGGCGACGCTGTTCGCCGGGCCACTGGCGGCGACCCATCTGGGCGACTTCGGCGCCGAGGTCGTCAAGATCGAACACCCGACCCGGCCGGACGCTTCGCGGGGTCACGGCGCCAGCAAGGACGGCATCGGCCTGTGGTGGAAGACGATCGGCCGCAACAAGCGCACGGCCACGCTCGACCTGTCGCAGCCCGACGGGCAACGCCTGCTGCTCGAGTTGGCGCAACGATCAGACGTCCTGATCGAGAACTTCCGGCCCGGCACGCTCGAGCGCTGGAACCTCGCCCCGGACCGGCTGCTGGAGGTCAACCCCAGGCTGATCATCGCCCGCGTCACCGCCTTCGGTCAGCACGGTCCCTACGCGCATCGGCCCGGATTCGGCTCGATCGCCGAGGCGATGAGCGGATTCGCCGCCGTGACCGGCGAGCCGGACGGACCGCCGACCCTGCCGCCGTTCGGGCTGGCCGATGGCATCACCGCGATCGCCACCGCCTTCGCCATCACTGCGGCGCTGCGAGCGCGCGACCTAAGCGGTTCCGGCCAGGTGATCGACCTGGCGATCATCGAGCCGATGTTGGCGATGCTCGGTGGACAGATCACCGCCTACGATCAGCTCGGCTTCGTCCAGCCCCGATTGGGCAACCGATCCGCGAACAACGCGCCCCGCAATGTGTATCGCAGCCGGGACGGGCAGTGGCTCGCCGTGTCGACCAGCTCGCAGAGCATCGCCGAACGGGTCGTGCGTCTCGTCGGCCGCCCCGAGCTGACCGAGGAACCGTGGTTCGCCACCGGGCGCGGACGGGCCGAGCACGCCGACGAACTCGACGCTGCCGTCGGTGGGTGGATCGCCGAGCGCGACGCCGCCGACGTCAGCCGAGCCTTTGACGACGCGCAGGCTGCGGTCGGCCCGGTGTACGACGCGCGCGGCATTGCCGCCGATCCGCAGTTCGCGGCGCTCGGCACGATAGCAACCGTCGATGACGACGAGCTCGGCGCGCTGCGCATGCAGAACGTCCTGTTCCGGATGTCGCAGACTCCTGGCAGCATCCGATGGGCCGGCCGCCCGCACGGAGCCGACACCGACACCGTCCTGGCCGAACTCGGCCGCGACGAGGATGAGATAGCCCGGCTGCGGGAGGCAGGAGTCGTCTGATGCTGACCTGGCTCTACGTGCCCGGCGATCGTCCCGATATGTACAGCAAGGCTGTGGAGTCCGGCGCGGACGTGGTGATCGTCGACCTCGAGGACGCCGTCGTCCCGGCCGGCAAGGACGCCGCCCGCTGGGCCGTCTGCGAGTGGCTGCCGTACGCGGCGCCGGGCACGGTCGAGGTGCGCGTGAACGCCCCCGGCACGCCGTGGGTGGCCGACGACCTCGAGGCGCTGGGCGATGCGCCGTCGCTGGTCGGGGTGCGACTGCCCAAGGTCGAGTCCGCCGACGACGTCCGCGCCGCGGCCGACCTCACCGGCGTCGGCATCTCGTGCCTGCTCGAAACCGCGCTCGGCGTCGAGCGGGCGTTCGAGATCGCCACCGCGCATCCCCGGGTGGTGGCCATCGGGCTGGGCGAGGCCGACCTGGCCAGTGACCTCGGTACCGACGCGCTGGACTGGCCGCGGTCGCGTGTCGTCGTCGCGGCGCGGGCGGCCGGCCTGCCCCCGCCGGCGATGTCGGTCTATCCGAACGTGGACGACCTGGACGGGCTGGCCAGTTCGTGCCGCCGCGGCCGAGCGCTCGGGTTCCGGGGGCGGGCCGCCATCCATCCGCGGCAGGTACCGGTGATCCGCGAGGCGTTCCGCCCCGACGTCGACGAGGTGGCCGACGCGCACGCACTGCTGGCCGCGTTCGCGAACGCCGTCGATGCCGGGCGCGGAGTCACGGTGTTGTCCGACGGGCGGATGGTGGACGCCGCCATGATCGGCCGCGCCCGACGCATCCTCGACGACGCTCAGAGATGATCGAGCAGGAACCGCGCACCGTCGTTGTAGGTGTCCACGCCGGCGAAGGCACTTTCGGGCGACATGTGAACGGCCTTGGAGGCAGGACCCCACCGTCCTGCCTCCAAGGCGGCCGGCTCACCGCAGCGACTGCACGACCTGCTCGAGGTGACTCAGTGACTCCTGCATGCCGGCCTCCATGCCCGAGTTGACGTGGCCGTCGCGGTGCTCCTGGTTCTCGTGCTGCACGAGGATCTCGAGCGTGGTGCGCCCGTCCTTCTCGGTGAACGTGATCGTGTCCACCGCGCTGGCGTCGGGCATGCCCTCGAATACCTCGGTCGACACGATGAGCTCGTTCGGGACGATCTCACGGAACTCGCCGTGGAACGCGACCTCGAAGCCCTCGTTCGCCGTCATGACGTAACGCCACGTGCCGCCGACCCGTAGATCGACCTCGGCGCTGTTCACCTCGCCGTGGTCACCGCTCCACCAGCGCTTGATCAACTCCGGTGTCGTCCAGGCTTGATAGACCAGATGCTTGGGCGCGTCGAACTCCCGCGTGATCAGGATCTGCGTTTCGCTCGGAAGCGTCACGACCGCATTGTTACTCGCCACTGCCACCATCTCCGTCCTCCGTTTCCTTGCGTTCTGTTTCCTTGAGTTCTGCCAACACGACATCCAGCTGCTCGAAGCGTCGCGACCACGACCGCTCGTAGGTCTTCACCCAGTCATAGATGGGCTGTAGCGGTTGCCCGTTGAGCCGATACATCCGCTGCCTCCCCTCGTCGCGTACGTCCACCAGCCCGACTTCGCGCAGTACCCGCAGGTGCTTGGACACCAGCGGCTGCGACATTCCGAGCGACGCGACGAGCTCGTTCACCGACCGTTCCCCGGCGGCCGACGTGGCCAGGACGTCCAGGATCTGACGCCGCCGGGGCTCGGCCACCGCGTTGAACGCATCCGTAGTCGTCGCCGCCCGCGCCATGCTGCGATCATATGCCTATATAGGAATACGTCAAGGGGCCAGCTTGGAGGGGGCGCGCGAAGCGAGCCGAGCGAATCGGGCTGCGCGAATCGGGCTGCGCGAGCTGGACCCTGCGCCAACCGGGCCGTGCCAACCGAGCCCTCCGCGACGCGAGCTGAATACGAACGCGCCGAAAACGCTGTGGTCGGCGGCGGTCGCGCATGATCTTGGGGCTACGCACTGACCGGAGGTCGCCAGACCTCTGGCACGGCCCTCAGCTGTTTCCGCCCCGCATTCTCCGTCGCCGCGCTCTTAAACGCCCACCAAAACCACAGCCAGGCTGCGTTAACCGCGCAGACCCGCTACTCGGCGAGGCCCTGATCGATCGCCCATCGGGTGAGCTCGACCCGGTTGTGCAACTGGAGCTTGCGCAGGGTGTTCTGGATGTGGTTCTGCACGGTGCGGTGCGAGACGACGAGGCGCTCGGCGATCTGACGGGCGGCGAGGCCGGTCGACACCATGCGCAGGATCTCGATCTCCCGATCGGTCAGCATCGCTGTGGGAGAAGGCTCGTCCCGCCCGATACGGCGATACTCGCCGAGGACGAGCGCCGCGAGACCGGGCGAGAACGTCGCCTCGCCGGCGGCGGTGCGGGCCACCGCCTCGAGCAGCTCGGAGGTCCGCGCCGACTTGACGAGATAACCGCGGGCGCCGACCTTGACGGCGGCCAGCACGTCGGCGTCCTCGCCCGATGCCGAGAACATCAGGATGCGCACGGACGGATCACTTTCGACGAGCGCCGCGGCGGTCTCCACACCGGACAGGCCAGGCAACTGCAGGTCCATCAGCACGACGTCCGGGCGGACGGCCGGAGCCACCCGCAACGCCGTCTCGCCGTCGCCGAAGGCGCCCACCACGTCGTAGCCGGCCGCGTCGAGTTCGCGCTCCAACGCCGAGCGCCAGATCGGATGATCATCGACGATCATGACGCGGGTCATCGCGCGTCCACGGGCAACACGAGCTCGACCACCGTGCCGGCACCCGGGGCCGACGTGATGGTCACCGTTCCGCCGAGCGCCGCCAGCCGGCCCCGGATCGAGCCGGCCACGCCGAGGCGTCCTTCGCGGTGGGCCGCGTCGAGCCGCCCGGGCATCATGCCGGCGCCGTCGTCGCGGACCGTGACGCACAGCCGGTCGTCCAACCGCTCGAGCAGCACCCATACGCCGGCGTCCGGGCCGGCATGCCGGGCGACGTTGGTCAGCGCCTCCCGAACCGCGGCGGACAGCTCCTGGGTGGTAACCGCGTCCACCACGATCGGCTCGGCGGGAACCGAGACGGTGACGCGGTCCTGGCGCAGGGCGATCAGCTCGTCGGCCAGATCAAGGAGCCCTACCCGGGTACTGTCCGGACGCGAACGCAGCAACGCGCGCAACGCCGCCTCCTGTTCGCCCGCCGCGGCGCCGAGTTCGGCCCAGGAGCCGGAAGCGTCACGTCCCGCGCGATGTACCAACCCGAGTACCTGCAGCACGCCGTCGTGGATGGACCGGGTCAGCCGCTCGCGCTCGCCGACCGCCGCCTGGGTCGCGGCGGCGGCGGCCAGGTCGCGCTCGGCGCGCACGATCAAGGTCGTCAGGTAGCCGACGACGCCGCCGGTCACGATCAGCAGGGTGCCGCTGGTCAGCGTCCCGCCGTCATAGCCGGCTCGCACGGCGATCGCTGCGCCGAGCTGGACGCCGGCGACCAGCACGCCGGCCAGCCAGGCCCCGACGAACGCCGCATCGATTACCGGACCCGCCGCCCAGATCGTCGTCAGGGTCGGCATGTGGCCGTGCCGCTGATAAGGCGTCTGCGCCGGGATGCTGGCGAGGGTGAGCAGAACCGTCACGGCCGCGTCCGCGCCCACGATCGCCGGACGGTGCGCGCGACCCGTGACGGCCAGCCAGCAGATCACCGCCGTCACCGCGACCATTGCCGCGCCGGTGCCGTACGCAACGCCCGGGTGCGCGTACAGGTCGTGCCAACGCGCGATCAGAAAGATGCAGACGGCGAGCGTGATGGCCCGGAACAGCGCAGCCGCCCGCCACAGCGACAGCAGCACACCGGAGACCCGCACGGGGTGCACGGTAAGGCCCCGACCCGCCGAGGGCAGATCGGGGCTCCGGAACGGCATCAACCCTGATGGTTCGAGACCGGCGGCACTGTGTGCACCGGGGGCACCGGCGGCACCGCGTGCACCGGCTGCACGTGGTACGGATCGAACTCGGCCAGCAGGCGCTCGAGCCGCACCTGGTCGAGCCGGCTCACGACATTGCCGCTCTCCTGGGCGTCGCGGACGCACTTGGCCAGGCTGAACGTCGACGTCACCAGGAACAGGGTGGCGAGAGCGAGGAACGCCCGGACCCATCCGGTGACCGGCAGGTAGAGCTCTCCGATGAGCAGCCCGAGCAGGGCCAATCCGAACGAGATGGCGGCCTGCGCGTAGAACGCGGTGGTGGTCTTGGCGGCGGTCGGTGTCGTCATGCCACGAGCCTGGCCGGTCGAACGGCCGAGCACATGAGCACTGCTACTCAGCGATGTACCGCTACTCAGCGATGTACGGCCAGTTCGCCGAGTTCGGACCAGTCGTCCTGATCGATCTTCGCGTTGACGATCCGTGGTGTCTCGGCGAGATGTGGCGGCAGATCCTGCTGGGCCGCCTTGAAATGCGCGGACTGGACGTGGGCGGCGCCCGCCTCGTCGTCGCGGAACGCCTCGACCAGGACGTACTCGTTCGGGTCGGCGAGGCTGCGCGACCAGTCGAACCACAGGCAACCCGCCTCGCCCCGCGTCGCCTGGGTGAAGTCGCTGCTGATGTCGGGCCAGCGGTCGGCATCTTCGGGCCGGATGCGGAACTTCGCGGTAATGAAGATCACGGCTTGGATGCTAGCGCCGCGCGTCGCCCGTGCCTGTCGCAATCTGCGACGTCGGGCGGCCGGCCGCCGTCATCCGTACTGCCGCGATTCCGAGCACGCCGCCGGCGGTGGTGAAGATCGGCAACAGCCACAACGCGAACGGGACGCTCGTGCCCTCGGCGATCAGACCGATCGCGGTGGGACCGACCAGGAATCCGGTGTAGCCCAGCGTCGACACCGTCGCGATCGCGGGTCCGGGGGCCGCGCCGTCAGCGGCGGTACTGAAGATCACCGGCACCATCACCGACAGTCCGATGCCGAGCAGTGCGAAGCCGATCACCGTGCCGACGAGCGCGCTGGTGGCGAGGCCGGCGGCGAGGCCGGCGGCCCCGATCGCGGTGAGCACCGCGATCGCCCGGGCCCGTCCGAGCGCCTGCACCACCCGGTCACCGGCGAGCCGTCCGGCGGTCATCGTCGTGCTGAACGCCGCGTACGCCAGCCCGACCTGGGCCGGATGCACGTGCAGGTTGTCGCGTAGCAGAACGCCGCTCCAGTCGGCGACCGCGCCCTCGCTGAGCAGAGCGAACAGCCCGGCGACGCCGAGCAGCAGCAGTCGCAGGTCGGGCAGGCCGCGCCTGCGTCCGGGCCGCGGGGCCTCGGAGTGGTGCGGTGGATCGGGCAGGTAAGCCCGCCCGGCGAGCAGCGCGCCGATCAGTACGACACCGGCCAGCGCCCCTTGTTGGGCCGCGATGGGAACGTCCAGGCCGGCGCCCACGCCGCCGAGCAGCGCGCCGGTGAGCGAGCCGAGGCTCCAGGCGGCGTGAAAGCCCGAGAGGACAGGGCGTTCGTAGGCGTGCTCGACCGTGACGCCCTGCGCGTTCATCACGACGTCGAGCCCGCCGATGGACGTCCCCCAGATCAGCAGGGTCAGCCACAGCGTCGGCAGGTTGCCGGCCAGCCCCGGCAGCCAGGCGAACGCGCAGAAGAACACGAGGCAGATCCGGGTCAGCCGAGCGCTGCCGAAGCGCGCGCTCGCCCGGCCGTACCCGTTCATCGACAGCACCGAGCCGACCGCCGGTGCGAGCAGCGCGATGCCGAGCGCCGCCGAGGACAGGTGCAGGTCGTGCTTCACCTCGGGGATGCGCGGCACCCACGAGCCGAACAGGAAGCCGTTCGCGGCAAAGGTGATCGCGACGGCGGCCCGGGCGCGTTGCCGCTGGCGGACGGGTGCAGTCGTGGTCACGCTCTCACTGTGCTGGATGACGCCGACACTGCGCGACCCCGTTTCGCGTGGGCGACGCGTGACCAGCCGGGCAGCGCGGCCATCGCGTGAGGCCGGCGTTATCCACAGATTGTGGCTAACCCCTGCCTGGGTGTGAATGCTGCAAGTAGGCTCTCCGGGACTCGGCACGCGAAGTGCTCAACTGGGAGAGAAGCGTGGCAACCGGACTGGCGATCGTGGAGGGCGAGGTCCGCGAACTCGTCCGGCGTCGGGGCATCGACCCGGTCGCCGAGCCGGCCGTCGTCCGCCGCCTTATCGACGAGGTCGTCACCCACTACCTCGACCGGGCGGTCACCTCGTCGCTTCCGCCACTGGGCGACACGACCCAGATCGCCCGGGCCGTGCTGGACGCCGTTTCGGGATTCGGCCCGTTGCAGCCGTTCCTCGACGACCCCTCGATCGAGGAGGTGTGGATCAACGAGCCGGGACGGGTGTTCATCGCCCGCCGGGGGCGCTCGGAATTGACCACGCTCATCCTCACCGCCGAGCAGGTGGCCGAACTCGTAGAACGCATGCTGCGGACGTCGGGACGGCGCATCGATCTCTCCACTCCGTTCGTCGACGCGATGTTGCCGGACGGCTCGCGGCTGCACGTCGTCATCCCGCAGATCACTCGACAGCACATGGCCGTCAACATCCGGAAGTTCGTGCTGGGCCTGCGCTCGCTGGACGAGCTGATGGCCGCGGGGTCGCTCACCGAGCAGGCAGCGCGGTTCCTCGAGGCGTGCGTGGCGGCCGGCCTCAACATCCTCGTCTCGGGCGGCACCCAGGCCGGCAAGACGACGATGCTGAACGCCCTGTGCGCGGCGATCCCGGCCCGCGAGCGCGTCGTCACCGTCGAGGAGGTCTTCGAGCTGCAGGTCGCCCTGCCCGACGTCGTCGCCATGCAGACCCGACAGGCCAACCTCGAGGGCACCGGCGACATCCCACTGCGGCGCCTGGTGAAGGAGGCGCTGCGGATGCGTCCGCAGCGGCTGATCGTCGGCGAGGTTCGGCAGGAGGAATGCCTCGACCTGCTGATATCGCTGAACTCCGGGCTGCCCGGCATGTGCACGCTGCACGCGAATTCGGCCCGGGAAGCGCTCGTCAAGATGTGCACGCTGCCGTTGCTGGCCGGCGAGAACGTGTCCGCGGCGTTCGTCGTTCCGACCGTCGCGGCCAGCGTCGACATCGTCGTGCACTTGACCGTCGACGTGGCCGGGCAACGACGGGTGCGCGAGATCGTCGGCGTACCGGGCCGCGTCGAGGGCGACATCATCGAGACGTCGGAGATCTTCACCAGCCGCGGCGGCCGGCTGGAGCGCGCCGATGGCTACCCGCCGCATCCGGAACGGTTCGAGGCGGTCGGCATCGACCTCATCTCAGCCCTCGGTCACCTCGGCGCGCACCGCGTCGGGCCGCACGCCATGGGCGAGGGCTGACGTGGGCGCCCTGCTGGGGCTGATGCTCGGCTGCGGGTTGCTGCTGATCTGGCGCAGCGGTTCGCGGGCACCGCAACGGCGCGCAACTGTGGCCTCGAACTGGATCCTCCGGCGCACCGACCTGCTGCGGCAGGCCGGGGTCGACGGTGTCGGCGCGACCCAACTGCTCGGCGTGCAGGTGCTGTGCGCCCTCGTCGTCGGGGTTCTCGTGCTGGCGATGACGTCCACGCTCGCGGTGGCGGTCTGCTTCGCCGTGTTCGCCTTCTTCGGTCCGCTCATCGTGCTGCAGCGCATGCGCCGCCGCCGTCAAGTCGCATTGCGCGAACTATGGCCTGAGGCAGTAGACAATCTCGCCTCGGCCGTACGCGCGGGTATGTCCCTGCCGGAAGGGTTGTCAGCCCTCGCGCTGCGCGGCCCCGAGCCGTTGCGCCCGCCCTTCGCCCGGTTCAGCGCCGCCTACCGGGCGAGCGGTCGCTTCGGCGAATGCCTGGACGCGTTGAAGGACGACCTCGCCGATCCGGTCGGTGATCGGGTCTGCGAGACGATGCGCGTCGCCCGCGAGGTCGGGGGCAGCGACCTCGGGACGGTACTGCGCACGCTGTCCGAGCTGCTGCGCTCCGATGCTCGCACTCGCGCCGAGCTCGAAACCCGTCAAGGATGGGTGGTGAACGCCGCCCGCCTGGCGGTGGCCGCGCCGTGGATCGTCCTGTTGCTGCTCGGGACACAGTCGACCACCCTGCACGCCTACAACTCGACCGGTGGGGTAGTGCTGCTGGTCATCGGCGCGGTGGTCTCCGTGGTGGCGTACCGGATCATGCTGGCCATCGGCAAGCTGCCGGAAGAGCAGCGAGTTCTGCGATGACCGGGGTCGTGCTGGGCGCGTTCCTCGGCCTGCTGTTCGCGGGCGGTGTGCTGCTCGCTGTGCGGGCGGCGCCGCCGATGCGTCCGATCCGGCTCGCCGACCGCATCGCGCCCTACCTGGGCGACACGCCGCCCCCGTCCAAGCTGCTCGCGCGTCCGACCGCTACGTCGGCCCCGTTCGCCGTGGTGCGGCGGCTGTTCGGCCCGGCGATCGGCGATGCGGTGGGCTTCCTCGACCGCGTCGTCGGCGGCTCGGCCTCGGTGCGTCGCCGCCTCGGTGGACTCGGTACCGGCGGCACGGTCGAGGAGTTCCGCATCGAGCAGGTCGTGTGGGGCGTCATCGGCATGGTCGGCAGCGGGCTGGTCGTCGTGCTGGCCGGGGTGGCGCGCGGCGGCGTCGATCCGGTACTGGCCGGGGGAGCGGCTCTTCTCGGCCTGGCCGGTGGTGTGCTGGCCCGCGACTGGTACCTCACCAAGCAGGTGCAGCGGCGCGAGTCGGCCATGCTGTCGGAGTTCCCGGTCGTCGCCGACCTGCTCGCACTGTCGGTCGTGGCGGGCGAGGCTCCGCCGGACGCCCTCCTGCGCGTGTGCCGGCTCACCGGCGGTGAGCTCGCCCGCGACCTGGACGCCGCCCTGGCCCGGGCGAGATCCGGGGCGCCCTTGACCACAGCGCTCTCCGACCTGGCCGAACGGACGACGCTCGAGCCGTTCTCGCGATTCGTCCAGGGCCTGGTCGTGGCGATCGAGCGCGGCACGCCGCTCGCTGACGTCCTGCGGGCTCAGGCGACGGACGTGCGCGAGGTCGGCAAGCGCGCGCTGCTCGAGGCGGGTGGGCGCAAGGAGATTTCCATGATGGTGCCAGTGGTATTTATGCTTTTGCCGGTAACGGTGATGTTCGCGTTGTTCCCGGCGCTTTCGACATTGGTGTCGCTCACCAGGTAAGGAAGGGAGGGGCCCGCCATGGTGCCCTTGGACATGCTGGCCGTTTGGCTGGTCGGCGCATACGCGCGCGTACGGGGACGCGATCCGGAACGAGGTGATGTGCCGGGCTGGGTGATGGTGACCGTGATGACCGCGGGGTTGGTGGTTGTCATCTTCGCCGTCTTCAAGAACAAGATCACCGACGCGATCAGCAACGCGATCGACTCGGTCACCGGTAGCACGAAGTAGCGTGCGCTGCTTCCTTCGCGGCGATGCGGGTCTTCGCGGCGATGCGGGTGATCGTGGCGACGCGCGTGATCGCGGTGCGGCCGTCGTCGAGTTCGTGATGATTGCCGTGCTGCTCATGTTCCTGCTGTTCGCCGTGCTGCAGGTGGCGGTGTACTTCTACGTCCGCAACATCGTGCAGTCCAGCGCCGCCGCCGGTGCCAGATATGCGGCGAACAAGGGCGTCGACCCTGGCGACGGCGGCGACCACGCAACCGCGCTGGTGCGGCAGGGCTCGAACTCGACGATTGCCGGCAGCGTGCCGTGCCGGGGCACCGCCGACACGGACGTGACGGGGCTGCCGCTCGCGGTCGTGCACTGCAGTGGCCACATCAAGTCGATCTATCTGCCCCTCGGTCGGGTGCTGAACATCGACGTGACCGCGCGAGTGCTCAAGGAAGGCGAGCCATGAGCCGCCGCGACTCGGGTAATGCCGTCATCGAGTTCATCTTCGTCGCGGTCATGATCCTGGTGCCGATGGTGTACTTCGTGACCGCGATCGCTTCGGTGCAGCGCAGCAATCTCGGGGTGTCGCAGGCGGCTCGCGAGGCCGGCCGAGCCTTCGCCACCGGGGAATCGACCGCGGACGCCGTGGCGCGAGCGCGGGCAGCCGTCCGCCTCGCGCTGGCCGACCAGGGCCTGCCGGACGACGCGGACCTGCGCTTCGTTCCCGCCGATGCCGATTGCCAGTCGGGGCAGGTCGCACCGGTTCTGGCACCGGGCGCTGTCTTTGCTGTATGCGTCGTCAGGCACGCTCTCCTGCCCGGTGTGCCGACGCTGATCGCCGGGCACGGCATCACGACGATCGGTCGCTACATCGTGCACGTGGACGATTTCCGCACCGTCAAAACGTCGTGATCAACAGGCTGCGAGACGACCGCGGATCGGTGATCCCGCTGATTTTGGGATGCTGGCTGCTCGTCATGCTCATCGTGGCCGGTTATGTCGCGGCCACCGACGCGTTCGCCAAACGGGTGGACCTCCAGGACGTGTGCGACGGCGCCGCGATTGCCGCGGCCAATTCAGTCGATCTCGCCGGAGGACGCGATGTCGGCGGCAACGTGGGCAGCGGCTACCTGGAACTGGCCAACGTGCGCGACGCGGTCGCCGCCTACATGTCCCGAGACACCTGGCGCGGCCCGGTCGATTTCGACGCCTCTCTGAGCACCGATCGCACGCAGGTTTCGCTCAGCTGTACCCGTCGCACGAAGATTGCGTTTGGCTGGCTGTTCGCCAAGCCGGGCGGCGTCGTGGCGACGGTCAACGCGACCGCGCGGTCGGCGCTGGTCGGGGCCTCGTGACGGGGGCCAAATCCTTCACGGTGACCTGACTGCGCGCTGCATCCAATAGAACGCTGGCTGTATAAGGTGGTTGAGGCCTGAGACCTTCGACTGGACAGTCGCCGACGGCGTCTGCGAATCTGCCGGGATGGGGTTGAACTCAACGTCCGCCGTCATCCTTGGCGTGCTGCACGACGGCGCGGCAACGGGCGGCGAGATCGTGACCGCGGCATCGCGCAGGTTGACCGCGCAGGGCGGTGTCACCCGCAGCCAGGTTTACCGTGAGCTCCCCGGGCTGGCCCGCGACGGCTATATCAAGGCCGGTAAGGAAGGCGCCCGGTCCAGCCATCCGTATTCGATCACGGCGGCCGGACGCAAAGTATTTGCGCAATGGGCTTCCGGGTCGAACGGCAGCGACTCGGTGCGCAGCCAGGCTGTGCTCCGCCTCGGTTTCGGCGCGCATCTGTCGACGAAGCAGCGCCGCGAGATCGTCGCGGCGGCAAAGCAGGAGCACGAGGCGGCGCTCGCGGCCCATCGCCGCGACGCGGCCGAGCTGAAGCGGGCCGGCGACACGTTCGGCGCGGTCGCCGTCGAGTTCGCCGTCGCCTATGAACGGGCGTTGATCCGATGGCTCGACTCCGTCCCGACGGCCTAGCGTCACTAGCGCCGGTACAGCGGCTGCGGCAGCTCTGCCTCGGCCTGCCCGAGACGACCGAGCGGCCGACCCACGGGGAGCCCGGATTCTTCGTCCGGGACAAGAAGTTGTTCGTGACGCTGGACGATCACCACCACGGTGCTGACCACCTCGCGTTCTGGTGCGCGGCGCCGCCCGGGGCCCAGGAAGCCCTCGTCGCCGACGACCCGGATCGCTACTTCCGTCCGCCCTACGTCGGGCATCGGGGCTGGCTGGGCGTGCGCATCGACAACGACGCGCCCTGGGACGAGATCGCCGAGGTCGTCCGTGATGCGTACCGGCGGTAGCGCCCAAGTCGCTCAGCGCCCAGCTCGATGCTCAGGACACGTCCTAGGCCCGGCCGCGGACCCCGACGGGTACCGTGATCGGGTGTGACCGACGTCCCCGCCGAGCTCAAAGAGCTCTCGACCACCATGGCCAGCATCGAAGCCGTCCTGGACCTCGACAAGCTGCGAGCCGAGGTCGGTGAGCTCGAGCAGCAGGCATCGGCACCGAATCTGTGGGACGACCCCGAGAACGCCCAGAGAGTGACGAGCCGGCTGTCGGTGACCCAGGGCGATATCCGGCGCGTTGAGGACCTCAAGCGGCGCCTGGACGACGCGCAGGTGCTCTGGGAGATGGCCGACGACGCAGGTGATGACAAGGAGAAGGCCGAGGCGGAGGCCGAGCTGACGGCGCTGCGCAAGAGCATCGACGAGCTGGAGGTGCGCACGCTCCTGTCCGGCCCGTACGACTCTCGCGAGGCGCTCGTCACGATCCGGTCGGAGGCGGGCGGGGTCGACGCGGCCGACTGGGCCGAGATGCTGCTGCGCATGTACCTGCGCTGGGCCGAACGCCACGGGTACCCCACCGAGGTGCTCGACACGTCCTACGCGGAAGAGGCCGGCATCAAATCGGCCACCTTCCAGGTCAAGGTGCCTTACGCGTACGGCACGTTATCGGTCGAGCAGGGGACGCACCGGCTGGTGCGCATCAGCCCGTTCGACAACCAGGGCCGCCGGCAAACGAGCTTCGCCGGGGTCGAGGTGCTGCCCGTGGTGGAGCAGTCCGACCACATCGACATCCCCGACGACGACATCCGGGTGGACGTCTACCGGTCGAGTGGCCCGGGCGGCCAGGGCGTGAACACCACCGACTCCGCCGTCCGCATCACCCACCTGCCGACCGGCATCGTGGTGAGCTGCCAGAACGAGCGCAGCCAGATCCAGAACCGGGCCAGCGCCATGGCCGTCCTGCAGGCCAAGCTCCTCGAGCGGCGCCGGCAGGAGGAGCAGGCGAAGATGAACGCCCTCAAGGACAGCGGCAACAGCTGGGGCAACCAGATGCGCAGCTATGTCATTCACCCGTATCAGATGGTCAAAGACCTGCGCACCGAGCACGAGGTGGGCAACCCCCAAGCCGTCCTGGACGGGGACATAGACGACTTCATCGAGGCCGGAATCCGGTGGCGACGTAGCGGCGCGACAGAGGCACCCAAGAGCGGTGGGTAAACTTCGGCGCCGTGATCCGACTCGACCACGTCAGCAAGGTCTACCCGGCGGGAACCCGTCCGGCAATCGAGGACATCACCATCGATATTGCCAAGGGAGAGTTCGTCTTTCTTATCGGCCAGTCCGGCTCCGGCAAGTCGACCGTGCTGCGCCTGCTGCTCCGCGAGGAGCTGGCCAGTTCCGGCAAAGTCTTTGTTGACGGCCGCAACGTCAGCCGGTTGCGCAGCCGCCGGATCCCGGAGCTACGCCGCAAGATCGGCTGCGTCTTCCAGGACTTCCGGTTGCTGCCCAAGAAGAGCGTCTACGACAACGTGGCGTTCGCGCTCGAGGTGATCAACAAGTCGCAGCGCACGATTCGCCGGGCCGTGCCCGAGGTCCTCGACCTGGTCGGCCTGGACGGCAAGGCGCTGCGCATGCCGAACGAGCTCTCCGGTGGCGAGCAGCAGCGGGTGGCCATCGCCCGTGCGTTCGTCAATCGGCCGCTCGTCCTGCTGGCCGACGAGCCCACCGGTAACCTCGACCCGGACACGAGCCAGGGCATCATGGGCCTGCTCGAGCGCATCAACCGGACCGGGACGACGGTGCTGATGGCCACCCACGACAACAACATCGTCGACGCGATGCGGCGGCGGGTCATCGAGCTCGACGGGGGCCACATCATTCGCGACCAGTCCCGCGGCGTCTACGGCGTCGGCCGCTGAAGCGAGTTAGGAAGAGATGCGCGCCAGCTTTGTGATGTCAGGCGTGGGCCAGGGCCTGCGCCGCAACGTCCTGATGTCGATCGCCCTGATCATGATCACGTTCGTCTCGCTGTACTTCCTGGCCGGGGCGCTGCTGACGCAGAAGGAGATCGGCAAGTTCCGGAATCAGTACCAGGAAAAGCTCAGCGTTCAGGTCTACATGTGCGGTCCAGCGCCGTATGGGCCGAACAACCCGTGCAAGCACCCGTTCACTGGCACCGAGAAGCTGAAGCTCGAGGCCACGCTGAAGGCCGACTCACAGATCGCCAGCGTCAGGTTCCTGACGCATCAGGAGATCTACAACAAGAACAAGGACTTCCTTGGCAAGGACAACAGCGCCTTGCTGCAGGCAAGCGACTTCCCCGACGAATTCACTCTCGGGCTGAAAGACCTCAAACGTGACTATCCCGCGGTGGCTCAGCGGTATGCGAAGGCTCCCGGCGTCTATGCCGTCCAGAACGAGGACGAGGGCCTCAAGACGATCCTCGACATCTTCGACAAGTCGCGGATCGGAGCCCTGGCGTTCGCGCTCGTCATGCTGATAGCCGCGATCTTGCTGATGGCCATCACGATCCAAGTCGCGGCCGCCCAGCGGCGGAACGAAACCAACATCATGCGCCTGGTGGGCGCCTCGCGATGGATGACGCAGATGCCGTTCGTAATCGAGGCGATGATCACCGCGGTGATCGGCGGCATCCTGACGGTCCCGGCGTTGTGGTTCAGCAAGACCTATGTGCTCAACGGCATCTTCGGTCACTCGGTGAGCCACGGCGTGCTGCCCGACCTGTCGGTCAACGACGTGCTCGTCGCCAGCGGTGAGTCGGCGCTGATCGGCATCGTGCTCGCGATCGTCACGGCGTACGTGACATTGCGTTCCTACGTCCGGATCTAGATGGCCGCTACGTCGAGCAATCGCACGGCCGCTGCTTCGAGCAATCGCACCACCGCCCGCAAGTTCATCGCGCAGAACCGCAAGGCTCGCCACGACTACGCCATCCTCGACACCTACGAGGCCGGCGTGGTGCTCACCGGCACCGAGGTGAAGTCGCTGCGCCTGGGACGCGCGTCGCTGGTCGACGGCTTCGCGACGATCGACGACGGCGAGATCTTCCTGCGCAACGTCCACATCCCGGAATACACCGAGGGCAGCTGGACGAATCACGAACCGCGCCGCACCCGCAAGCTGTTGCTGCACCGCGCCGAGATCGAACGGCTGATCGGCAAGACGAAGGAGAGCGGGCTGACGCTCGTCCCGCTGTCGCTGTACTTCTCCGAGGGCAAGGTCAAGGTCGAGCTGGCCCTGGCGCGGGGCAAGCGGTCCTACGACAAGCGGCAGGACCTGGCCCGCCGCGACGCCGACCGCGAGGTGCAAAAGGCGCTGGGCCGCCGCGCCAAGGGCATGGACTGACGATTTTGGTCACCCAGCGGGCTATGTGACGCTGGGCGACCAAAACCGAGGGGAGTGGCATGACCTACATGTGGCGCCCGCTCGCGGCCGCCGACCTGCAACGATGGTCGGCGTTCACCAAGATCATCTCCGACGCGGACGACACGGATGAGGCGTACTCGGCGGACGACCTCGCCGAGGAACTCGACGACACGGCCATCGAGCCGAGCCAGGACACGATCGCGGTCGAGGACGAGCACGGCACGCTGGTCGCTGTCGGCCAGGTCATGACCCCGATGCTCCGGGCGGACGGCACGGCGCGTGCGGACTTCGCCGGGTTCGTGCATCCCGAGCACCGAGGACGCGGCATCGGCGCCGAACTGCTCGACCGGCTGCAACGGCGAGCCGGCGCCTTCGCGAACGAGCGTCACCCGGGGGCGCCGGTGCAGGTTCGCACGCACGTTGGCGCGAAGGTCGGCGACGCCCGCGCGTTGCTCGAGGCCCACGGCTACGGCGTGGCGCGGCACTTCCACGGGCTCAGCCGCGCGCTGGACGACGACGTGGACGGTGTCGACGACATCGACGATCCGCGCGTCCAGCCCTATGACGTCGCCCGTGACGCCGAGGTGCACGCAGCGCACTGCGACGCGTTCAGCACGCACTGGGGGTTCGCCGCGCCCACCGACGAGCAGTGGCGCAACTGGCTCACCGGGTCGCGCACCTTCCGGGCTGGGTGCTCGGTGCTCGGCCTCGGCGCCGACGGCACCCTCGAGGGCTACGTCCTGACCTATCAGTACGAGCCCGGTGAACTCTGGGTCGGCCAGCTGGGCGTACGGCCGCCGGCCCGCGGTCGGGGCCTGGCCCGGGCGATGTTGCTGCGCACGCTCGCCCTGGCGGCGCCCAGCTTCACGGTCGCCAAGCTCGACGTCGACAGCGAAAATGCCGACGGCGCCGGACGGCTCTACGAGTCGGTCGGCTTCACGCGCGAACGCTCGTCGGTCATCTACGAGTTGCGGTAGTACCGACCGAACGCTGCTTGATCATCTCTGCCCAACGGACCAGACCTGGTCCATTCGACCGAGATCATCACGGTCCGGGGCGCGCGAAGCACGTAGGGCGCCCGACCTAGCTCTGCCGGCGGGCGCGGCGGCGGGCCTCGTCGGCGCGCTGGCGCTCCTCGGCGACGAGCACGCCGTAGGTGAAGCCGTCCTCGCCCTGGCCGGCGGCGTCGGTGGCCAGCCGGCGCAGCAATTCCGCGGCGACAACGCTGTCCTGGAACTCGCCGAGCAGCTCCTGCAGCTTGGCGGTGTCCTTGGCCAGACTGATCGCCCGGGCGTCACCGCGCGCCGCTGCGGCCTCGGCGGCGTAGCGGACGCGCTTGCCCGCCTTGCGGGCGCCGTGCATCTGCTCGTCCGTGCCGGAGGGCTGGGCGGCCCGCCGCAGCCGCTTGCCGAGCGTGCGCTCGACCCGGTCGATCGCCTCGTTCAGCGTCGCGGCCGGACGTCCCGCGGCAGCCGTGAACGGCGGATCGTCGCGCCACCGCGTGGCTTCGGCGAGCAGCTCGGCGTACCGGTCGCCGGCCATCACCTCGAGCAGCTCGGCCCGATGCGCGCCGAGCTCGCGGGTCAGCTGGCCATCGACATGGTCGGCGACCGGACCGACGACCAGGTCGTCCGGCAGGTCGGCGATCGCCGCGAGCAGGCGGGCCCGCAGCACCTCGGTGTCGCGTACCGCGCCCAGCACCCCGGCGTACCAGCGCAGCTCGTCCTCGAACGTGCTCGCCTGGTCGGCGTCGAAGCAGTACTCGAACGTGCGCAGCGTGCTGCGCATCCGGCGCGAGGCCACCCGGGTGCGATGCACCGAGTCGTCGGCGTCGCGCTGGATGGCGAAGTGGCCGGCCACCAGGGCGTCGCACTGCTGGGCGAGGTAGTCGACGAGGACCGCACCGGCCGAGGTCCGCGGGGTGCCGACGCCCTCGTTGCCGATGCCCACCAGCGCCCGGGCCAGCTTTGACCGGCTCGAGGACGCCACCGCGCCGCGAGCCTGCAGGGCGGCGCCGACCTCGTCGAGCAGTGCACGGGATCCGGCCGGGCCCAGCTCGACCTCGGCTTCGTGCCAGCGGCGCGCACGGACCTCGGCGCCGAGGCCGGTGGCCCGGACGTCGTCCTGCGCGACCTCGGCCAGCAGCTCACCGGCCGGGTCGCAGATCCGGTGCCTGGTGCGAGTCATGTCCAGGCGAACGACGGCAGTGATCGGCTTGTCGCGGACGAACGGGCGTAGCAACGCCGCGAGCGCCTCGGGCGGCTCGTCGGTGGCCGGCCAGCGCAGCTCGGTGCGTTCGCCGGCGCCGGGCACCTTGAGGTGCCATCCGGTGTCGACGTCGCCGAGGCGGCGCCGCAGCGTCAGCCGGTAGCGCAGCAGGTCGTGGTCGCCGGTGTCGTAGTAGGTGCTCGCGAGACGGACGGTGTCGACGTCGACGTGGCGCTCACGGCCAGCCAACGACGGCATGGCGAAATCGGGAGCGATGTCATATTTCGTCTCGATCTCCCGAGCAACGTCCGGCCCGTCGCTGGCCATGTGCACAGTTCTACCTGGGCCGTGTCGCCAACCGGTACCCTGATCAGGTAACCAACTAGGGGGTGAAAGGTCTCGACTCCGGACGTCGAGGCAGGGGAAGCGGGCCGAGGACCGCATTGCTGACCTCGTTAAAAAAGCGATGCAAACCAATTAAGCGCCGATTCCAATCGCGCTGAGTTCGCTCTCGCTGCCTAAGCGATAGCGGCTCCGTCAGCCCGGGTTCGTCAC
>DASXYL010000034.1:0-15594 GCA_036502575.1 Jatrophihabitantaceae bacterium | reverse complement strand
TCGAACCCCTGACCCCCACACTGCCAGTGTGGTGCGCTACCAGCTGCGCCACAGCCCCGTTCAGACCGCCAGAAGCGGCCGACACCAAAGGTTACACGGACCCTCGAACGACACGCCGACGGCCTCTAAACCCCCCGGTTTACGGGGCCGAGAGTGGTCTACGGGATACTGGGTCAAGCACAACCCCAACGATCAAGGGAGATCCTGTGAACCGCAAGGAACTGGTGACCGCCGTCGCCGAGGCCGCGGACCTGGAGCAGAAGACCGTCGACGCCGTCCTGCGCGGCCTGCAGACCACTCTGGAAAAGGCCGCAGGCAGCGGCGAGAAGGTCAGCGTCCCCGGCTTCTTCTCGCTCTCGACCGGCCACCGCGCCGCCCGTGAGGGCCGCAACCCGGCCACCGGTGAGACCATCACCATCCCGGCCGCCAACACGGTCAAGCTCACCGCCGGCAGCGCCCTGAAGGACGCCGCCAACAAGTAAGGGCACAACGTCAAAGGGCCGGTCCTCCCAACGGGGACCGGCCCTTTCTCGTCTACGACTTCTTCGTCTTCGACCCTGACGGCGACGGGGACACCGAAGGCGATACCGGCGTCGACGAACCGGACGGCGTGGGGGATGGTGTCACCGACGGCGACGGCGTGTGCCCGACGTTCGCCGCAGTGATCGCGCCGAACAGCGCCGACGCCGTGGCCGATACCTTCTTCCCGTTGACATACACAGTCGGCGTCGAGTTGATGCCGCGCTCGGACGCCTTCTCAGTCAGCTGCTTCACCAACGGCGTGTACTTCTCGTTGAGGATGCAGTCGCTCACCGTGGTCGAGTCCGATCCGGTGACCCCGGCCTTCTTGGCCAGCGCCGTCAGCTCGGCCGAGCCGGGTCCGGCCGTCCCCTCCGCCGGCTGGAACGACCCGTACAAGAGATTGTGATAGGCCACGAAGTCGTCGACCGACACGTCCGAGACACACAGCGCCGCGTTGGCCGCCCGCGTCGAGTACCGGTTGGGCGAGTTGCCGTCCAGGATCGAGATCGGATGGAACCGCACCTGCGCCAGGTTGCCACGCACCTGCGTGTCCAGCTTCGTCGCGACCGAGTTCTCGAACTCCTTGCAGATCGGGCAGCCGAAGTCCTCGTACACGTCCACCGTCGCGGCGGCAGTCTTCCCGAAGACGACCCCGTTCGACGCGGTCGCATTCTTGCCGGCCACCACGTTGTTGATCTTCGCGCGACCGGCCTGCACGCCGATCCCGATGACCGTCACCAGCACGACGATCAGCACGGTCGTCCCGTCCAGATACAACGACCGCGAGCGCGCCTCCTTCTGCTTCGTCGCCACCTCGGCCTCGTACTTGCGCCGGGCCTCCGTGTTGCGCATCCGCTTGGCCGAGGGCTGCTCGACGTGGTCGTGCCGGGCCAGGAACTCCTCGACCGACAGCCGGGTGAAGCTCCACACCACGAGGTAGCCGGCCACCGCCAGCAGCAGCAGGTCGCGGATGATCTCCCACGTGTACTGCGTCGCCCCGTCCGTCGGGCCGCCGCCGCCGAAGCAGCCGCACTCCAGCTTGATGCCCCGCGCCGCCGCCTGGATGAGCCCGATCGCGAAGATCAGGAACAGGGCCGCCGATATCGCCGCCGCGATCCGCACCGTGATCCCGAGGATCAGCAGCACGCCCAGCGCCAGCTCCAGCACCGGCAGGCCGTAGCCGATCGCCTTCGACAACCACTCCGGCGTCGCGTCGTAGGCCCGCACCGCCTGGGTGAACGTCAGCGGGTCGCGCAGCTTCGACAGCGCCGCCCAGATCCAGATGCCACCCAGCAACAGCCGCGCCGCCGTACCCACCCACGGCCGGACTCGAGTCCAATCCACGCCGCAGACCCTAACTGCTCGCGATGAGGCGCACGTCGTGCGCCATCTGCTTGGCCTCGTTCGAGTTGTTGTAGATGAACTGGACATGCGCGTAGTCGTCCGGCCCGTAGAGCAGCACCTCGGACGAGTGCGTCTTTCCGTTGTCCTCGGCGAGCATCACGTGGGAGGCGGCCTGCGCCGCGTCGACCTGGGCCTGCGTGCCCCGCAATCCAACGAAAGTGGCCTTGGTGCCGGGTGAGAACTTGGCCAGCCACGACGCGATCACCGGACCGGTGTCGTGCTTCACGTCCGTCGTCACGAACACCACGGTGACCTTGCGCTGCACCGCGGTCGGCAGCGACCGCAGCGCCACCCCGGTGTCGGCCATGGTCTGCGGGCACACGTCCGGGCAGCGGGTGTAACCGAAGAACAGCAGCGTCGTGCGTCCGGCCGTCCGCTGCCCGAACGGGTACGGCTTGCCCGCGGTCGTGTCCAGGGTGAACTGCGGACGGGGCAGCGGCGGGATGAGCCCGACGCCGTCGTACTTGCCGCTGCCGGTCTGGTCGTTCAGATCGGACGGACGAGGGCTGGCCGGCGCCGCGTTCCCGGACGCGCTGCACCCCGCGAGCAACAGCACCACCGCGGCCAGCAACGACCGCACCTTCATCGCATACCTCCGAGCCACGTCCGTCTGCCGATCACGGTACGGATCAAGTTCACGCGACCCCCCGCAGCCGCCCGCGCTCGTCTTCCGACGACGGCAGTGGACGGGCGCGTCGCGGCGGCAGGGCACGCTCGGCGCGGTCGAGCAGCACGAGCAGCGCGAGTCCGAGCACGACCGCCAGATGCGTGAGTTCGCGCACGGCGGTGACTTCGCGGTCGATGATGTCGTGGATCGACAACACCGCGAGCACCAGCACGAACGTCCCCAGCAGCGGCACCAGCCCCGACGCCCGGCGCGGCGCGACCGCGGCGGCCAGGAACGCGATGCCGACCGCGACATCCCACGCCGCGCTCTCGTGCGCGATGTGCTCGGACATCGCCATCCCGACCCCGACCCCCGCCAGCGCCGGCACCGCGATCGTCAGCTGGGCCAGCGCCACCAGGCCGAGCGTCACCCGTAGGGCGAGCCGCCGGCGCAGCACCCGCCGGGTGGGCAGCACGACGTCGGACATGATCGTGTCGGTCAGGTCCGGCACGTCCACCGCCGAAAGCCGCGCCTGCCGGGTCAGCCGGGTCGCCTCTGCGAGCCATCGGGCACAATCGGGGCAGCTGTCGTGATGCTGATCGAGGCTCGCGGTGGGCACGCCGACGGGTTCGCCGTCCAGGCGGGCCGAGGCGGCCTCGCGGTATCGATCGCATCGCACGTAGATATTGGTCGCGGGCTGCGGCCGTTCGGTTCCCGCGAAAGGCGGATTTCATGGACGAGCTGACCGAGCTCGCCCTGTCCGCGCGGCACGGCGACACCGCGGCGGCGACCGCGTTCGTGCGTGCCACCCAGGCGGATGTGTGGCGGCTGTGCAATCACCTCGGGTCCCGCGGCACGGCCGAAGACCTCGTGCAGGAGAGCTACGCGCGGGCGTTCGCGAGCCTGCACCGGTTCGCCGGGCGGTCGTCGGCGCGCACGTGGCTGCTGTCGATCGCCCGCCGGGCGTGTGCCGATGCGGTCCGGGCGGCGGTGAAGAGCCGGTCGGGTCCTGATGCTTCGGAACCTGCGCCGGATCACGCCGAGTCGGTCGCGCTGCACGACCTGCTCGCAGGTCTGGACGACGACCGGCGCGAGGCGTTCGTGCTGACCCAGCTGGTCGGACTGTCGTATCCCGAGGCTGCGGACGTGTGCGGCTGCCCGGTCGGGACGATCCGGTCGCGGGTCGCCAGGGCCCGTGCCGACCTCGTGTCAGCGCACGGCGGACGGACCGAACGGCGCACCGGGTGAGCACATTCGTTGGCGGGCGTTCATTGCCGCCGGCCGTCGAACTGCTCGGGTACTCGCTGATCTCCGCCGACCCGGCGCTCGGCGTGGCCGAGGCCTCGTTCGTCGGACGGGCGGAGTTCCTCAACCTGCTCGGCAGCGTGCAGGGCGGGTTCGTCGCCGCGATGCTCGACGCGGTCGCGTCCACAGCTCTGCTGGCCCAGCTGCCGCCGGACCAGTTCGCACCGACGCTCGAGCTGAAGACGAACTTCCTGCGTCCCGTCCCGCCCGGACCGTTACTGGGCCGCGGCCGGGTGGTGCACCGCGGCGGGTCGATCGCGTTCCTCGAGGGCGAGCTCCGCGATCCCGCCGATGCCCTGCTCGCTACCGCGTCCACGACCGTCAAGATCGTCCGGCGGTGAGGCGCGGCACGTCACAGTGTGACGGCGGAATTCACGCCTTCCGGTTGTAACCCACTCACCGGAAGGGACATCGCCATGACCACCACGACCATGATCGACACCGACACCGCCCGTCTGCTCGCCGGGCAGCTGATCGAATTCCTCGAGACGGGCGAGGTCGCCGACGGCCTGTTCGCGCCCGACGTCTTCTGCGACTTCACCCCACCCGAGTGGCGGCTGCAGGCCCAGGGCCTCGGCGGCACGGTCGCGATCCGCAAGGCCGGCCACCCGAGCAAGGGACGAGTCCCCCAGGCCCGCCTCGACGTGACCGAGCGCGGCTTCGTGCTCGAGGTCGAAGAAATCTGGGACGGCGACGACGGCGAGTGGTACTGCCGCGAGCTGATCCGCGCCGACGTCACCGACAGCAGCGTCTCGGCAATCTCCGTCTACTGCACCGGCGACTGGAGCCCGGCCCAGCGCGCCCGGCACAGCGCCGAAGTGACCCTGCTGCGCCCGTGACGGCTCTACCATGCGGCCATGGAAGGCCGGGCCGACCTGCTGCACGCCTTCGCCATGGCCCGCGACGCGGGTGAGGTCGCCGCGATGACCGAGGCGGCGCTCGCGCTCGCCGCGGACCACCCGTTCGGCGTGCACGTCGGCTCGATCCCGGCGTACCTGCACGAGGCCCACACCGCGGCGACCGGCCGCGACCGGGTGCGTCTCGCGATCGCATTGGCCCGCATCTGGGGCTACGGCAACGAGGCCGAGCGCGGGGCACCGTTCGCGGCCGAGGCGGTGGCCGGTGCGTCCGAACTGGACGACCCGGCCCTGCTCGCGGACGCGCTCGACGCGCAACTGCTCGCCCGCTGGGGTCCGGACGAGCTCGCCGACCGGGTCGCGATCACGGCCCGGCTCAGCGACGTCGCCGCGTATGTGCCGGCCGTCGAGCCCCGGCTGAGCGCGCACCTGTGGCGGCTCACCACCGCGCTCGAGACGCTCGATGCGCCGGTGCTGCTGCGGCAACTGCGCGCACTGGACGAGCTCGCCGCCGAGTCGCAGTCGCCGAAGGTGCGGCTGTTCGCCGACTCGCGGCGCGCCATGCACGCGCTGATCACCGGCGACCTCGACGCGGCCGAGCGGTTGCGGGCCAGCGCCGTGGCCGCGGGCGAGCAGGCAGGCGCCGCAGACACGATGGCCATCGCCCACGAACTGGCCGGCTGGATCGCCCGCCAGCGCGGCGACCAGGCGGCCATGGTCGCCGAAGCCGCGACGTTCGAGCAGTACGGGACGGCCGAGGGGATCCCCTCGATCGTCGCCGACGGTGCGGCTCTGTTGCTGGCGGCGGGCAAGCGCGAACGCGCGCGTTCGCTGCTCGACCAGGTGGCCGGCGCTGATTTCAGCCACATCCCCCGCGACGTCGACTGGCTGCTGACCGTCGGCACGCTCACCGAGGTGGCCGCCGCCACCGGCGCGCACGAACTCACCCTGGCCGGCGCCCGACAACTGGAGCGCTACCCGTCGCGGGCGATCGTCAACTCCGGCGGCGTCGTGTTCGGCGGGGTCGTCGACGACGTGCTGCGCCAGGCCGCGTCCGCGCTCGGACGTGACGAGATCGCCCGCAAATGGGCGGCATCGGCCGCCGCCGGCTACCACCGGATCGGCGCGCGCTGGTGGTTGCAGCGGCTCGCCTTGCCCGGTGCCGGGGTCGCCTTTCTCGTGCCCGGGACGGACGGGGTGTGGACGGTCGGGACGGCCGGGGCTACGGCGACGATCCGCGAGGTCAAGGGCCTGCGCTATCTGCGGCTGCTGCTCGAACGGCCCGGCAGCCAGATCCCGGTGCTTGCGCTGTCGGCCGCGGTCGCCGGGCACGGCGAGGTCGACGAGCCCGGCCTGGAGGTGCTCGACCGGCAGGCCCTGGCCGCCTACCGCCGCCGGCTGGCCGAACTCGACGAGAGCAGCGACCCGGCCGCGGTCGCCGAGCGCGAGGCCCTGCTCGCCGAGGTGTCCGCAGCCACCGGGCTCGCCGGCCGGCAGCGCTCCACCGGATCGTCGGTCGAGCGGGCCCGCGTCGCGGTGCAGAAGTCCGTCGCCGCCGCGATCAAGCGCATCGCCGAGGTCGATCCCTCGCTCGGGCGGCTGTTGCACGACACCGTCCGCACCGGCAGTTCGTGCGGCTACGACCCCGACCCGGCCCGTCCGGTGCGGTGGGTGCTCAGTAGGTGATCAGCACGGCGTCGAGCGACACACGCTTGGCGCTGAGGGCGCGGAAGTTGAACGAACGCGTGGCCCGCGAGCCGCTGAAGAACGTCACGGTCTTGTAGCCGGGACGGGCCGACTGCAGGTCGATCGTGTTGATCCGGCGCCCGTCGCGGAACACCCCGAGCCGTCCGCTGCCCGGGCCCGTGCGCACCCGCAGCGCGTACTTCGAGCCCAGCCCGGTGACCGTCGCGAGCGCGTTGACGGCGGCAGCGGACAGGTCCGAGCCGCCGATGTCGGAACGGCTCAGACGCGGCTGCCACGAACTGCCGTACTTGAAGACCGTGTCGTCGAGCGGCACGGTCACGCGCCGGGTCGCGGGGTTGGACTGGTGCCCGCCGATGTCGCGCGCCTGAAGGGTGAGCTGGTACGTGGCGCCGGGCGTGCCGATGATCGAGCGGCTGTTGGAGGCCGGGAACACGTAGTAGTTCGCCGCCGGCCGGCTCGCACCGACCCGTTTGATCACGACGTGGGTGCCGCCGAGCAGCCGCGGGTCGGCGCCCCGGGTGGCCGCCCACGACGCGGCGATCGTGCGGTAGTTGCTCGCGTACCGGTTCGGCTCACGGAACCGGATGCCGCTGAGCACCGGGTGGTTCGGGTTCAGCACGAAACGCATCACCGCCGGCCAGTACACCGCGCCCACGCCGGTGACGGTGTCGTATCCCGGCTGCGCATGCACCGAGGGATCGGTGCTGCGGTCGGCGTTCGCGCCGTTCTGTCCCGTCGTGATGTCGCGGACAGCCTTGTGCTGGTCGGTCACCCGCAGCCCTTGGGTGTTGCGGTACGCGGAGTAGAGGGCGCCGTGGATGTCGCCCACACCGCGGAACCGGCCCTGCCCGGCGAGCGCGTTGGTCAGCAGCGCGGCCGACATCGGCGAGGACAGGCTGGTGCCGCCGATCTGCGCGTTGCCGGTGCATTCGCACTGTGCCTTGTCGGAGCTGTAGATCACGAACCCGGAGCGCGGTGCCGCATCGGCGGCGATGTCGGGCACAAGCCGCTTGGCCGTGCCGCGGAACGGCTTGTCGTTGATTGCCACCCGCTGGTAGCCCGGCACCGGGAACCCGCCGAAGGAGTTGGAGCCGTTCGGTGCGTACGCCGAGCCCGATTCGCCGCCGCCCGAGCCGCCGTTGCCGGCCAGTGACTGGCAGTCGGACGCGTCGATGCAGGTCCAGGCGCTTTCGCGCCAGTTCTTGCCGGTGTTGGAGGCGTTACTGGCCGCGTGCAGCCAGGTGCCGCCGACCGAGACGACGTACGGCGACGAGCCCGGGTAGTCGACGTCCGCGGTGCGATTGCCGTTGGCGCAGTCGTAGATGCCGGCGTCGCCGGATGACGAGAACACCGTCACCCCGGCCGCGGTGAGCGCGGCGAGGATCGGCTCCAGCGATTTGATCGCCCGGTAGCCGGTGCCGCTCTCACACATTCCCCACGAGCTGGACAGCGCCACGATGTGCGGGTTCTTCGCGGTGGCGAACTTGTTGCCGACGACGTCGTCGTAGACGTGGGCGAACACCGCGTTGAAGTGGGCTGTGCCGTCGTTCGGTGCGAAGTAGGCCTGCTGGTGCGCCGACGGTGCGGCGGACAGGATCGACTCCTGGTCGAGGTTGACCTCGATGTCGCCGCCGGTCTCGTCATCACCGATGCTCGGACCGCCTGCGATCTTGACGGCCTTGTAGTGCCCGTTCGCGACCGGATCGGCTATGCCGTGCAGCTGCGCGTATTTGGTCAGATCGGCGGGCGTCTTGCTGTTGTTGAAATTGCCCGGGACCGGCCCGTAGAAGTTCGCGAGCTGCAAGGTGGCCACCGTGGCCGGGCCGTCGTGCATGCCTGTGGACGGCGTGGTGGTCGGCGGGGCGTAGGCGTTGCGGAAGCCCGGCCCGGCCAGCGTCGAGGTCGCGTGGTGATAGACGTTCGTACCCGCGTGCGACGGGAAGACCGCGACGACGCTCGACCTGAGGGCAACCGGGATTCGCGGCAGCGCGCGGGTAGCCGCCCGCTCCCGCGCGGCCTGAGTTCGTGCCTGGGTTGTCGGATCGGTGCCGAACAGTGCTCGCGCCGCGGGCTGCGGGCCGATTGCCGACACCGACCAAGCCGTCTCGTCGGTGATCCGGAACCCGGTCGCCCGCAGTGACCGGACGACCGCCGCGTGGGTGGCCGCGCTCGGGACCAACTTCGCCAGAGCGTCCAGGCGCGCCGAGCGCGACATGTCGTGCGCGCCTGCGAGTCGGCGCAGCCCGGCGAGGTCGGGCGCCTTCAGGAAAGCTGTGACCGCCTCCGCCCCGTCGCTGCCGCGTGCTGTGGCCGGAGCGATCGCCCCTGCTATCGAGGCGGCGAGGACGGCGGCCAGTACGACCGGCAGGGCGCGGGGGCGGCGATGCATGGCGACGAGAGTCTCATGCCACCCCGACGTTTCCGAAAACCGCCGGCGTTAGCGTGCCGCATCGATCGGCTCGCCGTGCGCCGAAGCACGCGCCGCGCGGGTGACGAAGTGCTCGGCGACGAAGGACATCGTCGGGATCGTGCCCGCAAGCATGACCGCCGCGAACCGCGGCAGCGGCCAGCGCAGCTTCACCCCAAGGATGGCCGTCACGATCACGTACACCAGGTACAGGTAGCCGTGCCCGACCCAGATGAAGCCCGTCCACGGCTCCATGTGCGGCACGCCCAGCCCTTTCAGCACCAGCGCGAGACAGCCGGCCAGCAGCACGACGCCGGTGACGAAGGCCATGATCCGGTACCGGGTCAGCGCGCCGCCGGCGGCGGCGATGCGATCGGCAGGGACGGGCGGCTGGGCGAAGGACAGCTCAGCCATGCTCGGGCCGATTCAGCGAGCGCAGGTAGGCGTTGTAGCGCTCCAGCTCCGGGTCGTCAGTGCTGTCGACGGCGGTGGGCATCACGTAGCGACGGTAGGCGACCGGCCGCTGCTCCTCGGCGGGAGGTTGCGAACGTGTGACCGGCTCGCCATGCGCGCGGTCGCGGACGATCCGTCCCCAGATCACCAACGCAGCGGCGGTGAACGCCCACCACTGCAGCGCGTACCCGAAGTTCTGCAGGCTGAAGCCCTTGTGCTCGGAGACGGTCAGCTGCCAGCGGCCCAGCAGCACCATCGTCACGGCCGCCGCGAGCACGATCACATGCCCGGCCAGCCAGCGAGGGTGCCAGGCGAAGCGGTACGACCGCGCAGCCATGCTTCTAGCGTAGATGCCGTAGCCGCAGACTGTTCCCGACGACGAGCACCGAGCTCGCTGCCATCGCTGCGCCGGCGATCATCGGATTGAGCAGGCCGAAAGCGGCCACCGGGATCGCGGCCACGTTGTAAGCGAACGCCCAGAACAAATTGGCCTTGATCACTCGCAGCGTGCGGCGCGAGACGGTCACCGCGGTCGCCACGGCGGTCAGGTCGTCGCGCACCAGGGTCAGGTCGGACGCGTGGATCGCGACGTCCGTCCCCGCGCCCATCGCGATGCCCAGATCGGCCTGCACCAGGGCCGCGGCGTCGTTGGTGCCGTCGCCGACCATCGCCACGGTGCGTCCCTCGGCCTGCAGGCCCTTGATGACCGCGACCTTCTCGGCCGGCAGTACGTCGGCGATCACCTGCGCGATGCCGACCTCGCGGGCGACGGGCTCGGCGGCCGACGCGGTGTCGCCGGTGAGCAGGACGGGCTGCAGCCCCAGTCGCTCGAGTTGCTCGACGGCGGCCCGGCTCGTCGGCTTCACCGTGTCGCCGATTTCAAGGGCGATCCGGGCCGCGCCGTCCCACCCGCCGAGCACGACCGTGCCGCCGGCGGCGAACGCCAGCTCGGCCGGCACGGTGAGCTGGTCGGCGACCCAGGACGGCCGTCCGGCCACCACCGCGTGCCCGTCGACCGTGCCCGTGACGCCGAGTCCGGGGACGGAGCGGAAGTCGCGCACGTCGGGCAGTGGCCCGTCCGCGTGTTTCGCGATGGCCGCGGCAATCGGGTGTTCCGACGCCGCCTCGAGCGCGGCCACGAGGCGGACTGCCTCCGGGTCGCCGGTGACGCGGTGCACGGTCATGACGCCGGTGGTCACGGTGCCGGTCTTGTCGAGCACCACGGTGTCGACGCGCCGGGTCGATTCGAGCACCTCGGGGCCGTTGATCACGATGCCCAGTTGGGCGGCGCGGCCCGTCCCGGCAAGCAAGGCGGTCGGGGTGGCGAGGCCGAGTGCGCAGGGGCAGGCGACCACCAACACGGCGACGGCGGCGGTGAACGCATCGCTCGCCGGGTAGCCGGCGAGCAGCCAGGCCGCGAGCGTCACGACGGTGAACGCGAGCACGACCGGCACGAAGACCGCGGACACCCGATCGGCCAGCCGCTGCACCGGGGCCTTGCCGCTCTGCGCCCGCTCGACCAGCGCGGTCAGCTGGGCGAGCGCGGTGTCGGCGCCGACTCGCGTGGCGCGCACCACCACCCGTCCCGACCCGTTGAGCGTGCCGCCGGTGACCTCGCCGCCGACCGTCTTGTCCACCGGCAGCGCCTCGCCGGTGAGCATCGACTCGTCGACTGTCGAGACGCCGTCGATCACGACTGCGTCGGTGGCGAACTTCTCCCCGGGCCGCACCACGAACTCGTCGCCCACTCGCAGGTGCTCGACCGGCATGTCGGCCTCGACACCGCCGCGGCGCACCCGGGCGGTCTTCGCGCCCAGGTCGAGCAGTGCGCGCAAGGCTGCTCCGGACGCGCGCCGGGCCCGCGCCTCGAGGGTGCGGCCGAGCAGCAGGAACACGGTGACGGTGCCGGCGACCTCGAAGTAGCGGTCGGCGCCGGTGGCGATGGCGACGGTCGACCACGTCCACGATGCGGCGATGCCGAGGCTGACCAGGGTGTCCATCGTGGAGGCGCCGTGCCGGGCGTTGATCAGCGCGGCGCGGTGGAACGGATAGGCGCCGTAGAGCGCGATGGGCGTGGCGAGTGCGAACTCGAGCCAGGCATTGCCCCCGGTGAGCATCGCGACGACCACCAGCGCGGCGGCCAGTGGCGCGGAAACGATCAGCCGGCGGATCAGCCCACGCCGGTCGTAGTCGTCCTGCTGCTGCCGGCCCTGCCGCGGACTCGCCTGATAGCCGGCCGACTCGACCGCCTTGATCATCGCCTCGAGCGGGGCGTCGCCGGTTACCATGGCAGTTTCGGTGGCCAGGTTGACGCTGGCGTGCACCCCGGCGATCGCGTTGAGCTTGTTCTCGACGCGCCGCACGCAGGCAGCGCACGTCATGCCCTTGACGTCGAGCTGCACGACCATGATCCGATCATACCCGGTGGGGGTATCGGCGATTAGGCTGGCGGGGTGCGCATCGCCACGTGGAACGTCAACTCGGTGACCGCCCGGCTGCCGCGGCTGACCGACTGGCTCGGTTCGGTCGAGCCGGACGTCGTCTGCCTGCAAGAGATCAAGACCTCGGACGAGACGTTCCCGTCGTCGCTCGGCGCGCTGGGCTACGAGGCGGCGACGTACGGGACGGGACGATGGAACGGGGTCGCGATCCTGAGCCGGGTGGGGATCACGGACGAGCGGCGCGGGCTGCTCGACGAACCGGGCTACCAGCCGGAGGACGCGATGTTCGCCTCGACCGAGCCGCGCGCGCTCGGTGCGACGTGCGGCGGCCTGCGGGTGTGGACGGTGTACGTGCCTAATGGCCGCGAGGTCGGTCATCCGCACTACGAGTACAAGCTGTCCTGGCTCGCGGCGTTGCACGCGACGGTCGCGGCGGAGTTGGGCGAGCGGTTCGTCGTGATGGGCGACTTCAACATCGCGCCGACCGACGACGACGTCTGGGATCCGGCGGCCGTGCACGGCGGTACCCACATCAGCGAGCCGGAACGTGCCGCGCTGGCCTCGCTGCGGTCGCTGGGGTTGACCGACGTCGTGCCGCGCGCGCTGAAGTACGACACCCCGTACACCTACTGGGACTACCGGGCCGGGATGTTCCACAAGAACATGGGCATGCGCATCGACCTGGTGTACGCAAGCGCGGCGGTCGCAGGCGCAGTGACCGACGCCTACGTCGACCGCGACGCGCGCAAGGGCACCGGCCCGTCCGACCACGCCCCGGTCGTCGTCGACCTCACGCTCTGACCGTCTTGGCCCCGTAGCAGGGCGGCGCGCGGCGTGTCGCCCTGCTACGGGGCCAAGACGCGGGAGTAGCGCAGCCAGCGGAAGGTGGGGCCGGCGCTCGAGCGCTGCCAGCCGCCGTCGCGCTCGAGCTGCCAGCTGTCGTCGAGCTCGGGCGCGCGCACGTCGCCGTCGTGGGCGGCGCTCAGCTCGGTCACCTCGAGCACGTCCGCGCGCGGCAGGGCGGCGGCGTACACGTCCGCGCCACCGATCACCCAGACGTCACCGACGAGCGCTTCGTCCAGGTCGTGCGCAACTTCGGCGCCCTCGGCCGTCCACGTCACGCACCGGGTGAGCACGACGTTGCGGCGCCCGGGCAGCGGACGGAACCGGGGCGGCAGCGAGTCCCAGGTGCGCCGGCCCATCACGACGGTCGAACCGGTAGTGACCTCGCGGAAGTGCTTCATGTCCTCGGGGATGTGCCACGGGATGCCGTGGTCACGGCCGATGACGCCGTTCGCCGCCTGGGCCCAGATCAGGCCGATCAACGCCGGGGCCCCCGGGAAATCGCGGAGTGTTCTTTGCGGAGCGATTTCATGGAAGTGGTCTACACCGCAACCGGGGCTTTGATGCCTGGGTGGTGCCGGTAGCCGATCACGTCGAAGTGCTCGTAGCCGTACTCGAACAGCGACGGCGCCGGGCGCAGCGCCAGCGTGGGGAACGGGAACGCCTCCCGGGACAGCTGCAGCTGAACCTGCTCGACGTGGTTGTCGTAGATATGACAGTCGCCGCCGGTCCAGACGAAGTCGCCGACGTCCAGGCCGACCTGCGCGGCGACCATGTGCGTCAGCAACGCGTAGGAGGCGATGTTGAACGGCACACCGAGGAACAGGTCGGCGCTGCGCTGGTAGAGCTGGCAGGACAGCTTGCCGTCGGCCACGTAGAACTGGAAGAACGCGTGGCACGGCGGCAACGCCATGTTCTCGATCTCGCCGACGTTCCACGCGCTCACGATCAGTCGGCGCGAGTTCGGGTTGGCGCGTAATTGCTCGAGCACGGCGCTGATCTGGTCGATGTGCCGCCCGTCCGGGGTGGGCCACGAGCGCCATTGCACGCCGTAGACGGGCCCGAGCTCGCCGGTCGATGAGGCCCACTCGTCCCAGATCGTGACGCCGTGCTCCTGCAACCAGCGCACGTTCGAGTCGCCGCGCAGGAACCAGAGCAGTTCGTAGGCGACCGAACGGAAGTGCACCCGCTTGGTGGTGACAAGGGGGAAGCCCTGCGCCAGGTCGTAGCGCAACTGGTGGCCGAACACCGAGCGGGTGCCGGTGCCGGTGCGGTCGTCCTTGTGGGTGCCTTGCTCGAGCACGTGCCGCAGCAGGTCTTCGTACTGGGTGTCGACCGCCATGGGCCGCAGCCTAATCGCTGCGACCACGTCTCCCCCGCCGCCAGGTCCGCTTTTGGCGGCGTGCCGCCGTTATCACGGGTACGCCGCCAAAACCGGCTATTGGGCGGCGGCGACAACGACGTTATGTCCGGTTTCGACGAAAGCGGAGCCGGGTACGCACTTGGGCAGTAAACAATCGAAGAGGGAAGCCGGTTGCGATGACGACGACTCGAGGCATCAACGCCCTTCACAAGCTGGACGAGAACGTCCCGACGAGATTCATCTGGTCGTTGACCCTGCTCGCGACATTGGGCGGATTCCTTTTCGGATACGACACGTCCAACATCGGTGCCGCGCTGCAATTCATCCCGTACCAGCTGAACGCCTTCGGGACGGGCTACCTGGTGGCCGGCGCGTCCCTGGGTGCGGCTGCCGGTGCCCTGCTCGCCGGCCCGCTGACCGACCGGTTCGGCCGCAAGAAGCTGCTCGTCGTCGACGCGCTGATCTATGCGATCGGCGCGCTGCTGAGCGCATTCACCTGGCACGTCAGCGTCTTGATGTTCGCGCGCACCCTGATCGGCCTCGCGATCGGCGCCGACTCGGCGATCGCGACCGCCTACATCTCTGAATACGCCCCGGCCAAGCGCCGTGGCGCGTTGGCGATGCTGCAGCAGTGGATGATCACGGTCGGCATTCTGGTCTCGTACGTCGTAGCCCTGGTGATCCTCAAGATCTGGCCGGGATCCTCTGGCGCCGACTGGCGCTGGTTCTTCGGCCTGGGCGCGGTGCCCGCGATCATCGGCCTGATTCTGCGCTTCGAGATGCCCGAGTCGCCGCGGTGGCTGATCCGTAAGGGCAAGTACGACCAGGCGCAGCAGGCCTTCGACCAGCTCGGTATCGAGGTCAGCGTCGACGACGTCGAGTACACGGCGCAGGAACTCGAGCAAGAGGACGAGAACAACGAACGCGCCGCCGGCAGGAAGTGGACGCCCGGAGTGCGCCGCGCGCTGTACGTGGTGTGCATCTTCTTCGTCTTCCAGCAGATCACCGGTATCAACGTGCCGTTCTACTACGGCCCGACGCTGTTGGCGTCGTACTTCCAGAGCGGCAGCTCGACGGTGGACGTGGCGACGGCGGGGATCGCGGTCACGACGATCCTCACGCTGGTCAACGTGATCGCCACCTACTTCGCTTTCCGGTACATCGACAAGATCGGACGCCGCAAGCTTGCTATCGGCGGGTTCGGCGGCATGGCCGTGTTCGCCGTGGTCTCTGCGATCGGCCTGGGCGCGCTGAGCGGCGACCTGCGCGTGTGGGTCGGCATGATCGGGCTGAGCCTGTTCATCGCGTCCTTCGCGATCGGCGTCGGCGGCACCGGCTGGCTGATCCAGGGCGAGATGTTCCCGACCGCGGTGCGCGGCCAGGCCGCCTCGATCGCGGCGACCGTCGACTGGGTGGCCAACTACGCGCTCATCGAGGCCTTCCCCGCGTCGCAGCGCGCGATCGGGCTGGGCTGGGTGCTGGTCTGCTTCGCCGGCCTGTGCGTCGCGGCGATCGTGTTCGTCGCCAAGTTCCTGCCCGAGACCAAGGGCCTCGCCGTCGAGGAGATCACCGAGGTGTTCGAGAAGCAGGCCGCCGGCAAGGACGTGTCGGTTAGCGCGCCCGCCTGACCGTCCAGCTTTCCCCGCTGCCGACCGGTTGCACGCGCCCCAACCGGAGGCCGGCGG
>DASXYL010000033.1:0-51514 GCA_036502575.1 Jatrophihabitantaceae bacterium | reverse complement strand
CGCGGCCAGACCGCCCATTGAGACACCCGGCGCGTCGCCATACCCAAAGCGCCCAACCGAACCGCATTGTTCAGGAGGGTCCTAGCGGCTCAGGCGGGCGCGCTCGTCGCTGGCCCACGCGCCGAGCAGGCCGCGGTAGTGCGCGATGAACGCGTCGTGTTCGTGCGCCGGGAACGTCGAGCGGACGGTGTCGACGAGCAAGGTGTCGAAGTCCGGCCCGTCGACCCACTCCAGCACGACCTCGTCCAGGTGTGCCAGCCGACTGGCACAGAAGTCGTTATAGGGCTCCACGTCGAAGTAGCCGTCGGCGAGGGCGCGGTACTCGGCCAGCTTCTCGCCGTAACTCAACTCGGTGCGGTCGGCGATGTCGAAGTAGCGGCGCGTGTCGAGGTCGTAGCGCGGTCGCCGTCCGGTGCTCACGCAGAACACGGCCCACTTCACCAGTGCCTTCATCGCCCACGGGAAGTAGTAGTGCAGGCTCGTGATCGCGACGTCCGGGCACGCGTTCGCGTAGTCGATCGGATAGACCACGCCGTCCTTGACCAGCACCTCGCAGGAGTTGAACTCCCACCGGAAGAACGCGTTGATCGTGCGGGAGATCGTGACGACCTCATCGCCCGTCCTCGCGTCGAGGAAGTCGTGCTGCACCCGGTAGCGCTCGTGCATCGGCGCGTCCGGGTCGAAGCGCATTACGAGCGTCTCGGCGCCGATCGACAGCGCCCGCGCGAACACGTCGAAGTCCTCGACGGCCGCCTGCAGGTGCATGAGCATCTCGCCGGACGCGTCGTAGGCCCGGTGCAGCTCGGCGGCGTCGCCGATGCGGGAGACGCCCCGCCAGGCCCCGCCGTCGTAAGGCTTCATGTAGAGCGGGTAGCCGACGCCGGCCGCGACAGCATCCAGATCGAACGGCCGGTTGTACTGCTCGGCTGTATAGGCGTACTTGGTGTGGTCGATCGGGTTCTTGTACGGCACCAGCACCGTCTCGGGCACCTTCAGGCCCAGGCGCATCATCGCGCAGTACGCGGCGTGCTTCTCCATCGCCTGGAACGTGAACGGTGAGTTGAGCAGGTACACGTCGTCCATCAGCGCGACCTTCTTGAGCCACTCGCGCGGGTGGTAGTACCAGTACGCGAGGCGGTCGATGACGAGGTCGGCCCGCGGCTTGGCCCGCAGCGAGAACGGCTCGATCGTCAGCCGTTCGGTGGCGAATCGGTGCTCCGTGCCGTCGCCGTCGCGCACCGGAGCGACGATGCCGAGCAGGGCCTCGTAGGCCCGCGGCCAGTCGTCCTCCGTCCCGAGCAGCAAGCCGACCAGATGATGAACCTCCCGCGCGCTGCTCATGGTCGGACGCTAACCGGCGCGTTACCCGCGTGTCGAGGGTCAGCAGAGCGCTCAGCAGAACCGCGGCAGATGATGCGCGATCTGGCGCTGCCACCACGGCCAGTCGTGGGCGACGTCGTGGCCCCACAGGTCCAGATCGCAGCGGATGCCCTTGTCCTGCAGCAGCCCAGCCAGGTGCCGGGTCGACGGCAGCGCGCCGGTCGGATGCGTCTCCCAGTCGCCCTGCCCGACCACCAGTTGGATCGAGACGCGACCGCGCAACCAGTCCAGGTGATCGCCGCCGAGTTGCGGCACGTAGTCGACCGGGTTGTTGAAGTAGGTCGAGTCGCCGCGCTCGCCCCAACCGTGCCAGGCCGCCGCGTCGTAGTTGCCCGACAGCCCGATGGCCAACGGGAACAGGTCGGCGCGCTTCAGGGCGAAGTTCACCGCGTGATAGGCGCCGAGACTGCAGCCGGTGGTGAGGATGTCGAGCGGCCCGCCGCAGTCGGCGTAGATCGTCGGAACGACGTGGTCGAGGATCCAGGCCTCGTACCCGCCGTGGCGCCGCGCGCGCTCTTCGAGCGGCAGGTCCCCACGCGACCAGGTCTGGGCGTCGAACGAGTCGACGCAGTACAGCTTCGCCCGGCCGGCCTCGATCAGGTCAGCGACGGCGCCGACCATCCCGTTGTTCTCGTAGTCGACGGCGCGCCCCTGCTCGGACGGGAACACGAGCACCGGCCGTCCCCAGTGCCCGTACCTGAGGACGCCGTCTATCAGCGCCGCCACGTCGCCGCCAACAGCTCGACGAGGTGCGGGTCAAGGGCGTCGCGCCAGCCGGTGTAGGTGTGTGCGTCGGGCACCTCGGCGAATGTGACGTCATGTCCCAGGTGGGTAAGCGTCTGGGCCATCAGCCGATTGTTGGTGAGGTTTTCCTCGCCGAGCCCGCATGTCATGCCGATGCGCAACGGCGGCCCGGTGATCGT
This sequence comes from Jatrophihabitantaceae bacterium, assembly GCA_036502575.1. GTDB lineage: Bacteria > Actinomycetota > Actinomycetes > Mycobacteriales > Jatrophihabitantaceae > DASXRA01. Next base: position 49,211 of record DASXYL010000033.1, on the reverse strand, counting down.
GTCCAGCGAGCCGACGAACTCGGTCACGGCGGCGAACCCCGTGAACGACTTCTCCTGCCCATCCGTCTCCGGACGGAAGAAGCTGCCGGACTGCAGGAACAGCGCCGCGGCCGTTCCGGGATGGGTGACCGCGGCGTGCAGGGCCGCCAACGCCCCCAGGCTCGCGCCGGCGATCACGATGCCCCCGCCCACCGCCACCGCATTGCGGATCGCCGGCAGCGCGAGACCGGGCAGTGCCCGCGCGTAGGCCGGCGACGCCGCGTACCACCGGTCGCGATCACCCGGGCCGAGCAGCGCCACCCGGTGCGCGGGCAGCCGTCCGGCCGCGATCATCGCCGCACTGAAGTGGGTGACCGACGCCAGCCGGTCGAACTCGGGACCGTCGTGCAGCAGCAGGATCGGCAGCGTGACCCCGCTCGGGCAGTCAGCGGGCGACCAGATCGTGATCGGCATGGCCCGGCGTAGATCGAGGGTGCGCACGACCAGGGCGGTGGTACTGCCCGGCTCGGTCTCGGCCGCGAGCCAGGCGGGGGGCACGTAGCCGGGGAACTCGATCACCGAGTGGTCGCCGAAGGCGGTCGTCACCCGCCTCGGGTTGCCCGGATCGCACACCATCGCCTCGGAGCCGTCGGCGTAATGCAGGACGTAGAGGTACTCCAGGCGCTGCACCGGCGGGCGGGCGATCCGCAGCTCCCAGCCGTGCTCGACCTGATCCATCGGGGCCGGTTCGACGTTGTGTTCGAGATCGAGCCACAGCCGCACGTCGACGACCGCCGGGCCGGGATTCGCGAGCCGAAACCGGACGCCGTCGGCGCTGGCTTCGGTCCGCATGCCGCGCAACCTACCTGTAAATGCGATCGCGCTGTGACCCACCTGGGTAAGGATGGAGGGCAGGCGACATCCCGGAAGGACGGCGACGATGGCGTATTACCGGCAGCGGGGCAGCGTGCCCGCGAAGCGGCATACCCAGCACCGGACACCCGATGGCGGTCTGTACTACGAGGAGCTAATGGGCGAGGAGGGCTTTTTCGGTGACTCGTCCCTGCTCTACCACCGCGAGATCCCGTCGGCCATCGTCGACGCGCGCACCTGGCGGTTGCCGGATCAGGCGACGACCCCGAACGCCCCCCTGCTCCCCCGGCACCTGCGCCTGCCCGAGCTGTTCAAGGACGCCGACGTCGAAACCACCGACGTCGTGACCGGCCGGCGCCTCGTGCTCGGCAACGGCGACGTGCGCATCTCCTACGTCGTGGCCCGACACGCCTCACCGCTGTACCGCAACGCGATCGGCGACGAGTGCGTGTACGTCGAGTCGGGCTCGGCCCGGGTCGAGACGGTGTTCGGCGACCTGGACGCCCATCAGGGCGACTACATCCTGCTCCCCCGCGCCACCACGCACCGCTGGGTGCCCACGGGCGACGAGGCGCTGCGCGCGTACGTCATCGAGGCCAACAGCCACATCGCCCCGGCCAAGCGCTACCTCTCCAAGTACGGGCAGTTCCTCGAGCACTCGCCCTACTGCGAGCGTGACCTCCGCGGGCCGGACGGGCCGCAGCCGGTTGAGGGGACCGACGTCGAGGTCTACATCAAGCACCGCGGCAGCGGTCCTGAGAACTCGAGCGGCATCACCGGCACGATCTACACCTACCCGCGCCATCCCTTCGACGTCGTCGGCTGGGACGGCTGCCTCTACCCGTACGCGTTCAACGTCACCGACTTCGAGCCGATCACCGGCCGGATCCACCAGCCACCGCCCGCGCATCAGGTCTTCGAGGGCAACAACTTCGTCATCTGCAACTTCGTCCCCCGCAAGGTCGACTACCACCCGCTGTCCATCCCCGTGCCCTACTACCACTCCAACGTCGACAGCGACGAGGTCATGTTCTACTGCGGCGGCAACTACGAGGCCCGCAAGGGTTCGGGCATCGGGCAAGGGTCGGTCAGCCTGCACCCCGGCGGCCACGCCCACGGCCCCCAGCCCGGCGCCTACGAACGCTCCATCGGCGTCGAGTTCTTCGACGAGCTCGCCGTCATGGTCGACACGTTCCGCCCGCTCGAACTCGGCGAGGGCGGGCAGGCGGTCGACGACGGGGCCTACGCCTGGACGTGGAGCGGTCGGCGCCCACCAACGGGTGAACCGGGCGGGCCGCCCGCATGATCGATGGCGACCTGGTCGACCTGTTCGCGCGCCTGCTCGACGACGCGTCGATGTACCCGCCCCGGGACGAACACCCGCCGGCCGCGGTGACCGAACATCTCGCGCATCGCGTGGCCTGGTACGCCGACCTGGTGGGGCCCTTCGTCTGCTCGGCGGGCCGGCTGCCCACGATCGAGGCGCTCGCGGCCCGGCACGGCGTCGATCGGCTGGACGTGGCGATGGTGGTGCCGGGTGGCCTCGAGACGCTGGGCGAGGCCGTCGAGGCGGCCAAGCGCTGCGAGCGGGTGCGGGTGGTCGGTATCGAGATTCCCCTCGGCCCGCATCGCCTCGTGGATGCGCTCCGTCATCTGGTGCCGCTGGTGTCCGACGAGCGGATCGTCTACCTCGAGATTGCGGTGCAGATCATCACCGACCATGACGTCCATGCGCTCGCACCGACCGGCGTGCGGCTCAAGCTACGCACCGGAGGCACGTCGATCGAGGCGTTCCAGAGCGAGGACCGGCTCGCGGCGCCGATCGTCATGTGCGCGACGGAGCGGTTGGCATTCAAGTGCACAGCCGGGCTGCATAATGCGATCCGACACCGCGACCGGGACACCCTGTTCGAACACCACGGCTTCCTGAACGTGGCCCTCGCGGCCCGGGTGGCGGCCGCGACCGGCAGCCACGCCGCGACGCGCGCGATCCTGGCCGAGCGCGATCCCAGCGCGATTGCCCGCCAGGTCGACAACCTCACCGCGGCCGACGTCCGCGCCATCAGGGCGCTGTTCAACTCGTTCGGCACTTGCAGCATCGACGAGCCGGTCGGCGACTTGCTCGAGCTGGGCCTGGTGAGTGTGCCGTGAGCGATGTGTTCGGGGTGCAGAACCTGCCCTACGGATCGGCGATCTGGCGCGACGGTCGGCGGCACACCGTGGTCCGGGTCGGGTCCTCCGCGCTGTCGCTGACCACGGCCGCACCGTCGGAGTTCGCCGAGCTGTTCGCCGACGGCACGCTCGATCGACTGCTCGCGGCCGGCCGCGCCACCTGGACGGACGTACGGGCGCTGCTGCCGTCCCTGATCGACGGCGCCGAGCTCGTGCCGCTCGCCGACCTGCGAATGGTGCTGCCGTTCACGGTGGCCGACTACGTCGACTTCTACGCCTCCGAGCACCACGCGACCAACGTCGGGCGGCTCTTTCGCCCGGACGAGGAGCCACTCAAGCCGAACTGGAAGCACTTGCCGGTCGGCTATCACGGGCGGGCCGGCACGGTGGTCGTGAGCGGTACGCCGATCCGCCGCCCGCACGGCCAGACCCGCAGCGCCGACGGCACGGTCAGCTTCGGGCCCTCGCGGCGCCTGGACATCGAGGCCGAGCTGGGCTTCGTGCTCGGCACCGCGTCCCGGCTCGGCGACCGCGTTTCCGTGGCCGAGTTCGCCGAGCACGTGTTCGGGGTCGGCCTGGTGAACGACTGGTCAGCGCGCGACATCCAGGCGTGGGAGTACGTGCCGCTCGGGCCGTTCCTGGGCAAGTCGTTCGCGACGTCCGTCTCGGCCTGGATCACGCCGCTGGACGCCCTCGCGGCGGCTCGTGTGCCGGCCCCGCCTCGTGACGTGGCCGTGTTGCCCTACCTCGACGACTCGGCCCATCCGTGGGGGCTCGACATCGCCGTCGAGGTGTGGCTCAACGGCGAGCTGATCTCGCGGCCGCCGTTCGCCGGCATGTACTGGACGCCCGCGCAGATGCTGGCGCACCTGACGGTCAACGGTGCGAGCGTGCGGCCCGGTGACCTGTTCGCGTCGGGCACGATCAGCGGCCCTCGTCCGGACGAGCGGGGCTCGCTGCTCGAGCTGTCGTGGGGCGGTGCTGAGCCACTCACCCTGGACGACGGCGCGGTCCGTACCTTCCTGCAGGACGGCGACGAGGTCGTGCTGCGCGCGACTGCGCCGGGTGTCGGGGGCGACCGGATCGGCCTGGGCGAGGTCAGCGGGCGGATCGTCCCCGCTTAGACGAAGTTGTCCGCGCCCGGAGATGCCAGGGCATCGCCAAGCGCGGACAACTCGTGATGAGAACGGGCGTTACGGCAGGTAGTACATGGGGTTGGGCAGCTTGAACGTCTTGTCGGCGGAGCCGCCTTCCAGATCGCTGAACTGATCGCCGAAGTTCGCCGCGATGTCGTAGCCCAGCGACTCGATGTGCGCCCGGGTCAGCGACTTGTACTGGATCGTCGTGCAGGTCGGCTCACAGGGCAGGTACGCCGGTGGGGCGGTGCGGTTACGCAGGTACAGGTGCGTGGCGTCGGCCGGAGCCTGGTAGCCGACCTTGGCCAGGTTGCCCTCCGTACCGGCTCGCTGGGCCTCGGGGCGTCCGGTCAGGAAGAACACCGTGTAGCCGTGGGTGCTCGCCCAGTTCACAAGAGCAGGCATTCCGAACACCGCCGGGAACCGCTCATTGTTCACGTAGTCGGCGTTGGTGACCGGGTTGTACGCGAAGCTGGAGAAGATCTCGTAGTTGTAGGTGTTGAGCGTTGTGTCGTCGACGTCGAACACCACCGCCGGCATTCCGTTCCGGACCTGGTGGTGCGCCAGGTACTGCTGGCCCTTCGCTGCGATGCCTTCGACCTCGCGGGCGTAGTTGCCGTCCGGGGACGGGAGGTGGTCGGTGCCCACGAGGGTGTCGTCGTAGTACGCCTTGATCTGGTTCTCGACCAGGGTGATGTTCGGGATCGAGTCGCCGTGTCGGGGTGTCGACTGTGAGACCGCGACGCCGGTGAACGCCAGGGCTGCGGCGACGAGCGCCCCGGCCGCGACCGCCACGCGTGGTCGGCGCCAAGTTCGGCGCGGCTCGGTACCGGGTTCCTCGGGCGGGTTCTGACGCATGGGCGGCATTCTCCGTTTCATGGGCGAATTGCCCGGCGACGGACACGCTGGGCGCCGTCCGGGGCAGGTAGCGCACAGACTGTCGCAGCCCGCACGGACCCGACAAGGGCGCGCATCGCGGAACCTGGGCGCCGCCACTGTAGAGATCTGACATCGATGAGCGCTCGCGCGGGCAAAGCGGGCGCAACCACGGAGAACCCGGCTATCGGAGCGATGAGCGCTCGCGCGAAGAGCCCGCCGGCCGCGACGCGGCCCGCGACGAAGTCGCGGTGCGGACTCCCGGGATCCACCCCGAAGCGAAGCGAGTGGGTGGTCCAGGGATCCGCCTCCGGCGGATTAAGAATAGGAAGAGGCGGCGGCACGGGAGGGATGTGCCGCACGCCTCTTCGAGAGACAACTTTATTGCATGTACCTGGGGGGCGCGCAAGCCGTAGTGGCGCGCCGAGCCAAATGCCCCGATTCGAGCGCCGACCGGCGGCGCTGCGAGTTGTTCGACCCAGGGCGGCGAACCACCCACCGCCCGTCGAAACGGTGGGTTGCATCTCTATATGAGCGGTAGGGTTGTTGCGTGTTCCGCTTCCCGAATCCGGTGAACGAGCTGGCGGCGCGCACCGTCGCCGCCGGAGTGCTCACCCTCGCCCTGCTCACCCTCCTACTCAGCGCGGCGCTCGGATTCGGCTGGCTGTGGCTGACCGTGCCGCTCGCCTACGGGTTCGTCGCCCGCGTGCTCGCCGGGCCGACGCTGAGCCCGCTCGGCCAGCTGGCGACCCGGGTCGCGGCACCACGCCTCGGCCCGTCGCGGCCGGTTCCGGGACCGCCGAAACGGTTCGCCCAGGGCATGGGCGCGGTGATGTCGCTGGCCGCCGTGGTCGCGCACTTCGGCTTCGGCGCGGATTGGGTAGCCGTGGCGTTGCTCAGCCTGATCGTCGTCGCCGCGACGCTCGAGTCGGTCTTCGCGTTCTGCATCGGCTGCACGGTCTTCGCCGGCCTGATGCGGGTCGGACTCATCCCGGCGAGCGCGTGCGAGGCGTGCGCAGATGTCTCGCTGCGCCAGCCCACAGCTGCCTGAACGATCAGGCCGGGCACACTGTCCCGGTGACCGACGTTCGAACACCGACCGAGGCACCGGGGACTGCGAACCCGCCGCGGTACGGCCTGGAAGTGCTGACCGTGCTCGGCGTCTCGCTCGGCCTGTCGGCCGTCTACGCGCTGCTGTACTACGCCCGCGCCGAGATCACCGTCAAGGGTGGCATCGCCGCGACGACGGCGACCGTCGTCTCGGGGCCGGCCACCCGCTACCCCTGGCTGGACCTGGCCGACGACCTGGCCGACGTGCTCAACGGCTTGATGCCGGCGGCCTTGGCGCTCGTACTGCTCGCCCGGGTGCCCGGCGGGCGGGGGCTCGGCATCGGCCTGGATTGGCTGCACGCGCGCCGCGACGTCCTGCAGGGCATGGGCTTCGCCGCGTTGATCGGCCTCCCCGGACTCGGCCTGGTCTGGGCCGCGCACGAGCTCAGCATCAACGCCAGCATCGCCGTGGTCGACCTGCCCAGCACCTGGTACCGCGTGCCGCTGCTCGTCCTCGAGGCGGCGCAGAACGGCATCCTCGAAGAAATCGTCGTCGTCGGCTACTTGCTGACCCGGCTGCGGCAAATGGGCTGGTCCGATACGCGCGCTCTGGGCGCGAGCGCCGTGCTGCGTGGCACGTATCACCTCTACCAGGGATGGGGCGGATTCTTCGGCAACCTCGTGATGGGGCTGATCTTCGGCTGGTGGTTCCAACGCACCCGCCGGGTCCTGCCGCTGGCCATCGCGCACACGCTCATCGACGCGATCAGCTTCATCGGCTACGTCTACCTGCACAACCGGATCGACTGGATCTGATGCGCAACTGCGGGGCTTGTAGCTCGATCGGTCCGCGGCTGCGGTTAGGATTCCGATCGTGCCGGCCTACAAGTTGCGTGAGGCAGCGCGGTTCCTCGGCGTCAGCGACGACACGGTTCGTCGCTGGGTGGACGCCGGACGGATCGCCACCCTGCGCGACGGCAGCGGCCACAGCGTGGTCGACGGCGCCGAGCTCGCCCAGCTGGCCGAGGAGCTGGCCGCGGCGGCACCCCGTCCCGAGGTCCAGCCGGTGGTGCTGGAGTCGGCGCGCAACCGCTTCACCGGGCTGGTCACGCGAGTCGTGCGCGATGCCGTGATGGCCCAGGTCGAGATCCAGGCCGGGCCGCACCGGCTGGTGTCGCTGATGAGCCGTGAGGCGGCCGACGAGCTGGCGCTCGAGCCGGGCGTCACCGCCATCGCCGCAGTCAAGTCGACCAATGTCGTCGTCGAAATCCCGAAGAGGTGACCATGCGTATCCGCGTGCCCGTCCTGTTCATCGCCGTGCCACTCGCCGCATCGCTCGTGGCGTGCGGTTCGTCGAGTCCGGGCCCCGGCTCCACCGAAGGCGGCACCGGCGGAGCGAGTAGCGGCCTGCGCCTGACCGGCTCCATCACCGTGTTCGCGGCCGCGTCGCTGACCGAGTCCTTCACGACGCTCGGCAAACAGTTCGAAGCGGCGCATCCCGGCGCCAAAGTCACCTTCAACTTCGGCGCGAGCTCCACCCTCGCCACCCAGATCAACCAGGGCGTACAGGCAGACGTCTTCGCGTCGGCGTCCACCAAGACCATGAAGGACGTCACCGACAAGGGGAACGCGACCGGGTCCGCGACGTTCGCGGTCAACAAGATGGAGATCGCGGTACCGCCGAGCAACCCGGGTCACGTCACCACGCTCGCCGACCTGGCCAAGTCCGGGGTGAAGGTGGCGTTGTGCCAGGAGCAGGTGCCGTGTGGGACCACCGCCGCGACGGTGCTCACCAACGCCCACCTCACCGTCAAGCCGGTCACCCGCGAGGCCGACGTCAAGTCGACGCTCGCCAAGGTCACCCTCGGCGCGGTCGACGCCGGCATCGTGTACGTGACCGACGTCAAGGCGGCCGGCAGCAAGGTCAAGGGCATCACCATTCCTGATGCGGTGAATGCCAGTACCTCCTACCCGATCGCCGCTCTCAAGGGGTCGAAGAACACGGCGGTCGCGGCCGCGTTCGTGGCCTACGTCCAGTCAACGGATGGTAAGGCGGTGCTCACCGCGGCCGGGTTCGGCAAACCGTCGTGACCCGGCGCCGGCCCGTCGGGGGCGGCGTTCCCTTGCTCCTTGTTCCACCGGCGGCCATCGGCGCGGCCTTCCTGCTCCTGCCGACGATCGCGTTGCTCATCCGGATGCCGTGGAGCGGGCTGCGGGGGCTCTACGCCGACTCCGACGTGTCGTCGGCGCTGACCCTGTCGCTGCAGACGGCCACCGCGGCGACCGTGGCCTCGCTGCTGTTCGGGGTGCCGCTGGCCTGGATGCTGGCCCGGCTGCACTTTCGCGGGTTGGGCCTGGTCCGGGCGGCGGTCACCATGCCGCTCGTGTTGCCGCCGGTCGTGGGCGGCGTCGCGCTGTTCCTGGCGCTGGGTCGCTTCGGCGTCGTGGGCCGGTACCTGGACCAGTGGTTCGGTTTCACGCTCCCGTTCACCAAGTACGGGGTCGTCGTGGCCGAGACGTTCGTGGCGATGCCGTTCCTGGTGATCACCGCCGAGGGGGCGTTCCGCGCGGCGGACCGGGGCCTGGAAGAGGCCGCCGCGACGCTCGGCGCCTCCCGGCTGACCGTGTTCTGGCGCATCACGCTGCCGGGGATCGGTCCGTCGCTGGTGGCCGGGACGGTGCTGTGCTGGGCCCGGGCGCTGGGCGAGTTCGGGGCGACGATCACCTTCAACGGCAGCCTCCCCGGCCACACCGAGGTCATGCCGACGTTGATCTCGCGGGCCCTGGAGAACAACCTGGAGCAGGCCGAGGCGCTGAGCCTCGTCCTGATCGCGATCGCCCTGGTCATCCTGACGGCGCTGCGCGAACAGTGGCTGCGCCCGGCGGTGAGCACGTGACGGCCAAGCTGGCGGGGCTGGCCGCCGACGTCCACGTCGAGCGCGGAGCGTTTCAGCTCGATGTCAGGCTCGGGGTGCCACCGGGTGAGATCGTCGCCGTGCTCGGACCCAACGGGGCGGGCAAGACGACGCTCCTGCGCACCCTCGCCGGGCTGCTGCCCCTCACCGCCGGGCGCATCGCCCTGGACGGCAACGTCCTGGACGACCCGACCGAACGGACGTTTCGCGATCCGGCCGACCGGCAGGTCGGCGTCGTCTTCCAGGACTATCGGCTGTTTCCCCGGATGCGGGTGATCGACAACGTGGCCTTCGGGCCGCGGTCCCGTGGCCTGGAGCGCGGCCCGGCGCGGCAGTTGGCCCATCAGTGGCTGGATCGGCTCGACGCCGCCGACCTGGCCCGGCGGCGACCGCCGCAGCTGTCCGGCGGTCAGGCCCAGCGGGTGGCGCTGGCTCGGGCGCTAGCCGCCGAGCCGGGGCTGCTGCTGCTCGACGAGCCGCTCGCGGCCCTCGATGCGCGCACCCGCTCGGTCGTGCAGGGTGAGCTGCGCGGGCACCTGGCCGCCTTCGACGGGCCGACTCTGCTCGTCACGCACGATCCGCTCGAGGCGCTGCTGCTCGCCGACCGGATCGTCGTTCTCGAGAGCGGCGCGATCGTGCAGCAGGGCTCGCCGCACGACATCGCGGCCCGTCCGGCCACCGACTACGTCGCGACGCTCGTCGGGGTGAACCTCTACGCCGGCACGGCGTGCGGCGGCCGGGTCGACCTGGACGAAGGCGGCGTCATCATGATCGGGGACGCTGAGCTGTCCGGGCGCGCGCTGGTCGCGGTACGCCCCTCGGCGGTCACGGTCTACACGAGCCGTCCGGATCCGGGCAGTGCCCGCAATCTGTGGCCGGGCCGGATCGAGACGCTCGCCCCGCTGGCCGACCGGATCCGGCTCAGCGTGTCCGGCCCGCCGGACGCTCTCGTCGACGTGACCGCCCCGGCGGTGGCCGAGCTGGGGCTCGCCCGCGGTCGGGACGTCTGGCTCGCGGCCAAGGCGACGGACGTGACCGCGTACCCGGAACCGGACGGTAACTCGGCTGCAACCGACAGGGCGCGATGAGAAGCTGAGCGGATGAGTGACGTCGAGATCGTGCACCCGGTACCCGTCGAGGAAGTAGCCGGCTGGGTCGAGACCATGGCCATCACGTTCCTCGAGAACCCGGCGGACGAGCAGCACCGAAACTGGATCGACACCCTGCGGCGGGACTGGCTGCCCGACCGCTTCTGGGGAGCGCGCGATCGAGGAAACTGGGTCGGCACGCTGGGCTCCTGGCCGTACCACCTCACGGTCCCGGGCAGCGACACAACACTGTCCGCCGACGGCCTCACGATGGTCACCGTGGCCGGCACCCATCGCCGGCGCGGCTTGCTCACCACGATGTTGACCGACTCCCTGCACGCCGCCCGCGACCGCGGCGACGCCGTCAGCATTCTGTGGGCCGCCGAGTGGGCCATCTACTGGCGCTTCGGCTACGCCCCGGCGACGATCACCGCGTACTACGAGCTCAGCCCCCGCTCGCCAGGTGCATCACTCTCACCCTCGGGCGAAGGGACCGTGCGTCGGGTCGGCGCGGCCGAACTCGGCAGCCTGGCCACTGACATCTTCGCCCGCGCAGCCCAGCACCGGGCCGGCAACATCGACCGCTCACGCGGGTGGTGGCAACGGCAACTCGGCCTCGACGGGTACCCCGACAACCTCTACAACGGCAAGGTCCGAAACCACATCCTGCACGAAGGACCGGACGGTCCGGACGGATTCGTCACCTGGGTCCCCGGATCAACCGACTCAGCCGAAACGGGGACGATCGAGGTCCTCGACCTGTGTGCCGCTACCGACGCGGCCTACCGGAACCTGTGGGCCTACATCTCCTCCCTCGACCTCGTCGATCAGATCACCACCCACCGCCGCCCGATCGACGAGCCGGTGCGCTGGCTGCTCGGCAATGCGCGCGCACTGCGTCTTAGCTACTACGCCGACGGGCTATGGCTGCGGCTGCTCGATGTCCCGGCCGCACTCAGCACCCGCCGCTACTCGGTGGCCGACCGGCTGGTGCTCGAGATCGTCGACGACGACATCGGCGGGTTCGCGGCCGGGCGCTACGTGCTGGACGGCGGCCCCGACGGCGCCAAGTGCCTACCGTCCACAGTGGACACACCTGACCTGCGCCTGCACCAGCGCGCGCTGGCCGCGGCCTACCTCGGCGGCTACAGCCTGCACAGCCAGCTCATCGCTGGACGGGTCGACGAGCTCACCCCTGGGGCACTGCGCAGGGCCGACGCCATGTTCGCGACACCGGTCGCTCCCTGGTGCGCTACCGGTTTCTGACTCAGTCGGCCCAGTCGGCTCAATCGTCCAGGACGGGCTCGGCCGACCAGCGTTCCTCGATCCGGCCGTAGTGCCAGATCAGCCAGGACACCGCCCAGGTCGCCACGAACACGCCGACCACGATGTAGCCGGTGTACTGGAAGTCCCCGATGGTGCCGAAGATCGTCCACAGGCCGCCGTGCAGGTCGAGCTTGTCCGAGAGCAGGCCGAGCAGCTCGATACCGCCGATCACCATCGCCACGAGCACGCTCAGCGTGGTGACGGTCATGTTGTAGTAGACCTTGCGGATCGGCTTGGAGAATGCCCACCCGTAGGCGAAGTTCATGAACGATCCGTCGATGGTGTCGAAGAGGCACATGCCGGCCGTGAACAGGATCGGCAGGCACATGATCGCGTACCACGGCAGGGCCAGCGCCGCGCTGGTGCTCGCCAGGACGAGCAGCGAGATCTCGGTGGCCGTGTCGAAGCCGAACCCGAACAGCACCCCGACCGGGTACATGTGCCACGGCTTGCGCACGGCCGCGGTGGCCCGTCCGAGGATGCGGTTGAGGAAGCCCCGCCCGGCCAGCATGGTCTCGAGCGTCTCTTCGTCGTAGTGCCCGGTGCGCATCTCGCGGAACACCTTGACGATGCCGACCAGGATCACCAGGTTGATCACGCCCAGCACCATCAGGAAGACACCGGACACGCTCACCCCGACCGTGCCGGTGACGTCGTGCAGCGTCGAGTTGTCGTTCTTGACCTCGCCGATGATCGAGCGCACCCCGAAGCTGAGCAGCACGCACATCGTGAACACGATCGTCGAGTGGCCGAGGCTGAACCAGAACCCCACCGAGAGCGGCCGGGTGCGTTCCTGCATCAGCTTGCGGGTCGTGTTGTCGATGGCCGCGATGTGGTCAGCGTCGAAGGCGTGCCGCATGCCGAGGGTGTAGGCGGTGATGCCCAGACCGACGCCGAACGTCTGCCCGCCGAGCTGCATGTGCTCCGGGGCGATCACCATGATCAGCAGCCCGAAGCCGACGGCGTGCAGGGCCACGATGGCCGCGGCCATGCCACCCAGCCGCCGCCACTCGTGCGGGGTGAGCGCCCGGCGCAGGCGGGCCAACCGAGGTTGGACCCGGTCGCCGGCCACGGTGGTCATGCTGGCGTGCCCCCTCGCGCTGCCGATTGGTCGTCTCTTGCAACCCTATTGCAATAACGATCGGCACCGCGAGACCCCCTGGAGTGTGACGTTGCTCGACCTTCGGCGGGCTCTGGCCGTCCGAGGTCGAACAACTCAGGGGCGAGTCGGTCAGGCGGGCGGGGTGGTCGGGTCAGTCGGGTCGGCCGGCGGCAGCAGGGCCTCGGGGGTGCTGAGCGTCGTCTCACCAAAAGCGGGCGCCGGCGGAATGCCCGCCCGCGCGGCCAGCGAGTCGGAGTCCAGGTCGGACGCGCGCAGGTTGACCGCCTCGGGCTGCTCGCTGGCCGGTGGCAGCTTGGAGTCGAACCAGTCGCTCGTATCGATCTTCTCGCCGGTGCCCGCAACCGTGGTCGTCGCTTCCAGCCACGACGGCTTGTCCCCGCCGCTGTCGCCGCCGCCCTCGGCACCGGTCAGCCGCGAGAGCCCTTCCAACGCCTTGCTGAACTCGCTCGGCACGATCCACATCTTGTTGGCGTCGCCCTGCGCGATCTGCGGCAGCGTCTGCAGGTACTGGTAGGCCAGCAGCGCCGGGTCGGGTTTGGCCTCGTGAATCGCGTTGAACGTCGTCTCGATGGCCTTGGCCTGGCCCTGGGCCGTCAGGTAACGGGCGGCCCGCTCGCCTTCGGCACGCAGGATGCGTGACTGGCGCTCGGCCTCGGCCGCCAGAATCGCGGCCTGCTTCTCACCCTCGGCGGCGAGGATCTGCGAGGCCTTCTGCCCCTCGGCCGTCTTGATCGCCGACTCCCGCTGACCTTCGGCGGTCAGGATCAGGGCCCGCTTGTTCCGGTCGGCCCGCATCTGCTGCTCCATCGCGTCCTGGATGGACGGCGGCGGGTCGATCGCCTTGATCTCCACGCGCGCGACCCGGATGCCCCAGGGCCCGGTGGCCTCGTCGAGCACACCTCGCAGCCTGGTGTTGATCTCGTCGCGGCTGGTGAGCGCCTGCTCCAGGTTGAGCGCACCGACCACGTTGCGCAGCGTGGTGATCGTCAGCTGCTCGACGGCCTGGATGTAGTTCTGGATCTCATAGCTGGCCGCCCGCGGGTCGGTGACCTGGAAGTAGATGACCGAGTCGATCGCCACGGTCAGGTTGTCGCTTGTGATGACCGGCTGCGGCGGGAAGCTGACCACTTGCTCGCGCAGGTCGATCAGCGGGCGCATCCGGTCGACGAACGGCAGCAACACCGCTACGCCCGGCCCCTGCGTGCGCACGTAGCGGCCGAGGCGCTCGACGACGGCGGCACGCGCCTGCGGCACGATCCGCACGCTGCGCAACAGCACGATCAGCGCCACGACTGCGACCACGAGAACCGCGATCAAGACGGCCATAACTCAGCGTCCTTCCAAAGTATGAGAATCAGATCAGGGCTCTTGCCACACGACCGCCGTCGCGCCGTCGATCTCCATGACGCGCACCGTCTCCCCGACGGCGAGCGACTGGGTGCGGTCGTAGGAGCGGGCCGACCACTCCGCCCCGTTGAGGCGTACCCGACCGTCGTGCGCGTCGACGGCACTGAGCACGATTGCCTGCTTGCCGACCAGCGCCGCCGAGCCGGTCTGATGCGTGCCGATGCCGATCAGGTGCCGCTTGGCCACCGGCCGGACGACGCCCAGCAGCAGGGCCGCGCTCACGATGGCAACGATCACCTGCAACACGGCGCCTCCCCCGGCCGCCGCCGTGATGGCACCGCCGGCCGCTCCCCCGGCGCACATGATCAACACCAGGTCGAGGGACAGCGTCTCGGCACCGGCGAGCACCCCGGCCGCGATCACCCAGATCAACCATGCAGGCACGACCTCATCGTGGCACGAACGGGTCTCGGATGCGTCACGCCTCCCCGGCGCCGGCCGTCACGAAGTCGATCAGCTCCTCGACGGCACGCAGCAACGGCACCTCGACGTCGGCGTAGCTGTCGACGCTCGCGAGCACCCGGCGCCACATCTCGCGCGGGTCGCTGACCCCGAGTGCGGCGCAGATGCCGTCCTTCCAGTTCACGTTGCGAGCCACGTCCGGCCACCGCTCGATACCCAGCGCCGCCGGCTTCACGGCCTGCCATACGTCGACGTACGGGTGCCCGGTGACGTGGACGAACTCGCCGCGCACCGCGGCGACGATGCGGGTCTCCTTGCTGCCGGCCACGAGGTGATCGACCAACACGCCGATCCGACGGTTGGCGGCCGGGCCGAACTCCTCGATCCGCTCCGCGAGGTGGTCTATTCCGTCGATGGGCTCCACGACGACGCCCTCGACGCGCAGGTCGTCTCCCCAGATGCGTTCCAGCAGCGCCGCATCGTGGACGCCCTCGACCCAGATGCGGCTCGCCCGAGCCACCCGCGCCGGCGCGGCGGACACGGCGAACGATCCGGACGCCGTACGCGCTCGGGGCTTGCGATCGGCCACGACCGCCGGCCGGACGAGCGTCACCGGTTGGCCGTCCAGCAGGAAGGCGGCCGGCAACAACGGGAAGACTCGGGTCCTGCCGTGGCGGTCCTCGAGCGTGACGATGTCGCGGCGCTCGCCGGCATCGACGGCCCGCCCGACGCCGACCACCGCGCCGCAGAATCGGCCGTCGGCGGTCTCGACTACCAGACCGGGTTCAGCCTCGACCTCGGGAACCGTCCGGCGACGCCGCCGGCCCTCGGCCAGAACATCAGCGCTGTAGTCGGGCACGACCAGCGACGCTAGCGCGGCCGGACGTGAGTCGTGTGTAGGGCACGCGCGGGCGTATCGGAGAATCACGGTATGGGGCGAGGATGACGCGGTTGCGGGCCGGTGCGCTCGTCGCGTGGACCTCGGCCTGGCTGGCCGGCGACGCCGCGTCCGACGAGGTGCTGCGGGCTACCGTCGGCGACGACGCACCGCATCACGTCGAGGGGCTCGGCGACGGGCCGGCGCCGCTGAGCGAAGCGCTGATCACGTGGCGGCGTACCGGTGGGACGGTGCGGCTGGTGTTACCCGTGGCCGGCGACGTGCGCGGGCTGCCCGGTCCGGCGGAGTTCCGCAGCGGCGCGCTGGACGCCGGGGAGGCGGCGTACGGGGGCGGTCTCGGGCTGGTGCCCGACGTCATCGAGCGCCATCCGAGCAGCGCGCCCACCGCGGTCACCTGGCACGCGTTCCAGGTCGACCCCCCGCCGCCGGACCCGCTGTCCGTCCCCGACGCCCAGCACGAGCTCACCGAGGCGATCCGCGAGGCGGCGAGCGCGCTGGCCGCAGCTGAGGTCGCGCGCTGGATCGACGACGTGACCGACGCCCTGGCCGATGCCCGGCGGGCCGGCGAGCGGCTGAACCTGCCGCCGGGGTTCCCGTCGCCGGCGGTGCGTCTCGTCGCGCAGGCCGAACGGCTGCAAGCGGTGCTCGACGTCGCCGCGCTGGACCCCACCGGCGGGGCCATCGACCGCACCGGTATCGCCGCCCGCACCGATGCGCTGCGCCCGCTCGCCACCGCGGTGCGTCGAGCCCGCCTCGCCGGCTACAACGCCGCCTCGGAATAGAGGCGACGGCGGCGAGCGGCCACGTCGTAGCCCTCGTCGGCCATGGTGGCCAGCGCGCCGTCCAGCGCCGCGTTGCCTACTCGCGACCGGGCGGCGTCGTCGGCGAGGAACTCGACGAGCTGCTCGACGGCGCGGGCCGCGTCGGCCGCCGCAGGCAGGAACGGGAAGCTGCGCCGCCACGCGACGAACGGCTGGACGACGAGGTCATGGTGCTGGCGCAGGTGGGCGCGCTCATGGGCGATGACGGCGTCGAGTTCGTCCGGGGCAAGCAGGTCGAACGTGCCACGCGACAGGACGATGCGCGAGCGCCGACCGGGCACCGAGTACGCGGCCGGCGCCGGGTGGGCCAGCACGGTGACCCCGGAGCGCTCACGTTCGGCCAGCAGGTCGAGCAGGTAGCGATGCCGCCGGCGGGCCAGCACGACCCGCACCGTCGACGTGATCAGCACCGCGACCAGCCACAACAGCGTCGCCCCGAAGGCGGCGACCCCGATCCAGCGAGCCGAGCGCCAAGCGGCCAGCGCCGCGAACGCCCCCAGCAGCGACAGGCCACCCCCGAGTCCG
Organism: Jatrophihabitantaceae bacterium; assembly: GCA_036502575.1. Lineage (GTDB taxonomy): Bacteria > Actinomycetota > Actinomycetes > Mycobacteriales > Jatrophihabitantaceae > DASXRA01. The sequence goes on along the minus strand of DASXYL010000033.1, from coordinate 32,620 downwards.
ATCGCTTGCCACACCACGAGTGCGGCCACCGGACGGCGGGCCGGCCAGGCCGCCCGGGTCAGCCGAGCCGGCACCGGTCCGGCCAGCAGTACCGCCAGCGTGCCCAGCACCACCGCGGCCGCGATCACGTCGGCCGCCGCCGCAGCAGGCGGCGCAGCGCCTCGGTGTCCTCTTCCGGCATCGATCCGACGAACCGGGCCAGCACGGCGGCGCGGTCGTCGGAACGGCCGAGCGCCTCGGCCATCACGTCACTCAGGTAGTCCTCGCGCGAGCGGGCGGCGAAGTAGCGGTGCGAGCGCCCTTCACGTGAGCGACGCACCATTCCCTTGCGCTGCAGGCGGTCCAGCACGGTCAGCACGGTGGTGATTGCCAGCTCCGGCCCGGGCAGCGCGGCCAGCACGTCGCGAGCGGTGGCGCCGTCGGATGTGTCCCACAACACCGCCAGCACCGCGCCCTCGAGCTCTCCGTGCTTCGCCACGGGGTTATTCTACAAAACGTAGAGGTTCTACAGAGCGTAGAAGAAGGAGACCGTCGTGGTCCTCGCCGTCGCCGACATCGCCCCGCGCTCGCAGATGGGTTTCTCGCTCGGCTGGCACATCGTGCTGGCCTGCCTGGGCGTCGGCCTGCCCGCGCTGGTGCTGTTCGCCGAGTGGCGCGGGCAACGCACGGGCGACCCGGTCTACCGACTGCTGGCCCGGCGCTGGGCCCGGGCGCTCGGCGTGCTGTTCGCTGTGGGCGCCGTGTCCGGAACGATCCTGTCCTTCGAGATGGGGCAGCTGTGGTCGGGGCTGATGGACCACTACGGCTCGGTGATCGGATTGCCGTTCGCCATCGAGGGATTCGCGTTCTTCATCGAGGCGATCTTCCTCGGCATCTACCTCTACGGCTGGGATCGGCTCTCGCCCCGCGCGCACCTGCTCGCCGGCGTCCCGATCGTCGTCGCCGGAACGCTGTCCGCGTTCTTCGTGGTCACCGCCAATGCCTGGATGAACAGCCCGCAGGGCTTCCGCGAGGAGAACGGCAAGGTGGTGGCCGTCGATCCGTGGAAGGCGATCTTCAACAAGGCGACCTGGCCCGAGACCACGCACATGCTGCTCGCGGCGATCATGGTCACCGGGTTCCTCACCGCCTCCGTGTACGCGGTGGCGATGCTGCGCGGACGCGACGATGCCTATCACCGGCTCGGCCTGCGCCTGTCGCTCGGCCTGGGCGCGCTGGCCGCCCCGGTGCAGGTGGTGGTCGGCGACTGGGCGGCCCGCTACGTCGCCGAAGACCAGCCGATCAAGCTGGCCGCGATGGAGGGCCTGTTCCGCACCGGCTCCCATGCCGACCTGTCGATCGGGGGCGTCTACATCGGCGACTCGCTCCGCGGCGCCCTGCACATCCCGAGCGGCTTGTCGCTGCTCGTCCACTTCAACACGAACGGCGTCATCACCGGGTTGGAGACCGTGCCGCCGGCGCTGCGCCCACCCGTTGCGATCGTCCACCTGGCCTTCGACACCATGGTCGGCATCGGGTTCGGACTGCTCGCGCTCGGCGCCTGGTTCGGGTGGACGGCCTGGCGCCGGCACCGGCTGCCGCGCACGCTGTGGTTCCTGCGGGCCGTCGCGGTGAGCGGGGTCGCCGCCGTCATGGCTATGGAGGCCGGCTGGATCGTCACCGAGGTGGGCCGCCAGCCCTGGGTCGTGTACGGGCTGCTGAAGACGTCGGCGGCGGTCAATCCCGCGCGCGGCGTCGGCTGGGGACTGCCGGTGCTGCTCGCCGTCTACGCGGTGCTCACGGTTGTGCTGGTCACGGTGCTGCGCCGGATGACTCGCGACACCCCGGTGCCGGGTGCGCCCCAGGACGCCGACGTCGACGGCTACGCGGTGGTGTGACGATGTCCCTCGCGACTGGGCTGCTCGTGGTGATCTGGTGCTCGGCGACCGCGTACACGTTGCTCGCCGGGGCCGACTTCGGCGCCGGCATCTGGGACCTGCTCGCCGGTGCCGGCCCGGACGGACGGCGCCGGCGAGTGTTGATGGAGCATGTGATCGGCCCGGTGTGGGAGGCCAACCACGTATGGCTGATCTTCGTGCTCGTCCTGCTGTGGACGTGCTTCCCGCCGGTGTTCTCGGCCGTGGCCTCGACGCTCTGGCTGCCGCTGATGCTCGTCGCGCTCGGAGTCATCGGGCGCGGTGCGGCGTTCGCATTCCGCAAGGCGGTCGCCACCCCGCGGCAGCGGCGCGCGTTCGGCGTGACCTTCGCCGTCTCGTCGCTCATGACGCCGTTCTTCCTCGGCGCCATGGCCGGGGCCATCGCGTCGGACCGGGTGCCGCCGGGCATCGCGGCCGGGGCTGTCGTCGGTAGCTGGCTCAATCCGAGCTCGTTGCTCACCGGCGCGCTGGCCGCGAGCGCCTGCGCGTTCCTGGCCGCCGTCTACCTCACCGGTGATGCGCGCCGGGCCCAGGTGATGCGTATCGGTAAGCAGAGCAAAGGTCGCGAGCAGGCACATCCCGATCCGGCTGAGTGGTTCCGGCGCCGGGCCCTGGCGAGCGGCGCGATCACCGGGGCGCTGTCGCTGGCCGGGGTGCTGGTCGCGCGGGCCGATGCTCCGTCGCTGTATCACGGCCTGACCCACCGCGCCGCGCCACTCGTCGTCACCTCGGCGGCGGCCGGTTGTGCCGCGCTCGGGCTCGTGGCGGTTCGTCGCTACCTGGTCGCTCGGGCCGCGGCCGGGCTCGCCGTGGCCGCGATCGTCTGGGGCTGGGGCATCGCCCGCTATCCGCAGCTGCTACCCGGCCTGCCGGTATCGCAGGCCCAGGCCCTGCCGGCCACCCTGCACGCGACCGCCCTCGCCGTGGCCGTCGGCCTGGCGCTGCTCGTGCCCTCGCTGCTGCTACTGCTCACCTTGTTCCAGCGCGAGCAGCGCTGACCGGCGCCGGGCAGCACGTCAGCGGGCAGTCCAGGCCGCAGATGCCGAGCTCGCCCAGCGAGGCGCGCGGCCCACCGGCGATCTCCTCCTGGACGAGTTCGCGCACCATCGCCACGAACGCCGGATGCGTCCCGGCCGAGGCCGCCCGGCGAAACGCCAGCCCGAGCTCGGTGGCGGTCTGGCGGGCCTCGGTGTCGAGGTCCCAGACGACTTCGAGGTGGTCGGAGACGAACCCGGTCGGGCTCACGATCACGGATCGCACGCCGCCCACCGCGAGCGAGCGCAGGTGGTCGTTGATGTCCGGCTCGAGCCAGGGCACCTGTGGCGGCCCGGACCGCGACTGCCATACCAGGTCGAACTCCGCGCCGGGGCCTCGCACCGTCTCAGCGACCAGCCGGGCCGTCTCGCGCTGCTGGGCCAGGTACAGCCGGCCTGTAGGTCCGGACGTCTCGTTCATCGCCACCGGGACGGAATGGGCGGTGAACACCAGCCGCGCCTCTGGCATCTCCGCCAACGCCGAGCGAACACCGGACGCGTTCGCCTCGACGAACCCGGGGTGATCGAAGTAGTGCCGCAGCTTCACCAGCTCCGGGGCGCCGTCGAGCTGGGCGGCGGCCAGGTCCTCGCGATACTGGCGGCAACTCGAGTAGGACGCCGTCGCGCTCGTCGCGAACACCAGGGCTCGGCGCACCCCGTCGTCGCGCATCTGCCGCACCGCGTCAGCCACGAACGGGTGCCAGTTGCGGTTGCCCCAATACAGCGGCAACCCGATGCCGTGTCCGGCGAAGTCCTGCTCGATGGCGGCGAGCAGCGCGCGGTTCTGGGCGTTGATGGGTGAGACGCCGCCGAAGTGCTGGTAGTGCTCGGCAACGGTCGCGAGACGCGAATCCGGGATGCCGCGCCCCCGCGTCACGTTGCGCAGGAACGACAGCACGTCGTCGGGGCTCTCAGGTCCGCCGAACGACAGCAGCAGCAACGCGTCGAAGGGCAACTACACACCCATCGCGTGGAAGCCGCCGTCGACGTGGACGATCTCGCCGGTGGTGGCCGGCATCCAGTCCGAGAGCAGCACGGCCGCGGTGCGCGCGACCGGCTCGGCGTCGGAGTTGTCCCAGCCGATCGGGGCCCGGCCGTCCCACGCGTCCTCGAACGCGCTGAAGCCGGGGATGCTCTTGGCGGCCATCGTCCGGATCGGCCCCGCCGCGATCAGGTTCACCCTGATCTTGCGGGGACCCAGCTCGCGGGCCAGGTAGCGCGATGCGGACTCCAGGCCCGCCTTGGCGACGCCCATCCAGTCGTAGGCGGGCCAGGCGACGGTGGCGTCGAACGTCAGGCCGACGATCGACCCACCGGCATCGCCGATGAGCGGCAGCGCGGCGACGGCAAGAGACTTGAACGAGTACGTCGACACCTGGACAGCGGTGGCGACGTCCGTCCACGGTGCATCGAGGAAGCCGCCGCCGAGGCAGGACGCCGGCGCGAACCCGATCGAATGCAGCACGCCGTCCAGCCCGTCGACGTGCTCGCGCACCGAGTCGGCGAGCCCGGCCAGCTGCTCCTCGGAGGTGACGTCGAGCTCGATGACCGGCGCCGGGTGCGGCAGCTTCTTCGCGACGCGCTCGACCAGCGACATCCGCCCGAAGCCGGTGAGGACGACCTGCGCGCCCTGTTCCTGCGCCACGCGCGCCACCGAGAACGCGATCGACTGGTCGGTGATCACACCCGTGATCAGCAGCCGCTTGCCGTCGAGCAGGCCCACTGTCATATCCCCATTCCGAGGCCGCCGTCGACCGGCAGCACCACTCCGTTGATGTAGGCGGCCGGCTCCGAGGCGAGGAACAGCGCGGTACCGGCGATCTCGTCGACATTGCCGTACCGGCGCAGCGGCACGCTGGCCAGGATCTCGGCCTTGCGGTCGTCGGTGAGCTCGGCCGTCATGTCGGTGTCGATGAAGCCGGGCGCGATGACGTTCGCGGTGATGCTGCGGGCGCCCAGCTCACGGGCGATGGACCGCGCCAGGCCGATCAACCCGGCCTTGCTCGCCGCGTAATTGGCCTGCCCGGGCGAACCGAGCAGGGCGACCACGGACGATACGAAGATCATCCGGCCGCGGCGGGCGCGCAACATGCCCGACGTCGCGCGCTTGGCGACCCGGTAGGCGCCGGTCAGGTTGGCGTCGATGACGCGGGTGAACGACTCCTCGCCCATCCGCAGCAACAGCATGTCGTCGGTGATGCCGGCATTCGCGACCAGCACCTCGACGGGGCCCTGCTCCGCCTCGACCGCGCTGAACGCGGCGTCGACCGCGGGGCCGTCGGTGACGTCGCACTCGACGCCGAACAGCCCCTCGGGCGCGCCGCTGCCCCGGTGCGTCACCGCGACCTTGTCGCCGCCCGCCGCGAAGGCCTGGGCGATGGCGAGCCCGATGCCGCGATTTCCACCCGTGACGAGAACAGATCTGCTCACGGCACGCACGTTAGCCGATGCGACTCGAGGCTCGGTTTAGAGTGCATTGATGCGAGGTATCCAGATCACGCAATTCGGTGGGCCGGAGACGTTGGCGGTCACTGATCTCCCGGATCCCCAACCCCGGGACGGCCAGCAGGTGCTCGACATCATCGCGGCCGGCATCAACTACGCGGACACCCATCAGACCGAGGACAGCTACCTGGCCAAGCAGACGCTGCCGTTCATCCCCGGCGGCGAGGTCGTCGTACGCGGGCCGGACGGCGAGCGCCGCCTCGGGCTGGTCGGCAACGGCGGGTACGCGCAGCGCGTCGCGATCGATCCACGCCGTACGTTCCCCGTGCCCGACAGCGTCAGCGACGGCGCCGCCCTCTCGACGCTCGTCCAGGGCGCGACCGCGTGGCACCTGCTCAAGACCAGCACGCACCTGCAGACCGGCGAGAGTGTCGTCGTGCATGCCGCGGCGGGCGGGGTCGGGACGATCGCGGTGCAGCTGGCCAAGCGATGGGGCGCCGGGCGGGTGATCGCCATGGCGTCGACCGAGGACAAGCGCCGGCTCGCCCTTGACCTCGGTGCTGACGTGGCGGTCGACTCGACGACCGACAACCTGCGCGACGCGCTCCGCGAGGCCAACGGCGGCCACGGCGTGGACATCGTCCTGGAGATGACCGGCGGGCTGGTCTTCGACCAGAGCCTCGCCGCGCTCGCGCCGCTCGGGCGGCTCGCGGTGTTCGGAATGGCCGGACGCCAGCCGCCGACGCCGGTCGCGCCGGCCAGCCTGATGGCGCACAGCACAGCGGTGATCGGCTTCTGGCTGGCGCATCTCACCCGCCGGCCCGAGCTGCTGGCCGTTGCCGTTACCGATCTGCTCGACCTGCTGGCCCGCGGAGAGCTGCGCGCGGTCGTCGGCGGCACCTACTCGCTGGACCAGGTGCCCGACGCGCACCGCTCGCTGCTGGATCGCTCGTCAACGGGCAAGCTGGTACTCGACGCGTGGGCGTGAACGTCAGACCAGGCGTCCGGACCAGAGCAGTGAGGCGCCGGCCGCGGCAAGCGTGAAGAACATCCCGATCACCAGGAACCGCCAGGCGACCACCTTGTGCACCGTGGTGTAGCCGATCTGCGAGCCGATGTTCGAGTACACCGAGCGAAGCTCCTCGGCCGAGGCCGCGGTGTGGAAGGTGCCACCGGTGGCGTCAGCGACCGCCCGCAGGGTCGTCTTGTCGGCGGGCACCGGCTGCGGCCCGTAACCGGGCAGGTCGACCGTGCCGGAGTCGGTGCCGAACGCGATCGTCGACACCGGCACACCGGCCGCCTTGGCGTCCGCGGCCGCCTGCGACGGTGAGCGGCCCTTGTTGGAGGCGCCGTCGCTGAGCAGCACGATGCGCGCCGGCGGCGGCTTGTCGTCCTTGGCCGTCGTCTGACTGCTGAATGTCTTGATCGCGTCGAGGCAGGTTTCGATCGCCTCGCCGATGGCCGTGGAGTCCTGCTCCTTCAGATCGTCGATCGCCTTCTTGAGCTGGTCGCGGTTGATCGTCGGGGTCACCACGACGGAGGCGTTGCCGCCGAACTTCACCAGGCCGACGTTGAGGCGCGGCGGCAGCAGGTCGACGAACGACCTCGCTCCCGATTTGGCCGCGAGAAAGCGGTTCGGCAACACATCCGTCGCGTCCATCGACAACGACACGTCGATGGCGAGCATGACGGTCGCGCGATCCTGTGGCACCTTCACCGCGGCCGTCGGCTGGGCGACCCCGACGGTGAGCACCGACAGTCCGATCAGCAGCAGCGCGAACGTGAGGTGCCGCCGCCAGCCCGGCCGGCGCGGAGCCACCGAGGCCAGCAGGTCGACGTTGCTGAACCGGGCCACGTACTTCGTGCGCCGCAGCTGAAGCACTGCGTAGACACCCGCGACCCCCGCGATAACGAGCAGCAGTAATAGCCAGATCGGGGCGACGAAGTGCATCAGCGCACCGCCGCGGTGCCGAGTGTCTTGCGTCGGGCGATGACGAACTTGACGATGTCGGTGAGCCAGTCGCGATCGGTGCGCAGCTGCAGGTGGCCCGCGCTGGCGTGGCGCAGCATCGTCGCGATCTGCGCGCGCTGCTCGGCCGCGGCGTCGGCGTAGCGACGACGCAGCTCGGCGCTGGAGGTCTGCACCTCCACCTGGTCGCCGCTCTCCGGGTCGACGAACGTCATCAACCCGGCGGCCGGCAGCTCGAGCTCACGCGGGTCGACGATCTCGACCGCGAGCAACTGGTGCCGGTCAGACAGCGCCCGCAATGGGCGCTCCCAGTCGGCATCGCCGAGGAAGTCGGACACGACGGCGACCAGGCCGCGCCGTCGTGGTGGGCGCTGCAGCTGTTCCAGCATCGCGGCGAGATCACCCCGCTGGCCCTCCTGCGCGGGCGGCACCGACGCGATGGTGCGCATCAGGTGCCGCGCGTGCGCGGTGCCGCCCCGCGCCGGGATGCGCACGGTCTGCTCCCCCGTGCTGGCGATGGCGCCGACCCGGTTGCCGCCGCGCACGGTCAGGTGCACCACCGCGGTGAGTGCCGCCAACGCCAGCTCGCGCTTCTCGGTGCGAGCGGTGCCGAAGTCCAGGCTCGGCGACAGGTCGACGACCACCCACGTCTCGAGCTCACGGTCGGCGATGGTCTGCCGGACGTGCGGCACCATCGTCCGGGCCGTGACCGGCCAGTCCATGCGGCGCACGTCGTCGCCCGGGACGTACAGCCGCGAGTCGCCCGTCTCGCTGCCCGGTCCCGGGACGAGCCCCAGGTAGTTGCCCTGCAGGAGGCCGTCCAGCTTGTTGCGGACGACGAGTTCCAGGCGGCGGAGCAACGGTTCGGCCGGCGCCTTGTCGAGCGTCGGGAGCGGGTCCGGCGCAGGGGTCACGCGGTGCGCTCCCAGCCGCCGGTGGCACCTGCCGAGGTCTGCGAGGACGTGCCCTGGCCGTACACGAGCTGCTGCGCCGCGCCGCCGGAGCGCTGCCGGGGCGCCACCTGCGGCAGCGGCACCGTCTGCAGCACCCGGCGAACGGCATGCAGCGCCGGGATGCCGTCGGCGATGGCGTCGTAGGACATCACCATGCGGTGCGGCAGCACGTCGGTCGCGACGTCCAGCACGTCCTGCGGCAGCACGTAGTCGCGCCCGCGCAGCAACGCCAGCGCCCGGCCGGCGGCGATCAGCCCGAGGCTCGCGCGAGGGCTGGCCCCGTAGGACACCCACTGCGCGACATCGCTCATGCCGTGCTGGCCGGGGTTACGGGTTGCCAGAACGAGGCGCACCACGTAGTCGACGATCGCGTGGTGCACGAACACCCGCCCGGTGGTCGCCTGCAGCCGGGCCAGCTCGTCGGTCGTGAGCACGGCATTGGCGGTCGGCGGCTCGACGCCCATCCGGTAGACGATCTCGCGCTCCTCGGCCGCCGTCGGATAGTCGACGTTGATCTTCATCAGGAAGCGGTCGCGCTGCGCCTCGGGCAGCGGGTACACGCCCTCGCTCTCGATCGGATTCTGCGTCGCGAGCACCAGGAACGGTGCGGGCACCGGATACTTCTGCCCGCCCAGCGAGACGGTCCGCTCGGCCATGACCTCGAGCAGCGCCGACTGCACCTTGGCCGGAGCCCGGTTGATCTCGTCGGCGAGCACGAAGTTGGCGAAGATCGGTCCCAGCTCGGTGTCGAAACGCTCGGATCCGGGCCGGTAGATCCGGGTGCCGACGATGTCGGACGGCACCAGGTCCGGGGTGAACTGCAGCCGGGCGAAGGTACCGCTGACCGTGCGGGCCAGAGTCTCGACGGCCAGCGTCTTGGCGACGCCGGGCACGCCCTCGAGCAGGCAGTGCCCGCGAGCCAGCAGGCCGACCATCATCCGCTCGACCATCCGCTCCTGGCCGACGATGACGCGCTTGACCTCGAACATCACCCGCTCGAGCGAGGTGGCGTCGGCGGCAGGGGTGCGGGCGGGTTGATCCGTCACGGGTTCTCCGGTTCTCCTGGGGCTCGGCGCTGTTCGTTCTGCGCTTCACGGTACGGGACGAGCCGGGCTGTGCGGCAGGATGCTCCTTATGGACCAGCTCGGTGAGGACGCACCGCGCTGCTCGGCGAAAGGCTGCCGAGCGCCGGCCACCGAGGACCTCACCTGGCGCAACCCGCGGCTGCACGACGCGACGCGCGTGAAGCACTGGCTCGCCTGTCCCGAGCACGGCGACCACCTGGCCGACTTCCTGAATCGGCGCGGCTTCCTGCTCGGACGCCAGCCGCTGTGACGCCTAGGACGCGTCTCCCAAGTCCCGCTCGTCGCGAGCGGCGGCCAGGTGCGTGAGCTGCAAGGCGGAGGAGGAGCCGATACCGCTGTTGTATCGGCGACGACGACAACGCAGCAGATCGCGTGCCTGAGCGTCGCGCAGCAGAGCATGGACTTGGGAGACACGTCCTATGGGAGGCGCACCTGTGCCGTCTGCGGCAGGTCGCGCGAGGACGTCCCGACCGAGACCGTGTACGTCCCCCGCGGGGTCTGCCACGACTGGGATGCGGTGTCCCAGTGCGCGAACGCGTGGTCGTCCAGCCGGATGTGCACCCGGCGGTCCTGACCGGGACGCAGCGACACCTTGGCGAAGCCCTTGAGTTGCCGGGGCGGCTCCCCGGCCGACGCCGGGTCGGTCACGTAGACCTGCACCACCTGCGAGCCGGTCCGGTGCCCCGTGTTGCGGACGTCCACCGACACGTCGCTCCCGTGGACCTCCAGGCCGGTGAGCTCGAACGTCGTGTACGACAGGCCGTACCCGAACGGGAACAGCGGCTCGATGTCGCTCGCGTCGTAGTGCCGGTAGCCGACGTCGAGCCCCTCGGAGTAGGTCGCCACCCCGTTCACGCCCGGGTACTGCGCCGGCGTGTTGGCCGGTGTGTCAGCGAGGCTCTTCGGGAACGTGATCGGCAGCCGTCCGCCCGGATCGACGTCGCCGTAGAGCACCGCGGCCGCAGCGTTGCCGTCCTCCTCGCCCGGGTACCAGGCCTCGAGCACGCCGGCCACGCTGTTCAACCAGGGCATCAGCACCGGGCCGCCCGTGTCGAGCACCACCACGGTGTGCGGGTTGGCCGCCGCGACCGCCGAGATCAGCTGGTCCTGGTAGCCGGGCAGCGACAGGCCGGTGCGGTCGATCGCCTCGGTGTCCTTGTTGCTGGCGAAGACCACGGCGACGTCGGACTTCTTCGCGGCGGCGACCGCCTGCTCGATGCCGACGTTGGGGGTGTCGGCGGGCGGTGTCCAGGCCAGCTCGATCATCGCCTGGCCGTTGGGGTTGGCCCAGTCGACCCGGATCGCGTGCTGGGTGCCGCCGTCCAGGTGCACCGTCACCGACTTGGTCGTGCCCGGGAAGCCGCCGCCGTTGTTGATCACCTGCGTGCCGTCCAGGTACAGGCCGGCGCGGGCGTGGTTGGTGAGGTGGAACGTGTAGTCGCCGGTGACCGGCGCGGTGAACGTTCCGGTCCACCGCACCGACCAGCTGTTCGGCAGGCCGGGCGCCGGCGGGCCACCGCTCGGGTCCATCTCGACGTTCTGGTCGATCCGGGTCAGGGCCGGATCGCCGGACCACGTCGGGTTCGCGTAGTAGCGCGCGGTCCATCCCTGCGCGCCGTTCTCCGCGGCGACGGTGTAGGACGGCAACGCCGGCTGCGGGCCGAGGTCGACCGGGCCCATGCCCTGCGCGTAGTTGACCGCGACGCCTCGGCGGCTGATCGCATCGAGCGGGCTCACCGAGTAGAGCGGCGCGACCCCTGCGCTGCCGCCCCCTCCGGTCATCGCGGTCGCAGCGCTCGGCCCGATAACGGCAACCGACCGGCCGGTCTGCAGCGGCAGGACGCCGCCCGAGTTCTTCAACAGCACCGTGCCGGCCTCGGCCGCGGTCTTCGCGACCGCACCATCACCGGCGACGTCGATCGGCGTGACTGTCCCTTGTGGACGGTCGAACAGACCGAACCGGAACATCGTCGCGATGATGCGGTGCACGTGGTCGTCGAGGTTCGCCATGCTCACCGTGCCGGCCTGCACGGCCGCCTTGAGCGCGTCGCCGTAGTAGGTGGCCGACGGCAGCTCCATGTCGAGGCCGCCGGTGGCGCAGCCCACCGTGTCGTGGCACGAGGAGAAGTCGGAGACGGCGAACCCGTCGAAACCCAAGTCGTCCTTCAGCACGCCCTGCAACAGCGCCTGCTGCTCGCACGCGTACACGCCGTTGACCTTGTTCTTCGCGCACATGATCGACCCGGGACGCCCTTGCTGGACGACCGTCTCGTAGGGGGCCACGTAGATCTCGTGGATCGTCCGGTCATCGATCAGCTCGTTGACCGTGTCGCGATCGGTCTCCTGGTTGTTCGCCACGTAGTGCTTGGGCATGGCGATGACACCCTGGGATTGGATGCCCTGGACGTTCGCGGTGCCGATCTGCCCGGCCAGATAAGGGTCTTCGCCGTAGGCCTCGAACGTTCGCCCGTTGAGCGGGGTCCGAGCGATGTCGACGTCTGGGCCCTCCATGGTGTTACGGCCCACGTTGCGGGTCTCCCGGCCCTCGACCCCGCCGTAGGCGCGGGCGATCGCCGGGTCGAACGACGCCGCCGCGCTCAGCGGAGCGGGCAGGGCCGTCGTCTGCGGCTGGACGATGCCGCCCGAACCCACGCCGGCCGGGCCGTTGTTCAGCAGTAGCTGCGGGACGCACAGCCGCGGGATCGCCGCCACCTCGCGCGAGTGCGTGCTGTCGGAGAGGGTGTGCGTCATCGAGACCTTCTCATCCAGCGTCATCTGCGCGAGGACGAGATCGGCCCGCTGATCGGGCGAGCGGTGCGGGTTCATCCAGGTACCGCACCCGCTGGGGGCCGGATCGGCCGTTACCGGCACGGCGATCGCCGCGGATGCCAGGAGGATGACGCAAGCCAGGACGTGTCGCGAGGACATCATGAACCCCGTTCAGTATGCTGAACTAAGTTTATGAGCGTGAACTGACCGTACGACCGTCGACATCGCGGAGTCAAGGACTGGTAATCAGCCGTAGGGTCCCTGTGTGCGGATGACGGTTCTCGGGGGTTGTGGCGCGTGGCCGGCGGCCGGGCAGGCCTGCAGCGGCTACCTCATCGAGTCGAGCGGCTTCCGGCTGCTCGTCGACCCGGGCTACGCGACCCTGCCCCGCTTGCTCACGTACGTCGACGCCGCCCACGTGGACGCGGTGCTGGTCAGCCACGAGCATCCCGATCACTGCGCGGATCTCAATCCGCTGCTGCGGGCCCGGGCGCTGCGCGACGATCCACCGCCGCCGTTGCCCGTACACGCCCTGCCGGGTGCATTGGACGCGATCCTCGCTCTCGACCACCGCATGCTCACCGAGAACCGCCACACCTACGACCTGCATACCTTCAGCGATCGGGATCAGCTGACGATCGGCCCGTTCGTGGTCGACGTGCGGCTGCTGCCGCACTTCGTCACCAACGCCGGGTTCCGCATCACCGGGTCCGCCGTCCTCGCCTACACCGGCGACTGCGGCCCCGATCCGGGGGTGGTCGAGCTGGCCCACGACGCTGACGCACTCGTCGCCGAGGCGACCTACGTCGACGAGGTGAGCGATCCGTCGAGCATCGGCCTGCTCAGCACCGCCCGCGACGCCGCCTGGCAAGCGAACGCGGCCGGCGCCCGCCGGCTGATGCTCACCCATCTGTGGCCCGGCACTGCGGCGAACAAGGCGATCAGCGCCGCCCGCGAGCACTACCCGGGACCGCTCAGCGTCGCCGCGCCCGGCGTCGTCCTGGAGATCTAGTCGCGATCTAGCCGCGAGTACATCTAGCCGCCGATCGCCGACATCGGCCGAACCGGCTGCACGAAGTCGGCGGCACCGATGCCGTGCCCGGCCTGCTTGCCGGCAACGGCGGTCCGGATCAGCTCCGCGATCTGCTCGTCGGTTGCGTCCCCGCGCAGGGCGGCCCGAAGGTCCGTCTCGGTCCGGGCGAACAGGCAGGTGCGCAGCTGGCCGTCGGCGGTGAGCCGCAGCCGGTCGCACTCCCGGCAGAAGGGCCGGGTCACCGAGGCGATCACGCCGAGCGATCCGGGCCGCGTCGCCCACTCGTCAGATCCCGGACCGTCGAGCACGTCGAACTCCTCGGCCGGTGCCGACTCGTGGGCGCCGCGGCCGACCGGGCGCAGCGTGTAGTGCTCACCCAGCACGTCGAGCATCTCCTCCGCCGTCACCATCGCGTCGCGGGTCCAGGCGTGCTGCGCGTCCAGGGGCATGTGCTCGATGAAGCGCATCCGGTAGCCCGCGCGCAGCGCCCAACCGAGCAGCGCCGGCGCTTCGGGCAGATTGCTGCCGCGCATCAGGACCGCGTTCACCTTGACCGGATGCAGCCCCGCCGCTGCCGCGGCCGCGACGCCGGCGAGAACGTCGGACAGCCGGTCGCGACGGGTCAGCTCGCGGAACCGCTCCCGATCGAGCGTGTCGATCGACACGTTCACCCGGTCCAGTCCGGCGTCGACCAGCTGCTCGGCGGCGCGAACCAGGCCGATGCCGTTCGTGGTCAGCGACAGCTCGGGACGGGGCGCGAGTGACGCCAGCCGGCTGACGACCGACGGCAGGGTCGGATGCAGCAGCGGCTCGCCACCGGTCAGCCGGATGGTCGTCACGCCCAGCGCGACGAAAACGCCGGCGAGGCGGACGATCTCGTCGTCGGTCAGCAGCTCGGCCTTGCGCAGCCAAGGCAGCCCCTCGGCCGGCATGCAGTACGTACAGCGCAACGAACACTTGTCGGTCAGCGAGATGCGCAGGTCGCTCGCCACCCGGCCGAAGGTGTCGACCAGCATTCGATCCGGGGCGAGAGGCGTTGGCACGCCCCCACAGTAGGCCCTAAGTGAGCGGGCGAGTGGCGCCGAAGTAACCCGAGTCGACCTGGAACAGCGGCGTTACCCGGACGATGTCACCGCTTTGGGGTGCCTGGATCACGTTGCCGCCGCCTATGTAGATGGCGACGTGATGGATGCCCGACTGGGTGCCGTCGTTGCTCCAGAAGACGAGGTCGCCGGGCATCAGTGAGGAGGTGCTCGGATGGTAGGAGCCGGCCTGCCCGTACTGGGTGGCCGCGTAGTGGTCCATGTGGATGTACGGCGCCCACGCGTAGAGCGACAGGCCCGAGCAGTCGAAGCCGAAGACGCGGCAGTCGTTCCACGCGTCGCCGTTCACGCAGACGCCATAGGTCGGTCCGCCGTACCGGCCGGCCGCGAACGCATACGGGATGCCCTGGTACCGCATCGCCCGGTTGACGGCGTTCTGCCCGGCGGCTGGGCTCCAGCTACCGCCGGACGGCGCGCCGGTCGGGGGCGGGTTCGGGTGCCAGCCGTTGCTGTTCGCCGCCGCGGCGGCAGCGGCCTGTTGCCGGGCCCGTTCCTCGGCGGCCCGGCGGGCTGCCGCGATCCGTGCCTGCTCCTGCTGCCACGCGACGTACTTGGATCGCTGGTTGTTCAGCGTGGCCAACTGCAGGCGAGCCGAAGTCAGGGCGGACTGGGTCGCGTTCAACTGCGAGTTCATCTGATCCCGCTGCGCCTCAACGGCGCGCAGTGCGGCGTCGGCGGCCGTCTTGGCCTCGGCGGCGGCGTTCTTGGCTGCGGTCTGGCGAAGCTCCGCGGCCCGCGCACTCGCATCGGCGTTCGATCTGGCAACCTTGGCCCGGGTCAGGCCGCCGATGGCGTCGAGCTTGTGCGCGGCTGAGTAGTTCAGGTAATCGGTGCGAGTGAGCAGCGCGTTCGGGTCCTTCGCGGTGAGCAACCCGGCGGCCGCTCCGGTGATCGGGCTGTTCATGTAGCTGGCCCGGACGAAGTCGCTGAATTGCTGTGTTGCTTTGTCAACATCCACTTGAGCCTGGGCGACCTGGGCCCGGGCGGCGGTGGCAGCGGCTTGCGCCTCTTCGAGTTTCTGCAGGGCGTCGGCCAGCTTCTGCTCGGCGAGTTCGGCGTCGCTCTCGCGCTGCTGAACCCGGGCCTGCAGATCGGCGACCTGCGCGGCCAGCGTCCCCACTCGCGTCGCCAGGGCGGCCTTCTTCGCCGCGGCGCTGTTCAGTTGCGAGTCGCTCGGATTGGGCGGCGGCGTGGCCCGGGCGGCCTGCTGCGGTGCGACCATGAGCGCGGCGGTGACGGCGACGACGGCGAGAAGCGCGGACGTCCGACTAGCCAGACGTCGGCTGCGGCGTGCATCCACGGTGGTGCTCTCCTCGTGACGGCCCCCGACCCTTGCAGTCAGCAGGCCTAGAGTGCCACGTGAGCCCCATAAGCGCCAGCAGTCACGCCAGAAACATCAGCACCAGGAATCACTAAAACGGACTAATCGGCTACCGGTTCCCTTCTCGGGCGTCGCCGGGTCCAGGCGTTGATCGCGAAGTGCACGCCCACCGCGTACACGACTCCGGCCGCGAGATCGACGACGTAGTGCTCGCCGAGATAGACGAGCGCGAGCCCCATGGCCAGCGGATACAGGGCCAGCAGCAGACGCCATCGGCTGCGCAGCCGGGATCCCACGTACAGCGCGATCAAGGTCGCGAAGGCCGTGTGCAGCGACGGCATCGCCGCCACCGGGTTGGCTGCGGCCTGGCCCTCGGTGAGCAGGTTGCCCGCATGATTGACGTGCAGCCACAACCAGCCGCGCGAGGACGCGCGGATCACCGGTCCGATCACGCCTTCGCGGGCCGCGTACCAGGGTGGCGCCGCCGGGAAGAGCACGTAGGTGACCAGCCCGGCCACCGACAGCACAATCACCCGGCTGATGAACCCCTTCCACACCTCACGGCTGCGCAGCCAGAACACTGCGGCCACCACCGGCGTGGCGATGAAGTGCGACGTGTAGATGAGCGTGGCCAACGCGTCGTACCAGTGCGGCGAACCGGGATCGAGGAAGTGCTGTTGCAACCACACCGTCGGCACGGTGCCGCCGAACAGATCCCGGTCCGCGGCGGCGACGTCGGACACGTGCAGCGGCAGGCCCAGGCCGTCGGCGATCCCCCGCGAGACGTCGTACACCACGAGGACGGCCGTGAACGGCAGCCAGTCCAGCAGCGCCCGGCCGAACGCCCGCCAACCCCGGCCGAGACACGGGATGCCGATCCCGGCCAGGATGATCAGCAGCAGGCTGCCGCGGTCGGTCGGGACGCCGGCGACCAGCACGACGACCACGAGTGCGGCGACGTATCCGCCGGCCGCGTATTGGCGGATGCGATGCCAGCGCCGCTCGTCTCGACCGGCGTCCTCGGCGGCAGGCAGAACCGCCTGCGCCGTCGACTCCACCCGAACAGCTTAGGAGAAGGGGCTGGCCAGCAGCTTCGGCAACACGGCTCCGATCGGTTCGCGCACCACCGCGGCGGCGAGCTCGTCGTACGGCGTCGGCGAGGCGTTGACGATCACGACCGGCGCGCCGTGGGAGGCGGCGAGGCCGGTGAGACTCGCGACCGGCTGTACCGCGAGTGAGGTCCCCACCGCGAGGAACAGGTCGCAGTCGCGCGCTGACTCGACCGCCCGGGCGAACACCGTCGGGTCCAGCGGCTGGCCGAAGAACACCGTGCCGGACTTGAGCAGACCACCACACGTGTCGCAGTCGGGGTCCACTTCGCCGGCGTGCACCCGCGCGAGCGCCTCGCTCATCGGACGGCGCTCGCCGCAGCCGAGGCACTCCGTGTCACCGATCGAACCGTGGACCTCGACCACCCGGTCGTCCGGAACGCCGGCCCGCTGATGCAAGCCGTCGATGTTCTGGGTCAGCAGCGCCCGCAGCCGGCCCTGCTCGTACAGTCCGGCGATCGCCCGGTGGGCAGCGTTGGGCTCGGCGGTCAGCGCTGGATGCGCCGCCCGGCGCCGCCACGACTCCTGGCGTACCTCGGCGTCGCGGCGGTACAGGTCGAAGTCGACGTAGCGCTGCGCGTCCGGGTTGCGGGTCCACAGCCCGTTCGGACCGCGGAAGTCGGGGATGCCCGAGTCGGTCGACACCCCGGCGCCGGTCAGCACCGTGACCCGGCGAGCCGTCGCGAGCAGGTTCGTCGCCGAGAGTTCGCTGACCGTCACAACACGATTGTGCCAGGCTGGAGACGTCGAATCCCGTGGTGATATCTTGACGTCGAGAGATTTCGTGCGAAGGAGTCTGCGGTGCCTGCAGAGAGCAAGAACAGCTTCGGATCCCGGGCGACACTCGATGTCGCCGGCTCGTCCTACGACTACTTCCGACTCGATCAGGTCGACGGTGCCGCGCTGTTGCCGTTCAGCCTCAAGGTGCTGCTCGAGAACCTGCTGCGCACCGAGGACGGCGCGAACATCACCGCGTCCCAGATCGAGGCCCTCGCCAATTGGAAACCGGGTGCTGAGCCCAGCACAGAGATCCAGTTCACGCCGGCCCGCGTGGTGATGCAGGACTTCACCGGCGTCCCGGCCGTCGTCGACCTGGCGACGATGCGCGAGGCGGTGCGTGACCTCGGCGGCGACGCGGCCCGTATCAACCCGCTCTCGCCGGCCGAACTCGTCATCGACCACTCGGTCATCGCCGACCTGTTCGGGGCGCCCGACTCGTTCACTCGCAACGTCGAACTCGAGTATCAGCGCAACCGTGAGCGGTACCAGTTCCTGCGCTGGGGGCAGACGGCGTTCGACGAGTTCAAGGTGGTGCCGCCGGGCACCGGCATCGTCCACCAGGTCAACATCGAGTACCTCGCCCGCGTGATCTTCGCTCGCGACGGGTTGGCCTACCCCGACACGCTGGTCGGCACCGACTCGCACACCACGATGGTCAACGGTCTGGGCGTTCTCGGCTGGGGCGTCGGCGGCATCGAGGCCGAGGCGGCGATGCTGGGCCAGCCGGTCAGCATGCTCATCCCGCGCGTCGTCGGCTTCAAGCTCACCGGCGAGTTGCCCGAGGGCTCGACGGCCACCGACCTTGTCCTGACGATCACCGAGATGCTGCGCAAGCACGGCGTGGTCGGCAAGTTCGTCGAGTTCTACGGCCCCGGCGTCGCCGCGGTACCGCTGGCCAACCGGGCCACGATCGGCAACATGAGCCCGGAGTACGGCTCCACCTGCGCGATCTTCCCCATCGACGACGAGACCTTGCGCTACCTGCGCTTCACCGGCCGGCGCGACGACCAGGTCGCCCTCGTCGAGGCATACGCCAAGACGAACGGGCTGTGGCACGAGCCGCACGTCGAGCTGCAGTTCTCCGAGACGCTCGAGCTCGATCTGTCTACTGTGGAGCCCTCGCTCGCCGGTCCGAAACGGCCGCAGGACCGCGTGCCGTTGAACGCGGCCAAGTCGATGTTCCGCACCGCGCTCGGCGCGTACACATCCTCCGTGCAGGACTCGCACGACGAGGCCGAGGACGAGTCCTTCCCCGCCTCTGACGTCCCCAGCTTCAGCGAATCGGCCACCGTTCCTTCGGCGGCGGCCGGTTCGAACGGCCGCACCTCGCAGCCGACCCCGGTCACGCTCGCCGACGGCACGTCGTGCGTGATCGACCACGGCGCGGTCGCGATCGCCGCGATCACGTCGTGCACCAACACGTCCAACCCATCGGTGATGGTCGCGGCGGCCCTGCTCGCGAAGAACGCCGTCGAGCGCGGACTGAACCGCAAGCCGTGGGTCAAGACCACCCTGGCGCCGGGCTCGAAGGTCGTCATGGACTACTACGACCGCGCCGGTCTCACCCCCTACCTCGACAAGCTCGGCTTCAACCTGGTCGGGTACGGCTGCACGACGTGCATCGGCAACTCGGGGCCGCTGCCGGAGGAGGTCTCGGCCGCCGTGAACGACGCCGACCTCGCCGTGGTCAGCGTGCTGTCCGGCAACCGCAACTTCGAGGGGCGCATCAACCCCGACGTGAAGATGAACTACCTCGCGTCTCCCCCGCTGGTCGTCGCCTATGCGCTGGCCGGATCGATGGACATCGACATCACCACCGAACCGCTCGGCACCGGATCCGACGGCCTGCCGGTGCACCTGCGCGACATCTGGCCGAGTGCGGCGGACGTGCAACGCGTCGTCGACGAGGCCATCGCCAGCGAGATGTTCACCCGCGACTACGCCGACGTCTTCGCCGGCGACGAGCGGTGGACGAGCCTGCCGACCCCGCAGGGCGACACGTTCGAGTGGGACCCCGACTCGACCTACGTCCGCAAACCCCCTTATTTCGAGGGCATGGCTCGCGACCCGGAGCCGGTCACCGACATCGAGGGTGCCCGCGTCCTGGCCAAGCTGGGCGACTCGGTGACCACCGACCACATCAGCCCGGCCGGCTCGATCAAGGCCGACTCCCCGGCGGGGGCGTACCTCACCGAGCACGGCGTCGACCGGCGCGACTTCAACTCCTACGGCTCGCGGCGCGGCAACCACGAGGTGATGATCCGCGGGACCTTCGCGAACATCCGGCTGCGCAACCAGCTCGCGCCCGAGACCGAGGGCGGCTTCACCCGCGACTTCACCCGCGGCGGCGAAGTCACCACGATCTATGACGCCTCGGTGAACTACGTGCGGGCCGGCACGCCGCTGGTCGTGCTCGCCGGCAAGGAGTACGGCTCGGGCTCCTCGCGCGACTGGGCGGCCAAGGGCACCGCGCTGCTCGGCGTGCGCGCGGTCATCGCCGAGTCCTACGAACGCATCCACCGCTCGAACCTGATCGGCATGGGCGTGCTCCCGCTGCAGTTCGCCGAGGGCGACACCGCGGAATCCTTGGGCCTGTCGGGCGAGGAGACGTTCACGATCACCGGCGTCACTGCGCTCAACGACGGCGATACGCCCCGTACCGTCCAGGTCAAGGCAAATGATGATCTTGAGTTCGAAGCGCGTGTCCGCATTGACACGCCCGGGGAGGCCGAGTACTACCGGCACGGCGGCATCATGCAGTACGTCCTACGGTCGCTGCTCTGAACCGTTTCGGACCGGACGCGCCGAAGATCGCCCGATGCTGGAGCGAGGCGCATGCCGGCGGGGTAACGAAACGGTTTCGAAGGGGTTGACGCTAGAGTCCGTACCGATATGTTGACGCGCACAACATTCCTTGATCGACGTGGCAATACCACCCGGTCCCTAGTTCCGCGAAAGGCGGTACAGCCCATGCGCAAGAGCGCAATCGGCTTGGTCGTCGCAGGGGTCGCGGCCTCACTCGTGCTGAGCGCCTGCGCCTCCAGTAAGAAAAAGACAACTACCACGCCGCCAGCTGGTGGTGGATCCTCCAGCGGCAGCCCGTCCGCCAGTGGCAGCAGCAGCACCGGCGGCGCGCTGGACGGCAAGGGTGCGAAGGTCGGCATCATCCTTCCGGACACCAAGTCCTCGCAGCGCTGGGTGACCGCCGACCCGGACGCTCTCAAGGCGGACTGTAAGACGAACAACCTGAACTGCAACATCCAGAACGCGCAGGGCAGCGCCACCACGATGAAGACCATCGCCGAGAGCATGGAGAACGACGGCGTCAAGGTCCTCATGATCGTCAACCTGGACAACGCGTCCGGCGCGGCGATCGAGAAGGAGGCCCAGAGCAAGGGCATCACGACCGTCGACTACGACCGGCTCACGCTGGGCGGCACTGCCGCGCTCTACGTCTCCTACGACGGCGTGGCGGTCGGTGAAGCCCAGGGCAAGGCGCTCACCCAGTGCTCGCAGGTGGCGGGCAAGAGCTCGGTGACCTACGTCGATGTCAACGGCGCGCCGACCGACAGCAACGCGGCCGCGTTCAAGAAGGGCTACGACAGCGTGTTGTCGAAGCAGGCGGGCTGGAAGAAGGTCGCCGATCAGTCGATCGCGAACTGGGACAACCCGACCGCCGGTACGACGTTCGCCTCCATGCTCCAGCGCAACCCGGCGCTCCAGGCGGTCATGGTGGCCAACGATGGTATGGCCAACGCGGTCATCGGCCAGCTGACCAACCAGCGCCTCGCCGGCAAGGTGGCCGTGTCCGGTCAGGACGCGACGGCCCAGGGCCTGCAGCACATCATGGACAAGACGCAGTGCTTCACGATCTACAAGCCGTCCACGCAGGAGGCCCAGCCCGCCATCGACGCGATCACCCAGATCGTGAACGGCGAGCTGCCGAAGACCACGACGACCGTCACCGACACCCAGACCGGCAAGAAGGTGCCGGCCATCCTGGCGAACCCAATCCCGATCACGCTGGCCAACGTCGCGCA
Source organism: Jatrophihabitantaceae bacterium (assembly GCA_036502575.1). Classification (GTDB taxonomy): domain Bacteria; phylum Actinomycetota; class Actinomycetes; order Mycobacteriales; family Jatrophihabitantaceae; genus DASXRA01. The sequence continues at coordinate 11,063 of DASXYL010000033.1, read as the reverse complement.
GCCGATCAACGACGGGTACACGCCCAAGTCGCAGGTCTGCACCGGTTCCTACACGGCCAAGTGCACGGCTAACGGCGTCAAGTAGTCCGACGGGGCGGTCGCGACGGACGTCATCAGCCCGTCGCGACCGCCTTGCACGAGTACGAGGAGTAGCAACGCCATGGGCGACGAACCCATCCTTCATCTGCGGGGCGTGAACAAGAGCTTCGGTCCCGTTCACGTCCTGCGCGACGTGGATTTCGACGCTCGAGTGGGCGAGGTGACCGCCCTCGTCGGCGACAACGGCGCGGGCAAGTCGACGCTCGTCAAAGGCATCGGCGGCACCTACGCGCTCGACAGCGGCGAATACCACTACGAGGGCAGGCCCGTGCACGTGCGCAGCCCGCGCGATGCCGCGGCGCTGGGTATCGAGATCGTCTATCAGGACCTCGCCCTGTGCGACAACCTGGACATCGTCCAGAACATGTTCCTCGGCCGCGAGAGGCTCACCGGCCCCGTGCTGGACGAGATCTCCATGGAGAAGGACGCGCAGGCGACGCTCGCGGCGCTCTCGGTGCGCACCGTGAGCTCAGTCCGGCAGCGCGTGTCGAGTCTGTCCGGCGGGCAGCGGCAGACCGTCGCGATCGCCAAGACCGTCCTCTGGCAGTCCAAGGTCGTGCTGCTCGACGAGCCGACCGCGGCGCTCGGCGTGGCCCAGACCGCTCAGGTGCTTGATCTGGTCCGCCGCCTGGCCGACCAGGGCGTCGCCGTCGTGCTGATCTCGCACAACATGCTCGACGTTCTCCAGGTCGCCGACCGCATCGCCGTGCTGTACCTCGGCCAGATGGCGGCCATCGTCGAACGCTCCACCGTCGACCAGCAGCAGCTCGTCGAGCTCATGACCACTGGCAGCTCGGGCGACCGCGGTCTGGGTCGAGCGTCCGCGCAACCCACCGGGGGTGGCCCCCGATGAGCGACACCAAACTCGACGAGCAGGTCGAGCCATCCGACGAGCCGAACGGCGAGGTGATCGCCGCAGCCGTCCCGGTCGAGGGCGGCATCGCCGAACACATGCGCACCTACCTGCAGCGGGTGCGCGGCGGAGACATGGGGTCCCTACCCGCCATCGTCGGACTCATCGCTCTGTCGATCTTCTTCTGGGCCGTCCACCCATCGTTCGGTTCGCTCGGCAACTTCGCCAACCTCACCCAGCAGGCCGCCTCGTCGATCTTCATCGCGATGGGGCTCGTCTTCGTGCTGCTGCTCGGCGAGATCGACCTCGCCGCCGGCACCGCGGCCGGGGTCTGCGCCGCGGTCATGGCCCGCCTCTCGGTCGGCTACGGCTGGGGGTGGCCCGCGAGCATCCTCGCGGCCATGGTCACCGGCATCGTCATCGGCGTCATCACCGGCTGGCTGTGCGCCAAGATCCGCATCCCATCCTTCGTCGTCACCCTCGCGCTGTTCCTCGCCTTCCAGGGCGTGGTGCTCTATATCGTCAACAACGGCAAGGGACCCCGGGGCAACATCTCCGTCACCGACAACTTCATCAACGGTCTCGACAACGGGCAGATGGCCAACTGGGCCGGCTGGCTGGTCGTCGCCATCCTGGTGATCGGGTACGCCGCGGTGAAGGTCCAGGGAGCGTGGGCCCGGGCCAAGGCCGGCCTGCTCGCCGAGCCGTACACACTCGTCGCGATCAAGGTGGCCGCCCTCGCGGTGATCTCCGTCCTCGCGGTGTACCTCCTCAACAAAGACCGGGCCACGAATCGCACGCCGACGGTCGTCAACCAGGGCGGCAAGCTGGTGCGGGTCACTCCCCCAGCCCTGGACGGCGTGCCCTGGGTGGTTCCGCTGGTGCTGGCGTTCTTCGTGATCCTCACGTTCGTGCTCACCCGCACCCGCTACGGCCGGCACGTCTACGCGGTCGGCGGCAACACCGAGGCGGCGCGGCGAGCCGGCATACCCGTCGACCGGATCCGTATCTCGGTGTTCGTCATCAACTCGTTCATGGCGTCCATCGGCGGCATTCTGCTCGCGTCGCAGGTCCGCTCGGTCGACCAGAACGAGGGCGGCGGCAACGTGCTGCTGCTCGCCGTGGGTGCCGCCGTCATCGGCGGTACCAGCCTCTTCGGCGGCAAGGGCCGGCCCTTCGACGCCATCGTCGGTGGCCTGGTCGTCGCCGTTATCGCGAACGGCATGTCCGACCTGGTGCAGGGCAACAACGGTCCCGCGGTGCAGTACATCGTCACCGGCGCGGTACTGATGCTCGCGGCCGCTATCGACGCCCTGGCCCGCCGGCGTGCCGGTTCGTCAGGCCTCGGCTAGGGGCGGGCGCCGGTGGCCCGCTCGGGCGCGGCTCGCCCCGAGGAGATCCGGCGCCACAACCTGGGTTTGCTGCTCGAACAGGTGCATCGCGACGGTGAGCTCACCCGGGCCGAGCTCACCCAGCGGCTGGGGCTGAACCGTTCGACGATCGGCGCGCTGGTCGCCGAGCTCAGCGAGCTCGGCCTGATCGACGAGCACGTGCCGACCGGTAACGAACGGGCCGGCCGCCCGTCGCATGTGGTCACGCCCCGCGTCGACGGCCCGTACGCCATCGCGGTCGAGGTCGACGTCGACAGCGTCGTCACGGCGGCGGTGAGCCTCGGCGGCGAGGTGCTGATCCGGTCCGACCACACGCTGCCCTCGAGCGGCAACACCCCCGTCGACATCGCCGATCGCATCGCGGCCGACGTCGACGCCGTGTTCGAGTCCTTGCCGGTGGGCGCGCGTTCGGTCGGCATCGGGGTGAGCACTCCCGGCACGGTGACGCCCAGCGGCGGCCGGGTCGAGCACGCGCCGAACCTGGAATGGCGCGACGAGCCCTTCGGCGCGATTCTCACTCGGCGGCTACCCCAGGGCGTCGACCTCGTGTTCGGCAACGACGCGAACCTCGGTGCCCTCGCCGAGCATCTGCGAGGTGCAGCCCGCGGCTTTCACGATGCCGTCTACCTCACCGGCAAGATCGGCGTCGGCGGTGGGCTGATCGTCGACGGCAAGCTGCTCACCGGCGCCGGTGGGTTCGCCGGCGAGGTCGGGCACATGCTGCTCGATCCGGCGGGCCTGCCGTGCCACTGTGGCAGCCGCGGCTGCGTCGAGACCTACGTCGGCGAGGCGGCGCTGCTACGCCTGGCCGAGCGCACGGCGCCGCCGACTCGCGACAGCGTGGCCGAGGTGCTGCGCGCGGCCCGGGCCGGCGAGCGGGCCGCCCTGCGTGGTGTGCGTGGTGTCGCGGTGGCGCTCGGGCGCACGATCGCGAACCTGGTCAACCTGCTCAACCCCCAGGCGGTGATCATGGGCGGCTCGCTGGCCAGCGTCCTGGAACTATGTCGAGCCGAGGTCGAGACCGAGCTGGACGTTCGGGCGATGTCCGAGGCCCGCCGCGGGGTCGAGCTGCGCACCGCCGGCCTCGGCGACGACTCGTCGCTGATGGGGGCCGCCGAGCTGGCGTTCGGCCCGCTGCTGGCCGATCCGGTCGGCACCGCCGGGTTGGGCGAATCGGCCTAAGCTATCCGCCTTTCGCGGATCTGCTTGTGGGCCCACTCGCAAGCTCGGGGCCCAACGCAGCTCCGCACCGCTCCTTCGTCGCGGGCCGCGCCGCGGCGGCGGGCTCTTCGCGCAAGCGCTCATCGCGTTGGTGATCACCTTTGCTTTGGTCACCCGCCGTCTTCGGGTCAGGTTGCGACTTGTGGTTCGACGCTGATCGCCTGCTTCTCGAATTGGGTCCGGTACAGCTCGGCGTACAGGCCGTCCTCGGCGATCAGCTGGGCGTGGGTACCGCTCTCGACGATGCGCCCGTCGTCGACGACGAGAATCTTGTCGGCGCCGAGCACGGTCGACAGGCGGTGCGCGATCACCAGCGAGGTCCGGCCGGTCAGCGCCTGGGCCAGGGCCGCCTGCACGGCTACCTCGCTCTCGCTGTCCAGGTGGGCGGTGGCCTCGTCGAGGATGACGATCTCGGGCTCCTTGAGCAGCAACCGGGCGATGGCGAGCCGCTGCTTCTCGCCGCCGGAGAGCCGGTAGCCCCGGTCGCCCACCACGGTCTCCAGACCATCCGGCAGGGATGCGACGAGGTCGGCGATCTGCGCGGCTTCGATAGCGGCCCACAGTTCGCTCTCGCGCGCGTCTGGCCGGGCATAGGTCAGGTTGGCCCGGATGCTGTCGTGGAACATGTGCGCGTCCTGGCTGACCACGCCGATGCGCTCACGCAGCGACTGCTGCGTCACGGCCCGCACGTCGTGGCCCCCGATCAGCACCCGCCCCGATCGCACGTCGTAGATGCGCGGCACCAGCTGGCTGATCGTCGTCTTGCCGGCCCCGGACGGCCCCACCAGGGCGACCAGCTCCCCCGGCTCGGCCCGGAACGACACCCCGCGCAGCACCTCCTGTGCCGGGGCGTTGTCGAGCACGGCAACATCCTCGAGCGAGGCCAGCGACACCTCGGCGGCGGTCGGGTAGGAGAAGCGCACGTTGTCGAACTCGATGCTGCGCGCGTCGGCGGGCAGCTCGACGGCGTCCGGTGCGTCGTCGATCATCGGGGGCAGGTCGAGGACCTCGAAGACGCGGTCGAAGCTGACGAGTGCGCTCATGACGTCCACCCGCGCGTTCGAGAGCGCGGTCAGCGGGCCGTAGAGGCGGGTGAGCAGCAGCGCGAGGGTGACCACCGTGCCGGTGTCGAGCTGACCGGTCAGGGCGTAGTAGCCGCCCAGGCCGTACACGAGGGCCTGCGCCAGGGCAGCGACGAGCGTGAGCGCGACGAAGAACGCCCGCGCGTACATCGCCGACGTGATGCCGATGTCGCGGACCCGCGCAGCGCGAACGCGGAACGAGGCATCCTCCGCCTCGGGCCGACCGAACAGCTTCACGAGCAGGGCGCCGGCGACGTTGAACCGCTCGGTCATGGTGGCGTTCATCGACGCGTTGAGCGAGTACGACTCGCGGGTGATGGCCTGCAGCCGTCGACCGATGCGCCGCGCCGGCAGCACGAACACCGGGAGCATCACCAGGGCCAGCGCGGTGATCTGCCACGAGAGGGAGAACATGACGGCAGCGGTCAGCACCAAGCTGACCACGTTCGACACCAGGCCGGACAGCGTCGACGTGAACGCCTGCTGGGCCCCCTGCACGTCGTTGTTGAGGCGGCTGACGAGCGCCCCGGTCTGGGTGCGGGTGAAGAACGCGAGCGGCATCCGCTGCACGTGGTCGAACACCGACGTGCGCATGTCGAAGATCAGGCCCTCACCGATGCGGGCCGAGTACCAGCGTTGCGCGAACGACAGCACCGCATCGACGACCGCCAGCGCGGCGATCACAATCGCGATCTTGACGACAGTTCGCACCTCGCCGTGACCGGTGATCTGGTTGACGACCCGGCCGGCGAGCACGGGCGTGGCCACGCCGATCAGGGCGTCCAGAACGATGACGGCGAGAAAGACGGTCAGCTCGGCGCGATAGGGACGGGCGAAGCGCAGGATGCGCTTCCAGGTGCCGGGCGGTATCTGCTGGTTGACGACCGACGAGTCGCGACGGCTCATCGACCACATCGAGCGCATCGCGTTCATGCCGTCCATCGACACAGAGACCACCTCCGACCCCGGACAACGCTAGTGAGCGGCACCGACTTCCAGTGTTCGCTACTGGTGGACGCCGTACCTGCCAAGTTGTCCGCCTGACCAAGTTGTCCGCGCTTGGCGACGTCATAGCACCGCGACGCGCGGACAACCTCGGCTAGGTCTTGGACGGCGCGGCTACCGCTCGTCGACGAGTTCGGCCAAGGCGCGCAGGCGCCGGTGCTGGGCCTCGCGCTCGGCGAGCTCCTGCTCGGACTGGCTGCGCCCGGAAGCGGCGAGCAGCAGCGCTTTGGTCTCGATCAGCGCGTCGCGCGGCGGCTTGAGCAAGGCTTGCACGGTCGCATCGACGGCGCCGTCGAGGTCGTCGCCCGGCACCACGGCCGAGGCGAGGCCGATCCGCAACGCCTCGTCCGCCGCCACCCGCCGACCGGTCAGGCAGATCTCGGTGGCGCGCGAGTAGCCCACCAGCTCGACCAGCCGCTTGGTGCCGCCGAGGTCGGGGACCAGCCCGAGGCTCGTCTCGGCCATGCTGAACTGCGCGTCGTCCGCCACCACACGAAGGTCGCAGGCGAGCGCCAGCTGGAACCCCGCGCCGATGGCATGCCCCTGGACGGCGGCCACGCTCACCAGGTCGGGACGAGCCAGCCAGCCGAAAGCCTCCTGATAGCCCGCGATCGTGGCGATGGCGTCCTCCGCCGGTGCCGCGGCCAGGGCCATGAGGCCGGGCGCGCCGTCGACCCCGTCGACACTGAACATCGCCCGATCGAGTCCGGCCGAGAACGCCCGCCCGGCGCCGCGCACGACCACCACCCGGACCGGGCCCGGCAGATCCAGACCGACCCGGCGCAGCCAGATCCAGGTGTGCGGCGTCTGGGCGTTGAGGCGCTCCGGGCGGCTCAACGTCACCGTCGCTACCGCGTCTGAGACGTCAACTCGAAACCCCGCCTCGGGCGGGATCTCCGTCAGCCCACTCGCCAGGACTACTTGCCCTTCTTCTTCGTGCGGGTCGCTCCGCCGCGTCCGCGCAGGGTCGCGCCCGATTCTGTCAGCACGCGGTGCACGAAGCCGTAGGACCGCCCGTGCGTCTCAGCGAGTTCGCGGATGCTGCGACCCTTGTCGTACTGCTTGCGCAGGTCGCTCGCGAGCTTGTTCCGCTCGGCCCCCGTGATACGAGCGCCCTTCTTCAGCACGGCCATGCTTCCACCCTCCGGACTTGATCCCCGCGAGCGACCATGCCTACCGGCTGATCTCTCCCCGACCTAACGTACTTGTAACCCGTCGGGACTTGATAGCAGCGCTGAGTATCCACGCGCAAGATCGTCAGCCGCATGTCTTGCATAACTGGTGGGACGGCTGGGACCAAAGGGACGGATGACCTCAAGCAAGCGCGACCAGATCCGCCAGTTCCTCGCTCCATGCGTCCTCGACGCCGTCCGGGAGCAAGATCACTTTTTCCGGGTTCAATGCCGACACCGCGCCCTCGTCGTGCGTCACCAGCACGATGGCACCCGCGTAGGTGTGCAGAGCGTCGAGCACCTGCTGACGGCTGACCGGATCGAGGTTGTTGGTCGGCTCGTCGAGCAGTAGCACGTTGGCGGCGCTCGTCACGAGCATGGCCAGGGCCAGTCGCGTCTTCTCGCCGCCGGACAGCACCGCCGCCGGTTTGTCGACGTCGTCGCCGGAGAACAGGAACGCGCCGAGCATCTTGCGCAGGTCGGTGTCGGACAGCTCGAACGGGGCCGTCGAGCGCATGTTCTCCAGCACCGTCCGCTCGTGGTCGAGCGTCTCGTGCTCCTGCGCGTAGTAGCCGAGGCGCAACCCGTGCCCGTCGTGGACCTCGCCGGTGTCCGGTGGCTCGATGCCGGCCAGCAGCCGCAGCAGGGTCGTCTTGCCGGCACCGTTCAGGCCGAGGATGACGACCCGGGCGCCCCGGTCGACAGCCAGGTCGACGTCGGTGAACACCTCGAGCGAGCCGTAGGTCTTCGAGAGCCCCTCGGCGGTGAGCGGCGTCCGCCCGCACGGTGCCGGCTTGGGAAAGCGCAGCCGGGCCACCTTGTCGGCCATCCGGATCTCCGCTAGCCCCGCTTCGAGCGCGGCCGCCCGGCGATCCATCTGGTGGGCCGCACGGGCCTTGGTGGCCTTGGCCCGCATCTTGTCGGCCTGCGAGCGCAGCGAATCGATCTTGCGCTCGGCGTTCGCCCGCTCGCGGTGCCGGCGTCGCTCGTCGGCCTCGCGCTGCTGCAGGTAGGTCTTCCAGCCGACGTTGTACACGTCGAGCGCCGCCCGGTTCGCATCTAAGGTCCAGACCTTGTTCACCACCGCGTCGAGCATCTCGACGTCGTGGCTGATCACGATCAAACCGCCGTCGTACTGACGCAGGAAGCCACGCAACCACCCGATCGAGTCGGCGTCGAGGTGGTTGGTCGGCTCGTCCAGCAGCAAGGTCAGCTGATCGTCGCCGTCGCTGGCGAACAGGATGCGCGCGAGCTCGACCCGGCGGCGTTGCCCACCCGAGAGCGTGCCCAGCTGTTGGGCCAGGACGCGGTCGGGCAGCCCCAGATTCGCGCAGATGCGCGCCGCCTCGCTCTCCGCGGCGTACCCGCCGAGGGCGGCGAAACGGTCCTCCAGGTTGCCGTAGCGACGCACGAGGGCGGCGTCGTCGGGGCGCTCGGCGAGTTGCACCTGCACCTTGGCGATGTCGGTGACGAGCTGGTCCAGCCCGCGCGCGGACAGCACCCGGTCGCGCGCAGTGACGTTGAGGTCGCCGGTGCGCGGGTCCTGGGGCAGGTAGCCCACCGCGCCGCGCCTCGCGATGGTGCCGCCGTGGGGCGCGCTCTCACCGGCCAGGACCCGAAGGCTGGTGGTCTTGCCGGCGCCGTTGCGCCCGACCAGACCGATGCGGTCGCCGGGCTGGACGCGCAGCGTGGTGGGTTCGAGCAATATGCGCGCGCCAGCACGCAGCTCGAGGTCAGTTGCGGTAATCATGAGTTAGGGGACTCCCTGACGAGCCTGATGACGACGAGAAATGGGCGACGGGGACACGTCGCCCACTCAGCTCGGGAGTCGATGCACCACGCCAGTCTAACCGGCGGGCCAGCCATTTCGCCGCGCTCGGCCAAACCGGGCACCGGCCCTAAATTCCGTCGTGCTGTGTCGCCCCCCGGTGGTTGGCTGTGCGCAGGCCAGCAGCAGGGAGGCGCGCGTGAGCGCGAGTGACGTTCGCACGGAGGGCGAGGCGACCGCCGCCATCCTGACGTCCCCCGGTGGTCGGGCCCGCACCGCCCTCCGGGCCCGGGTCGGCGGGCTGCCGGCGCCGTTCTGGTGGTTGTGGGTCGGCACGCTGGTCAATCGCGCCGGGACGTTCATCGAACCGTTCATCATCTTGTACCTGACCGGCCCGCGGCACCTGAGCATCGCCACGGCCGGCACGGTGGTTACCGTCTGGGGCGCCGGGTCGATCGCCGCGCAGCCCATTGGTGGTTACCTCACGGATCGGGTCGGACGGCGCACCACGCTCGGCGTCGGCATGTTCGCCGTGGCCCTGGCGATCGGCACGCTGGCGATGGCGCGCGGCGTCCCGGCGATCATGTTGGCGGCGCTGTTGGTCGGCATCGTCGGTGACATCTACCGTCCGGCCGCCGCGGCCACCGTCGCCGACCTGCTCGACGGCGAGCAACGCACCCGTGCCTTCGCGCTGCAGTTCTGGGCGATCAACCTGGGCTTCTCGGTGGCCGCCGTGTCGGCCGGGCTGCTCGTGCGCCTGGGATTCAGCACCCTGTTCATCATCGACGCCATCACCAGCCTCGTATTCGGCTTGGTGGTGCTGCGCAAGGTGCCCGAGACCCGGCCGGCCAGCGCGGTGCGCCGCGAGCACGACGAGCCGGCGTGGCGGCTGATGCTGCGCGACAAGATCCTGCTCGCGATGGTGGCGCTGTTCCTGTGCTACGCGACGCTGTACGGGCAGGTGTACGTCACCTTGCCGTTGGCGGTGAAGGACGCCGGCCTCGGCACCGCGGCGTACGGCCTGATCATGGCCGTCAACGGCGTCGTCATCGTGGTCGTGCAGCCGCTGACGCTCACGCTCGTCGCCCGGACCCCGCGCACCGTGCTGCTGCCTACCACCATGCTGCTCGTGGGCGGCGGCATCGCGCTGAGCGCCGTGTGCCACAACGTGTGGGCCTTCGCTCTCACGGTGGTCGTCTGGACCCTCGGTGAGATCGGCCAGTCCACCGCGCTGTTCGCGCTCCTCGCCTCCATCGCGCCCGAAGCGTTGCGGGGACGCTACCTGGGCGCGGCGGGGTTGGCCTGGGGCGCGTCCGGTGTGCTGGCGCCGTTCGTCGGGTCCCGCGTCTACGCCGCGAGCCCCGGCACGCTGTGGCTCGGCTGCCTCGCGCTCAGCGCAGTGGCGGCCGTCGGGCTGTTCGCCATGGCGACGCGTCTGCGCGAGATGCCCGCACCGGAATAGCGCCGGGGCGCCCTACGGGGCAGGATTCGGGCCACAGCAGCCGCACAGTCGCGGCCGACACGTCGGGAGCCCGTGGCGATGAAGTACAACGAGGATGCGCGACTCGACACGTCCGAGGTGCAAGACACGCGCAGCAGCCGGCTGCCGAGCACCCGCAGCGGGCAGGCGGCGCTCGGCGGCGGCGGCCTGGGGGTCGTCGGCCTGCTCGTCGTCCTGCTGGTGAACGTCCTGGGCGGCGGAGGCGGAAACAGCGTCGATCTGGGCAGCGTGCTCGGTGGGTTGGGCCAGAGCGGGGGCCCGGCGACCGCGGACAACTCGCAGGTCCAGCAGGAGTGCAAGACCGGCGCGGACGCCAACGCCAAGGTCGACTGCGCCGCCGTCGCCAACATCGACTCGATCCAGGCGTACTGGAAGAGCGAGCTGCCCAAGCTGGGCAAGCAGTACGTCGCCGTGCCCACGGTCTGGTTCAGCGGGCAGGTCTCCACCGGGTGCGGCGCGGCGACCAGCGATTCGGGGCCGTTCTACTGCCCGACCGACAAGCGCGTCTACATCGACCTGAGCTTCTACGAGGACCTGCAGAAGCAGTTCGGCGCCGAGGGCGGGCTGTTCGTCAACGCCTACGTGCTCGCCCACGAGTACGGCCACCACGTCCAGGACATCAAGGGCGACCTCAGCGGAGAGTCGGCACAGGAAGGCGCGCAGGGCCGCTCGGTGCGGACGGAGCTGCAGGCCGACTGCTACGCAGGCGTCTGGGCGCGCCACGCCACCGAGACGGGATACATCGTGGGGCTGACGAAGGCGGACGTGAGCGATGCGCTCGATGCGGCCGCCGCCGTCGGCGACGATCGCATCCAGTCGGCGTCCGGCGGCCACGTGACGCCGGAGACCTGGACGCACGGCTCATCGGCAGAGCGCGACCACTGGTTCACCGCCGGCTACAACGGCGGCTCGGCCGCCTCGTGCGACACCTTCAGCGGCAAGATCTAGGCGGAGAGTCGTTGCACGAGGCC
>DASXYL010000032.1:0-40054 GCA_036502575.1 Jatrophihabitantaceae bacterium | reverse complement strand
AAGGGCACCGGGTATGTCGCGCGCACGGCGAGCCTGTCCGGCTACGCCGGGCAGAGCGTGACGTTGAAGTGGACCGGAACCGAGGATTCCTCGCTGGCCACGTCGTTCTTCATCGACGACACAGCGCTGAACCTCAGCTAGTCAGCCGGAGGGCGGGTCGAGGCGTGCTGCCCCGACCTCGCCCTTCGCCCGTCGTCAAGGCGTGACGGTCGGGGTAGGCGTGGACGTGGGGCTCGGCGGCGACATGGTCGGCGAGCTGGCGCTGACCGACGGACTGGTTGACCCAGTAGCCGGCGTCGTCGGGTTGGTACTCGGTGCAGCGGACACCGCCGGAGCGCCGGGCGTGGTCGCGGCGCCGCGCGTGCCTGCCGCACCGCCTGTCGACGCGGGCCCGGGTGCCGGTGCGGCCGATGTATGCCCGGACGGCGAGCGTGGGTCGACCACGGCGGGAAGCGGGCCCGGCACGGTACCGCGCACAGTGTCGGTGCGGTGAGCCGTCGTCGAGCCGCTGTTCGACTGCACGGCCTGGGGCGGCGCGATGTTGGCCGGGGCGGGCTGTCTCGGCGCGCTCATGCTGAGCACCGCGGCGATACCGGCGATACCGGCGATCGTGGCGACGACGGCGGCGGCCGCAATGACGATGGACCGCTGCTGTGGTGCGCTCGACGCGGCGAGGGCCGTATCGGCGACCTGGTCGAGCCGGCCGGCCAGCTGCCGGGCGTCGGGACGGTCGGCCGGACCGGACGCGGTCATAGCGGTCAGCACGGCGCGAAGTTCGCGGCTGGTGTCTGCGGGAACTAGCGGGGGTCGGCTGAGTCGTGCCAACGCCGCCTCCAGCCCGGTGCCGGGGTAGGCGACGTCGCCGGTCAGTGCCTCCACCAACACGAGTCCGAGCGAGTAGACGTCGCTGGCCGGCGTCACGCTTTCGCCCCGGACCTGCTCCGGACTGAGATAGTTGGGCGTCCCGACCGTCAGGTTGGCGCTGGTGAGGCGGGTGCCGTCCGCTGCGATGGCGATGCCGAAATCGACCAGCTTCGGTGTACCGAGATGCTCTTCGGTGGGCGCAGCGATCAGAATGTTCGCGGGCTTGACGTCGCGGTGCACGATCCCGTGCTCGTGCACATAGGCCAACGTTCTGCTCAGGGCGGCGCCCAGCAGTGCGACCTGGTGCTCGGTCAGCGGCGCGTGCCGGATCCGCTGGGACAGCGTCGGCCCGACCACGAGCTCGGTCACCAGGTACGGCTCGGCGGCGTTGCCCGGGTCGGCGTCGACCACCGCGACCAGACCGGGGTCGTTGAGCGAGGACAGCAGCGCAACTTCGCGGTGGAAGCGAAGGTCGGCGTCGCCCAGGTCGGTGCCCGGGCGGAACACCTTCACCGCAACGTCTCGACCGGTGCGGTGGTCCAGGCCGCGGTACACCGTCGACATCCCGCCGCGAGCGAGGATCTCGCCGAGCTGGTACCGGTCGCCCAACACGGCACCGGCCTCGGGCACCGGATCGGCGCCACGCCGGGTACTGAGCGGCTGGGTGGGCGGCAGCGCGGCCGACCGCTCGGCGCGGGCAGCCGGGTGAGCATGATGTCCGTCGGGGTTGGTCATGCGGGCAGAACCTCCAACTGGCCGAACCCCGCAGGTCGGGGATACCCGCTAGCCCGAGTCGGCAAACTCGGGCTAGCGGTCCGAAACGGGCGGGCCTATCGGTAGTAGCCGCGCGGCGGCGGTACGGGGTCGACGATCTCATCGTGGTGATAGACGTCAGTACGCCGGCGTATGGTGAGAATGATGATCGAGATGACCAAACCTATGATTCCGACGATCATCAATATCGCGCCCACTGTGCCGACATTGAATCCGGCAGCGTGATGTTGATACACAGCGAATCGTAAAATCGCGCCTATTGCGATAACTACCAGGCTGGTACCGATACCCATCGGAACTCCTTGATGTCGGTGCACGTGACGTTGCGACTGTGGTTACCGAGGCCTGATCGCGCGCCGTACCCTTCGGCCGAGATCCTTGACGTCTTGAACGTCGTCCTTGACATCGGCCTTCAGCCGATCGCCTCGGCCGCGTGTTTCCATTCGTCGGTTTCCGGTCAATCGACCGGTGGCGATCCTCATCCGGGCGGCGGCACGTTGCGAAGCAATCTTGACGCGGTTTCTCCTCACGGCCACGGTCCTTTCTCGTGTACCGGAGGCGTACCCGCCGTCCTACGTTGCTCAAACATCGAGAGCAGCTGCGCTTGGGACCCGGCGAAGACGATCTTCGCCTCCGCCAGCGCCCGTCGCGCTGCCGCCTCAGCTTTCGGCGTTGGCAGCCGCAAGCGGATCGAGGCCGGTCTCGTTGATACGAATGGCTAGCTCACGAAGCTTGATGTGCGATTCCTGGGAGACAGTCACTATGCTGTCGAAGGCCTGCTTCGAGGACACCCGGTGGCGTTCCATGAGAATGCCGATAGCTTGGCCGATGACCTGCCGACTCTCGATCGCCCGCTGCAGGTTGGAGACCTTTTCGGCGTAGGCAATGGCAATGGCGGCTCGGGCCGCGAATACCGGAACCACCAATTCGGCGGCTTTGTCGAACGCCGCCGGAGTAGCGGAATACAACGTCAGTACGCCGTGTCGCTTGCGGGGCAGCGGCAGCGGGCAGGCGAGTACCGCGCGCACACCGACCTCGCTCGCCTGAACGCCGAATTCGGGCCAGCGCCCGCCGACGAGCAGATCAGCGACGCGAAGGGTCTGCCCGTCGAGAATGACCTGCTGGGACGGACCGTCGCCCAGCGCCCGTTGGATGTCGTCGGCGGCCACAGCGGTGTCGCCCGCGGCCGAGACGGTATGCAACGCACCGTCGGAGGCCAAGGCGATGCTGGCGTCGTCCGCGCCGGGAACGAGCCGGATCGCGACGTGCAGGACCTGGTCGAGCAGCTGCTCCGGCGGCACGTCCCGATCGAGTTCTGCGGCCAGGTCGGCCCGGACGAGCGTGAGCAGCTGCTCGACCGATTCGACCGTGAGCTCGCTGCCGTCGGGTCGAGCTGTCGGCGGCGGCGCGCTTGCGTCGACCGCGCCGGTTGCTGCTGAATCGTCGTCGGGGCTGGCCGACTTTTCGGCAAGGGTCACTGGTTCGCCTATCTGGACATTCTGGTGTCGATTGCCGCCGGTCGTGTCTGACCCGTCTCGTTCACCCAGACAATGCAGCTAGAAGGTAGAAGCACAGGAGGGGTAGAACAAGAGTTGTAGCTGGCCCTCTCACGTGATAGAGCGCCCGGCAATTCAACCGTGAAGTGCGATGCGCTGAAATTCGCGCGTCACCGACCCGGCACGCGTACGAAACGCGGCCGGGGTTGATTGAGGTAGCCCTCGTCACCCGAGCTCACCCAGCTCTCTGCCGGACAGGACTCCTATGGCCGTCGACCCGTCTGCGCTCACCACCGATCAGCTCAATACGTTCATTACCAGCCGATTGGTGCTGTCCGGCATCGATCTGTCGTTGTTGCCGACCGCGGCGGATCCGGTAACCGGCGCTCCCACCCAGGCTCAGGCGCTGTCGTCGCTGCGGTCGTTCGTGCTGTCGAACCCGGTCGTCATCAACGCGTGGCGCCCGAGCCCGCCGCCTGACTCGGTGGACGCCACCGTGCTGAGTCAGGAGCTGTCGCCACCGCTCGAGTACCCGTCCATCACCGAGGCGTGGACCGGCGGGGAGAGCGGCCGATGACCGATCGCGAGCTGAACCGCCGGGTGTTCCTCGGCCGCAGCGCGGCCGTTGCCGCGGGCGCCGCCGCTCTGACGACGCTGCCCACCTGGGTTGGCCCCGCGTCCGCCGAGGCGTCACCGACCAAGCGTGCGCCGAACGTTCCCGACGTGGACGTGCGCCCGGCCGCGAAGGCCGACCCCACCGAGGCAACGGTCGCCGAGGCGATCACGTTGCTGCGCCGGCGCCGGCTGACCGCCGTCGATCTCGTCGAGGCGCACCTGGACCGGATCACGAGGTTCGACTCGGTCTACCACGCGTTCAACGCGGTGACGGCCGACTCCGCCCGCGCCGAAGCCCGGGCCGCGGACCGCCGCAGCGGCGGCGTCCTGAACGGAATCCCCTTGTGCATCAAGGACAACTACTACACCGCCGGAGTGACGACGACGGCGAACTCGTTCATCTACGCGTCGTTCGTGCCGCCCTACGACGCGACGTCCGTGGCGCGGCTGAAGGCCGCCGGCGGCATCGTGATCGGCAAGGGTCAGATGGGCCCCCTCGCGACGACCCGGGCCACGACCCCGAACGGCACGATCACCACCGTCAACGCCTGGACGCCCGGCACCCCGTCGATCGACCCGGGTGGTTCGTCGACCGGGCCGGCCTGCTCGGTCGCCGGGAGGATGGCGACCTCGTCGATCGGCACCCAGACCGGCGGCAGCATCGTCAACCCGTCCAACCAGCAGAACCTCACCGGCCTCAAGCCGACGATGGGGCGTACCTCGATCTACGGCGTGATCCCGCTCTCGTACACGCGCGACCACTCCGGCCCGCTGGCCCGCGACGCCCTCGATGCCGCGATCATGATGACGATCATGGCCGGGCCCGACCGCAACGATCCGCGCACCCTGGGCCTGCCCGACGTCCCGGACCTCATCAGCTCGGCGGTGCCGGTACGCCGGCGGGGCCAGGTCGTGCTTCGGCGGCCGACGACGATCGGTGTGCCGCCGGACTTCCTGACCGGGGTGAGCGCCGCTGTCGCCGCGCTGCGCAGCGCGTTCCTCGACACGCTGGACGGGATCCCCGGTGCCACCGTCGTCCACGTCGACTACCCGGACGACTGGAACCTCATGACCGGGACGTTCAACAACGTTCGGCTCAGCGAGCGAACCGAGCCGTTCCTGCCGTTCCTGAAAGAGGATCCGAAGCTGTTCGGGGTGTCGCTGCTGAGCTGGCTGCAGGGGCTGTTCCTGTCCGGGGACGAGTGGATCACCGGGCAACGCGCGAAGAACCACCTGCTGCGCGAGGTTCTCGACGGGGTGATGAGCGGCTGCGACGTGTTGCTGCAGACCGGCCCGGTGCCCTTCGACATCGTCGGCCTGCCCGAACTCGGCTTTCCCATCGGCTTCGCCGCGATCGGTGCCGAGCCCAAGGTGCCCAGCGGAACCATTCTCGGCGGCCGACCCTATGAGGAGGATCGCCTGCTCGAGGTCGTGGCCGCGTATCAAGCCGTGACCAGCTGGCATACCCAGCGCCCCGCGGATCCGGTGCTTCCCGCGGCCAAGCGGGCCGCGACGCCGGCTGCACTCGACGCGGAGCCGCTGCGCCTTACGCCCGAGGAGGCCGCCGCACTGAGCGCGTAGCCGTCCGCGCTCGGTCACACGATGGCGAATCCGCCGTCGATCGTGAGCGTTGCGCCGTGGATGTTGGTGGCGGCGTCACTCGCGAGGAACGCCACGGCGGCTCCGACGTCGTCGATGGTGCTCATCCGGCCCGAGGGGATACGGGCAATGAGCGGGGCCAGCAGCTGCTCGCGTCCAAGGTTGTGGCTGGTGGCGGTGGGCCCCGGGGCGACCGTGTTGACGCGTACGCCGGTTGCGGCGAATTCGGCGGCCCAGCTCTTGGTCAGGGAGTGCAGCGCCGCCTTCGTCGCGCTGTAGAGCGCCGAGTGCGACATGCCGACCAGTCCGTTGATGGACCCGATATTGACGACGGCGCCCCAGCCGCGCTCGGCCATCTGCGGGGCGAGGATTCCGGTGAGCAGGAACGGCGCGGTGACGTTCACGTGCAGCGCCGAGGTGATCAGCGTCGCGGGCACGTCGGGTGTGGCCTCGGGGTCGATCAGCATGGCGGCGTTGTTGACGAGCACGTCGAGGCGACCGCCGGCCGCGTCGCGGGCTTGGTCGGCGAGCGCCCGGATCGCGGCGTCGCCTTCCGCAAGGTCGGCTCGGACGAACCTCGCCTGCCCACCCTCGGCAGTCAACTCGGCGACGACGCCGGCCCCGCGCTGATCGTCGCGGCCGCTGACGACGACGGTGGCGCCGGCGCGCACTAGTGCGCGCGCGATGCCGACCCCGATGCCACCGGTCGATCCGGTGACCAGTGCGGTCCGGCCCTCGAGCTGAACGTTCATGCAAGGCTCCTTCGCCCGTCTTGTGGACTGTGGAGACCAAACTGGCACGATAGGTTTGGACTTACGAGTCCAGGATCGGAGTACCAGGTGACGAGTCAGCTGACGGCGAAAGGGCAGGCCACGCGCCGCCGAATCATCGATGGCGCCGCGGCGGAGATCCGGGAGAGCGGCGTCGGGGTCACGACTCTGGATGACATTCGGGCCCGCACCAGGACGAGCAAGGGGCAGCTATTCCACTACTTCCCTGACGGTAAGGAGGAATTGCTGCTCGCCGTCGCCGAGCACGAGGCGGCCCGAGTTCTCGACGACCAGCAACCACACCTCGGCCGGCTGATCACGTGGCGGGCTTGGCGGGCCTGGCGCGACGCCGTCGTCGAGCGCTACCGGCAACAGGGCGCCAGCTGTCCGCTGTCGGTGTTGATGACCGAGCTGGGTCGATCGACGCCGGCCGCTCGTGCCGTCACCACCGAACTGATCAGGCAATGGGAACGTGACATCGTCGGGGGCATCCGATCGATGCAGCGGTCCGGACGGGTATCGACCGCCGTCGACGCCAGACGGGCCGGCCGCGCTCTGCTCGCCGGCATCCAGGGCGGCGTTTCGATAATGCTTGCCACCGGAGACCTCTCCCATCTCGAGGATGCCTTGGACGCGGGCATCGCCGCCCTGCGCCGCCGCTGAGAGGAGCCTGCTATCGGGTGAGTGCGCTGTCGGCGGCGTCGGCGTAGAGCTCGGCGGCCCGCCAGCAGTACCACGCGAGCACCGACCGGTACGGACGGTACGGGTCCCCGAGCGGATCGAGCTCGCGGGCGGTGGGCGTCGGGATCTTCCAGGCCAGCCCGTAGCCGTGGCGAATCCCCAGGTCGCCGGTCGGCCACACGTCGAGGCGGCGGAGCTGGAACATCAGGAACATCTCGGCCGTCCACGGGCCGATGCCGCGCACCGCGGACAGGCGCGTCACGATCTCGTCGTCGGTGAGACGGGACAACCCGCGCGGCGACAGGACGACGGTGCCGTCGAGCACCTTGGCCGCGAGGTCGCCGAGGGACGCCGCCTTGTTCCTGGACAGTCCGACCGCGCGCAGTGTCTCGGGCGGCAGCGCCAGTAGCGGCGCGGGCTCGACCGTGTCGTCGAGAGCGGCGATGAGTCGTCCGTGGATGGCGGCAGCGGCGCGACCGGCGAGCTGCTGGTAGACGATGGCCCGCACCAGAGCCGCGAAGGGTGACTCGGTCGGACGGCTGAAGTGGGGGAGGCCGGTCGCGGCGACCAGCCCGGCGATCACCGGATCGCGGGTGGCCAGGATGCGCGCGGCCTCCGAAGGCGAGACGCGCCGGGGCGATGACGTCATGACGAATCGCCACCTCTCCTTCGTCGATGAGGTGAGTCTGCCTTGTCGGTGCGAGGTTTCCACGCTGTGAACGAGCCGGCCGTATTGCTGCGGCGAAATACGCGGCGTCGTCCGCGCCGGCGGCGGATCGTCGGGAAATCAATGGAAAGCGGTCCATCAATGGGACGGCCCGGGCCGGCGACGTACCCACCCCCTGATACGCAGCATTGTTCCGGCTTTAACCGCACTGTCATCGGGCGCCCCTGTACTCGATGGATGAGAGGTCTGGCTGACGCGCACCGGCATCTGGGGACGTTGCCGGCGTTTGCCTTCTACGGTGGGCCGCCGATCAACCCCGACATCTCGGCCCGTGCGACCGTCGACGCCCTGCTCGCCGACCTCGACCGCGAGGGCACCGAGCGGGCCCTGGTCATCCCGAACTACGGCGTGCCCGACGTCGCCGTGACGTTCGCGCTGAACGACCTGGTGGTCGAGGCCGCCGCCCGCGACGATCGGGTGCGGGCCGGCATCTTCGTCTCGCCGCGCCCGCAGGACGCTGCGCGCAACGACAAGGCGCTGGCGTTGGCGGGGGAGCGCGGCGTGCGGGCGTTGAAGACGACGTTCCTGCTGGGCGGTAGCGCAACCGCCGAGGAATGCCGGCCGCAACTGGACACGATCTTCGCCGCCGCGCGGACGCACGACCTGGTCGTCCACGTGCACACCTCACCCGGCGCCACCAGCGACATCGACGCGGTCGGGACGCTGGTCGAGCGCTACGGCGACGACGTCCGCATCCACCTCGTCCACCTGGGCGGGGGCATGAGCGGGCACATCAAGCTGATCGGCGGCCGCTTCTTCGACTGGATCGCCGCCGGCAAGCGCATCTACACCGACACGAGCTGGGCCATCGGCTTCGCGCCCCGGTGGCTCGCTGCCGAGATCGATCGGCGGGGTATCGGGCACGACCGGGTGCTGTTCGCCTCCGACGAGCCGTGGGGCGACCAGGCCGGCGAGCTCGCCCGGCTACAGGCAGCGGCCGGCGACGGCGAGCTGGCCCGGTACGTGTTCAGCGACAACTTCGCCGCTCTCTACGACTGATCAACCAAACCCCTAAGGAGAAACCGATCATGACCGCCGTCGAAGCGACCCCGGACGACCTGCTCGCCGCCAACATCGCGCAGAGCCTGGCTGAGATCCCGCACCCGTCGCTGCCGAAGGGCAGCAACCTGTACGGCAGCACGAAGCTGTTCCCCGACTACCAGGCCGAGCCGGGGCAGGCCTGGTTCGCGCTCGTCCACGGGGTGGCCCACGAGTCGTCGGTCAGCTTCGTGGCGATCCTGCAGGCCACCCGCGCACTGCGCAAAGGCTTCGAGTCGGCGATCTACTTCTACGGTCCCGGCGCGATCAACTGCATCGCCAACCGCGGCTTCCCGACGACCGGCGACGCGGCGTTCCCCGGCGAGACGAACATCAACGCCGCCCTGGAGACGTTCATCAGCGAGGGCGGCACGGTGTACTGCTGCCGGTTCGGGCTGGCGCTGCACGGCGCGCGCGAGGAAGACCTGATCGGGGGCGTCATCCCGGCGCATCCGCTCGACGTCCAGGACGCGGTGATCCACTACGCCGCAAAGGGGGCCATCATCCAGTCGAACTTCATGGTGTAACCGGTCTCGATGCGCTGGTGGACCGGCAGATTTCTCTGCCGGTCCACCCCGGGCGACTCGGCTTCTGATCCAAGACGGGCCGCCGCACAACCCCTAGAAATCACCGCAGGCTCTTCCACAGGGGCCGTAGCTTGAGGATGCCACATGCCACCTATCACAGTTGTCTTCGTTGTCAGCGGCCTGGCCGTCTGGGCGATCGGGCTGTCGTTCCTGGGGATCGGCGCCACGCCGTCCGGCGAGGTCGACGCGCCCAACCCGATGGTCACCGTCGGCTGGATCACGCTGGTCGCCGGCGTGGTCGACCTCGTCCAAGCCGCCTACATCATCATCTCCAGACCGGCCGGAGCGGATCCGTCCGTAGTCCTCGCCGGCATCATCATGTTCTACGCCGCGATCTTCACGCTGCTCGGCATCGCACTGGTCGCGGGGCTCGACCTGCGCCCGGTGGCCAACGTGTCGGTGGCGGTCGCCATCGCCCCGATGTTCTGGTGGAAGTTCTTCAACGGCAGCTGGATGTTCCACTCGATCCTGATCGTCTGGCTGGTCGCGTTCCTCGCCACCACCGCCACGATCTACGGCAAGCTGCCCGGCAAGGCGCTGGGCGCCATCCTCACCGCGACGGCGGTGTACACGTTCCTGACCCCCGCCATCATCTTGGCCCTCGGCCACTCCATTCCATAGACGAGGTATCAGCGATGTCCGTCCAGACCGAGAACGCCGATGTCGGCCCAGCCGCCCCCGCCGTGGACGACGACGCCATCGGTCTACGGACCCGTCTCGCGGTGCGCGGCGTTCGGGTCGATGCACCCGTGCGTCGCCGCGGCGGGGCCGGGCCGAGCGACGACGGGCACCTGGTGATCGCCCGCGCGAACGCCACCTTGCCGCTCAACCCGGCCAGCCCCTACGTGCTGCGCGACGGCGAGGTGTGGCTCGGCGACCAACCCGTCGGGCTGCACGTCACCACGGTCGCGCGGCCGCTCTTCTACGACCTGACCACTGCGGACGGCGTGCCCTACGAGCAGATCGCCCGGCTGCACGGCGCCGACGTGCTCGCGACGACCGTCGTGCAGACCTGCATCCGGTACGCCGAGGCCGACCGCTGCCGGTTCTGCACGATCGAGGAGTCGTTGCGCGACGGTTCGACGGTCGCGGCCAAGACGCCGGCCCAGCTGGCCGAGGTGGCCGAAGCCGCAGTACGCCTCGACGGCATCAAGCAGATGGTGATGACGACCGGCACCACCGCCGGGCCCGACCGCGGTGCGCGGGTGCTCGCTCGCAGCGTGCGTGGCGTGCTCGAGGCGGTGCCGGGACTGCCGATCCAGGTGCAGTGCGAGCCGCCCGCCCCGGCCGATCTCGGTGCGATCAGCCTGCTGCGTGAGGCGGGCGCCGTTGCCATCGGCATCCACGTCGAGTCGCTGGACGATGAGGTCCGCCGGCGCTGGATGCCGGGCAAGGCGAGCGTCCCGATGGCGCAGTACGAGGCGGCGTGGGACGAGGCGGTGCGCGTTTTCGGCCGCAATCGCGTCTCGACCTACCTGCTCGTCGGTCTCGGCGAGGACCCCGACGAGCTGGTGGCCGGCGCCGGGCGACTGATCGAGCGCGGCGTCTACCCGTTCGTCGTGCCGTTCCGGCCGATGGCCGGCACGCTCGCCAAACGCGACGGCGCGGTGGCCCCGTCGGCCGAGCTGCTGGCCGATGTGAGCGGCCGGGTCGCCGAACAGCTGCGGCGGGCCGGGATGTTCGGCGCCGACCAACAGGCCGGCTGTGCCGCGTGCGGAGCGTGCGGCGTCCTACAAGCCGCAGGTGCCTGATGGTCGCGCCGTCCGGGCTGGAGGACATGGTGCTGCTCGGCACCAGGCCAGCCCGGCTGTACATCGAGCCGGCCGCGTCCGCCTCGCACCGGGCGGAGTACTACGCCCTGCGCCGGGCCGTCTTCGTCGACGAGCAAGGACTGTTCGACCACGACGACCGCGACTGGCACGACGACGACCCCCGCGGTGTCGTCCTGCTGGCGCGCGACCGGGACGGCGCGCTGCTCGGCGGCGTTCGCCTCGGCCCCGCCGTCCCGGGCTCCGACATCGGCTGGTGGCTCGGCGGACGGCTGGCCGTGGACGTGCGGCACCGGACCGGCCCGGGCGTCGGCGCCGCGCTCGTCCGGGCCGCCTGCGCCTATGCCGAGTCGGCGGGGGCGCTGCGGTTCGAGGCGACCGTCCAGGCCGCCAACGAGGCGTTCTTCGGACGCCTGGGCTGGCAGCGCGTCCGCCCGGTCGGCGTCGCCGGCCACCCGCACGTCCTGATGCGTTGGCCGATCGGCCGGATCGCCGCGCTGGCCGCCGCCACCAAGCGACCGCTCGGCGGGTTGCTGGACGGCCTGCTACCCCCCGATCGGTTCCTCGGCGACGACGGGGTGCCCGTGCCCGGCAGCGACGTGATCGCCGCCTGCGACGCGATCGTGCCGTCGCTGGTCGAGCGCGACCCCGAGTGGGCCGGCTGGTGCGGCGTGCTCGTCAACGTCAACGACCTGGCCGCCATGGGCGCCGCGCCGGTCGGCCTGCTCGACGCCGTCGCCGCGCGCGACGCCTCCGCCGCCACCCGGATCGTGGCCGGACTGCGCGCCGCGAGTGCGGCCTACGGCGTCCCGGTGCTCGGCGGGCACACCCAGCTGGGCGTCCCCGCGGCGCTGACCGTCACCGCGCTGGGTCGAACCGCCACGCCCGTGCCGGCGAGCGGCGGCCGGCCCGGTCACGCCGTCTCGCTGAGCGTCGACCTCGGCGGCGGCTGGCGTCCGGGTTACACCGGCCGGCAATGGGACTCCACGACCCACCGCAGCAGCGCGCAACTGCAGCAGCTGACCGGCCTCGTCGCCCGCAACGCCCCGGCCGCGGCGAAGGACGTGAGCATGGCCGGCGTCGTCGGCACGCTGGGCATGCTCGCCGAGTCGAGTGGTTGCTGCGCCGTGCTCGACGTGGCCGCCGTGCCCCGCCCCGACGGCGTCTCGATCGGCGACTGGCTCACCTGCTTCCCCGGCTTCGCCATGCTGACGACGGACCGGCCCGGCCGCCCGATCATCGACTGCGGGCCGGCCACCACCGCCGCCTGCGGCGAGCTGACCATCGGCGCGGGCGTCGCCCTGCGCTGGCCGGACGGCGAGCTGACCGAAGCGATCACCGCCGGGGTGACCGGCCTCGGTGCGGCATCACCCCGACACGAGGAGAAGAGCTGATGAGCGTAATGACCGTCGCCGCGGTGGCGGCGAACTTCGGCCGCGACCTCGATGACGCCTTCACCCGCATCGAGATCCTGCTCGACGACGCCCGTGCTCGCGGGGCGAGCCTGGTCGTGCTGCCCGAAGCCACCCTCGGCGGCTACCTCACCAACCTGAGCGGTGCCGGGGCGGTGTCGCTGCCACCGGCGCTGGACGTCGACGGTCCGGAGGTCAAGCGGCTGGCCGGGCTGGCCGGCGACCTGGTCGTCACCGCGGGCATGTGCGAGGCCGACGGTGCCGTCCGTTACAACACGGCCGTGGCCGTTACCGGGGAGGGCCTGCTGGGCGTCCACCGCAAGGTGCACCAACCGCTCGGCGAGGGTGCGTCCTACGACGCCGGCGGCAGCTTCGAGGCGTTCGAGACGCCGGCCGGGCGGATCGGCATGATGATCTGCTACGACAAGGCGTTTCCGGAGTCGGCGCGGTCGCTGGCCGTCGACGGCGCCGACATCATCTGCTGCATGTCGGCCTGGCCCGCGGCCCGCACGAACCCGACGCCCGACCTCGCCGACGACCGGTGGACGCGCCGCTTCGACCTCTACGACCGAGCCCGGGCCCTGGAGAACCAGGTGCTGTGGGTGTCGGCCAACCAGTCGGGGACGTTCGGCTCGCTGCGCTTCGTCGCCAGCGCGAAGGTGGTCGACTCCGGCGGGGACATCCTGGCCACGACCGGCACTGCCCCGGGGGTCGCCTACGCGAGCGTCGACCTGGCGGCCATGCTCGGCGCGGCCCGGGCCGGGATGTTCCACCTGCGCGACCGGCGTCCCGACTCCTACCTGGATGCGTGACGTGGAACGCCTCCCGGTGGTGATCGTCGGCGGCGGGCAGGCCGGCCTCGCGGTCAGCTGGCACCTCGCGCGAGACGGCATCGAGCACGTCGTGCTCGAACGGGACACACTCGTGCACGGCTGGCGCGATCAGCGCTGGGACAGCTTCTGCCTGGTCACGCCGAACTGGCAGTGCCGGCTGCCCGGCTACCACTACGACGGCGCCGACCCGGACGGGTTCATGGTGGCGGCCGAGATCAACGCGTGGCTCGACGGCTACGTCGCGAGCTTCGCCCCGCCGATACGCGAGCACACGGCGGTGACCTCGGTGCGTCCCGTCGACGGTGGGTTCGACGTCGTGGCCGGCGACGGGACCGCGACCATCCGGGCCGAGCAGGTCGTCGTCGCCACCGGTGGCTACCACCGCCCGTCCGTACCCCGCATCGCCGAACGCCTGCCGGCCGGCCTGGTCCAACTGCACTCGTCCGAGTACCGCAACCCGGCGCAACTGCCGGACGGGCCGGTGCTCGTCGTCGGGACCGGGCAGTCGGGTGCGCAGATCGCCGAGGACCTGTTCCTCGCCGGACGTGACGTGCACCTCGCCGTGGGCAAGGCCCCGCGCTTCGCTCGTCGCTACCGCGGTCGCGACGTGATCGCCTGGATGCATGACACCGGGCACTACGCCAAGCCCGTTACCGACAAGCCGGTCGAGGAACGCCACCAGGACAAGACCAACCACTACGTCACCGGCCGCGACGGCGGTCGCGACATCGACCTGCGCGCGTTCGCCCGGGACGGGATGACGCTGCACGGACGGCTGGCCGACATCGCCGACGGCGCGTTCGTCTTCGCCGACGACCTCGAGCAGAACCTCGACGCGGCCGACGAGGTCTACAACGGCATCAACTCCTTGATCGACGAGTACATCGCGGCGCGGGGGATCGAGGCCGGCGAGCCGAGTCGATACCACCCGGTATGGCGTCCGTCCGGGTACCACGGCTCGGCGTTGCCCGCGGCCGAACTCGGCGGGATCGTCTGGGCGACCGGATTCACCCGCGACTACCAGTGGCTGCACGCCGGCGTATTCGACGGTGCCGGTCACCCCGAGCATCTGCGCGGCGTCACCGCAGTCGAGGGCCTGTACTTCGTCGGGCTGCCCTGGCTGCACACCTGGGGCTCGGGCCGTTTCGCCGGCATCGAGACCGACGCCGCCTACCTCGCCGAGCGGATCCGCGAGGGGCTCGGCGGATCGTTACGCGCGGCGTCCTGATGCGTATCGCCGCCGCGTCCGCCCACTTCGGTCGCGACCTGCGCCGCTCGGTCGAGCGAATCGGAATGATCATCGAGGCGGCCCGCAAAGCGAACGTGCAGCTGCTGGTACTGCCCGACGCCGCGCTGGGTGGCTACCTCGCCGATCTGCGCTCACCCGACCTGGACGCGCTGCCGCCCGCCATCCTCCCCGACGCCGTGCAGATCCGGCGCATTGCCGCACTGGCCCGCGAGATGGTCGTGTGTTTCGGCTATTCGGAGAAGTTGGCCGGCCACCGGTGGAACTCCGCCGTCTGCGTCAGCGGCGACGGCGTGCTTGGTCGATACCGCAAGGTGCACCTGCCGCCCGGCGAGGCGCTGGTGTACACGGCCGGCGATCGGCTCGCCGCCTTCGACACACCCGTCGGGCGGTTGGGCATGCTCATCGACTACGACAAGACCTTCCCCGAAGCCGCCCGCACGCTCGCCCTCGACGGGGCCCGCATCGTCGCCTGCCTGTGCGCCTGGCCGGCTAGCGTCACCCAACGGGCCGAGCGGCTCACCCAGGATCGTCAGTCCCGGTTGTTCGATCTCTACGACTGCGCCCGCGCGGCCGAGAACCAGATCGTCTGGGTGGCCGCCAACCAGACCGGGACTACAGGTGGGCTGCGCTTCCTCGGGCAGTCCAAGGTCGTCGGCCCCGGCGGAGACGTTCTCGCGCGCACCTGGGCCAAGGCGGGTCTCGCCGTGGCCGAGGTGGACGTCGACGCGGAGATCGAGCGGGCTCGGCTCGTCCTGCATCACCTGGACGAGCGGCGCCCGGAGCTGTACGCGGACAAGCCGTGAGGGTTGCGCTGCTGACGTACTCGACCCGCGCCCGGGGCGGCGTCGTCCACACGCTCGCTTTGGCCGAAGCCCTGGCCGAGCAGGGCACATCGGTCGACGTGTGGAGCCTGGCCCGCGGTGGCGACGGGGCGTTCTTCCGGCCGGTCGACGACCGGGTCGGCGTGCGGCTCGTGCCGTTCCCCGAGCTCGACGGCGAGCCGGTCGGCGCGCGGATCCTGCGCTCGATCGAGGTGCTGGCCGCGGCGTTCGACGTGGGCGACTACGACGTCGTGCACGCCCAGGACTGCATCAGCGCCAACTCCGTGCCCCGCTGCGTACGCACGATCCATCACCTCGACGAGTTCACCACTCCGGAGCTGGTCGCCTGCCACGAACGGGCGATCGTGGCGCCCTACGCGCACATTTGCGTCTCGGCCGCCGTCGCCGCCGAGGTCGAGCAGCAGTGGGGCCTCCGTCCGACGGTGATTCCCAACGGCGTGGACTCGGCCCGGTTCGCGTCCGCGGCTGGCGACGGCGCACGTCGCCTCGAGTGGGCGCAACGACTGGGCCGCTACGTCCTCGCGGTCGGCGGCATCGAACCCCGCAAGGGCACCGTGGACCTGGTGACGGCGATGGCCGCGGTGCAGCGGGCCGACCCGAGGCTGCGGCTGGTGATCGCTGGCGGCGAGACGTTGTTCGACTACCGCGACTACCGGGCCGCGGTGCTCAAGGATGCCGCCGACCTCGGCGTCGACCTGGACCTGCTCGGACCGGTCGAGCACGATCGGCTCCCACCGTTGGTGGCGCAGGCGAGCGTCTTCGCGTTCCCGTCGATCAAGGAAGGGTTCGGCCTGGCCGCGATGGAGGCGCTGGCGGCCGGCGTCCCGGTGGTGATGCGAGATCTCCCCGTGCTGCGCGAGGTATTCGGCGACACTGCTGCGTTCGCTGCGACAGCCGAGCACCTCGCGCAGTCGATCCTCACCGCCGCGATCGCGCCCGGCCCGGAGCGGACGCGCCGGGGCACGGATCTGGCGTTCGCGCACAGCTGGGCCGCTGCCGCACAACGCCACATCGCGTTCTACGGTGCGCTCTAGCCAGCGCCCGGCCCTTGCCCGGCCCTGATGATCACGGCGTTGTGGTCGAATAGCGACCACACTCCATGATCATCAAGCACGAACGCGGCCGGCGATCCGGTCAGATCTCGGCGCTGCTCATCGCCTGGAGCTGAAGATCGTGCTCGGACGCTGCTGCGGTTCGCCGTCCACGGAGATGTCGACGAACTCTCGCGGCGAGCCGCACATGACCGTCGTGCGAGCACTCGATCCGCTGCGGCTGCGCCAGGTATTCGGAGCCTTCCCCACCGGCGTCGCCGCCCTCGTGGACGGCGCACCGGTGGCATCGCCGCGAACTCATTCACCTCGGTGTCGCTCCACCCGCCGATCGCGTCGGTGTGCGTGGCGCACAGTTCGACGACCTGGCCGTCGCTTCAGCACGTGCCACGCCTCGGCGTGAGCGTGCTCGGCGAGCACCAGGAGAGCGCCGGCCGGCAACTCGGCGCCCGTGACGGCGACCGGTTCGCCGCCCTGGCCTGGCACCCGACCGACGACGGGGCGGTGCTGCTCGACGGCGTCAGCGCCTGGCTCGACTGCAGCATCCACGACCGGATCGCCGCTGGCGATCACGACATCGTCCTGCTGAGGGTGCACGAACTCGACGCCGACCCTGCGGTTGCCCCGCTCGTGTTCCACGCCAGTCGCTACTGCCGCATGGAGAGGACGTGACCATGACCCAGACCGTCAACTACGCCAGCCCGGCCGATGCGTCCGCACACGGCGAATACCGGTTCGACCGCGGCACCCGACCGCTGTACCGCTTCGCCGAGCGAATCGGGTCTTCCGCGTTCCCGGCCGAACCCGACCGCTACCACCTCTACGCGGGTTGGTGGTGCCCGTGGTCGCAGCGCGCCACCATCCAGCGGTTGCTCAACGGCCTCGACGATGTCGTGTCCGTGTCCTATGTGGACGGTCGTCGGGACGTGGCTGGGCGTTCCGCGAGGCCACCGGCGCCGACCCGGTCAATGGCTTCACGCTGCTCCGCGAGGCCTACGAGGCGACCGAACCGGGATTCGACGGCCTGGTCTCCGTCCCGGTGTTGTGGGACCGGCACACCCGGCGCATCGTCAGCAACGACTACGCCACGATCAGTGTCGATCTCGCTACCGCGTTCCGCGAGTTCGCGACGCCCGGCGTCGACACCTATCCAGCCGAGCTGAGCGACGGGATCGACAAGCTCGACCGGTGGCTCGGGCCAGCCGTGAACCACGGAATCGGGCCGGCCGCCAAGGACGAGGACGCCGCCCGCCGGCTGATCGCGGCCTTCCCCGACCTGGATGCCCGGCTGCGCGAGCGGCGCTACCTGCTCGGCTCGACGCTCACCGAGGCGGACGTCCGGCTGTGGGTCACCCTGGTGCGCTACGACGCGGGCGCCAATGCGCACGGGACCATCGGCCCGCGGCTGTCGACGTTCCCGCACCTCTGGGCCTACGCGCGCGACCTCTACCGCCAACCCGCGTTCAAGACCACCACCGACTTCGCGTCGTTCGCGGCACCGCTCGCCGACCCCGGGGACTGGCAGGCCCCCGGGCACCGCTTCGAGGACTAACACTGTCCCTGCGCCGAGCGCTGCCCGGTCCGTTTCGGTTGGCTATCCTGAGCACCAGGCCGCGTGGCTGGTTCGCTTCGTGTACGGAGGACAGGGTTGCCCGAGGCTCGGCAGCATTACTTCAGCCCCGACCCGTCCGTCGCCAGCTCGAGGCGCACGGTCGCCGTCGCGCTGCCGGACCTGCAGTTCGATCTTCTCGCGGACGCCGGCGTCTTCTCGTCCCGACAACTGGATGCGGGCACGCGGGTCCTGCTCGAGAACGCCCCGCTGCCGAAGGTCGCCGGCGACATCCTGGATCTCGGATGCGGCTACGGACCTATAGCGCTCACGTTCGCGCGCCGGGTGCGCCGTCGGCGCATCTGGGCGGTGGACATCAACTCGCGCGCTCTGGACCTGGTGCGGGAGAACGCTGCGGCTGCGAAACTCGGCAATGTCGAGGCGCGCACGCCCGAGGACGTCCCCGCTGCGGCTCGCTTCGCGGCGATCTACTCGAATCCTCCGATTCGAGTGGGCAAGTCGACGCTGCACGCCATGCTCGTGTCGTGGCTGACCCGGCTCGTGCCGAACGGCTCGGCCTATGTCGTCGTCCAGCGGAATCTGGGTTCTGACTCGCTGACGCGATGGCTCAACACGGAAGGGTTTCCGACCCGGAAAATGCTCTCTCAGCATGGGTACCGGCTCCTCGAGGTGCGTCCTTCGGCGGACGCTCCGTCTCCCGCCGAGCGGGCGGATTAGCGCGTGCAACAACTCGGATCCACCGATCTGAAAAGGCTGCACCGTTCCTGGAGACGGAAAGGCTCGTTCCGGCTCGCCCTGTTGCTCGAGGCGGTTCAGTCGCCGTTCAACCTCGGCTCCATCGTGCGGACTGCGGCGGCGATGGGGGCTGAGGAGCTGTTTCTCGTCGGCGAGACCGCGGTGCCGAATTCCCCGAAGGCACAGCGGACGGCGATGGGGACCGATCGGTACCTGCGGTGGCGCACGTACGCCGACGTCGCGTCGGCCATGCCCGACATTCGAGCGGGCGGCTACCGCGTCGTCGGTTTGGAATTGGCCGACCAGGCCGTGCCGCTGGCGTCGGTCGACCTCGCCCAGGACGTCTGTCTCGCCGTCGGGAACGAGGACCGTGGCCTGTCGACTGCGTGCCTGGCGTCGTGCGACGTGGTCGCCTTCGCCCCGCAGGTGGGTCGGGTGGGGTCGCTGAATGTGACGGCCGCCGCCGCGATCGGCTGCTACGAGGTACGTCGACAGGGCTGGGACGCCAAGGACGATCGGGAGCCACCGATGCTGGACGACGAGGCGTCGGACGCCGACCTGACCTAGTTCGACCTAGTCTGGTCACGATCTGACCTGGTTCGGCCGTCTTCTCCGTCGTCCCCCGAGCGTCCACGTGATCGAAAACCGTTATCTGAATGATGTCCACGTACGTGAATAGTGTCTTGACACGGTTTGGGCGATTAGCGCACGATGCCGACACCCCGACCGGACCGCCCCGTTGATGTGTGACTGGGTCCCGCAGCCGGAGACGTTCCCCGCCGTCACCGAGGAGAAGCCATGTCCAGAAAACGGAGCTTCGGCCGGATCTCTGTCGCCGCTGTCGCGGCCCTGCTGGCCGGTCAGCTGATCGCCGCGTCCGTAGCCGAGGCCCTGCGAACCGACGTCGCGCCCGGGGGCAACTTCAACCTGTCGGTGTGGTCGCTCCAGTTGCCGATCGGCTCGCCGGGTTCGCCGACCACGATTCCGCCGTCGCAGCTGCAGGGCGCGAGCGGCTACACCAACGCCAGCTACTTCTGGACCGACAAGAACGACGGTTCGATGACCTTCTGGGACCCCGAGGCGGGCGTCAAGACGCCGAACTCCAACTACGCCCGCACTGAGCTGCGCGAGATGAACTCGAACGGCAGTGCCGCTGACTGGACGCTCTCCGGCACGCACCGGCTCAGCGCGACATTGCGGATCGTCTCGGTGACCAAGAGCGTCTGCGTCGGGCAGATCCACCTCGGCTCGGGCGGATCGTCGACCAAGCCGTTGGTCGAGCTCTACTACGCCCCCAACGGCGCGATCACCCTGGGCACCGAGGACTCACCCTCCGGCGGACAGACCCGGCACCCGGTCGGCAACGTGCCGCTCGGCACCCAGTGGAGCTACGTGATCGCCGTCTCCGGCGGCAACACCGTCAAGCTGACCATCAACGGCACCACGACGAGCTACCCGATCCCGTCGTCCTTCTTCGCCTACCACCAGTACTTCAAGGCCGGCGACTACAACCAATCGTCGTCGGACAGCACGTCCAACGGGGCGAAGGTCAAGTTCTACGCCCTGACCGTCTCCCACGGCTGACCGTCCCGGTCGCGGGCCGGCGCCCGCCGGCCCGCACCCGCGCTACTAGACGTCAGCTTGAATCTCGCCAGGAATGTTGGGGTTCGTAGCCGAGGACGCGACGGGCCTTGTCGATCGACAGCAGCGTCTCGTGCGGGCCGACCGGCCGGGCGAGGGGAACGTCGGGGAACACCTCGGCCAGCAACTCGTCGTTCGGGCGCGACATGACGGTGTCGGCGTTGGCGATGATGAACACGTCCGCGCCGACGGCGTCGTGCTCCAGAGCCCGTCGCACCGCCTGCGCCCCGTCCCGGGCGTCGATGTAGCCCCACAGATTCCATCGGCGCAGGTTCGGGTCGGCGTCGTAGGAGGGGAAGCGGGCGTAGTCCTCGGGATACATGACGTTGCTGAATCGCAGGCCGGTCATCGACAGGTCCGGATGCCATCGGCAGAGCTGGCGGGCCAATTCCTCCTCGAGCGTCTTGACCAGCGAGTACGTGCTGTTCGGACGCGGTGGGTACTCCTCGTCCACGGGAACGTAGGGCGGCGGCTCGTCGAAGGGCAGGCCGAGCACCGTCTCGCTCGACGCCCAGACAATCTTGCGCACGCCGGCACGTATCGCCGCGCTGTAGGCGTTGTACGACGCGGTCATGTTGTTGGCGAACGTTGCCGCGTTGGGCCGCAGGCCGGGTGCCGGGATGGCGGCCAGGTGCACCAGCGCGTCGACCCCGTCGTGCCGGTCGTCGATTCCGCTCAGTGCCTCGACCGCCTGACCGAAGTCGGTCAGGTCGACCACGGAGGAGACCACGTCGGTGCGTGGTGCGGGGACCCGGTCGAGGCTGATCACGTCCCAGCCCTGATCGAGCAGGTGATCGACCACCGCCCGTCCCAGCTTGCCGCTGCTGCCGGTCACCGCTACGCGCGCCATCGGTTCTCCCGTCAATCGCTACTGCGGCCAGTATCTAGCAGGCGTCGGCTGACGTCTGGCGGTGTGCCCAGCCCTCGCTTCTGCAGATCTCGCACGAATCGCTGGACGAGAGCGTCGCCCGTCCCGCTCATGTTCGCCACCACATCTCGGGTCAGGGGCGGGCTGAGTCGGCGGAGGGCGCCGCCGGCGCCGGTGGTCAACGCGGACGTGGGCACGAGCGCGGCACCGAGGCCCGACCCGGCCAGCTGCGCCGCGGTCGAGGCGCTGCGGGTGCGCACGACCGGATTGAGCGTCACTCGATGTCGTGCGGCCACCTCGTCGAGCCAGACTCCGAGGCCGTTGCTCGGGTGGTAGCCCACGATCGGCTCGTCGGCCAGCTGTGCGAACCGGATTCCGTCAGACGCCGTGGCGAGTCGATGTTCGCGGGGGACGAGGACGACGATCTCTTCCTCGCCGATCACGGCCATGGCCGCGGAGCCACGAGCGCCGCGAGGTCCGACGGCGAGGTCGGCCTCGTTGTTCTCGATCGTGAGCGCCAGGGCATCCGCACTGGCCAGCTCGGTCAGTGAGATACGGACGCCCGGGCGTCGCCGCATCCAGGTGCGAAGGACCGGCGGCAATACGACAGCAGTCATGCTCTCCGCGCAGGCGATCCGCAGCTGATCTGTACGTCCCTGCGCCGCCGCGCGGCCGACATTGACCACTCGCTCGGCGGCCAGCGCTAGGCGAGCGTCGGTGGCGACCGCGCGGCCGGCGGTAGTGGCCCGCACGCCCCGGGGGAGACGCTCGACGAGCAGAGTCCCCAGCTCGTGTTCGATGCTGGCTAGCTGGTGGGGCAGCGCCGGCTGCGACATGTGCAACCCGCGCTGCCGCCTCGGTGACCGAGCCGGTGTCGAAAACCGCGACCATGCATTCCAGCGCCCGTAGGGTCGCCATTCGCAAATCCTATGCAGTCGTCAACAACGATTCACACATTGGTTCGCCGGGCTGTCGGGTTCTAGTGCGCCTCGGGTCGGAAGAGCGCCTACCACTGGACGGCCCCTACCGGCCACACCTACACCGTCCATCCGGACCCACCCGACGACAGCTGACCTGTGGATCCGTCGACGGGTGCGCGCTGGGGCACGTTCCGCACGGCACGATGCCGTTCGCGCATGCGCAAGACTGGGAAGCATGCTTGGTGAGATGTCGGCGGATCACCGCGACGGCGGCGACGGCGACGGCGAGGTGCGGGAGTCGGCTCGGCCGGTCTTCACGACGATCTGGCCGCTGCCCGCGCGCCTCGCCTGAGTCCATGGCCGGTCAATCTGGGGATCGCGAGCCCGTGTGGTCCGTTGTTCGGCATGATCAACGCGGGCTCCGGCGTCTGACCGACCGTCGGGTGGTGCAGTCGGAGATTACGGCTCCTGACGGTCGGGGTTACCGAGTGGCGATATGCCGAAACTTGCCTTGACACGACTCGTCCCTAGCGGCGGCCGATGAGCTCACCCTGACCGCAATCTCCGCGGCTGCGTTGCTGGCGAGGGCCGTCTCCGTCCGGGGGCGTACGGGATGGACGATCACGGTTGCGGCCACCGAGACACGGTGGCGGGCCGCTCGCGTGGTCTACCGCGAGCGCTCCCGCAACGCCGACTTCGTGGTCGATCATGCGCTTGATCTTGCCCGCGGCGTCCAGCGTGGAGAGCGCCCGTGGGCCCGCCGAGGTTGAGGGTGTCTGCGTTCAGACGTCCCAGACGAGTGGCAGGTTGTCCAGGCCGATGAGGCCGGCGGCGTGCTCGGTGACGGGCACGGTGGTGTCGAGGCGATACTCGGGGATGCGCTGGTGCCAAGCCTCCATCGCGACCTTGAGCTCCAACCGCGCAAGGTGCGACCCGAGGCATCGGTGCGGACCCGCGCCGAAGGCGATGTGGTGGCTGGCCGCGCGGTCGATGACGACCTCCTCGGCCCGCTCGAACTCCTTCGGATCGCGATTCGCGGCCGCGAGCGGCAGCAGCACCATGTCGCCCGCCCTGATCGGGCAGCCGGCGACCTCTGTGTCCTGCATGACCTTTCGGCCGGGGGCGACGATCGAGTAGTAGCGCAGCAGTTCTTCGTTGGCCGTGGGGATCAACGACGGCTCGGCGACGATGCGCTCGCGGTCGGCGGGATGGGCCGCGAGGTGGTGGAAGGCGTAGGTGAGTTGAGCGGCCACGGTGTCGAGGCCGGCCTGGAACATGAGCAGGCAGAAGGAGAGCAGGTCCTCCTGCGCCGGCGGCTCACCGTCGACCTTCCAGGTCAGAGCCTTGCTGATGATGTCGTTGCGCGGGTTCTTGGCCCGGTCGGCGATCAAGGCACCGAAGTACTCCATGACCTCGCCGATGGCGGCCATCGCTGACTCGCTGCCCTGGTTGCCCTCGTGCAGGATCGCGGTCTCCCAGTGCTGGAAGCGCTCCGCATCCGCCACCGGCATGCCCATGAGCTCGAGGAAGATCGTGTTCGGGAACCGCAGCGCGACATCCTTGACGAAGTCGCAGTGTCCGCGCGGAGCGACCTCGTCGAGAATCTCGTCGAAGCGAGCGCGGATCGACTGCTCCATCGCCTCGACCGCTCCGGGTGAGAACAGCGGACCCATGAGTTTGCGCCACTTGCCGTGCTCGGGCGGATCGAGCATCTCCGGAATGAGGTGATACGGCGGATCCGGGACCTCACACTGGATGGCCGAGTTGGAGAATGTGTCAGGCTGCTGACAGGCAGCGCGGATCTGCTCCATCTCGGTTAGCAGATAGAAGGTGTTCCCCTTGGCGTCGCCCTTGTGCACCGGCCCGCGTTCGCGCCAGGTGTCGACGCGTTCGAAGAACGAGCACGGTGGCGTCTGGCCGCCCATGAGCAACTCGCCGATGTCGACCACCGCGCCGTCGACTTTCCGGCTGTCGTGCGCTGAGTCCGTAGCCGTCATGAGAGCGTCCTTCCAGCTCTGAGGAGAGCGACCAACTCACAGTAGAACAGTAAACTGATAGAACCAATAGCACTCACGACTAGTCGACGTCGCCGGACGGCGGAAGGGCAAGGTCATGACCAGCTCCACCGCTCTAGCGGCAGGACCCGCACCCGACCCCGTCCTCCGCGAGGATTGCGACTCGGTCGCCCTGCTCACGCTGAATCGACCGAGCAAACGCAACGCCCTGGACATCGCGACGTTCGTGGCTCTGGAGGCCCACCTCGCTGATCTCGAGGACCAGGTCGACCGGATCGGCGCGGTCGTCGTCCGCGGCGCCGGCCCGTGCTTCTCGGCCGGCGCTGATATCTCCGGCCCCACTCGATCGCCCCGGCCGCACTTCCAGGCCTCGGTGATCGAGCGGCTCGCCAACCTGCCGCAGCCGGTGATCGCCTCGGTCCATGGACATTGCGTGACCGGTGGGCTCGAGCTCGCGCTCGCGGCCGACCTCATCGTGGCGGCCGAGTCGGCTCGCTTTGCCGACACCCACGCGCGATTCGCGCTCGCGGCGAACTGGGGGCTCACCCAGCGGCTCCCGCGACGCATCGGTGCCTACCGGGCGCGCGAGATGATGTTTACCAATCGCGAGGTCGGCGGCCGGGAGGCCGAGCAGATCGGGCTTGCGACGCGGTGCGTGCCCGACGCCGACCTCGAGACCGAGACGGCAACCCTCGCCGCCACCATCGTCGGGGGATCATGGTTCAGCCACCAGGAGCACAAGCGGGCGCTGCTGCGCACCGATGGCGTGCCGCTCGCGGCCGGTCTCGCTGACGAGCAGTACCGGATGAGGAAGGTCGGTCCGGATTTCGCCGAGCGCGCGGGCGACCGGTTCGATGATTCGAAGCGCCGTCCGCCCGCCGGCTGACGGCCGCACGAGGAGCAGAGCGTCGTCCGCCGGTCGGCTGACGGCCGCACAAGGAGAGGATCGCACGTGACCGAACGGCTCGAAGGCAAGGTGGCGTTCGTTACCGGGGTGGCCCGCGGTCAGGGGCGCTCCCACGCGGTGGCGCTGGCCGCCGAGGGTGCGGATGTCATCGGGATCGACCTGTGCGGGCCGATCAGCACGGTCGCCTACCCGCTTCCGAACCTCGACGACCTCGCCGAGACGGTCAAGCTGGTCGAGGGACTCGATCGACGGATGATCGCCGGGCAGGCGGATGTGCGTGACCTCGGCGCGCTCCGCGAGGTGGTCGACCGCGGCGTCGCCGAACTCGGCCGCCTCGACATCGTCGTCGCGAACGCCGGTATCGCCTCGTACACCCCGGCCCTCGACCTCGAAGAGGATCAGTGGGACGACATGATCGACATCAACCTCAGCGGGGTCTGGCGAACGGTCAAGGCCGCGGTGCCCCACGTCCGGGCGCACGGCGAGGGCGGCTCGGTGATCATCACCAGTTCGACGTCGGGGCTGCGGGCCATCCCCAACTGCGCGCACTACGCGGCGGCCAAGCATGGATTGGTCGGGTTCATGAAGGTGCTCGCGCTCGAGCTCGGTCCGGAGCGGATCCGGGTCAACACCGTGCACCCGACGACGGTGAACACCGGGATGACCCGGAACCAGGCGACCGTCGACCTGTTCCTCCCCGGCCAGGACGACCAGTCCGACGAGGCATTCGCCAAGGTGGCGCGACGCCTCAACCCGCTGCCGGTGCCGTGGATCGAGCCGGAGGACGTCAGCGATCTCGTCGTGTTCCTGGCCTCCGACGCCGCGAAGTACATCACCGGGGCGGCGATTCCGGTGGACGCCGCGATGTCGATCCGCTGGTGAGCACGGTGGCCAGCCCAGTAGCCAGCGCGATAGGCTAAACAGGCAAATCAGTTTACTATATTGCCAGCGAGGAGAGGAGACGTCCGGTGGTCGAGCCGACGGGTTATCTGCGGATCGCCGACATCGACGGCATCCGGACGATCACCCTCGATCGTCCGGAGGCGCGTAACGCCATGACGCCTCCGATGCGGGTCGAGCTGGGCGAGTTGCTGCAGATCGCGGATCAGGATGCGGACGTGCGCGCGGTCGTCATCACCGGCACCGATCCGGTCTTCTCCGGGGGCGTGGACTTCAAGGTGATCGCCGCCGACGACGATCGGTATCGCAAGCAGTTCGCCGCGAACCCCGGGCGGGCGCTGCGGGCCATGCGAACGCCGGTCATCTGCGCGGTCAACGGTGCGTGTGTGTCCGGGGCGCTCGAGATCGCGTTGAGCTGCTCGTTCATCGTCGCCTCGGAGCGGGCTCGGTTCGCCGACACCCACGCCCGTCTCGGCGAGATAGCCACGTGGGGGCTCACCGCCCTGCTGCCGCGAGCGATCGGGGTCCGCAAGGCCCGCGAGCTGTCGATCACCGGCAATTTCATCGACGCGGCCGAGGCCCTGCGCATCGGTCTGGTCAATCACGTCGTCCCGCACGACGAGTTGCTGCCGTTCGTTCACCAGCTGGCCGGTCAGATCGCCACCACGCCGGCGGTCGGTGAGATCCTCGCGCTGTACGACCGCGGCGAGGACCTCGGCCTGAGCGCGGCATTCGCCGCCGAGACGGCCCACGTCTCCGGACGGCATTTCGATCGCGAGGAGTTCACCCGGCTGGGCGGGCTCACCGCGGCTCGGCAGCGCGGCGGCGAGATATGACGCTCGACCCGACCATTCGCGACCGGCTGAGCCTGCCGGCGGTCTGCGCGCCGATGTACACCGTCACCGGGCCGGAGCTGGTGCGCGAGGCGTGCGCGGCGGGCGTGCTCGGCGTCCTACCGCGCAGCAACGCCGACAATGACGAGACATTCGCGAACTGGCTCAGCGACGTCAATCGCGACCTCGCCGAACTTGCCGAGCGTGAGCCCGACCGGCGGATCGCGCCGCTCGCGGTCAACCTGAAGACGACGATGGCGCCGGACGATGTCGAGCGGCATCTGCGACTGTGCGGGCGGCAGGGCGTCCGGGTGATCGTCTCGGCGGCGGGCAATCCGACCGACATGGCCGCCCGCGTTCACGACCACGGCTTGCTGCTCTGGCACGACGTCACGTCACTGCGGTTCGCCGAGAAGGCCATCGCGGCCGGCGTCGACGGCCTGACCTGCATCGGCGCCGGCGGGGGCGGCCACTCGGGCACGATCGGTCATCTGGTTCTGGTCCCGAAGATCCGCACCATGTTCGACGGCACGATCATCATGGCCGGCTCGGTGTCGACGGGGGGCGGGATCCGCGCGGCCGAGGTGCTCGGCGCCGACCTCGCTTACCTAGGGACGCGATTCATCGCGACCCGAGAGTCACTCGCCGACCCGGCCTACAAGCAACTCATCGTCGAGGGGTCGTCAGCGGACCTGCGCTACACCGGGGACATCGCCGGTGTACCCGCCAACTGGATGGTCGAGTCGATGCGCCTCGCCGGCCTCGACCCGGACGACCTGCCGACGCCGACTCGCCGTGGCCGCACCTACGACCACCTGCCGCCGACCGCCCGTCCATGGCGCACGGTCTGGTCGGCCGGTCAGGGTGTCGACCTCATCGACGACGCACCGCCGGTGTCGACCCTGGTTGCCCGGTTGCGTGCCGAGTATGTGGCCGCGTGCACGGTTCCCGATATGGCCGATGTGGCCCGGGCGGCCGGCACCGCCGACGCGGTGCCGGCCGCCTAGGAGGCCTAGCCGTGGGATGGGACGTGTGTGCGGTCCGGTACGCCCAGCACACGCTGCGGCGTAGCCGGATCTACCACCGGTACGGCACCCACAGCCTCCCCGACGCGAGCGTCGAGCTGACGTTCTACTTCTGGGTGGCGCGCCGCGGCAACGAGGTGGTCGTCATCGACACCGGGTTTCGTCCGGACTGGTTCACGACGAGCGGAGACGACGACCCGACGTGGGTGGTGCCGCCGACCGAGGCGCTCGCGCTGGTCGGGGTCGATCCGGCGACGGTCGGCACCGTCGTCCTGTCGCACCTGCACTTCGACCACATGGGAAACGTCGATCTGTTCCCGCACGCCGACATCGTGATGCAGAGCGACGAGTACGCATTCTGGACCGGGCCGGACACTACCTCGCCGCCGGTGCGGTCCATGACGGATCCCGTTGCGTTGTCGGCCCTCGAGCGCATCGACGCCGAGGACCGGCTGCAGCTCGTCGACGGCGACCTCACGCTCGCACCCGGGCTCGACCTGCGCCGGCTGCCCGGCCACTCGCCCGGCCAACAGGGCGTCCTCATCGACGACACGGTCCTGCTCGCATCCGACGCGGCGCATTTCTACGACGAGATCGAACAACAGCTCCTCTTCGGAACGTTCACCGACCTACCCGCGATGTTCGCCACCTACCGGGCGATGGCGACCTGGGCGGCCGACGGCATCACGGTCGTGCCGGGCCACGACCCGGACGTCATGACCCGGTTCCCGCCCGTCGATCCGTCCCGACCGGATCTGGCGGTGTGGCTGCACCGGGCTCACTGATCACCGCGGCTCGCGCGGCAGACCCAGTACCCGCTCGCCGAGCATGCCGCGCAGCACCTCGTCGGTACCGCCGGCGATGCGGTACCCGAGCGCACCCATGAGCCACCGGTTCCACCCGTACGTGCCCCACTCGCCGGTGTCTGCGACGAAGGCGGGGCCGAGCAGGTCGGCCGCGAGCTCGCCGATCGCCCGCAGCGAGAGCACGAGCAGCAACTTGTCGATGGCGCGCTCGGTTCCGGTCAGCTCCTCGTCGGGGATCTCCTGCATCCGGATCTGCTGGAACCGCGCCGATCGGACGCGGGTCACCACGCGCGCCCAAGCGTCCCGGACCAGTGGATCGTCCCCGTGACCGGTGCGCACGGCGAGCTGCCACAGGAGTTGGACCGCCCGGGCCGTCGTCTCGTGATTGCGGTCCCCGGTCGATCGACGCTCAGCGGCCAGCGTCCGGGTAGCGACCATCCATCCCTCGCCCTCCGGCCCGATGCGCAGGGCATCGTCGATCACGACGTCGGTGAGGAAGACCTCGCAGAAGCTCGCCCCGCCGGTCAGCTGCCGCAGCGGCCGGACATCGACGCCCGGGGTTTCCATCGGAACGACGAACATCGTGAGGCCGCGATGCTTCGGCGCTTCGGCATCGGTGCGCACGAGCGCGAGCCCGATCTCGGCGAACGTGCCGTTGGACGTCCACACCTTCTGCCCGTCGAGATGCCAGCCGTCGTCGCGCCGGACGCCCCGGGTCCGCACGCTGGCGAGATCGGAACCGGCGTCGGGCTCGCTGAACAGCTGACAGGCAATGACGTCGCCGCGCTGGATGCCGGCGCCGTAGCGAGTGATCTGTTCGTCGGTGCCGTAGTCGGCGATGGCATGCCCGACCGTGCTCAGCCCGATGCGCACCGGGTTCATGTCGGGGACGTCGAAGGCGCTCTCGAGCATCCGGTACAGGCGCTCGTAGGACGTGGGCAGGTTGCGGCCGCCGAACCGCTCCGGGCCGGTGATCCAGCCGAATCCCCCATCCCAGCGGGCCCGCTGCCACCGGCGGGCGGCCTCGGCTTCGGCGCGTTCCTGCTCACCTTCGCTCTCGTGGAACAGCGCCAGGTTCTCGGCGCCGTCACCCCATCGGGCGGACAGCTCTTGCCGCCGCGGAGCGCGTGCGGAGAGGAAGGCCAGGGCCGATTCGGCGAACGCCCGCTCGTCGGGGTCGGCGGCGAGTTCGAGCAGGGCGGCGTCGTCGGGGCCGTCCGACGGCCTGGAGGGAGCCAGACCCGTGAGTTCGTCGACGAGGATCGCGCGGTGGAAGGCGGGGGAGCCGTACAGCGCAGCCGACCCGAGCGCCCGTTTGTAATACAGGTGGGCTGCGTGTTCCCAGGTGTAGCCGATGCCGCCGTGGAGTTCGATGTTCTCGGTCGTGGCGTACACCGCCGCCTCGCTGCATTGGGCGACGGCGAGGTGGGCGAGCGCGCGCGCGTCGTCGTCGCCGCGGTCGACGGCCGCCGTGGCGCCCTGGGTGGTCGATGTCGCCGCCTCCACCGCGAGCAGGATGTCCGCGCACCGGTGCTTCACGGCCTGAAACGATCCGATCACCCGGCCGTACTGCTCGCGCACCTTCGCGTATTCGACCGCCATGTCCAGGGCGCGGCGGGCCACTCCGGTCGACTCGGCGGCCACCGCTACCAGCAGTGCGGGCGTGGCGCGGCGGAAGGTATCGGCCGCCCCGTCCGAAGCGCCCACCCGGCGCGCGCTCGCAGCAGTGAACCCGACCCGGTAGACGGGCCGGGTCGGGTCGAGCGTCTCGAGGGCGTGCACCTGCACCCCGGGCTGCTCCCGCTCTACGGCATACACGGCGGTGCCGTCGTCCGAGGTCGCGACGACGAGCAGCAGGTCGCTGATGGCCGCCCACTGCACGAAGCCCGCCTCACCGTCGAGCACGGGGGAGCCACTGGCGCTCGCGCGGCACCTCGTCGCCGCGCCGACGTCCCAGCCGCCGTCGGGCGCGTGCGGCGCCACCGTAGCGATCCGGGTGGCCGCGCACAGATCGGGGAGATACTCCTTGCAGGCGTCGACATCCTCGGTGGCCAACAGCACCTGGGTGGCGAACACGGCCGAGGACAGGAACGGCGCGCACAGCAGCGCACGTCCCATCTCCTCGAGCACGACGAGTTGCTCGGTCTGGCCGAAGCCCACGCCGCCGAAGTCCTCCGGCACGGCGAGACCCTGCAGGCCGAGTTCCTGACCCATGCGCAGCCACGTGGCCCGGTCGAAGCCGTCGGGCGAGGCGAACGCGCGGCGGACGTCCGCCTCGGCGCTGTGGTCGGCGAGGAAGTGGCGAACGCTGTCGGCGAGCGCCGCGCGTTCCCCGCGCGTCGTCGTGGCCGCCACCCTGGACCTCCTGTCGTTGCCCCGTGCGATACAGCTAACTATATAGAAGGTTTCGTGCCCGGTCTCGGGTATCCATGCGGAGACATCGCTTCCCGGCGTGACAACGCGGGAGCAGCTGTACTGCGTCAATGCAGTATGGGCGGATCACATCGCGGCGCTCGCCGGAGCCAGGAAAGGCCGTCAAGCATGTCGCTGTCCAACTGGGGCGCACCTGTTGCGGGCCCGCTGCTCGCCTGCTCAATTGCGCTGGCCGGTTGCGCGTCGTCATCGCCGTCGGGTGGGTCGACTTCGCCGGCGACGCCGTCGAGCAGCCCGACGAGCGCCGGCAGCTCGCCCACGGCGGCGGTCCTCCTGCTCGACCGCGACGACGGCCGGTCGGTGTCGGTGAGCGTGGGCACGCGGGTGACGGTTCGGCTCGCCAGTACGTATTGGCTGTTCGCTCCGGCGTCCGGTCCCGTGTTGCATCAGGACGGGACGGTGGTGGCGCGACCTTTGCCGCCCGGGTCGGGACGATGCGTTCCGGGCGCGGGCTGCGGCACGGTGACGCTCGCATTCGACGCCGTGCGATCAGGACAGGGAGCCATCGTCGCGACCCGGCGGAGCTGCGGCGAGGCGATGGCCTGTACCGGCGGCCAAGGGCGCTATGAAGTCACGATCGTCGTGCGCTGAGCGAGCGGCCCGCCGGTAACCCGACGGGCCGCCCACTACCTCAGCTGAGGTTGAGCGCGGTGTCGTCGATGAAGAAGGACGTCTGCAGTGACGAATCCTCGGTCCCCGTCCACTTGATAGCGACGGTCTGCCCGGCGTACGCGCCGAGGTTGACCGACCGTTGGACGTAGGCGCTGCCCTTGTTCACATTGGAGAAGGACTGCACGGTGGTGCCGTTGACCGTCAGCGTCAGCTTGTCGTAGGCGGTCGACGTGCCCTCACCGGAGTTGATCCAGAGGTAGTACGTCAGCGTCGCGCCGCATCCGGACGGTATCGCCACCGACTGGGACAGCGTGTCGGTGTGGGTCGTGCCGTAACCGTCCAGCCACGAGTAGCCGCTACCCGAGTGCGCGTGCGCACCGTCGGTGTTGATCACACCCGAGCTGGCGGTCCAGGACGTCGACCCCGACTCGAAGCCCGGGTTGAGCAGCTTCTGACCCGAGCAACCGCCGCCACCGCCGGACGGGTTGATCGTCCAGGTGAACGCCGCGGTACCGCTCGCCCCGGTCGTGTCGGTCG
This sequence comes from Jatrophihabitantaceae bacterium, assembly GCA_036502575.1. Classification (GTDB taxonomy): domain Bacteria; phylum Actinomycetota; class Actinomycetes; order Mycobacteriales; family Jatrophihabitantaceae; genus DASXRA01. The sequence continues at coordinate 7,947 of DASXYL010000032.1, read as the reverse complement.
CCTTCGCGGTCACGTTGTACGTCGCTGCCGTCGATGGCGTGCCCGAGATCAGCCCGGAACTCGAGTTGATCGACAGCCCTGCCGGTAGGCCGGTGGCGCTGTAGGTCAGCGTCTGGCCGGCCGCCGAGTCCGTGGCCGTGATCTGCAGTGACGTTGCGGTGCCTACCGTGCCGGTCCTGCTGCCCGGGTTGGTCACCGTCACGGTGTTTCCGCCGCCGCCACCGCGGATTGAATGAGAGATGGCGCAGTTGTTGGTGTCGTTCGACCACGAAGCCTGCTCCGCGTACGTGCCGAACGAGCCGAACGAGATGTTGGCGGCGCCCCCGGCCTGGCCGGAGCGGATCCACGCGCACTCGTCGGAGTTCTCCTGTCCGTTGTACGAGCTGCCGGTGTGGTTGGTCCAGCCCCCGGCCGGGTTCTGGTCGGACATCATCTCGTGCCACTCGTGGCCCAGCGTCATCGTCCAGCCATCGAGCAGGCCGGCACTGCCGGAGTTGACGAAGTTGACGCCGCAGCCCGCGCCGGAATCCATGTTGTACGGCTGATTGCTGAACGCGATGTCGCCGTAGCTAGAGGTCGATCCGACGTCACCGTTCCAGTCGTGCCACGCGCAGTACTGCCCCTGGTAGTTGTCCGGGTTGGTGTTGTGTGGCGACAGGATCACGTAATACGCGTAACGGTTCGAAGCCGCCGTCGTGTTGCCGAAGTGACCGGCAGCCTTGACCGCTTCATTGCCGAGCTGGGTCGCGCTAGCCGCCGACGGCGACGCGGCCCCGTTGTCGTACCAGACGCCGGACAGGACACCACCGGACTGGTAGGGCACGAAGGCAGCGTTGGACGGGCAGGTCGTCGCGCCCGTACTGACGTTCGGGCCGTCACACCACTGAGTCAGGTCAGCCGACCACAACTCGTTGTTGGTCCCGATGCCTTTGAACATCTGCTGGACGGCCGACGCCGCGTGATCCGGGTCGCCGGTGAACGCGGCATTGCCGTTGCCGTCGGTGCTCTGAGTGCCCCACTGGGTTCCGTAGAACACCAGGTAGACCTTCGAGTGGCCGCTCTGCACGCCGATACCGTCGACGCCGCCGCCGTAGGACAATGTCTGCGGACCGGTCGCGGCCGGGGCGTGCGCCGCGTCCCACGACTTCATCTTGGCGAACTGCTGCTGCGTGGGCAGCGCGCCGTGCCGGTAGGAGTGTTGGTAGGCCGGCGAGTACGGGTTCGCCGTTCCGGCTGCCGGTGTCGGGCTCGCCTGCGCGTTCGCAGACAGAGCGACCGTCGCGAGAGCCGCGCCACCGGCGAGGACGATCAGTCCTCGGGTTGCAAACTTCACGGGTACCTCCTGGGGGTGAGGTGGGCCACGGTTGTGACCCGCCGGAAGGTTAGGTGGAAGCCCGCCGCGGAACGTCCGAAATGCCAACAGTGTGAATGGACAGTTAAGGAGCGGCATGAAGTTGCCGCTAGGTTTTCCTGGCAAGATGATCAACCTCTGTCGCAGCGCTCAGCCGGTTCCCAGTGTTCGGATCACCAGGCGATCGGTTCGGGTCACCGCTTAGCCTGTGCGTATGGGGGAGTTGCGATCCGGAGGTGATCCGGGTGGCTGACGCCGTCGACGTGCGCCGCCTGGCCCTCGCCCTGCCGTACGTGGAGGAGATCGAGAGCGACGGCTTCGACTTCCGGGTGGGCAACAAGGGTTTCGTCTGGTCGTTCCCCGAGCGCGTACCGGGCAAGGTGCGGGTGATCCGCACCGACATCGCGGTGCTGTTCGTCGGCGACGAGGCGGAGAAGCAAGCCCTGTTGCTCGGTGAGCCCGACGTCTTCTTCACCGTGCCCGGCTACGACGGCTGGCCGCTCGTGATGCTGCGGTTGGAGGAGGTGGACGTCGTGCGTTTGAGAGAGCTCGTGACCGACGCATGGCGGATGCGGGCCCCGGAGGCGCTTGTCGGTGATCTGGACGAGGTCGGGAGCTAGGTCGCCTATCGGAGCGAGTCGAGTAGCCGCAGCAGGGCGAGGCCGTACGCCTGCTCGGCGTCGGGGTCCTCGGTGGTGTGGACGTCGCCGGCCCGCAGTTCGGTTCGTACTCGCCAGCCGTCATCGGTGCGTTCCAGGCCACGGAAGGAGCCGGCGAGCAGATCCCGCAACTGCGACTCGCGGGGCAGCCAGACGGCCTTGTCGTCGTCGACGGAATCCAGCGCCCACTCGGTCGTGCCGTTGAAACCGATTACCCGGCCGTGCGGCAGGTCGTGCACCTCGATCGTCATGTCGCTCAGGACGAACACCTCGCCGTCCATGTCACGGTCGGCCACCACGAACCGGTCTCCGGATGCCGGCGTCCACCGAAGGCCGGCATCGCGTAGCCGGCGGGCCAGCTCGAGAGAAATCACCCCACCAGTGTGCGGCCAGGCGCCTGGGAAATTACGGGGTTACCCATCGCCGGGCCCCGGCGCTTTTGGTCACCACGCCGGCTATATGACGGCCGGTGACCAAAATCGGACCTCGGGCTGCGCATCGACATCAGTCCGTGGCCGCGTTGAGGCGGGCCCATTCGGATTTCGCGGCCGGTGCCCATCGGGCATGGCGGTCGGCGAACACGGCCGCTGCTCTGTCTCCGCTCCACGACCGCGGCAGCAACTCCCGCGGAAGGGTCGGATCGATGCCGGGGAAGCGACGCCAGGCGTGCACGAGTTCGATCGTGCGCGCCATCGGGTCGGGCGCCGGCGATCTCGCGAAGTCGGAGATGAAGGCCCGATAGGCGGCGTCGATGGCCTCGAGGTCCCACGCTTGGGAGACCATGGAGTTGACGTCGCCGCCGGCGCGGTAGTCGGCGACGAATATCCGCGCATCGTCAATCACATCAGCATCCTCGAGCACCTGCTCGACCTCGTGGACGCGATCGGTATGGGTGCTGATCCATAGCCCGGGCGCAGGGCTGCCGAGCCCGGTCCAGGCGAGTCTCGTTCTCAGGTGATGCCGCGCGGCCCGATCCGTCTCGGGTGTGTGGGCCGTGACCAGGAGCCAGCGGCGGTCCCAGTCGGTCGCCGATCCGGTGAAACCGTAGATCCGTTCGGTGCCCTCGGTGAGCAGCTTCTCCGCGCTCTCGGTCAGCCGCCATTGGGTGCGCCGGCCGACCCGTTCCGCCGTGAGCCAACCATCGGCCGCGGTGCGCATGATCGCCTGCCGACTGGCCTTCTCCTCCACGCCGAGGCGGCGCAGCGCTTCGATGAACGCCGAGGTCCAGGCGAGTTCTCCGCCGGGCAGCACGAACTCGCCGAGCACGGTGAACAACAGCCCGCGCGCGCTCTCGGCCCCGGCCGCGTGCCGGCGCGAGATCCGGGGCGCCACCTCCGACGCGCTGGAGGTCATGGGCAACTCCTCAATCTGCTACATAGCCTTGACGGATCCGCAGATGTAAGTAGAACATGGATGGCGAGCGAACAAACAGCAGGAGGAAGCCATGACCGGCTTGGCGACGCACGACGTGCCTGCCCCGGCCGGCGCCCTGGGCCCGACTGAGCCCGTTGAGTTCCGCACCTCGCCGGAGGCGTACCAGCACTGGCGGCTGGCCTTCGACAGGTCGGTCGCCACCCTCACCATGGACGTCGACGAGCAGGCCGGCCTCCGTCCGGGCTACGAGCTGAAGCTCAACTCCTACGACCTGGGCGTGGACATCGAGCTCTACGACGCCGTTCAACGGTTGCGGTTCGAGCACCCTGAAGTGCGCACGGTGGTGATCACGAGCGGCAAGGACAAGATCTTCTGCGCCGGAGCGAACATCCGCATGCTCGCCTCCTCGGCGCACGAGTGGAAGGTCAACTTCTGCAAGTTCACCAACGAGACGCGCAACGGCATGGAGGACGCGACCGCGAACTCGGGGCAGACCTACCTCGCGGCTCTGAACGGCACCGCGTCCGGTGGCGGGTACGAGCTCGCGCTGGCCTGCGAGCACGTCATGCTCGTCGACGATCGATCATCGGTCGTGTCGTTGCCGGAACTTCCGCTGCTCGGCGTACTGCCCGGTACGGGCGGGCTCACCCGAATCGTGGACAAGCGGCACGTGCGTCGGGATCTGGCCGACTACTTCTCGACCAAGGCCGAGGGCTTGGGCGGTAAGAAGGCGGTGGCCTGGCGGCTCGTGGACGAGGCGGTGCCGCGTCCGAAATGGGACGAGACGGTGTCGGCGCGGGCGACGGAGCTGGCGGCGAGGTCGAACCGGCCCGCACAGGTGGGCGGCATCGTCCTGACCCCACTGGACAAGCAACGCACCGAGAGCACCATCGCCTACGAGTACGTGACGGCGTCGCTGGATCGCGAGACCCGTCAGGTTCAGATCGCCGTGCTCGGTCCGCCCACCGACGCCCCGACCGACCTGGCGACGATCCACGAGCAGGGCGCCGACTTCTATCCGCTGCGGCTCACGCGGGAGCTCGACGACCTGATCCTCGACCTGCGGACCAACGAGGCCGAGCTCGGCACGTGGGTGTTCCGCACCGCCGGCGACGCGCAACGCGTGCTCGCGTACGACCAGGTGCTGCTCGACCACCAGGCCGACTGGCTGGTGAACGAGATCGTCCACTACCTCAAACGCACGCTCAAGCGGCTCGATGTGACCAGCCGCAGCCTGATCGCACTCGTCGAACCCGGCTCGTGCTTCGCGGGCAGTCTGCTCGAACTTGCCCTCGCCGCCGATCGCAGCTTCCACCTGTTCGGCATCTTCGAGGACGTCGACCCGGACGCCGCCCCGGCAACGATCACCGTCGGGCCGACCAACCTCGGCCCGCTGCCGATGGGCAACGGGCTCACCCGGCTGCAGACGCGCTACCTGGGCGACGACCCCGGATTGGCCGCGGTCGTCGAACAGGCGGGTACGCCGCTCGAAGCCGAGGACGCCGCGCGGCTGGGCCTGGTGACCTTCGCGCCGGACGACATCGACTGGGAGGAAGAGGTGCGCATCGCGATCGAGGAGCGCGCGAGCTTCAGCCCGGACGCGTTGACCGGCCTGGAGGCGAACTATCGCTTCGCCGGCCCCGAGACGCTCGAGACCAAGATCTTCGGCCGGCTCTCCGCCTGGCAGAACTGGATCTTCTACCGCCCCAACGCATCGGGTCCGGACGGCGCGCTGCGCAAGTTCGGCACCGGGCAGCGGCCCGAGTTCGACCGGAGGCGAGCATGACGACCACCGCGGATTACTCGGAGAAGATCCCGAACAACGTCGACCTGCGCGACGATCGTCGCCTGCAGCGCGCGCTGGAGTCGTGGCAGCCCAACTTCCTGAACTGGTGGGAGTCGATGGGGCCGACGTTGCCGACCGAGGACGTCTACCTGCGGACGGCGGTGAACGTCGGACGCGAGGGCTGGGCCCACTTCGGGCATGTCGCGATGCGGGACTACCGCTGGGGCATCTTCCTGGCCGAGCGCAACCAGGGCCGGCAGATCGCGTTCGGCCAGCACCGGGGCGAACCGGCCTGGCAGAAGGTGCCGGGGGAGTACCGGGCCGAGTTGCAGCGCCTGATCGTCATCCAGGGCGACACCGAACCGGCCAGCGTCGAGCAGCAGCGCAACCTCGGAGCCACCGCGCCGTCGCTGTACGACCTGCGCAACTTGTTCCAGGTGAACGTCGAGGAGGGACGCCACCTGTGGGCGATGGTGTACCTGCTGCACGCCTACTTCGGCCGCGAGGGCCGCGAGGAGGCCGAGGAGTTGCTGCACCGCAACTCCGGCAGCGAGGACGCTCCGCGCATTCTCGGCGCATTCAACGAGGAGACGCCGGACTGGCTGTCGTTCTTCATGTTCACCTACTTCACCGACCGCGACGGCAAGTACCAGCTGGGCACGTTGAAGGAGTCGGCGTTCGACCCGTTGAGCCGGACATGCGAGTTCATGCTCAAGGAGGAAGCGCACCACATGATGGTCGGCACGACCGGCATAGACCGCGTCGTGGAGCGCACCGTGCAGGTGATGAAGGACAACGACACCGACGACGTGGTCGCCCACGGCGCCATCCCGCTGAACGTGATCCAGAAGTACCTGAACTTCCACTACTCGGTGTCGCTGGACCTGTTCGGCTCGGAAACCTCGACGAACGTCGCGAACTACTACACAGCCGGGCTGAAGGGCCGCTGGTCGGAGGAGCGACGCCACGACGATCACCGGCTCACCGACGACGCGATCATGGTCGACGCACTCGACGACGGCGACATAACGCTGACCGAGGTGGCCGCGCTGGTCGGCCTCAACACCGACCTGCGCCGCGAGTACATCAGCGACTGCCAGAACGGCGTCAACCGCTGGAACAAGACCCTCGAGGACGCCGGCGTGCCGCAGCGGCTGAAGTTGCCCCACGTCGCCTTCAACCGCAAGGTCGGTGCCTTCGCCGGCATCGAGGCGAGTCCGGATGGAGAGAAGCTCCCAGCCGACGAGTGGGATCGTCGGCAGGACGCCTGGCTGCCGAGTGCGGTCGACAAGACGTACGTCCGTTCGCTCATGCAGCCGGTGTACGAGCGGGGCAAGATCGCGTCCTGGATCGCGCCGCCCCGGCAGGGCATCAACGGTCAGCCGTTCGGTTACGACTACGTCCACCTGCCATGACCGGCCCGTTCAACGCGTGCGAGTACCTGCTCGACCGGCGCATCGAGGCCGGCGAGGGCGATCGGCTCGCGATCACCGGCCCCTCCGGCCCGGTGACCTACGCGCAGCTGTTGGACCGCGTTCAGCGCACGGCGGCCGTGCTGCGGGACCTCGGATTACAGCCCGAGCAGCGGCTGCTCATGTTCATGGCCGACAGCCCCGACTTCGTCAGCGCGTACCTGGCCGCGATGCGAATCGGCGCCATCCCGGTGCCGGTATCGACGATGCTGCACGCGAACGGGCTGGCCGAACTGCTGCGCGACTCGCGGGCGCGGCTGCTGGCGGCAACGCCCGAGTTCACCGCGGTTGTGGACGAAGCGAAGGTGGCCGCCCCCGAACTGCGAGGCGTGCTGAGCGCCGGCGGAACTGCGCCGACGCACGACCTGGACGTGCTGGTGGCCGCGGCGACGCCGGACGCGAGCGTGTACCCGACCTCGGCCGACTCGCCGGCGTTCTGGCTCTACACGTCGGGCACCACCGGCACGGCCAAGGCGGCGATGCACCGGCACGGTTCGGTGCGTGTCGTGTGTGAGACGTACGGCGCGCAGGTGCTCGGTATCGGCCCGGACGACCGCTGCTTGTCCGCGGCGAAGGCGTTCTTCGCCTACGGCCTGGGGAATTCGGTCCTGTTCCCGTTGTCGGTGGGTGCGGCGACCGTGCTCGAGCCGTCGCCGGCCAAACCGGAGCTGATGGCGGAGCGAGTTCGCGAGTACGGCGCGACGCTGTTCTTCGCCGGGCCGACCTTCTTCGCGAACATGCTGCGCGCGGACCTGCCCTCCGACGCGATCAAGGGCGTTCGGCTGGCGGCGTCGGCGGGCGAGGCGCTGCCGGCTGCCCTCTACCGATCGTGGACCGGCCAGTTCGGCGTCGACATCATCGACGGCATCGGCATGACCGAGATGCTGCACATCTTCCTGTCCAACGCCCCCGGCGCCGTCCGGCCGGGGACGACCGGGGTCGCCGTGCCCGGCTACGACCTGAAGCTGGTGGACGAGGAGACCGGCCGCGAGGTGACCTCGGCGGGTACGCCGGGGACCCTGTTCGTGCGCGGCGCGTCGACCGCGACCGGCTACTGGGCCAGGTACGACGCGTCCCGGCTGGTGTTCCAGGGGGAGTGGCTGCGCACCGGGGACACCTACGTGCGCGACGCCGACGGGTACTACGAGTGCCTCGGCCGGACCGGCGACATGATCAAGGCGTCGGGCATCTGGGTGTCCCCCATGGAGGTCGAGGCCCGGCTGCTGGCCCACCCGGCGGTCGCCCAGGCCGTCGTCGTCGCGGCGCCGGACGCCGACAGCCTGGAAAAGCCCGTCGCCTACGTCG
>DASXYL010000031.1:0-20995 GCA_036502575.1 Jatrophihabitantaceae bacterium | reverse complement strand
GCGTTGCGGACGGCGTCCTCGATGCGGTGCTTGCGCTCCTTGAGCTCGACCTCGGTGGCCGCGCCGACCTTGATGACCGCAACGCCGCCGGCCAGCTTGGCCAGCCGCTCCTGCAGCTTCTCGCGGTCGTAGTCGGAGTCGCTGTTCTCGATCTCCTGGCGGATCTGGTTGACCCGGCCCTGGATCGCGTCGGCGTCGCCCGCACCCTCGACGATGGTGGTCTCGTCCTTGGTGGTGGTGAACTTGCGGGCCTTGCCGAGCAGGTCCAGCGTGGCGTTCTCGAGCTTGAGCCCGACGGTCTCGCTGATGACCTCGCCACCGGTGAGGATGGCGATGTCGGCGAGCATCGCCTTGCGGCGATCACCGAAGCCGGGGGCCTTGACGGCAACCGACTTGAACGTGCCCCGGATCTTGTTGACGATCAGGGTGGCCAGGGCCTCGCCCTCGACGTCCTCGGCGATGATGGCCAGCGGCTTGCCGGTCTGCATCACCTTCTCCAGCAACGGCAGCAGGTCCTTCACCGCGCTGATCTTCGACTCGACGATGAGGATGTACGGGTCGTCGAGTGCGGTCTCGAGACGCTCGGCGTCGGTCACGAAGTACTGCGACAGGTGACCCTTGTCGAAGCGCATGCCCTCGGTGAGCTCGAGCTCGAGGCCGAAGGTGTTGCTCTCCTCGACAGTGATGACGCCTTCCTTGCCGACCTTGTCCATCGCCTCGGCGATGATGTCGCCGACGGTGCTGTCAGCGGCCGAGATCGAGGCGGTAGCAGCGATCTGCTCCTTGGTCTCGACGTCCTTGGCCTGCTGGCCCAGCACCTCGGACACCGACTCGACGGCCTTCTCGATGCCGCGCTTGAGCGCCATCGGGTTGGCGCCGGCGGCAACGTTGCGCAGGCCTTCCTTGACGAGCGCCTGAGCCAGGACAGTGGCCGTCGTGGTGCCGTCACCGGCAACGTCGTCGGTCTTCTTGGCTACTTCCTTGACGAGCTCGGCGCCGATCTTCTCGTAGGGGTCGTCGAGCTCGATTTCCTTGGCAATGCTCACGCCGTCGTTGGTGATAGTGGGGGCGCCCCACTTCTTCTCCAACACAACGTTTCGGCCCTTGGGCCCGAGCGTCACCTTCACAGCGTCGGCGAGCTGGTTCATGCCGCGCTCGAGGCCGCGGCGGGCCTCCTCGTCGAACGCGATCAACTTGGCCATGCGGTGTCGTCCTTACGTGTAGGCGGACTTCGGATGTTCCTTGACGAACAGTCGCCACCGGCCTGCGATGCCCGCGACGGACGGCGGTTCCCCGCCTCATCGGACCGGCTGCGCTGGCACTCAGCCTAGCCGAGTGCCAACTCACTTTTAGCACTCGGGTGGGTCGAGTGCAAGGTTGCGGCCCGCCGGCTACTCGGCGTTGACCTCGGGATTGACGCGCCGCACGAAGGGGGCGAGCGGACGGACAGCGACCGGTTCGGCCAACAGGTCAGCCAACTCGAGTTGCAACGCCCGAAAGAAATCGTGCTCGAAGTGCTCGCGTACCGCCGTGGAGTCGGCGAATTCCTCCCATACCCACACCAGGTCGGCGTCGTTCGGATCGGCGGCCGCTGCGAACAGGCTCGTTCCCGGCTCGCCGTCCAAGGTGTGGACGTAGTTGCCGAGAACGCGCAGCAACTCGTCCCGCTTGCCGTCTTGCGCGGTCATTTGCAGGAGGGCACCGAACTCGCTCACCCCATCTCCAACATGGCGCGACGGGTCAACGATTCCCCAGCCGTTCGGCCAGCATTCGCCGGGCGGCCCGACCCTGCGCGTCCTGGAAGGCGCGCAGGGTCGGCAACCCAGGCGGTGGCGGTTCCAACGCCCGGTAGGTGAACATGCCGGCGAGAGCCGCGAGCAGCGCGTTCACCGCCGATGGATCTGCGTCGCGCGTGGCCAGATGCCGCGCGACCAACCAGTCAACGTCCGGGCCGCCCTGCATCGCCACGCTCGGCGCAAGAGCCACTACGTCGAGTAGCGGGGCGCCGCGCGCACCCCACGGCCAGTCCACGAACACCACATCGCCGTCCGGACGGATGAGCATGTTGTCGGCTCGTAGGTCGACGTGTATCAGGGTGTCGCCGGCGGCGGCCGGGCGCCACCCGCTCTCCAGTTCGGCCAGCTCGGCCAGGTGCGCCCGCGTCCAGCCGTCCAGGCCGTCGCCGGGTCCCCCGCGCAGCCGCGACCACGACGCGAACTCGAAGATGAACCCAGGATCGTCGGCCACGCGGCCGACGTCAGGGACGGGGCACGGCGTGAGCATCTCGTGCAGGCGGGCGAGGGTATCCATGACGTGCTCGAGCTCGTCCATACGCCACGGCATGGATGGATGCCGGCCCGCGACGTCCTCATACACGAGGGCCACCCAGTCGCCGTCGTCATGGACGTCCAGCAGGCGGGGTACCGGAACGCCGGGTGGGAAGGCGCTGGTCAGCCGAGCCTCGGCGCGGTGCATGGCCGGCGACTCGGCATTGGCCGAGGCGCTCACTGCCTTCACGAATACGCGCTGCCCATCAGCCAATCGCAACCGCGCGGCCAGCCCGGGCGAGAAGCCTTGCGGTTGAGTCTCAGCGGCAACGACATCCGCACCGAGCAACGCGCATATCGCGGCCCGCACGTCACCGGGCAGGTCGTCCCAGTGCGTGCGCACCCCCTGCGCGGCCGGCGAGGTCATGCCCCCATGGTCGCGAGCCGGACAAGGCAAATAAAGCAGATCGGCCCGATCCGCGTTGGCGGACCGGGCCGATCGTTGGCTCGGTGACTCAGGTGACGACGCGGACGCCGTCAGCCTGCGGGCCCTTCGGACCCTGGGCAACCTCGAACTCAACGCGCTGGCCCTCGTCGAGCGAGCGGTATCCGTCGGATTGGATGGCCGAGTAGTGGACGAAGACGTCCTGGCCGCCGTCTACAGCGATGAAGCCGTAGCCCTTCTCGTTGTTGAACCACTTCACGGTGCCCTGTGCCACGTGCACTCCTTGCTAGGGGCCTTCCGGCGCCACCCTTCGTAGCGCCAGGGTCTTCGCTCCTCGGTCCCGCTTCACTGCAGTGCACGTGTGCTGGTGTGCCACGTGGTACTCCGTCAGCCGAAACGCTCGTCACTACGACCGGGGCGGACGGTACACGGCTCGCTGTAAAAGGGCCAGACTCTCGCGTCTCAATCGAGGCGTTTAGCCATGGTCTGCGACGTGATCTCGTAGCCGAGAGATTCGTACAGCTGCCGGGCAACGAGGTTCGACCCGAACACGTGGAGCCGTATCGAGCCCAGCCCGTGCCGGCGGCCCTCCTGCTCGGCGAGGAGCATGATCTGGCGCCCGTATCCCTTTCCCCGCTGGGATTCGTTCACCTCGATGTCGTAGATCCATCCCGCCGGAGTGCCGCTCGGCGCCGTGGTCGACAGCCAGAGCACGCCGACCGCTTCGTCGTCGTCGACCGCCGTGTACAGCAGTTGCCCCGGCGTGTTCGTGCCGTCGGCGAGCAGTTCGTCGAGTTGCTTGCCCGCATCCGCTCGCGCCGCTTCGGCTGAAAGCCCTTTCGCCTCGGCGATATCGGCCGCATAGCTCGGCAACAGGCGTCCGAGGAAGGCGCCGTATTCGGTGTCGGTCATCGAGCGCAGGTGAGGGTCACGCCCCCATCCTGCCCTCGCGGCAAACGCTATTTCTCGCTGTCCAGCGTCGTCATCCCGGTCGCGGGGTAGCGCTCACCGGCGGCCGCGTCGGCCGGGACGGCCTGCTCGATCGTCGCCAGCTCGTCGTCAGTTAGCTTGACGTCAAGCGATCCCAGCGAGTCAGCCAACCGGTCGCGACGCCGCGTACCGATGAGCGGCACGATGTCGTCACCTCGGGTGAGCACCCAGGCGATGGCGAGCTGGGCGACGCTGACCCCGCGCGCCTGCGCGATCTCGGCGAGTGCGTCGACCAGGCGACGGTTGTGCTCGAAGTTCTCGCCTTGGAAGCGCGGGCTGTGCGCCCGGAAGTCGCCCGCCTCGAACGTGGCCCCGGCTCGCATCGCGTCGCTGATGAGCCCCCTGGACAGGATGCCGTAAGCCGTGACGCCGATACCGAGCTCGCGACAGGTCGGCAGGATGTCGGCCTCGATGCCCCGCGAGATCAGCGAATACTCGATCTGCAGGTCGACGATCGGGTGCACGGCGGCCGCCCGGCGGATCGTCTCGGCGCCCACCTCGGACAGCCCGATGTGGCGGACGTAGCCCTTCTCGACCATCTCGGCGATGCCGCCGATCGTCTCCTCGATCGGGACGTTCGGGTCCAGCCGGGCCGGACGGTAGATGTCGAGGTAGTCGGTGCCGAGCCGGCGCAGCGAGTAGGCCAGGAAGTTGCGCATGGCCTCGGGCCGGGTGTCGTTGCCACCCCAGGCGCCGTCCGGGCCGCGCATCCCGCCGAACTTCACGCTGAGCAGGAAGCTCTCGCGATAGAGGCCGGCGATGGCCCGTCCGATCAGCATCTCGTTGTGGCCCGAGCCGTAAAAGTCGCCGGTGTCGATCAGATTGATGCCGGCGTCGAGGGCGGCGTGGATGGTGGCCGTGCTCTCGGCGTCGTCGGCCGGGCCGTACATGCCCGACATCCCCATGGCGCCGAGGCCGACCCGGCTGACCGTCGGACCGGTCCGGCCGAGTTGATGTGTCGTGATCATCGTCATGGCTCAAGCCTGCCCTGTCGTTCGGAGTCGCGGCAGGGACTGTCGATCCCTGGCTCGGTGGCGCCCGGAAGGGCAGAGTGGACGGCGTGGATCGTGAAGAACTCGCCAGCTTCCTGCGCCGGCGGCGGGAGCGGCTGACTCCGGCCGACGTCGGGCTGCCGCCCGGTGTGCGGCGGCGCACGCCGGGACTGCGGCGCGACGAGGTCGCCTCGCTCGCCGGCATGTCCACCGACTACTACACGCGGCTGGAGCAGTCGCGCGGCCCGCATCCGTCCACCCAGCTGCTGGCCTCGCTGGCTCGCGCGCTGCGGCTGACCGACGACGAGCGCGACTACCTGTTCCGGCTCGCCGGACACCCGGCTCCGGTCCGGCACGGCACCGACCCGCACGTGAGCCCCGGGCTGCTCTACCTGCTCGGGCGGCTGGACGACGTGGTAGCGTTCGTCGTCTCCGACATCGGCGACGTGCTGGTGCAGAACCGCATGTCGGTCGCGCTGACGGGTGATCGCGCCTCGCTGACCGGGCCGGCTCGCAACTTCCCGTGGATGTGGTTCACCGACCTGTCCGTGCGTGCGCCGTACCCGAAAGAGGACTGGGACCGCCACTCGCGCACCCACGTCTCGGACCTGCGCGCGACCGCGGCCCGCCGGCACGGCGACGCGGACGTAACGGAGCTGGTCGAGCGCCTGCTGGCCGCCAGCCCGGAGTTCGCCGCACTGTGGGCCGAGCACGAAGTGGCGGTGCGTCGGGCCGACCGCAAGCAGATCGTCCACCCTGAGATCGGCCTGTTCGACCTGCTGTGCGAGTCCCTGGTGAGCGGCGTCGGCGAGCAGATCCTGGTGGTCCTCTACCCGCGTCCCGGCACGGATGCCCGGGAGAAGCTCGAGCTGCTCCGCGTGATCGGCACCCAGAAGCTGAGCTCGATCAGCTGAGCAAGCCGGCTGCGCGCATGCCTTTCAACGTCGGGGGAATCACGGCGGTGGGCGCAACCTGGTCGGCGACGGCGTCCAGGGTCTTGAGGCCGTCGCCGGTGTTGTAGACGACGGTCTCGAGCGACGTGTCGAGCCGCCCGGACTCGGCCAGCTTCTTGAGCACAGCGACGGTCACCCCACCGGCCGTCTCGGCGAACACGCCGGTCGTGCGGGCCAGCAGCCGGATGCCGTCGCGGATCTCGTCGTCGCCCACGAAGGCCATCGCGCCGCCGGTCGAGCGAACGGCGTCCAGGGCGTAGGGACCGTCGGCCGGGTTGCCGATGTTGAGCGACTTGGCGATGCCCGTCGGCTTCACCGGCGTCACGACATCCTGGCCCTGCTCGAACGCGGTCGCGATCGGCGAGCAGCCGGCCGACTGCGCCCCGTAGACCCGCCACGCCGACTCGGGGACGAGGCCGGTCGCGACGAGCTCCTTGAACGCCTTGTGGATCTTGGTCAGCATCGAGCCGGACGCCATCGGCGCCACGTACTGCGCCGGCAGCCGCCAGCCGAGCTGCTCGGCGACCTCGTAGCCCAGCGTCTTGGATCCCTCGGCGTAATAAGGGCGAACGTTCACGTTCACGAACGCGGTGTTCTCGAAATCGTCGGTCTCGGACAGCTCACTGCAGAGCCGATTGACGTCGTCGTAGGAGCCCTCGATGCCGACGAGCGTGCCACCGTAGACCGCGGTCTGCACGATCTTGGCCGCCTCGAGGTCGGACGGGACGAACACGATTGCCGGCATGCCGATGCGAGCGGCGTGAGCGGCCACCGAGTTGGCCAGGTTGCCCGTCGAGGCGCAGGCGATGCGCTCGAAGCCCAGTTCCCGGGCGCCGGTGATCGCGACGGAGACGACGCGGTCCTTGAACGAGTGGGTGGGGTTGGCCGAGTCGTCCTTGACCCACACCGGGGCGGTGAAGCGGAGCTCGTCAGCCAGCCGATCGGCGCGGATGAGCGGGGTCATGCCGGTGCCCGAGTCGACCCGGGTCTGCGGATTCTGGCCCACCGGCAGCAGGCCGGCGTAGCGCCAGATCGAGTGCGGTCCGGCGGCGATGTCGTCGTGCGTCACCCGCGCGAGAGCGTCCTTGTCATAGCCGATCTCGAGCGGGCCGAAACACTCGAAACACGCATGCTGGGCGCCGAGGGGGTACTCCGCACCGCAGTTGCGGCACACGAGTGCGGACGCGGGGGATTCCAGTACAGCCGTCATGGCAGAGCGAGGCCTTTCTCCCCATCTTCCCCGGACGCGGACGCGCCGGGACGGAATTGGCACCTGCTGTGGCGGCCTCGCAACATCGTCGAGCGAGTCATCACAGTGGTTGCCGGGGCTTCAACGGGCCGTTCCCTCTGCCCCTCTTGATGAGCGGTTCTTCAGTTGTTCTTCGATTCTTGCATACCAGCTCACTCGGGTTTCAAGCCTGGATCGCGCTGTAGCCCGCTCTGCTCGGCCTCGCTCGCGCGGCGGCGGATTCGTGCGACTCACCAGCATCCGGCTCCGTCATCGGGCTGAGCCACCGGGCAACGAAACGCAACCCAGAAAAACGCAACCACCGGGCGATGAGCGCTTGCCCGAAGAGCCCGCCCCCGGCGGATTAGGAATAGTCGGAGGTCAGCACGATGACGAGCGGGCCGGAGGGCAGCTCGGAGAACCTCTCCTTGACCCGCTTGATCGCGGGGAACTGCTGCTGCAATTGCAGGGCCGCCGCCTGGTTGGCCGGGTCGCTCGGGTCGTAGTACGCGCAGGTGGACAGGATGTCGTTGGTGATGTTGTCCGTCGAGGTGACCGTCCAACCGCCCTGCTCGAACCGCTGCTTGGCCGTATCGGCGAGTCCCGTGGTCGTGGTGCTGTTGAGCACGACCAGCGGGATGGGGTGACTGGCCGCGGACGTCTTCGTGCCGGGCGTGGTCGAAGGATGCGTCGACGGCGGACGAGTGGTCGGCGTCGCGGTCTTCGTCGTCGTGGCGGTGGCCGTGACGGTGGACGTCGTACGGAGCGACACCGGGCGGGCTTGGCGGCCGTTGGGATGACGCAGCGCGACCAGCGCTATTACGGCGACGGCGATACCGAGCACGGCCAGCACACTGCCGCTGACCCGGTCGAGCCGTCGCTTGTTCGACGGCGGGGGCACGCGGTTGGTCATAGTTAGCGGCAGGATAACCCGAGCGGGTTAGCGAACACCCGCCGACACGGTTTTCTCAGACCTCGATGCCGAGGCGGCGCGCGGAGCGCTGCCGTTGCCGGCTGGCCCGCAGCCGACGCAACCGCTTCACGAGCAGCGGGTCGGCGGCCAACGCCGCCGGGGTGTCGATCAACGCGTTGAGCACCTGGTAGTAGCGCGTCCCCGACATGTCGAAGAGCTCGCGAACGGCCTGTTCCTTGGCGCCGGCGTACTTCCACCACTGCCGTTCGAAGGTCAGGATCTCGCGATCGCGCCGGGTGAGACCGTCTGTCCCCGCGTCGTCGATCGACTCGGTGTCACCGGCAGCCGCTAGTTCAGCATCGGCAGACGCGTGAGCGGACTCCATGCCTACGCGCGCTCCCCTCAATGATCGGATCTGAATCGGTGCTCACCGTAACCGACAATGTCGATGTCGTCCGGCCGAGCCAGTCAACCATGGCGTGTCGTGGAAGTGTTGTACCGGCACGCTGTGGATAACGATGAGCGTTATCCACAGATCGCGCGGACGCGTTTCGCCCCGTCGCGCCGCGCGGCACCGTGAGCAGCATGGCAGTGCTCCCCGATCCGACGGCCCTCGAGACGGTCGCCCGGCACATCAGCGGTCATGGCGAGGATCTGCGCGGACGAGCGTCGCGGCTGGTGGCCGCGGCCGAGAACGTGCGCTGGCGTTCGCCCGCGGCGGCGACGTTCCGCGGCGACGTCCATGACCTGGCCGTGGCGTTTCGCCGCGCCGCCGGCGAGATCGACGACGCGGCCCACGCGCTGCGCCGGCACGCGGCGGCGGTGCGCCGGGCCGAGGCCGTCGTCCGGGCCGCCGAGCACGCCGCGACGGCCGCGGTGCGCGGCATCGAGCACGCGCTGGGGTTCTGAGATGCCGGCGAAGTGGTCATGACACGCCCGGTCTCGGTGCGCGGCGGCGCGGGCGGCGTCGAGGCCCACTACGACGACATGGCCGCGGCCGCTCGGCTGTTCGGGCGCGCCGCGGGCGACACCGGCGAGGTCGCCCTCGCGCTGCACGGCTACCTGGTGCATCCGGCGGTGCTGGTGTCGTCGGTACTCGATCCGGGCGGCGCGGCCGAGTTCGAAATCCGGCTGCTCGCGGCGCTGGACGGTCCGGCGGGCGTCACCTGGCTGACTGCCCGCTGCGCCGGCGTCGACGTCGGGCTCCGGGCCGCGGCCGCCGCCTACCTCGGTGCCGATCGGCTCGACGAGCGGCTCGCGCCCGAACTCGGCGTGCTGGTCCACGCGCCGCAGGCGATCGGCGACGGCGCCCTGGCCCTGGCCCGGGGCGACCCGGATCGGGCGCTGCAGGAGGTGCTGACCAGCGATCCGGAGTTGGCCGATCTCGGCGTGGGCGCCGCTGCGGACCTGCTCGGGGGCGGTTCAGTCGCTGCGAGCACCCGCCTGCTGCAACGCCCGTTCGCCGACGGGACGCCGCGGGTCACCGCCCTCGGCGACGACGGCGTCGCCGACGCATCCGGCCCGCCGCGCACCCTGCGCGACCTCCTGGCCGGGCTCGCACATCGCGACCTGGGTCAGCCGGGCGAGATCGACGTCACGCTGCTCGACGGTGCGGACGGCCGCCGGCGGGTGATCGTGAACGTCCCGGGCACGAAGAACTGGTCGCTCGCCGGGCGCAACCCCGACGTCACCGGCCTGGCGACGAACCTGCGCGCAATCGGCGGCGAGGTCACGACCTACGAGCGCGGCATCCTCGAGGCGATGCACCGGGCGGGCGTCGGATCTGACGACGACGTGCTGCTCGTCGGGCACAGCGAGGGCGGCATGGTCGCGGTCAACGCTGCGAAGCACCTGGCGAGCACCGGAGGATTCCACGTGTCGCACGTCGTCACGGCCGGATCACCGATCGGCCTGATCGCCGGCGGCATCCCGTCGAGCGTCGACGTGCTGGCGCTCGAGAACGACGGCGACCTCGTCCCACATCTCGACGGCGCGCAGAACCCCGACCGGGTCAACGTCACGACGGCCACCACCCGCCACGACCACGGCGACATCGCCGCCAATCACGACCTCGACGCCAGCTACCTCCCCGGCGCCGCCGACGTCGATGCCAGCGACGACCCGTCGGTGCGCGCCTACCTCGCCGGCATCGGCGGCTTCCTCACCGCTGACACCGTGCACACGCGCACCTATGTGATCACCAGGAGCTACCCGTGACACCCGTTGCCCTCGGCGCCGATCACGGGCACGATTCCGGCATGTACGGGCTCATGCAGGACGCGCCACTGACCATCAACTCGATCCTCGCCCGGGGTGAGAAGTACTTCGGGACGAAGACCGTCGTGACGGGTACCGCGACCGGTCTCGAGCGGACGACGCTCGGTGAACTGGCGGCCAGCGCGCGCAAGGTCGTCGCCGCCCTGGACTCACTCGACCTGGGCGCCGACGCGCGGGTCGGCACGTTCGGCTGGAACACCGCCCGGCACATTCAGCTGTACTTCGCGATCCCGGGTTCCGGGCGCATCATGCACACCGGCAACCTGCGCTACGCACCCGAGCAGTTCATCTACACGGTCAACCACGCCGAGGACGAGGCGTTCTTCGTCGATCGCTCCCTGCTGCCGCTGTTCGCGAAGTACCTGCCGAGCCTCGACACGGTGCGGCATGTCGTCGTGATGGACGACGGCGCACCGTGCGAGATCCCCGACGACCCGCGCATCGTCCGCTGGGAGGACGTCGTCGACGGCGCCGACGGCGTCGACCCGGGCGAGTTCCGCGACCGGATCAAGGACGAGAACCAGGCGGCCGCCCTGTGCTACACGACGGGCACGACCGGCAACCCGAAGGGCGTCCTGTACAGCCACCGCTCGACCTGGCTGCACTCGCTGGCGTCGATGACGTCAGGCGTGTTCGCGATCAGCGAGCGGGACTCGATCCTGCCGGTCGTGCCGATGTTCCACGCCAACGCCTGGGGGCTGCCCTACACGGCCGTCATGGCCGGGGCGTCGCTGGTGATGCCCGGCCCGGATCTGTCGCCACAGAACATCGTGACGTTGCTCGAGTCCGAGAAGGTCACCATCACCGCCGGCGTCCCGACGATCTGGATGGGCATGGTGCCCTTCCTCGACGGGCACGACCTGTCCCACCTGCACACGATCATCTGCGGCGGGTCGGCCGTGCCGAAGGCGCTGTCGGAAGCCTGGCGGGCCAAGATCGGGTTGCCGATCACCCAGGCGTGGGGCATGACCGAACTCTCGCCGCTGGGTACCGTCGCGTTCGTGCGCTCGGAGTACGACGACCTCCCCGAGGACGAGAAGGCCGACATCCGCGCCACGGCCGGCATTGCCGCGCCGGGCGTCGAGATACGCATCGTCGACCCGGATACCCACGAACAGCTCCCCTG
This sequence comes from Jatrophihabitantaceae bacterium, assembly GCA_036502575.1. Taxonomy (GTDB): domain Bacteria; phylum Actinomycetota; class Actinomycetes; order Mycobacteriales; family Jatrophihabitantaceae; genus DASXRA01. Next base: position 9,804 of record DASXYL010000031.1, on the reverse strand, counting down.
GGACGACGAGGCGTCCGGCGAGCTGGAGTGCCGCGGCCCGTGGATCGCCCGGCAGTACTACCGCACCGACGAGCCGGGAGAGCAGTACTCACCCGACGGATGGCTGCGCACGGGCGACGTCGCCGCGATCTCGCCGCTGGGCTACGTGCGGCTCGTCGACCGGACGAAGGATCTCGTCAAGTCCGGCGGCGAGTGGATCAGCACCGTCGAGCTCGAGAACGAGATCATGGCCCATCCGAAGGTGGCCGAGGCCGCGGTGATCGCCGTGCACCATCCGAAGTGGATGGAACGCCCGCTGGCGTGCGTGGTCGTCAAGCCCGGCGAGGAACTCACCAAGGACGAGGTGCTCGAGTTCCTCGAGGGCAAGTTCACCAAGTGGCAGCTGCCCGACGACGTCGTGTTCATCGACGAGGTGCCCAAGACCAGCGTGGGCAAGTTCTCCAAGAAGACGCTGCGCGACCGCTTCGCCGACTACGTCCTGCCGAGCGTCTGAGGTCGTCCTCGTAGGCCTGCGGCCGTCCTCGTAGGCTGGCGGACGTGACCTACCTTGCCGCTCCGAACCGCTACGACGAGACGACCTACCGGCGCTGCGGGCGCAGCGGCGTCAAGCTCCCGCTGATCTCGCTGGGGTTGTGGCACAACTTCGGCGACGATCGCGCGCTCGACACGCAGCGCGCGATCCTGCGCCGGGCGTTCGACCTCGGCGTCACCCACTTCGACCTGGCCAACAACTACGGCCCGCCCTACGGCAGCGCCGAGACGAACTTCGGGCGCGTCCTGCGCAACGACTTCTCGCCCTACCGCGATGAGCTGTTCATCTCGACCAAGGCCGGCTGGGACATGTGGCCCGGTCCGTACGGCGAGTTCGGTTCCCGCAAGTACCTGCTCGCGAGCCTCGACCAGTCATTGGCCCGGCTGGGGCTGGACTACGTGGACGTCTTCTACTCGCATCGCTTCGACCCGGACACACCGCTCGAGGAGACGATGGGCGCCCTCGACGCGGCCGTGCGCTCCGGGCGGGCGCTCTACGCCGGCATCTCGTCCTACTCGCCGGATCGCACGGCTGAGGCGGCGCGACTGCTCCGCGAGATGGGGACGCCGCTGCTGATCCATCAGCCGTCCTACTCGATGCTCAATCGTTGGATCGAAGGCGGCCTGCTCGACACGCTCGAGAAGGAGGGGGCCGGCTGCATCGCGTTCTCGCCGCTCGCGCAGGGCATGCTCACCACTAAATACCTGAACGGCGTGCCGGCCGACTCACGCATGGCCGAGGGATCGTCTCTGTCCAGCGATTGGCTCACCGACCAGAACCTGACGCACATCCGGGCGCTCAACGACCTGGCGAAGCGGCGCGGGCAGTCCCTCGCGCAAATGGCCCTGGCCTGGTGCCTGCGCGACGAGCGGGTGACGTCGCTCGTCGCCGGTGCCAGCAGCGTCGCGCAGCTGGAGGAGAACCTCGCCGCCCTGCAGAACCTCGAGTTCTCGGCGGACGAGCTGGCCGAGATCGACCGCCACGCCGTCGACGGCGGCATCGACCTCTGGCGCAGCAGCAGCACGTCCTAGCCACCGGCGATCCCCGATCGGGCAACTTTCTGCGGTCTGAGGCCGCAGGAAGTTGCCCGATCGGGGGAAGAGCTAGAGGTGGCGGCCCAGCAGGCTCAGGTCGGCGGGGCTGAGCCGATCCGACGCTGTGTTGGCCTGGTGCCAGTACGGGTAGAGCAGCGGCATCGCGCTCACGTCGTCCAGCCGGTCCCGCTCGTCGTCGGTCAGCGTCACGGACGCCGCGGCGAGGTTGTCGGCCAGCTGCTCGTCGGTACGCGCGCCGACCACCACCGACGTGACTCCGGGCCGGCCGATCAGGTAGGCCAGCGCGATCCGGGCCGCCGACACACCGCGCGACTGCCCGATCTCGACCAGGACGTCGATGGTGTCGTAGAGCTTGTCCTCGTCGTAGACCGGCGGCTCGTCCCAGCCGGCGAACCGGCGCGTCCCCTCGGGATTCGGGTCGGAGCGGCGGTACTTGCCCGACAGCAGGCCGCCGGCGAGCGGGCTCCAGACCAGGATGCCCAGCCCCTGATCGAGCGACAGCGGCACCAGCTCGTACTCGGCGTCGCGGGCCTGCAGCGAGTAGTGGATCTGCTGGCTGACAAACCGCGGCAAGCCGTCTCGCTCGGCGATCCCGAGCGCCTTCATCAGCTGCCATCCCGCGTAGTTCGAGGCGCCGACGTAGCGCACTTTGCCTGACTGCACAAGGGAATCGAGGGCGCCGAGCGTCTCCTCGAGCGGGGTCTGCCCGTCCCACTCGTGCACCTGATACAGGTCGATGTAGTCGGTGCCGAGTCGCCGCAACGACGCCTCGCAGCCGCGGATCACGTGGTGCCGCGACAGGCCGGCGTCGTTCGGGCCGCGGCCCATCGGCATGCGCACCTTGGTGGCCAGCAGCACGTCATCCCGCCGACCGCCGAGGGCCTGCCCGACGATCTCCTCCGACGCGCCGGCGGAGTACACGTCGGCGGTGTCGATGAGGTTGACGCCCGCGTCCAGGCACATCCCGATCTGGCGCTTGGCGCCCTCGACATCCGTGCTGCCGACCACGCTGGACCAGCCGACGCCGCCGAAGGTCATCGTGCCGAGCGTGAGTACCGATATGCGCAAACCTGAGTTGCCGAGCTGCCGATAATCCATGTCAACGAGCCTAGGCTGGGACGGCCCGGACACCGGAGACGGACCCGGGCGGCGGGAACGTCCAGGGCACACGGCTCGTTGGGCGAAGTCCCGACGCGAGGAGACGCATGTCCGAACGCTTCGACGCCGACGCTGAGTTCGACCGTCAGGTCGGCAATCTGGTCAAGCTCGGCTATCCGGATCTCGTCGGCCTCTCCAGCGACGATCTGGTGGACCTCCTGGAGCCGCTGCGCGGGAGGGCCGCCGATCGGGAGATCGAGCCGCCGACCCGGGCCCGCGTGCCGTTCGTGATCGTCCTCAGCGCGCGGATCGCGAAGCCGACCGAGACGATGCCGCTGACCACGTACAACGGCCGGTCCGGCTTCGTCGCTCGCGATACGAAGGACATCGACGAGTTCCCGACCCACGAGAGCGTCAAGCTGCCGACCGACGATGCGTGGCTGGTCTTCGACGTCGACCGGGGTACGCAGACGCTGGGGGCCAAGCCCGAAGAGGCGCGTCCGCGGTTCGCCCGGGCCGGACGCTCGCCCCTGACGATCGAGGAGGGCATCGCCTTCCTCACCCAGTTCCCCGAGTCGCTGGAGAAGAACAACTGCTTCCAGTTGCCCGGCACGCAGCTCGAACGCCGGGTGCCCGGCCTGTGGATCAGCGACCGGGCGCCGAAACTCGGGTTCTGCTGGGCCGGCAACCGGCACACCTGGCTCGGACACGCCTCCTGCGCCGAGCGGGTCGCGCCTCTGTAGTGGCAGAGTCCCGGACGTGACCGACGATCCGCGCACTCTGCGTCGCGCCGACTTCCCGGTACTGCGTGAGATCCCGACCCGATGGTCGGACGACGACACCTACCAGCACGTCAACAACGTCGTGCACTACTCGATGTTCGACACCGCCGTGAACGGATGGCTCATCGAGGCATCGGGCGTCGACATCCGCGAGTTGCCGGCCGTGGGGCTGGTCGTCGAGACGTCGTGCCAGTACTTCGCCGAGCTCCGCTTCCCGGTGGTCGTGACGGCCGGGCTCGCGGTCGACCACGTCGGCACGTCGAGCGTCGTGTACCGGTTGGCCCTGTTCGGCGATGTCGACGGCGACGGTCCGGCGGCCGCCGGGCGCTTCGTCCACGTCTACGTCGACCGGGCCAGTCGGCGCACGACGCCGATACCGGGCGAGATCAGGGCAGCTCTCGCCAAGGCGGTCGGCGGCGACAGTTGACGAGACGGGTGTTCATACCCTGGCTGAATCGTGGCTAGCGGGACGTAACCCAACAGCGGAACGATTCGCCCGGTCGTGTGCGTCCAGACGGATCGGGGATCGGCATGGGTAAGCGGCGGAGCATCGCAACAATCACTGCGATCGCGGTGACGGGCATCGGCCTCGCCGCCGCCGTCACCGGCTCGGCCAGCGCGGTGCCGAACCGGCCGGCGAGCGCCGGCTGCCAGCTGGCGAACGGCGTCAAGCACGTGATCGAGATCCAGTTCGACAACGTGCACCTGACCCGCGACAACCCGAACGTGGCGAGCGACCTCGAGCAGATGCCGCAGCTGCTCAACTTCCTCAAGAGCAACGGCACGGTGATGGCCGATACGCACGACGTCCTCGTGCACACCGCCACGAACTTCATCTCCAACCAGACCGGCCTCTACCCGGACCGCACCGCCGTCACCCAGTCCAACAGCGGCAGCTACTACGGCCCGGACGGCAAGACGCACACCGACGTCTCGTTCGCCTACTGGAACGCACCGCTGTTCGACCCGGCCGGCAACTCCACCAACACCGGGTACAACATGCGCTACACGGCCAACCGCGCCAACGTCCCGAACAACAGCAACGTCAACGTCCCGGCGCCCTGGGTTCCCTACACCCGCGCCGGCTGCGACGTCGGCGAGGTCGGCATGTCCAACACGGTGCTCGAGAACATCAACATCGACATCCCGACCGTGTTCGGACCGGGTTCACCGCAGCAGCAGGAGGTCACCCAGAACCCGGCCAAGGCGACGGCTGACTTCGTCGGCTTCGCCGTGCACTGCGGCCAGTCCAGCGGCCTCTGCGCCAATGGCCAGACCGACTCGCTGCCCGACGAGCCGGGGGGCTACACCGGCTACAAGGCGCTGTTCGGCAACTCGTCGGTGCAGCCGGCCACCAGCCCGTCCGGGCCGATCAACGACCTGAACGGAGCGCCGATCACCGACCCGATCGGCAACCCGGGCTTCCCCGGCTTCGACTCCATGACCCCGAACGTCTCCCTCGGCTACGCAGCCAACCTGCTCGAGCACGGCGTCCAGGTCGCCAACGTGTACGTCTCCGACGCGCACACCGACCACCACAACGGCACCGGCGACTTCGGGCCGGGCGAGCAGGGCTACGAGCAGCAACTGCACGAGTACGACACCGCGTTCGGCCAGTTCCTGACCCGGCTGGCCCACGACGGGATCACCCCGGCCAACACGCTGTTCGCACTGGCCGACGACGAGGGCGACCACTTCTCCGGCAGCGACCCGTCGCCCGCCGGGTGCACCGGCCAGGTCGGCAACTACTGCACGTACACCACGAAGTCCGAGGTGAACGTCAACCTGCCCGGCCTGCTCGCCACCGCAAAGGGCAACACCACGCCATTCGCGATCCACAGCGACCCGGCGCCGGCCCTGTGGCTGACCGGAAACCCGTCACGCACCGACCCGTCGGCGCGCCAGATCGCCCGGGACATGGCGTCGACGTCGTTCACCAACCCGCTCACCGGGGCCACGGACAAGTTGGCCTACCAGCTGGCCGATCCGGTCGAGGAGAAGATCCTGCACTTCGTCAGCTCGGACGCGACCCGAACACCGACGCTCACGGCGTTCGCCGGCGAGGACGAGTACGTCACGAGCGGCGCGGCGAACTGCTCGAAGCCGTGCGTGTTCACCTCGAGCAGGTTCGCGTGGAACCACGGCGGCATCTGGCCCGACCACCAGAACATCTGGTCGGGCTACGTCGGCCCCGGCATCTCGGCCCGCGGCGTCGACCACTCGACGTGGACCGATCAGGTCGACACCCGTCCGACGCTGCTCGCGCTCGCCGGCCTGCACGACGACTACGCCGGGGACGGGCGGGTGCTCGTCGAGATCACGTCGTCCTCGGCGTTGCCGCCGGCTCTGCGCGCTCACCGGGACGCCGTGCTGAAGCTGGGCCGGGTCTACAAGCAGCTCCTCGGCGCGTCCGGGCAGTTCGCCCAGGACACCCTGGCCGCCTCGACCCGGGCGCTGGCCAGCGGGTCGGCGTCCGACGACCGGACGTACACGAGCACCACGGCCGCCCTGGCGGCACTCGGCACGGCCCGTGACCGGGTCGCTGACCAGATCGGCGCGGCGCTGTTGGGCGCCGCGTTCCACGGCCAGCCGGTCGACCAGCGCCGGGCCACCGCCCTGACGATCGAGGCCCAGCTGCTGCTCGCCGGGGCGCGTGCCCTGGCCCACTGAGCCTCGCTCGGTTTTGGTCACCAGACCGGCTATATGACGGCTGGTGACCAAAACCGTCAGGGGTCGGTGCGGCGGGCGACGGTGAGCAGGTGCGCGCTGGCGCCCAGCAGGCTCGACGCCGACTCGGTGAGCCGCACGGCGTGCAGCACGTCGGCGCGACGGGACGGGTCGTCGAGCCACGCGTCGATGTCGCCCATGAGCCACGCCGCCCCCTCGACGCCGTACTGCCCGGTCACGTCCAGCCCGGCGTCCTGAACCTCGGCGAGTATCTCGGCCGGCTCGTGGAAGTACGCGGTGGTGAACAACGCGTCGGCGGCGGCCGGCCGATGCTCTCCGGACCGTACCGTGGCATCGTTGCGAGCCCGTACGGCCGGCTCGAAGTAGCGGGCGTTGCGCAGCGTGTCGTGCACCGGGGCGTAGCGGTTGATCGTGGCGGCCACGACGACGCCACCCTCGCGGACGACCCGCCGCGCCTCGGCCAGCGCGCGCAAGCGCTCCCCCCGATCGATCAGGTGATACAGCGGGCCCAGCAGTAGCACCACGTCGGACGTCCCGGCGTCGAACGGCAGCTCGAGGGCGTGGCCGAGCCGCGCCGATACGCCGGCGAGCCCCGCCGCCTGTGCGACGTGCAGCGGCACCGGGTCGATCAGCTCGACCTGATGTCCGTCCTGCGCCAGCCACTGGGCGTGCACACCGCTGCCGCCGCCAACGTCCAGGACCCGGGCCCGCGGCGGCAGCACCCGGCGCAAGACGTCCTGAGTGCGCCAGAACTCGAGCCGGCCGGCGCCGCTGCGCAGGCGCAGATCCTCATCGCCGCGCTCGTAGTAGGCGAGCACCTCGGGGGCCAACGCGTTCATACCGCCCAGTGTCCGGGCGCCGACCACCGCTTTTGGTCACCACACCGGCTATATGACGGCTGGTGACCAAAACCGGACCTAGGCCGCCTGGTGCCTCCGGGGGCCGGTGGGCGGCGTGTCGTCGTGGCGGGCGGCCGCGATATCGGAGCTGTCCAGGCCGAGCATGTCGGCGAGTATGCGGAATTCGGTGACGTCGGAGGCGCAAGCCGCGACGACGCGGGCGGCCCGGCGGCGACTGTCGGCGTAGTGCGCGGCCTCTGCCTCGGCGCGCGCCGCCTCGGAGTCCGACATCGTGCGTTCGCTGCTGCTGGCCGCGGGGATGAAGGCGTCGATGTGGCTCGTCATGGATCCACTCTTCCCGCTCCGGGTCGGATTCGAAACCGTCTGCTGTGGGCGAACGTCAGGCACGAACCTGCAGGGCAGGAGGTTGACTCCACAATGACTCGGAAGGGAGCCGGCGCAATGAGCGACGACGACGTGCTGGACGCCTATTCAGCGACCGTGGTCCGCGTCGCCGAGACCGTGCTGCCGAGCGTCGCCAGCTTGCGGGTCCGCACCCGGCGCGGCCAGGGGGCGGGCAGCGCGAGCGTGCTCACCGACGACGGCTTCCTGCTCACGAGCGCCCACGTCGTCGAGGGCGCGGACGGCGCCGAGGCCGCGTTCACCGACGGCACCGAGGTGCACGCCGACGTGATCGGACGCGACGAGCTGTCCGACCTCGCCGTGCTACGCGCCCGGGGAACGGTTCCACCGGCGCTCACCCTGGGCGATGCGGCGCAGCTGCGGGTGGGACAGCTGGTGGTCGCCCTGGGCAACCCGCTCGGTCTGGCCGGCAGTGTCACGGCCGGCATCGTCTCGGCGCTCGGCCGCTCGCTGCCCACCCGGGCCGGGCGGGTCGTCGACGAGGTGATCCAGACCGACGCCGCGCTCAACCCCGGCAACAGCGGCGGCGCGCTGGCCGACAGCGCCGGACGCGTGGTGGGTGTCAACACCGCAGTCGCCGGCGTCGGGGTGGGCCTGGCGGTGCCCATCAACGACACCACCCGCCAAATCATCACCACGCTGATGCGCTACGGACGGGTGCGCCGGGCCTGGCTCGGCGTCGCCGGCGCCCAGACGCCGCTGCCCCCGCCGCTGGCCGACAAGCTCGGTCGCCGCAACGGCATGCGGGTCGCCCAGGTCATCGACGCCAGCCCGGCGGCCCGGGCCGGGCTACGGGTGGGCGACATCCTGGTGGCGGTCGACGGCGACCCCATCGTCACTACCACCGGCCTGCAGAAGCTGATGGTCGAGGACGCCATCGGGCGACGGCTGGAGATCACCGTCTGGCGCAACGGCGCCCTCGTCGATGTCGTGGCGGTACCGCGCGAGCTGACCGACGCCTGAAGCCGGCGCGGTCATACCCGATCCAGCGTTCGCCGCGCGAAAAGGTCGGCTCTCGCCGGACAATGGAGCCATGACGCTCCCCGGTAGCTTCCGTCGTCCCATCCCCCAGATCGAGCCGCTCGGCCCGGTCGGGGCCGACGAGCGCATCGAGGCCACCCTCGTGCTGCGCCGCCGCGCCCCGCTTCCCGAAGGCCTGCGCCTGTCCCGAGCCGAGCTCGCGACTCGCTACGGCGCCGACCCCGCCGAACTCGACGCGGCCGCCACCGCGCTGCGCGAGCGCGGCATCGAAGTGCTCGAGGCCGACGCCGCATCGCGCCGGCTGCGCATCGCCGGTCCCGCTGGCGTGCTCACCGACACGTTCGGCACCTCGCTGCAGCACGTCCGCAACCCCGACGCGGGCGAGCACCGCTACCGCGAGGGCGACCTGTCGCTACCCCAGGCACTGACCGGCTCGGTGATCGCCGTCCTCGGCCTCGACAACCGTCCGCAGGCCAGATCACGAATGCGCATCGCCGACCCGAGCGCCGTCACGACGAGCTACACACCCGTGCAGCTCGCCACGATCTACAAGATGCCCGCCGGCACGGACGGCACCGGCCAGACGATCGGCATCATCGAGCTGGGCGGCGGGTTCGGGCAGTCCGATCTCGACACCTACTTCCGCGGGCTCGGCATCCCCACGCCGCAGGTCACCGCGGTCGGCGTCGACGGCGCGAGCAACCAGCCCGGGCAGGATCCCTCCGGCGCCGACGGTGAGGTGCTGCTCGACATCGACGTGGCCGGGGCCATCGCTCCGAAGGCGTCCATCGTCGTGTACTTCGCACCCAACAGCGACGCCGGCTTCGTCGACGCGATCAGCACGGCGGCGCACGCCGACCCGACGCCGGCCGCGATCAGCATCAGCTGGGGCCAGAGCGAGGACGACTGGACGGCGCAGGCACGCACGGCCATGGACAGCGTGTTCGCCGACGCCGTCCAGCTCGGCATCGTCGTCACGGCCGCAGCCGGCGACAACGGCAGCACCGACGGCGCCACCGACGGCAGCGACCACTGCGACTTCCCGGCATCGAGCCCGAACGTGCTCGGCTGCGGCGGCACGCGCGTCACGGTCGGATCGGGCGGTACCACGCTCACCGGCGAGACGGTGTGGAACGACGGCGCCCAGGGCGGCGCCGGCGGTGGCGGGATCAGCGCGCTGTTTCCGGTCCCGGCCTATCAGCAGGGGATCGATCTGCCGCCCTCAGCCAACGCCGGTGCCGGTCCCGGACGCGGCGTGCCCGACGTGGCCGGCAATGCCGATCCGCAAAGCGGCTATCAGGTGCTGGTCGACGGCCAGAGCCTGGTGATCGGCGGCACCAGCGCGGTGGCGCCGCTCTGGGCGGGGCTGATCGCCCGGCTCAACGCGAATTTGGGCACGCCGGTCG
>DASXYL010000030.1:0-31012 GCA_036502575.1 Jatrophihabitantaceae bacterium | reverse complement strand
CGTCCCAGGCGTCGAAGTCGGCCACGAGCAGCAACCAGCGACACGTCGCCGCCGCCAACCGCCCGGCCATCCCTACGATCTGCGACCCGAGCTCATCAACAGAAACCCTTACCGAATAAGCAGATTCAACCGCCGTCATGCTCCCGACGCTAACCCCGACCACCGACAATTTCTCAAGCGACCGGTCCCCGCGCCAGTCGGCGCTCAGGCCGCCGGCCCGCGTTCAGCTGAACGCCGGCCGGGCAACTCGTGTCCCACCGACGAGGCGCCGCCGCCCGCAACCACGCGGACGCCGGCGGTTCGCAGTACAGCGAGGTGACCGCTCCAGGCGGGGCGACCGGCATGCGCGGCGTTCACGCGAGGGAACACCACGACCGGAACAGCGCGCCCGCCGATCGCCGCGCAGACCTGCGTCAAGGCCCGTGACGGACTCGATCTTCTCGATCTCGTCGACGGCGTCCAGCCAGGTGGCGGCGGTCGGCGTCAGTGTCACGGCCACCCGGCAGCCCTGTGCCAGCAGCGGTTCGACGAGTCGCAGCCGAATGTCTTCGACTCTGTGGGTAAAACGCGCGAACGAATCACGGTCCGATGGCGGCCGAGGTGCTCGCCCGGCGGGGACATGCGGACGCCGTGTCGTCCTGGGTCGATGCCCACGTCGGGCGCCTGGACGAGCTGCCGGCGCCGCGCGAGGCGATCACCGACGACACGTGGCCGGCCGCGGTGGGGGACTGGAGCCGGGCACCCACCCTAGGACCACGCCCTCAGTCAGTTCACAAGCTGCGCACAGCAGTCGGCCACATCCGAGTCGCCCACTGGTAGACGAGAGAGCAGCTAGCCCCGTGGAGTTGATAACGATGGACCAAACGCCCGCCAACCCGAACCAGCCGCCGTGGCCGGGTCCGTACTGGTACCCGCCGCCACCGCCGGAGCCGCCCAAGCGGCGACGCCGCGGGACGATCGCCGCGCTCGCGGTCGGCGGCACGGCTGCGGCCGTCGCCATCGGCCTCGGCATCAGTGCCGCGGTCGGTGGCGGTACCAGCGTGGTGTCCGGCCAGGGCAGCAGCTCGGCCACCCCGCAGAACCCCGCGCAGGCGGCCGACACCTCGACGACCAGTGCCACGGCCGCCCAGCAGGTCGGCGTCGTCGACATCAACACGGTGCTGAGCTATCAGGGCGCCGAGGCGGCCGGAACGGGCATGGTCCTCACGTCCTCCGGTGAGGTGCTGACCAACAACCACGTCGTCGAGGGCGCGACGAGCATCAAGGTCACTATCGTCACCACGGGCGCGACCTACACCGCGAAGGTCGTAGGCACCGACCCGACCGACGACGTCGCGGTGATACAGCTGCAGAACGCGTCGGGGCTGCAGACTGCGAAGATCGGCGACTCGTCAGACGTCAAGGCCGGCGACGCCGTCACGGCAGTGGGCAACGCGGGCGGTACCGGGGGCACGCCGAGCGCGGCGAAGGGCAGCGTCACCGCCACCGGGCAGAGCCTGACCGCGAGCGACGCGAACGGCTCCAACGCCGAGACGCTCACCGGCATGATCGAGATCAACGCGAACGTCGTCGCCGGCGACTCGGGTGGCCCGCTCTACGACGCCGACGGCAACGTCATCGGCATGGACACGGCGGCCTCGACGAGCAGCCCGAGCTACGGCGGCGGCGCGTATCCCGGCGGCGGTGCCTACCCCGGCGGCGGTGCCTACCCCGGCGGCGCGAACCCGGGCGGCGCGAATTCCGGAGCCAGCGCCACGACGGTCGCCTACGCCATCCCGATCGACAAGGCAGTGAGCATCGCCGACCAGATCGAGTCCGGACACGAGACGAGCACCATCCACATCGGCTACCCGGGGTTCCTCGGGGTATCCCTGCAGGATTCGTTCAACGGTTCGGTCGTCGCGGCCGTCGGCGCCGACACCCCGGCGGCGAACGCGGGTCTGCAGGCCGGCGACGTGATCACGTCCGTGGGCGGCAAGGCCGTCACGTCAGCGAGCAGCCTGTCGACCATCATCAGCGGGCACAACCCCGGCGACAAGGTCAAGGTCGCGTGGACCGACACGGCTGGCCAGTCGCACACCGCGACGATCACCCTCGCGACCGGCCCGGCGGACTGACAGCCCGACCAGCGTGAGCCCGAGCGCGGCGGCGAAGATGACCCGGCCCACCCAGACCGGAGCGTCGACGTCGCCGCGCACGAGGTACCACAGGCCGGGGGCCAGCGTGACCGGTAGCCAGGCCACCTCGCCGGACAGCGCGATCAGTGCGAGCAGCAATCCGCAGTACCAGCCGTACGAGGGTGTGGTCACGAGGATGGCGGCGCCGGCCATCACAACGGCGGTGTCCTCCGGTCGATCCGGATCGCTGCGCCGCACGACCCAGGCCGCGACCGCCGCGAGGGCGAGCACCGCCGCGGCCGTCGCAACGCGCGAGGGCAGTACCGGTTGGAGCAGCAGGAAACGCTGGCCGCTCGTGTAGTGCTCTTCCCGCAGGTAGCCGGGCAGGTAGCCGATCACCTTCGCGCCGACCGCGAGTACGTGCGGGACGTAGGAGATCGCGACGGTGGCGACCGCGACGGCCGCCACCACAACCGGACGACGCCTCACGAGCGCCGGCAGGATCAGCGCCGGGTAGAGCTTGGTGGCGATCGCGGCCCCGGCCAGCAGGCCGGCCTTGGCCGGTCGACGCGACGACTGGGCCCCCAGCGCCAGGACGGCGAACAGCACGGCCAGCCAGTCGATGTGCGCGTTGTTGCCGTAGTCGATGACCGTGATCGGGCACCAGGCCCAGAGCGCGACTGTCCACAGTGGACGGTCGCGTTCGCGGCGCCGCCGGTAGAGCAGCCAAGCGACCGCGATCGAGCCGAGGGCGGCGGCCAGCTGCAACGGCAGGTGGTTGCCGTGGCCGCCGAACGACAACAGCCGGATCGCGGTGAACGTTCCCTCGGCGACCGGCGGGTAGATCGTGCGGACGGTGGGCCGGTTGATGGCACTACAGCCCTGCGGAATCGGCCAGGGGCATCCCGACCACGAGGGGTACAGGACGAAATGATCACGCAGGTGATCCAGCTGCGGCGCCGCCGGTGGGTACCGGTAGGGATCCGTGCCCGACAGCTGCACCTTGGCGTCCCAGATGTAGCGCACGTCGTCGTCGGACGTCGTGGGCGGCGTCAGCACGGCAATCACCTGGAAGACGATTCCGGCGCCGATGATCAGGGCGCCCATCCGGCGCGGAGCCAGGCGTACTCGCCGCAGGACCAGGACGGCCAGCAGGAAGATGGCCCAACTGACGATCTCGAGCCGCAGATTGTGCCGGACGGCGTGGCTCGGCAGCAGTGCGGCGAAGGCGGTCGCCTCGGCGAGCAGCAGGCAGCCGAGGACGGCCAGCAGCACTCGCCGGGTCATCGTCCCAGCCTGTCAAGGGTCGGCCCGGAGCGATACGCCGAACGACTGCAGTTCCTTGTCCCGTAAGGGTTGCTGCGCCTGATTGCCAACAGACTCGTGGTCATGCTTCCCGAGCATCCGCCGCCGTTGTGGCCGAAGTTCGATCAACGTCTGCGTTCGACGGCGATAACGGCCCGTGTCGGACGGTTGCTGGGCATCATGTTCGGCCTGTGCTTCGTGACCGGGCTGCTCAGCCACTACCAGTACCATCCGTGGACCTGGCTGCCGGTGCCGGCGAGGCCGGCCTGGGGTTACCGGCTGACGCAGGGCGTGCACGTGATCACCGGGATCGCGTCCGTCCCGCTGCTGCTCGTCAAGCTGTGGTCGGTGTTCCCGCTGCTGTTCCAGTGGCCACCGGCCCGCTCGATCGTGCATGCGCTGGAACGGCTGAGCATTGCCGTACTGGTCAGCTCGGTGCTCGTCGAGGTGACGACCGGGTTCCTGAACATCCTGCAGTGGTATCCGTGGACGTTCTCGTTCGTGAGCGTCCATCACTGGCTGGCCTATGTGGTCGCCGGCTCGGTCCTGCTGCACCTGGCGGTGAAGCTGCCGATCGTGCGACGAGGGCTGGCCGAGCCGGTGGCCGCGGATTCGCCCGCATCGGGCATCAGCCGACGCGGGGTGCTCATTGCCAGCGGCGCCGGGGTCGGGGTCGTCGCGCTGACCACGGTCGGCCAGGTGATCCCGTCGTTGGAGCCGATCGCGCTGCTTGCGCCCCGGCGTCCCAAGCAGGGCCCGTCCGGAGTGCCGGTCAACAAGACGGCGGCCGCCGCCGGCATCTCCGAGATCGCGGCCAGCTATCGGCTCACCGTGCTCGGACGTCACCCGTTCGACCTCGAGGTGGCGCAGATCGAGGCGCTGCCGCTCGTCGAGCGGCACATTCCATTGGCCTGTGTCGAGGGGTGGAGCGTCAGCGCCCGCTGGCGCGGCCCGTCGCTGCTCGACCTGGTGCGTCGCGCCGGCGGGGACGGGGGCTCGACCGTCCACATCGTGTCGCTGCAGCAGGGCGGGTACGGCACGTCGACGATTCGGGGATCGGAGTTGCACGCCGCCCTGCTCGCGACGCACCTCAACGGCGACCGCCTGACGCTCGACCACGGCTACCCGGTGCGCCTGATCGCCCCGGACCGCGCCGGCGTGCTGAACACCAAGTGGGTCACCCGGGTGGAGGTCCGATGAGCGACGCTCGCGGAGCGAATCATAAGGTGATGAGGTTCCGGCTGCTGCTGGGCGGGCTCGGCGCCGCGATGATCGGCTACGGCGGCTGGCAGTTGCTGCATTTCGACGGCGCGACGCATCCGGTCGAGGTCGCGAAGTGGTTGGTGATCGCGTTGATCGTGCACGACGGTGTGCTGGCGTGGGCGGTGCTCGTCGTCGGGTGGCTCGTCGCGCATGTGGTTCCGGGACGGGCGCGCGCGTACGTGCAGGGCGGGTTGATCTGCGCCGGGCTGATCACGGTGGTCGCGCTGCCGCTGATCTACCGCCGCGGCAAGGGCCCGGAGGGATCGACATTGCTCACCCAGAACTATCCGGCCCACCTCGCCGTACTGCTAGGTACGGTCGTGGCTGTCAGTACGGCAGCGTACGGAGTGCAGCTGCTGCGGGAACGGCGTCAGGGACGCAGGAGCACGAACGACCGCCCGTCGACCGACCACAGCTCGCCGACGGTGTAGCCGGCCAGATCGGCATCGCGGCGCAGCGCGTCCAACCCGATCTCGGCCCAGGGGAACGCGTCGCCGTCCCGGGTGAATCGCACGCTGGAGCGCCGATCCGTCGCCCGGTCGGGGTGCGCCTCGACGAGCAGCCGCCCCTCGCCGGTGAGAAGCGCCCGGATGCGGCATAGCAATCGCACCGCGTCGCCGCCGATGCCGACATTGCCGTCCATCAGCAAGGCTGTAGGCCAGCGACCCTCACCGGGCGTCCGCGCGAACACGTCGCGGTGCAGCGCCGGACCGCCGCGCCGCCGGGTGAGGTGCACGGCCGCCGGTGTGATGTCGACGCCGAGCGCAGCCTGGCCCCGCTCAGCGAGCGCGAGCACGAACCGGCCGGGCCCGCAGCCGACGTCGAGCACGGGCGGGACGCACCGCGCGAGCACCGTCTGATCGGCATCGTCGATCGGACCGGCCCACCGGACGAGGTCGAGCGTGATCGTCACGCCGGGATGCGCAGCCGGGCGAGCGTCCGGGCGAATTCGGAACGTGGCGCTTGGCGGGCCACGTCCCCGGCGGCGTCGATCGTGTCGACGTCGGTGAGCGGGTCGAGCAACTGGACACGCAGCCCGGCCCCGTGCAGCCGCCGCAGCTGCTCGGCGCCGGTGTCGGGCGTCGACATCGGCACGCCCGGGATGACGTGCGCCGCCACGGCGGGATCTCGCAGCCCGATCGCCCAGTACCCGCCGTCGGTCGCCATTCCGAGCGCTGCGTCGTGCTGCGTCGCGTCGAAGGCCAGCAGGTGCGGACGGACCTGCGGGGTGTCCATGCCGACGAGTAGGGCCGGCCGGAGCGGTCGGGCGGCCGCGAACGCCGCAGCGAGCCGGACGTCGAGGCCGCCTTCGGGCTGAGCCACCACCCGCCACCCGGGCGGCAGCCACGGTCCGTGCGCGCCGTCGAGCACGAGCAGGTGCAAGTCGGCCCGGACGGCCGAGGTAGCGCGCAGCGTGTCTCGTAGCGCGGCGCCCGCCACATCGGCCGCCTGGCTGTACGTCAGCGGTGGGACGAGGCGCGTCTTCACCCGGCCCGGTATCGGCGCCTTCGCGATCACAATCAGCGTGCCGATCGGTGCGCTAGCGCTCATCGCAGCGCTGCACTCATGTCGTGGACTGCAGTGGCCATACCGCGCCAGGTGCCGGTGACCTTCGAGCGGCCTTCTCGGGGTGAGTAGGCGACGTCGACCTGGGCGATGCGCCAGCCGGTGTCGGCGGCGCGTACGACGGTCTCGACGGGATAGCCGCTGCGGCGATCGGCGATGCCCAGGGTGAGCAGCGGTTCGCGCGCGGCGACGCGCAGCGGGCCGACGTCTCGCAGCGGCACCCCGGTGCGGCGACGCACCCGCCGGGCCAGCTCGCGGTTCGCCAGCCGCGCGGGTAGCGGCCACGATGTCCAGGTCGTCGGACGACGGCGCGCCACGACGAGGTCGGCGTCGACGGCGGCGAGGCGCAGGGCGTCGGCCGGATCGAGCGACGCGTCGCAGTCGCAGAACGCGACGAGTTCGGCGTCGGCCGCCAGCAGCCCCGCGTGGCACGCTGCGCCGTAGCCGCGCTGCCGGCATGACACGACCGTCGCGCCCAGCTCGCGGGCGATGTCGGGTGATCCGTCCGTCGAACCGTTGTCGACGACGATCGCGCGCGCCTGCGGGGGGATCCGCGCCAGCACCCAGGGCAGCGCGGCCGCCTCGTCCAAGCAGGGCAGCACAATGTCGATCACGCCACGGACATTAGGGGCGGCGCCGGCCGAACGACCCTTACAGACCAAGGAAAGCCGCGCGCGCCTTCGGCTTGAAGCTGACGGTAGGCATGCTGTTAGCCCGCACCTTTGCTCTGCTTACCTATACGCATCGCCCGCAGCGGCGCGCTCGTGCTGCGTATATGTAACGCGTGCTGCGTATAGGTAAGCAGAGCAAAGCAGTACGAGAACCGTCTGGCCGCGGTGGGTCGAGTCGACGCGGGGGCGTCACCCGGCCGCCGGCCGCGCGAGCTCCGTCAGGCCGGCGGCGAAGTCGACGCGGGGCGCCCAGCCCAGCTCGAGCCGCAGCCGGGACGAGTCGGCGGTGATGTGCCGGACGTCGCCCAGCCGGTATCCACCCGTCACGACCGGCGGCTTGCCGTCCACGGCCCGGCTCAACGCGAGCGCCAGATCGCCGACGCTGCGCGGTGTGCCTGAGCCGACGTTGTAGGCCCGAACGCCCTGGTCGTGGCGCTCCAGCGCAGCCACGGTGGCCGAGGCGACGTCCCGCACATGGACGAAGTCGCGTCGCTGCCCGCCGTCCTCGAGCACCACCGGCGCTTCGCCCCGCCGCAGCGCCGAGAGGAAGATCGCGGCCACCCCGGCGTACGGGGTGTCGCGCGGCATCCCCGGGCCGTACACGTTGTGGTAGCGCAGGGCCGCCACGCTGCCGCCGACGGCGCGAGCCCACGACGAGGCCAGATGCTCCTGCGCCAGCTTGGACGCCGCGTACGCGTTGCGCGGGTCCAGCGGCGCGTCCTCGGTGACGAGCGACGGCGCCAGAGCGCACCCGCACGACGGGCACGGCGCCTCGAACCGTCCGGCTGTGAGTTCCGCTGCCCGACGCGGCCCCGGCGTCACCGCGCCGTGCGTGATGCAGTGCCCAAGACCCTCGCCGTACACCACCATCGAGCTGGCGAGCACGAGGCGCGTGACCCGCGCCCGGGCCATCGCCGCCAGCAGCACGGCCGTGCCGAAGTCGTTCGTCGACGCGTAGTCGGGCAGGTCTTGCACGTCGACACCGAGCCCGATCTTGGCCGCCAGGTGGCAGACGGCGTCGACGCCGGCGACAGCGGCGTCCACCGCCTCGGCATCCCGGACGTCCGCGCCGTGCACGAGGTCGAGCACCCGCACCTCGTGGCCGCGCGCGACCAGCTCCCGGCCCACATGACGGCCGATGAATCCGGCGCCGCCGGTCAGCAATACCTGCACGCTCGCCACCGTAGGGGCGCGCGTGTCTCGGATGTCCCCTCTCGGCGAGTAGTTCCGCAATCGGTAAGGCATGCCGCACAGCAACGTCGGCGTACGGTAAAGAATGGTCAGCGTCCGGCGATGGGCCGTCGTCGCGAGTGGCGTTGCCGTCCTGATCGCCCTTCCGGCCGCGATCGCGGCGATGCCGGTGCGGCAGAGCAGCATCTCCGCCGGTGATCTGCTCGCCCGGATCAAGGGTTCCTCGCACACGTCCTACTCGGGCTACGCCGAATCGTTCGGTGGCCTCTCGCTGCCGGTGACCCGGCAGTTCGGCACCGTCGCCGACCTGTTCGGCCAGACCACCCAGCTGCGGGTCTGGTATCGCGGTGACGCCGACTACCGCGTCGACACGATCACCCTGGCCGGCGAGTCCGACATCCATGCCGGCGCCACCGGCACCTGGACCTGGGACTACGAGGACAACCGGGCGACCTGGACGGGCGGGGCGATAGCGCCCGCCGTGCGACTGCCGGCCTCGGGCGACCTGCTGCCGACGAACCTCGGCCGGCGCCTCCTGAGCGAGGCGACGGTGGACGAGGTGGCCCGGCTGGCGTCGCGGCGGATCGCGGGACGCAGCGCGCCCGGGCTTCGGCTCACCCCGAACGTGCCCGGTTCGACGATCGATCACGTCGACGTCTGGGCGGACCTGCAGACCGGGCTGCCGCTGCGGGTCGACGTCTACGGCTCGGGAACCACGGTGATGTCGAGCCGGTTCCTCGACTTCTCGACACACCAGCCGTCTCGGCACGACACCGCGTTCGTGCCGCCGCCCACTGCGCGGGTGCGAACGCTCGGTGATCTCGATCTTGCCGCGGAAATCGACCAGCTCGGCGAGGCGACCCCGCCGCCGTCCTTGGACGGTCTGCCCCGCAATCCGTCGCTTCCGTCGTTCGGCGCGATCGGCGTGTACGGCTCGGGCGTGACCGAACTCGTCGCGGCGCCGCTTCCCGGCCGGGTCGGCTTCTCGCTCCAGCGCCAGCTGCAGGGCACCGCCGTCAAGGCGAAGTACGGCCTGGCCTTGACGATCGGCCCGCTGAGCATGCTGCTCACCAATCCGGGCCTGACCGGCGGAGCCTGGCTGCTCACCGGCACCGTCACGCTGGCCACGCTCACCGACGCTGCGGCAGAACTCGTAGGCCCACAGTGATCACGACTCGGGGGCTCACCAAGCGGTTCGGATCGGTGCTCGCGGTGGACGGCGTCGATCTCGACGTGCGCCGCGGCGACGTCTACGGATTCCTCGGCGCGAACGGCTCGGGCAAGACCACGACCGTCCGATTGCTGCTCGGGCTCGTGCTTGCGACGTCCGGCGACATCAGCCTGCTGGACGAGCCGATGCCCAAGTCGGCCCGTCGCGTCCTGCCCCGGGTGGGCGCGCTGGTCGAGGGGCCGGCCGCCTACGGGCACATGTCCGGGCGGGCCAACCTCATGCTCTACGACGCGGCCGGACCATCCTCCCAGCGTCGGTCGCGGCGCACGAGGGGCAAGCGGGTCGACGAGGCGCTGGCCACCGTCGGCCTGGACGGGGTCGGCCGGCGTCCGGTGAAGGCGTACTCGCTCGGCATGCGGCAGCGGCTGGGCCTGGCCGCCGCGCTGCTCGCCAACGCCGAGCTGCTCGTGTTGGACGAGCCGACCAATGGCCTCGATCCCCAGGGCATCCGCGAGATCCGCGAGCTCATCCTGGCGCTGCACACGGCCGGGACGACGGTCTTCCTGTCCAGCCACCTGCTCGCCGAGATCGAGCAGATGTGCACCCGGGTCGGGGTGCTCGACCGAGGGCGGCTGGTGTTGCAGGACGACCTGGACGCGCTGCAACGTCCCACCGGCCGCACGATCGTTCGTACGCCCGACGCGGCGTCGGCGGTGGCGATGCTCGACGGACGGGTCGAGCTGCGCGACGGCGATCGGCTGGTGGTGCGGGGCAGCGACGCGGCGAGCCTGAACGCCCTGCTCGTCGGCCGCGGCCTGCGCGTCTCTGAGCTCGCGCCCGAACGCCGCACCCTCGAAGAGATCGTCCTGGAAGTCACCAGCCCCGAGGCAGCCCGATGATTGCTATCGAGCTGCGCAAGCTGTTCCGGCGTCCGCGGACGTGGCTCACCATCGCCCTGCTCGACCTGCTGCCGACGGTGGTGGCGATCTTGATCGCGGTCACGCACGTGGGGCCGCGTCCGGGGCAGGGGCCGGCGTTCCTGTCGGCCGTGCTGTCCAACGGATCGCTGTTCGCCGTGGCGGCGCTCGCGATCGTGCTGCCCCTGTTCCTGCCGGTCGCGGTGGCCGTCATCGCCGGCGATTCGGTGGCCGGCGAGGCCCAGTCGGGCATGCTGCGTTACCTGCTGATCCGCCCGGTCGGCCGGACCCGGCTGCTCGCCGCCAAGCTCGTCGCGACGTTCGTGTTCGTCGCCGTCGCCGTGGTGATCGTCGCCGCTACCGGTTACCTCGTCGGGCGGATTTTCCTCGGGCACGGCTCGCAGGCGTCGTTGTCGGCAGCCGTCACGAGCGTGTCCGGCAGCTCGCTGACGCCCGGGCAGATCGTGTGGCGAACGATCATCACCATCGGCTACGTCGCCTTCTCGATGCTCGGCGTGGCCGCCATGGCCCTGTTCTTGTCGACGCTCACCGACTCGCCGTTGTCGGCCAGCATCGGGGCGCTCGCGTTTCTCATCGGCTCGTCGCTGCTGCTGACCCTGGACGCCGCCCGCGCGATCTTGCCCTACCTGCCCACCCGATACTGGTTGTCGTTCATCGACCTGTTCCGCGATCCGATCCTGTGGCGCAACGTCGAGCGTGGAGTCGCGTTGCAGGCCGTCTACGTCGTGGTCCTGCTCGGCGCGGCCTGGGCCAACTTCGCCACCAAGGACATCAAGAGCTGAGACGTGCGCAGTCGGCCGCGCTCAGCGGCACGGGCGGGCCGGCGGCGAGTTCGGCGACGACCATGTTGTCGACGACGGGGTTGGTGGGTATGTCGGTGTGCCCGGGGTTCTCGTCGGCGCAGATGCTCTGCACCGTCATGTTCAGCGCGCCGGCCAGGCTCGCGGACGACGGCGGCACGACGACCTTGTCGTTGGTGGACCAGATCGACACGAACGTCGGCCCGGCCGGGGTCTCGTCGCCGCTGTTGAGCGTGGCGAGCAGCGGGCTGTCGGGGGCGAGCTGCTGACAGGCCGTGGGGCAGATGTCGCCGGACAGCAACGATCCCAGGGCCGCGATCTGCGTACCGTGATGCGGCGAGTCGAGAGTGATGATGCGCCGGGCGAGGCTGGCGCCGCCGAGGGAGCGGGCCCACAGTCGGGTGACGACGCCACCCGCCGAGTAGCCCACGACGTCGACCGACGGCGCCCCGGAGGAGTTCAGCGCGGCGTGGACGGCGGTGTCGAGTACCCGGGCCTGCGCGCTCAGGTCGCCGTGCGCGTCGTCGGGCATCGGCACCACGGTGACGACCTTGCCCGCCGTGCGCAGCCGGGCGGCCAGGGTTTGCAGGCTCTGTACCGAACCGCCGTAACCCGGCACGAGCAGCACCGGCCCGGGGCGATCCTGTGGCGCCGCGCCCTGGGACTTGTGGCCGCTGCCCGACGTGGCTGCCACGAGACTGATCACGAGGACGGCGATCACGGCCACGGCCGCGATGGCGAGGACGAGGCGTTTACGCGCCGGCGCGAGGGAGCTGAGCACCCGATCATGATGCCCTGCCAATCCTGTGGAAACTGCGGGTTACCGTCACGTTGCCGCGCTCGCGCCAACAGGCGGGAACGTCGCAACGGGCCTACCGTGTCGCCATCCCGGTTCCATCGCAGGAGGCAGCCCAGTGGCCATCCGCATCAAAACCACGCCCGACGCCGGCCAGACCAAGGTCCAGCTCGTGCTCCCCGACAACATCCACGACGGCCCGGTCTCCGCGGTCGGCTCGTTCAACGACTGGACGCCCGGGCGGCACCGGCTGATCCGGCGCAGCAACGGCACCCGCAGCGTGACGGTCACCGTCCCGTCCGGGCAGGACGTGAGCTTCCGCTACCTCGGTTCGGGCGGGCGCTGGTTCGACGACCCGGATGTCGGCGACGGCGTCATCCACGTCTGAGGCGGCACGAGCACGACCCTGTTTCTGAAGTTGTCCGCGCTCTGCGGTGTCATAGCCTCGTGGAGCGCGGACGACTCGGATACGCCTAGGCTCGCCGGGTGGCCGACCTCACGCTCCGTCCGGCAACTTCAAGTGACGCCGGCGCTGTCGCGCAGATCTGGTCCGACGGATGGCGGGACGGCCACCTGGGCCACGTGTCCGATGAGCTGGTCGCGCTGCGGACTCGCGAGTCGTTCGACGAGCGGGCCGCGAAGGCCATCGGCCTCACCGTGCTCGCGATCGTCGATGACGCGATCGCCGGGTTCGTGATGGTGGTCGACGACGAGGCCGAGCAGGTCTACGTGTCGGCGGACCATCGCGGCTCCGGCGTCGCCGCGATACTGCTCGCCGAGGCGGAACGGCTCGTCGCGTCGAACGGATACCAGCAGGCGTGGCTCGCCGTCGCGCCCGGCAACGCACGCGCCCGCCGGTTCTACGAACGCAGTGGCTGGGCCGACGAGGGGCCGTTCGACTACCCGGCGGCCGGTCCGGACGGGCCCATCCCGGTGCCGTGCCACCGCTACGTCAAGCGCGTGGATCAGCAGCCGACGTAGGCCAGCCCCTGCTGCAACAGCACACCCTGGCCGCCGGCCATCTCGGCCAGGACGCTTTCCTGCCGGGCATCGACCGGGCTGAACCAGGTGAGCTCCAGCGCGTCCTGCTGCGGCTCGCAGTCGCCCTCGACGGGCACCACGTAGGCCAGCGACACGGCGTGCTGGCGCGGGTCGTGGTACTGCGTGACGCCGGGCGTGGGGAAGTACTCGGCGATCGTGAACGGCTGCGGAGAGGTCGGGATGCGCGGCAGGGCCAGCGGGCCCAGGTCCTTCTCCAGGTGGCGCAGCAGGGCCGAGCGCACCCGTTCGTGGTACAGCACCCGTCCGGACACGAGCGCCCGAGTGATCTTGCCCTCGCCCGTGGCGCGGAGCAGTAGCCCGACGGAGGTCACCGTGCCGTGCGTGTCGACGCGTACCGGGATCGCGTCGACGTACAGGATCGGCACGCGCTGGCGGGCGGCGTCCAGCTCCTCGGGTGCGAGCCACTGGCTCTCGGACTGGGGCGTCGTCTGCGTCATGCGTTCTTTCTAGCGTCTGGACGCCGAGCTAGCTCGGCGAGGAGGAACGCCTCGGCCACGCAGGCGCGCTCGAACTCGGCCAGGTGCAGGCTCTCGTCGGTGCCGTGGGCCCGGCAGTCCGGGTCGGCACCGGCGCTGACGACCAGGATGGCGGCGTCGGGGAACGCGTCGGCGAACTGGGCGACGAACGGGATCGTTCCGCCGGCGCCGATGTCCACGACGTCCTTGCCGTAGGCCTCGCGGTAGGCAGTGCGGGCGGCGTCGAACGCCGGGCCGTGGGCGTCGATGGCGTAGGGCTCGCCGACGTCGGAGTCGGTGACCGTGACCTGGACGCCCCACGGCGCGTGTTCGCGCAGGTGCGTCGCGAGCTTTGCGCGGGCCCGGGCGGCGTCATCGCCCGGGGCCAGGCGCAGGCTGACCTTCGCCCGCGCGGCCGGGATCAGCGTGTTCGACGCGTCGGCCACCGGGGTGGCGTCGATCGCCAGAACGCTGGCCGTCGGCTTGGTCCAGGTGCGCTCGGCGATGGTGCCGGTGCCCAGCAACGCGACGCCGTCGAGCATCGCCGCCTCGTCCCGGAACCGGTCCTCGGGGTAGTCGAACGCGGGTGTCGGCGCGGTGACCAGGCCTTGGACGGCGACCTCGCCGTCCTCGTCGTGCAAGGTGGCGAGCAGCCGGCACAGGGCGGTCAGAGCGTCCGGGGCGGCGCCGCCGTAGGCGCCGGAGTGCACTCCATGCTTCAGCGTCCGGACCTCGACGACGCACGCCGCGATCCCGCGCAGGCTCGTGGTGATCGACGGGGTGCCGATCTCGATATTGTCCGAGTCGGCCAGCACGATTACGTCCGCGACGAGCTTGTCCCGGTGCTTCGCGAGCAGATCGCCGAGCTTGGGCGAGCCGATCTCCTC
Source organism: Jatrophihabitantaceae bacterium (assembly GCA_036502575.1). Taxonomy (GTDB): domain Bacteria; phylum Actinomycetota; class Actinomycetes; order Mycobacteriales; family Jatrophihabitantaceae; genus DASXRA01. Next base: position 16,790 of record DASXYL010000030.1, on the reverse strand, counting down.
CTCGCCCTCGACGAACACCGTCACGCCCACCGGCGGGGCGCCGTCGAATGCCCTCAGGGCCGCGAGGTGCACGGCGATGCCGGCCTTGTCGTCTGACGACCCGCGCGCGTAGAGACGCCCGTCGCGCTCGGTCGGCTCGAACGGCGGGCTGGCCCACTGGGCTCGGTCGCCGGGCGGCTGGACGTCGTGGTGCGCGTACAGCAGCACCGTCGGCGTGCCCTCGGGCGCCGGAAAGTGGCCGACCACGGCCGGCTGGCTGCCCTCGACGTCGTCGATGATCTCAACGCCGGTGGCTCCGGCGTTTTTCAGAAGCACCGCCGTGAGGTCGGCGCTTTGCCGGACCTCGGCGCCTGCGCCCGGGTCGGCGCTCACCGAGGGGATGCGGATCAGCGCCTCGAGATCGTTTCGAACGGACGGCAGCACCTTGCCGACCGCCTGGCGCAACTCGTCGCTCATGTGGCTCCTGATTCCGGGGTGACCGCCTGGCGTCAAGTTCATCAGATCAGAGGTGGGTCGTGGCGACCGACCCATTTCGCCGGAGTCGTCTCTGCGGGCGCGCACGTGACCAAGCATGACACCGGCATCGCGCCCGCCGACTGGTCAACGCAAGTCAGCAGGGTCGGCACGGTCGGCTCGGTTGGCACGGTCAGCACGCGCGCCGCGCCGGCATTACTGGACGCAGCCCTTGCCACGGTCGTTCCAACTGGTGTAGACCACATGTCGTATTGGTCTAGACCACGTGCGTTAGTGGCCGGGCGCTGAGCGGGTGGATGTGGGCGTGGGCCGCCGACCGGAAAGAGGCGACCATGTCGTTGTTCCATCTCAGCTCCTCCCGCAAGGGCATTGCGGCCGCGGCGATCGGCGTGGCCGTGATCGCCGCGGCCACAGCCACGGCGGCGGCGGCGCCGGACGCAGGGGGATCCTCCGAGTCCTGTCCGATAGGCGCGTCGGTGCCGGCACCTCAGGTCGTGCCCAAGCCGGTCTCCGTTACCGCGGGAAGCGGCACGTTCGCGCTGTGCCAGAGCGCGCGAATCGTCGTCGACCAGCACGCCGGCACCAGCGCGCGGCCGGTCGCGGAGGCGCTCGCCGGCTACCTGCGGCCGGCCACCGGATTCCACCTGCCGGTGGTTACCGGTCACGCGCGCAGCGGTGATATCGAACTCGCGCTCGACCTCGCGAGCGATCCGACCGGCGAGGGCTACCAACTCACGACGACGAGCAGCAACGTGACGCTCGAGGCGAAGACCCCGCACGGCCTCTACAACGGCATCCAGACGATCCGCCAGTTGTTGCCACCGTGGATCGCCAGCCCGACGCCGCAAGAGGTCGCTTGGACGATGCCGGCCGGGCAGATCACCGACCAGCCCCGGTACGCGTACCGCGGGCTCATGCTCGACATCGCCCGCCACTACGAGTCACCCGACGCCGTCAAGCGGCTGATCGACCAGGCTGCCGGCTACAAGATCAACACCTTCCACCTGCATCTGAGCGACGACCAGGGATTCCGCATCGTCATCAACGGGTTCCCCAACCTCGCGACGGTCGGCGGCCAGGGCTCGGTCGGCACCGGCGGGCGCACCGTGGATCCGGGTGGCTTCTGGACGCAGGCCCAGTACAAGGACGTCGTGGCCTACGCTGCCGCGCACTTCATGACCGTGGTGCCCGAGGTCGACACCCCGGGACACAACAACGCGATCATCATGTCCGAGTACAACGACACGGCGAACCCGCTGCTCAACGGTCACCCCGACGACATCAACTGCAGCAAGAACCACCCACCGGTATGGAACTTCACCGGCGACGTCGGTTACAGCGCGCTGTGCCCGGAGAGCGACAACACCTGGACGCTCCTCAGCGCCATCATCAGCCAGCTCAGTGCCATGTCCTCGAGCCAGTACTACAACCTCGGCGGTGACGAGACGCCGTCGACGATCCTGACCCAGGACCGCTACGCGGCGCTGGTCAACCGCGAGGGCGGAATCGTCAACGCGAACGGCAAGACGGTGATGGGCTGGGCCGAGATCTCCGGGCCGGGCACCACGCTGGCCCCCGGATCGGTCGCCGAGTACTGGAACCCGGCGTCGGGCAGCAGTCCCGACACCGTCACCGGTACCGATGCCGTCAAGAAGGGCATGAAGATCGTGATGGCGCCGGCCAACCACGCCTACCTCGACCAGAAGTACACGCGCACCGTCCCGCCGACGCTCGGCCTCACCTGGGCGTGCAACCAGGGTTGTGACGTCGACCAGTTCTACAACTGGGACCCGGGCAGCTACGTCACCGGCGTCACCGACGACAATGTCATCGGCGTCGAGGGCGCGATGTGGGCCGAGACCGTCGTCAACTCCAGCAACATCGAGTACCTTGCCTTCCCGCGGCTGCCCGCGCTGGCTGAGCTCGGTTGGTCGCCGAAGGTCGAGCGGACGGCGACGAGCCCGGCCTACCAGGACTTCCTGACCCGTCTGGCAGCGCAGGGCGCGCGCTGGCAGGCCGCCGGGCAGAACTTCTACCCGACGCCGAAGGTGCCGTGGCGCCTCGACCTGGCCCCCGCGCGCCCGGACGTCAACCACGGTGAAGCGTCCGGAACGTTCGCCACGCTGGCTGCGCCGGGATTCTCGACCGGCCAGGTCACGGCGACGATCGACTGGGGCGATGGCACCAGCACGCCGGGCATCCTGTCCGGCGCGCCCGCGACGACGACGACGGCCAACGGCCTGTACGACGTGGTGAGCGACCACATCTACGCCCACCACGGCAGCCACGACGTCACCGTCACGGCAACGGCTGGTGCCTCGACGGCGACCGTGCAGCTGACGGTCCGCTCGTAGCGCGGTCCACTAGCCCCGCGCACACGGGAGGCGGTGCGCGGGGCTAGTGGGGCGGGACGGCCGGGCTAGCCGACCGTCACCGCCGCGGCGTCCGTGCACGGTCGTCCCGGCGACGTCGAATGCCTCGAAACCCTCGAACACGCAGGACCCTTCCCGGACGCCTACGTCGAACTATCCCCTCGAGTTCTGCCGACCCAACCCACCATTGCAAAGCCGCCAATGGATCCGCCACTGTCCACAATGGACACTGCTCAGGCACGATCGCTGCCCGACTTCGTGTTACCGGTATTCGCATGTGCGTAATTCACGACGAAATCGAATGATTGGCGCACGATTCTCCCCCGATCGATGGCACAACCTCTGTCTCGACAACGATGGATTACTGCGCGGGATACGCGGGGCGCGTCTCTTTTCGGCACGAATCCGGGCAGCCCGGAAATTGCTCGAGCGGGCAATTCCGGATTCGTCCTTGCGTCGAATTCCACCGCGGCGGGAAGCTCGGTCCACGGCGGAAGGAGTGGCCATGACGCTGGGTGCGCGCGACTCGCTCGCGGCGGTGGACGCGTTCGGCACAACCTGGGCGGCGCACGACCTGGATGCGGCGCTGGCTCTGGTTACGGACGACTGCGTCTTCGAGAGCACCGGACCGGCACCGGACGGGATTCGGCACGTGGGCCGCACGGCTATCCGCGCGGCGTGGCAACCGATCTTCGACGACCGGAGCGCCCATTTCGAGGTCGAGCAGACGCTGACCGCCGACGATCGGGTCGTACAGCTGTGGACGTACACGTGGGACGGCGGCCACGTCCGTGGCGTGGACCTCTTCCGCATACGCGACGGCAAGATCGCCGAGAAGCTGTCCTACGTGAAGGGCTGACGGCCTAACGGGTCGCCCGCGCGTACCGGTCGGCGACGCGTCGCACAGCGGCGGCGAGCTCAGGGGAGTCGACCACCTCGAAGTCGACGTCGAGGATGCCGATCCAGAACGCGATGTCCTCGACCGAGCGCCCACCCAGCTGGACGAGGCACCGGTCCGGAGCCATCGCCTCGATGCTGCCCTCGCTCCACGGCCCCATCCGGGCAGCGACATCGGCCGCGGAAGCGTGCACGATCAGCCGGCCGCGCACCTTGATCTGCACCTGCCGGGTCTTCGCGGCGACGTAGCCGGCGATGTCCTCAGCCGGCAGCGGCCGAGCGGTGAATCGGTGCCCGACCGAACGCGGCTCGGCGATTCGATCGACGCGGAACGTTCGCCAGTCGTCGCGCTCGGCGTCGAACGCCACGAGATACCAGCGGCGGCCCCAGTTGACCAGGCGGTACGGCTCGACCCGCCGCTCGGAGGCCGACCCGGCATGGTCGGAGTACCGGAAGCGCATGACCTCGCGGTCGCGGGCGGTGGCCGCGATGAGCGCCAGCATCCGCCCGTCCACCTGCGGTCCGCGCCGTTGCCCACCTACCCGCACCGTGTGCGACTGCAGGGCGTCGACGCGCCGGCCCAACCGGGTCGGCAGCACCTGCTGGAGCTTGGTCAGCGCACGCAAAGCGGTCTCCTCCAGTCCCTCGACGGCGCCGCCGGTGGTGGTACGCAGGCTCACCGCGATCGCGACGGCCTCGTCGTCGTCCAGCAGCAGTGGGGGCATCGCCGCCCCGGCCGACAGGCGGTACCCGCCGATCGCGCCCCGGGTGGCCTCCACCGGATAGCCCAGCTGGCGCAGCCGCTCGACGTCGTTGCGCACGGTCCGGGTCGTGACCCCCAGCCGGCGGGCGAGCTCCGGTCCGGGCCACTCGCGCGGTGTCTGCAGCAGCGAGAGGAGGTTCAGCAGGCGTCCCGAGGTCTCCGACATGTGGACAAGATTACGTCCGAAAGAGGAAAGAACCGTTCCTGATTGCTCCCTAGCGTGAACCACGACCGATCACCGATGAAGGAGCAGTCATGACCGCCGTTCTTGACCGATCTCTCGACCTGGACGCGCCCGCGCCGGCCGTCTCGACCCGGGCGCCCAACCGCACCTGGTCCGGGTTCGCCGTCGTCCTCGCCGCGATGATCATGAACATCCTGGACTCGACGATCGTCAACGTCGCGGCGCCCTCGATCCAGCGCGATCTGACGATGTCCACCTCGGCGTTGGAGTGGATCGCGGCCGCCTACACGCTCTCGATCGCGGTCGGGCTGCTGACCGGCGGGCGGCTCGGTGACATGTTCGGCCGCCGACGGATGATGCTGATCGGCCTGAGCGGTTTCGTGCTCGCCTCGGCGGCGTGCGCGTTCGCCTGGTCGCCCGAATCGCTGATCGCCGCCCGAGTGCTTCAGGGATTGTCGGCGGCGGTGCTCACACCGCAGTCGTTCGGTCTGATCCGCGACATCTTCCCGCCGGCGCAGATGGGCAAGGCGTTCGCCGCCCTCGGCCCGGTGATCGGACTCTCGACGGTCGCGGGGCCGGTCGTCGCCGGGCTGCTCATCAAGGTCGACCTGTTCGGCACGGACTGGCGGGCGCTGTTCCTGATCAACCTGCCGATCGGCCTGTTCGCGCTGATCGTCGGTGTGCGAGTGCTGCCGTCCGGTACGACCCGCCGGGCCGGACTGCGACTGGACGCCGTCGGCACCGTGCTGATGGCCGCGGTGGCCTTCCTGCTCGTGTTCCCGCTCGTGGACGGGCGCTCGCTCGGGTGGCCGACCTGGATCTTCGGAGTGCTCGCCGCGTCCGTGCCGGTGCTGGCCCTTTTCGTCGTGCACCAGCGTCGCCGCGTCAGCGCCGGGCGCACCCCGCTGATCGAGGCCAGTGTTCTGCGCAAGCGCTCCTACGTCTCCGGCGTCGTGTTCGTGCTGGTCTTCTTCGGCGCCATCGTGGGTTTCTCGCTGACCGTCGGCCTGTTCCTGCAGGTCGGACTGGGCTACAGCGCGATGAAGGCGAGCCTCTACCTGGCCGCCCTGGCCGTCGGTGCGTTCCTCGGATCGGGTGTCGGCGCGTGGGCCATGACGGCGGTGGGCCGTCCGATCCTGCATGTGGGCCTGACGATCATGGCCATCGGTACAGCCGTGCTGTACTTCTCACTGCATTCGGTCAACGGCACTGTCGGTATGGCTGAGCTGGCGCCCGGCCTGGCCGTGTTCGGCTTCGGCATGGGCATGATCTTCGTTCCGCTGTTCAGCATCATCGTCGGCGAGATCGACGATCACGAGGTCGGTTCGGCGTCCGGGCTGCTGGAGGCGATGCAGCAGCTCGGTGCGTCGCTCGGCGTCGCAGTGCTGGCCACGCTCTTCTTCGACAAGATCAAGGTCGAGGACGGTGGCCCGGTCGCGGCCCGGACGGCGGGACGGCATCTCGTCGCCGTGCAGGACACGCTGCTCGTGACGCTCGTGCTCATCGCCGTCGCGTTCGCGGTCGGCTGGCTGCTGCCGCGCCGAGCCCGCGAAATGCACTGACCCCGCTGAACTCAGCGCCGGCTGCCCAGTACGAGTTCGCCGACGCTGCCTTCCTCGAAGCGGTCGAGCCCGGTCGCGGTCGCGAACGCCTGCGCGTCACCGCCGCCGAGCCCGCAGACGGCCAGCCCCATCGCCGTAGCGACCAGGTAGATCGTCTGGTACAGCACGCCGACGTGCTTCAGGATCAGCGAGTACGCGATCGTGTCGTACTTCCACATGACGCGTCCGAACCGGGCGGTGACCGTGAGCAGGACCTGCGGGTCCGACGTCATGAGGCCCGCGGATTTGCCCTGCTGGACCAGGAGATCGGTCGCCGGGCCGGCCGCCGCGACGGGTTCGAGCGCGTGGGCGACGCCGTCGTAGTGGTACAGCCCGGGCTCGATGCCTTCGCACCTGGTCACGAGGGGGTAGAGCTCCAACTCGTGCACCGCGCCGCCGGACGGATAGGGCCGATCGGCCAGCTCCTGGCCATCCGCGCCGGGGAACGTGCGGCGGGTACGCGCAGTGCGGTACAGCAGTTCGCCCAGCTGCTCGACGGTGATCGGACGGTCGTCGTCGTGCTCGCGCACCGAACGCCGGGACTCGATCACGGTGGTCAGCGGTGCGTCGTTCTCGGCGACGACGGCGAGGTCGGATGGGACGAGCTCGATGCGCTCGGCGGTGCGCGCCGGGGGCGAGACGGGGAGCGGTCCGAAGCGGTCCCGCAAGGGATACGTGGCGCCGTAGCTGGTCGTCAGCTGGCTGCCGCGGATGCGCGCGTGCAGCCACAAGTCGTCGGCGCGCCACTGGGCCAGCTCCCGGGTGGTGTCCTCGGGCTCGGTGATCAGCACGTCGGCGGCGGCCAGGAGCCTCAACACGGCAGCGGACTCGGCCGAGAGGTCGCCCGCACGCGTCCAGTCGGCGAGCTCGCCGAGCAGCGTCGTCGTGTACAACTCGACGGCGAGGTGGCTGGTGGGCGCCGAGACGAGCAGCACGCCGTCGGCTACGCGAGCAGTCGCGAACCGGGACAGCTTGACCCGCTCACCCGGAGCGGTGTCCCGGACCGGGCCTCGGCCCAGCACTCGCAGTCGAGCGATGACGCGGCCGTCGACCTGTACCGCGTGTTCGAGCATCCCGGCCGCGTCGAGGCGGCTGCGCAGCTGATGCCAGCGGGCCAGACCAGCCGGCCCGTCGAGCGGCAGCACCAGCGTCCCGAGCGCGATGTCGTCCACGTCGCCGGACGCGACGGCGTACAGGGCGGCGCGCACGCCGGCCGGCAGGTCACGCCACCCGGCCGAGCCGCCGGGAAACGTCAGCCGCATCACCCCGTCGTCATCGGACAACGACGCGTCACGGCGCAGGCGGATGGTGGCGTCCATCAGAAGAACACGCTCTTCTCGTGAGGTCGCCCTCCGATCAGCTCGCCGAACCGCGCATCCGACGGCGGACGCCGATCGTCGCGCCGAACAGGGCGGCGCCCAGACACACCCCGAGCAGCCCGAACAGCGCGATCTTGGTGAGGACGACGGTGGCGCCGGTGCTCGCCAGGTGCTGGGCCGGCGGTGGCGCGGCTGGAGTGTGCGTGGCCGGGGTCGTCGGCGTGGCCGTCGGCAGCCGGCTCGGCCCGACCGATGCCGACGCGAGGTTCAGGCGCGCCACCGGATCGCCGATCAGATTCAGCTGCAGCGCCCGTTCGGTGAATGTGCCGCCACTGCGCTCCTGCACGTTCACGATCGGGTCGACCAGTTGCTCGAGTTGCTTGGCCAACCCAACGAACAGCGGCGACAGGCTGGCGGCTCCGGTGCCCAGCGCCGCGCCGAGTGGCTTGAGCAGCACGTCCAGGGTGGCCTGGCCGATCGCGGAGACGGGCGCGACCGCGGACTTGAGCACGCTGGTGCAGGGATTGTTCAGCAGACTGTTGAGCTTGTCGAAGAGCTGGCTCAGCGTGGCCTGCAGCTGCTTGAGCCCGTTGGCCAGCGCCTGCGGCAGCGCCTTCGCGAGGTATTCGAACAGGTGCGTGTTGGGCGGCAGGTTGTTGAGGTCGAGGTTGAGCACGGCCTTGAGCAGCTTCGCGACGTCGATCGTGAGGGTACCGCCGGTGAGGCTGCCCGTGATTGCGCCGCCGCCGAAGGTGAAGTCACCGAAGCTGCTGACCGCCTTGGCCATCGAGCTGACGTCGCAGCTACCCACGACGCTGTCGAGCACCGACAGGCCGCTGCTGCCCTTGAGCTGGGTGAGCAGGCTGGTCAGCTGGCTGGTGACCTGCTTGATCGAATTGGCCAGCAGCGGGCTGCTGACGTCGAGCTTCAGCCCGGCCAACTCGTAGTCGCCGGACTGGGCGCCGTGCGAGCCGTTGGCCTGCCGGGCGGTCGCGGCGAGCGCGCCGATGGACGCGGTGATCTTGCCGATGCTCGGTACGCGGGCCACGTTGATGCCCGGGATGGCGCTCAGGTCGCCGAGGACGAGCGTCGCGTCCGACTGCGGCGCACCGCCGTTCCCGAACCCGATCGCGCCGGAGTTGGTGATGGCCCCGGACGCCCCCTGCGCGCTGCCGTTCGGGTTCGCCCGGGCGTACTGGTTCACGGCGCCGAGGGTGAGCACGTCGCCGCCGGGTAGCTGGACGCCGTTCGGCAGGTTGAGCAGCTGCTGCCCGAGCAGGCTGGCCGACAGCGAATGCTGCTTGGTCACCGCGGCGCCGCCGGTATTGACGGCCGACTCGCCGTTGAGGGCGACAAGCGTGTCGAGACTGGTCGTGCCGATCTGGCCGGACAGGAACCGTCCGGTGGCCTGCGATACCGGCGCGGCCGCCGCCGCGCCCGGGGCCGTCACCCCCGCAGTGACGACCAGGCTCGCGACGAGGCCTACGGCAAGCATCGCGGCAGCTGTGGCGGACGAGCGACGCGCAGCCATGCGCTGTCCTTCCGATCATCCCGGTATGTACGAATGGCGTTAACTCAGTGCCGATCCGCATGCTATAGCTCGTGCGTCAGACCGCAAGACGAACTCCCGCTGAGGGCTAGCGTCCAGGTATGCGGTACCGATTTCTCGACGGGATGGGCGACGTCATGGACGAGCGCGACTTCCCCGACCACGCGGCCGCCCTCGCCTGGGCGCGAGACGAGGAGGAACTCGACGACGAGGTGCAGCGCGTCGAGTTCCTCGGGCAGGGGGGCCACTGGCGATGGGCCGGCGCCCTGGAGGGGCACTAGCGGCGCTGAACAGCCCATTTTCACGTGATCTACGGATTGTGGCGGCTCAGCGACCGCAACCCGTAGATCATCACGAGAAACTGCGGTTGAGCGGGTTGTGGTCCCATCGGGCCCGGGACGGCGGCGCGCCCCGAACGAGCTGGTAGTGCGCGTGGTCGCTCTCGAGCACGCCCTCGCCGCGAGTGAGCGTGGGCAGCCGCTGCTGCAGCGTGTGCACCCGGGCCGCCGGGATGTCGCCCTCCACCACGCCCGACGATCCGTGCACCGAGGGCGACTGCGGCACCGCACGCAGTTCGGCCAGTCCGCGCAGCACCGTCGCGACCGCCTCGGCTGGGAACTCGAGACGGAAGCGGTGGATCGGCTCGTACACGCGGGTGCCGGACTGCCGCAGCGCCTCCATGAGCACAAGGGGCGTCAAGTTGCGAAAGTCGCCGGCCGTGCTCGACATGGTCTTGTCGAAGCCCTGGTGGGCGTGGCTCTGCCGGGGCGCGTACCCCGAATGCGTCATCGTCACCGTGCAGTCGGCTACCTGCCAGCCGTGCAGACCCTGGCGCAGCGCTTCGTCGACGGTCTCCTCGACCGCCTTGAAGAACGCCGGCGGCATCGAGCCGAGTTCGACGCCGAGCCGGAATCGCACGCCACTGTCGATCGGCGCGGGGTCGATACGCAGCCCGACGGTGGCCAGGAACGGGTTGGGCTCCTGGCCGATCAGTTCGACGGCCTCGCCGCGGCCGACCGGACGCTCGATGCAGATCGTCGTGGTCTCGCGGAAGGTCACGTCCACGCCGTACTCCTCGGCGAGGGTGGCCGCGATGACCTCCTTCTGCACCTCGCCGTACAGCGACACGAACAGTTCCTGGCGGATGTCGTCCTGGCGCAGGTTGATCAACGGGTCCTGCTCGGCGAGCTGGGCCAGCGCGGACTGCAACCGGCCACGAGCAGCGATACGCGAGGGCACGACGACCGTCTCGAGCGTCGGCGGCGAGAAGTGGTGCGCCGCAACCGCCGTCGCATCCGTCCCGATCGGGTCGCCGACCTGGATGTCGGCCAGCCCCGAGAGCTGGCCGATCTGGCCGGCCGCGACCGACCCGTGCCGCAGCGTCGAGCCGCGTTCGAACACGCTGATCGCGGTCACCTTGTCCTCGCGGCCGCGCCCGAACGGCAGCCGGTCGCGTACCCGTACCGTCCCGGAGAACAGGCGGACGTACGCGATCTTCTCGCCGGCCGGGCCGCGTTCGATCTTGAACGCCCGCCCCGACACCGGGGCGTCGACATCGCCGGCACCTGCCGGCAACAGCTCGGCGATGCCGGCCGTCAACGCGTCGACGCCCGCGCCGGTGATCGCCGAGCCGAAGAACACCGGATGGGCCACCCCGTGCCGCGTCTCGGCGGTGAGCAGGTCGATGACCGCGGCCGGGTCGGAGTCGGGTGCCATGACGGACGCGGACCGGGTGCCGGCTGCCGTCACCGCGTTCATCGCGACGACCGCCGGGGTCAGCTTGGCCGCCAACTGGCGTAGCACCCGATCGGCGTCGGCGCCGCCCCGGTCGACCTTGTTCACGAAGACCAGCGTGGGAATGCGCAGCCGTTGCAGGGTGCGCATGAGCACGCGGGTCTGCGCCTGCACGCCCTCGACGGCCGAGATCACCAGCACGGCGCCGTCGAGCACGTTCAAGACGCGCTCAACCTCGGCGATGAAGTCGGGGTGGCCGGGAGTGTCGATCAGGTTGACCGTGACGTCGCCGACGACGAACGACACGACGGCCGACTTGATCGTGATGCCGCGTTGCCGCTCCAGAGCCAGGGAGTCGGTCTGGGTGCTGCCGCGGTCGACGCTGCCGACCTCGCGGATGACGCCGGCGTTGTAGAGCAGCCGCTCGGTGAGGCTGGTCTTACCGGCGTCGACGTGGGCCAGGATTCCGAGATTTACCGTTCGCAAAGTGCGTCATGTCCTTCGGATGGGTGCTGACTACCGACTGGGTGGACACGAACGCCTCGCGCATTCCGGACTCCTTCTCCGCTCGATCTGACCCCCAGTGCAGCAGGCCGGGCGTCCCCGGACAACCCAATTACGATCGGCGGCGCCATCCTGGACTTTCGTCGGTGCGCGTCCGGCCGAAGATGACCTTAGGCTCGGAGGCGTGAGCAGCCGCTGGTTCGACCGGATCGACCGGCTGAGCCTCGTCCCGGCCTCGTTGCTGCCGCCCGACGACCCCACTCGGCCGTTGCCGCGTACGGCGCGGGACTGGATCGTCGACGTCGCGATGTTGATCATCGCCGTTGGTGTCGGCGTGCTGACGTTTTCCGGAACGTACAACTCGGCTGTCCATCACGTGTCGGACGGGCAGGTCCTGCTCGATCTGGGGCTCGGTCTGGTGGGCTGCGGACTGCTGTGGTGGCGGCGCTTCCCGGTCACGATCGCGATCGTCACGGCGGGGTTCTCGACGTTCTCGTCGTCCACGTCGGTCGTCGCGCTGTTGGCGCTGTTCACCGTCGCCGTGCACCGCCGGACGAGCATCACCCTGGCCGTGGCCATCGGCGGAATGATCCCCGGATTCCTGTTCCTGCTGTGGCGTCCGCAGACGGAGAAGCTCTGGGTGGACGTGGTGGTGTCCGTATCGGTGGCCGCGGTCATGGTCACGTGGGGGATGTGCGTGCGAGCCCGCCGCCAGTTGGTGTGGACGTTGCGCGAACGCGTCGAGCGGGCCGAGGCCGAGCAGCAGTTGCGCGCCGAGCAGGCCCGGGCGGCCGAGCGCACCCGGATCGCCCGGGAGATGCACGACGTGCTCGCGCATCGCATTTCGCTGGTCGCCCTGCACGCCGGCGCGCTCGAGATGAACCCCGACCTGCCGCCCGCGAAGGTGCGCGAATCAGCCGAGTTGCTGCGCACCACCGCGCACCAGGCGCTCGAGGAGCTGCGCGGCACCATCGGCGTGCTGCGAGGCGACGGCGCCGATGACGCGCCATCCGTGCCGCAGCCGACCCTGCGCGACATCCCGCGGTTGGTCGAGCAGACCCGACACGCTGGTGCGAAGATCGACTTCACCATGGACGTTTCCGCCGACGCGCCGACCGCGCTGGGACGCGACGCGTACCGCATCGTCCAGGAGGCGCTGACCAATGCGGCCAAGCACGCTCCGGGCGCGGCCACCACGGTCCGGGTCAGCGGCGCACCGGAGGCGGGGTTGTCGGTGAGCGTGCGCAATCGGCAGCCGCTGCACGTCGGTGCGACGGTGCCCGGATCGGGCAGTGGGCTGATCGGCTTGCGGGAGCGCGTCGATCTCGCCGGCGGAACCCTGTCGCACGGCCCGGACGCCAGCGGTGACTTCGTCGTGGCGGCGAGGTTGCCGTGGCAGTGAAGGTGCTGCTCGTCGACGACGACGCGCTCGTACGGGCCGGCCTGCGGATGATGCTCTCCGCCGCCGAGGACATCGTCGTGGTCGGCGAGGCGAGCGACGGCGCTTCCGCCGTGACCGCAACGCAAACCCATCGTCCGGACGTCGTGCTCATGGACATCCGGATGCCCGAGGTCGACGGCATCACCGCCACCGGCCGGTTGCGCGCGTTGCCGGAGCCGCCGCAGGTGGTCGTGCTGACCACCTTCCACGTCGATGACTACGTGCTGCGCGCGCTGCGCGGGGGAGCGAGCGGGTTCCTGCTCAAGGACACCCCGCCCGGCGACATCCTCGACGCCGTCCGGCGGGTCGCCGCGGGAGATGCCATGCTCTCGCCGGCGGTCACCCGCACCCTGCTCGCGCATGTCGCCGACAACGATCGCAACGACCGGCGCAGCGACGCCCGGCACCGCCTGGCGACGCTCACCGAACGCGAGCGTGAAGTGGCGGTCGCCGTCGGATCGGGCGCCACCAATGCCGAGATCGGCGCCCAGCTGTTCATGAGCGAGGGCACCGTCAAGGCCCACGTGTCGCGACTGCTCGTGAAGCTCGACGCCCCCAACCGCGTCCACATCGCGATCATCGTGCACGACGCCGCGCTCTGACGTGCGCCGTCGCTCTCGCCGCTGGGGTCGCATCCGCTGATGATCTTTCGTCGGTTCCGAGCGGCGCGAATTAGCGACGCTTCCCCTCCGCTTCCCCTCCGCGCTGACCACCAGCCGAGCGGAAATCTCGTCGGACTGGAGGGGAAGCGACTGCCACCACAGTGCGTGTTGCCCCGCAGCTGTGCGGGTCGGCGCTTAGCCCACTTGCCGACCGGATATCGGCCCGGTATCTGGTCGGTAGGTGGGCCAAGCACCACCACCGCAACCGGAGCACCAACCGGATAGGCATGTACCAGCGGTATCGACTCCTCGACTGGCTGGCGCAGTCTTGCCGCGCGCCTGGCCGTCGCTCGCGACGAGCGGGTTTCGGCAACGTGCCCTAGCAGGCTGCGCGACGGCAGCGGGCGCGGGAACGCTCGACCGGCTCCTGACCGGTCGGACCCCAATGCCAGGCCCAGCTGAGCTCGCCGTCGTCATACGCGGCGTGAATGCGCATGGTCGGCTCGCCGGCCGTGTCGTACACGCCGGGCGCCACCAGCGCGAACACCGTTACGCCCAAGGCTTCGCCGAAGGCCACATGCAGCGCGTCGCCGGACACCAGTGCGTGCTCGACGTGTTGTAGCCCGTGCTCGTCGGACGCTGCCTCGTAGTCGACGATGCGGCACCCGCCCGGCGCGGCGCGAACCTCTATCCGGGCGGTGCAATGTCCGCTCTCGATCCCCTCGACGGTGCCCCGGTAGATGCCCGGCGGCGCGTCCAACACGCTCATTTCGCTTGGGGCAGCTTGGCCGGGCGACGCCGGCCGCGGGGCGCCGAGGGTGGGGGCACGACCGGCCCGATGTCGCCGTCGGGCGCCTCGTCGAGGTCGACGATCACCGGCGCGTGGTCGCTCGGCCCGGTGCCCTTGCGGGCGTGCCGGTCGACCCAGGCCGCCTTGACCCGATCGGGCACCGCGCCACCGGCCAGGACGAGGTCGATGCGCATGCCGAGGTCCTGGTGGAACATGCCGGCTCGGTAGTCCCAGTAGGTGAACACCCGCTCGGTCGGCCACTTGTCGCGCACCACGTCGTGCAGCCCCACGCCCTGCAACTCGGCGAGCGCGGCGCGTTCCGGAACCGTGACGTGCGTCTGGCCGATGTAGGCCTCCGGATCGAACACGTCGGCATCGGTCGGGGCGATGTTCATGTCCCCGCACAGCATCACGTCCGCGGGTCCGGCCGCCACCACGTCGCGCAGGGCGGCCAGCCACGCGAGCTTGTAGTGATAGTGGTCGGAGTCGGGGGTTCGCCCGTTCGGCACGTAGAGCGAGTAGACCCGGATGCCGCCGCACGTGGCCGACACCGCCCGCGCCTCGGGGTTCGGGAACCCCGGTGCCCCCGGGATGCCGACCACGACATCGTCCAGGCCGACCCGGGACAGGATCGCGACCCCGTTCCACTGCGCCTCGCCGTAGTACCCGATCTCGTACCCGCGCTGCGCGGCCTCCGCCCCGAGCAGCTCGGTGAACGCGGCGTCGGCGAGCTTGGTCTCCTGCAGGCACACCACGTCGGGCTGCCGCTCGTCCAGCCACGGCAACAGCCGCGGCAGCCGCTGCTTGACCGAGTTCACGTTCCAGGTCGCCACCCGCACCGCGCTCAGGCCTCCGGGATGGTCTGCATGCCGTTCAGGCTATTGGATGGCCGCGACTCCGCGTACGGATAGCCTCGGGTCGTGGCAACGGTGACGATCCTCGACGACTACCAGAACGTCGCGCTGGCCAGCGCGGACTGGTCGGCCGTGCAAGCCCGCTACTGGGTTGAGGTGCTGAACGAGCACATCGCGGACGAGGCGTTGCTGGTGCAACGTCTGGCCGCCAGCGAGGTGATCGTGGCGATGCGCGAGCGCACGCCGTTCCCCGCCCGCGTGTTGGCGCAGCTGCCGGCCCTCCGGCTGCTGGTCACCACGGGCATGAGTAACGCCGCGATCGACATCGCCGCGGCCGAGCAGCAGGGCGTCACGGTGTGCGGCACCACCGGCTCGGGCAACGCCATGCCCGAGCTGACGATCGGCCTGATCATCGCGCTCACCCGCAACTTCGCTCAGGAGGATGCGGCGGTGCGCGCGGGTGGCTGGCAGCACACGATCGGACCGGGCCTCGCCGGCGCGACCCTCGGCGTCCTCGGCCTGGGCCGGCTCGGGACGCCGGTCGCTGCACTGGCTCAGGCCTTCGGGATGTCGGTCATCGCCTGGTCGCCGCACCTCACCGCCGAACGGGCGCAGCCGCACGGCGTACGCGCGGTCAGCAAGCGCGACCTGTTCGCCGAATCCGACGTGATCACGATTCACATGCCGCTCTCGGACGCGAGCCGCGGCCTCGTCCAGGCCGACGATCTGGCGCTCATGAGGCCCACCGCGTACCTGATCAACACCTCGCGCGGGCCGATCGTCGACGAGGTGGCGTTGATCGATGCCCTGCGGGGGCAGCGGATCGCTGGCGCCGGGCTGGACGTCTACGACGTCGAGCCGCTGCCCGTCGACCATCCGCTGCGATCGCTGCCCAACACCTTGCTGCTGCCGCACATCGGCTACGTCACGACCGACGGCTATCGGACCTGGTTCGAGCAGGTCGTCGAGGACATCCTCGCCTGGACGGCCGGCACCCCCGTCCGCACCCTCGAGGCTTGAACAGCGGCGCTCAGGTGGGCGGCGGGCCGTTCGTCGCGTAGACCCAACGTCGGTAGGCGTACCAGGTGCCGTCCGTTCGCGTGAGCCGCAGTCGATTCACCGACCCGCTCGACAGCGGAGGGGTCAGTGTCCGCTCGCCCGTGAGATCAACCGATGGTTACGGGGTCGCGCAATGTGTTGCGGATGGGTGTGCGGCCGGGGGCGATGTGGGCAGGCGGTATCCACCAGGGTCGGCCGCGTTTCATGATCACCTGCCATCCGCGTTTCTCGTGGTCCCGGTGATGAAATCCGCACAATAGACAGAGGTTCGTGAGGTCGGTGCCGCCGCCGAGGGCCCAGTTGAGGATGTGGTGAACCTGGGTCCAGCCCGGTGGGGTGTCGCAGCCGGGGAAGCAGCACCCGCCGTCGCGGGCGGCCAGGGCGAGGCGTTGGTGGGTGGTGGCGGTGCGGCGGGCTTGTCCGTAGGCGAGGATGCCTTCCTCGCCGATCACGACGGGGATGATGTGGGCTTCCCCGGCCGCCTGGAGTGCTTCGTGGACGGAGAGGGTGCCGCCGTGGGCGGTGGTGACGTGTCCGGTGCGGGTCTCGAGTTGATCGAGGGTCAGGGTGAGCAGCACCGTGGCCGGGACACCGCCGGCCGGGGGCAGGTCGTTCGACGCCAACAACTTGTGGGCGGCGTCGGCGAG